>JAJCYA010000033.1 GCA_029263095.1 Acidimicrobiia bacterium | reverse complement strand
ACCACGTTCACGTCGGTGGCGGTGCCGGGTCTGACGGCTGGGAATGCCTCTGACTTTGCGTTCAAGGTCGGGTGGAGTGGTACTGGTGGTGTGTCGTTCTTTTATGCCGATGTGAGTGGCGATCCGGCTGATACTGCGCCGACGTACACGGCGTTGGGTACGACGGTTTCGACTGGGATTGAGCCGGTGTCGTTGTCGAAGACGCAGTTGCGTGTTGGGTCGGATTCTGGGGGTCTCAGTGATCTGGATGGTCGGCTGTATTGGGCCCGGTTCCGTGATGAGGCTGGCAGTGTGTTTGCTGATCCGACGTTTACTGACGGTACTGAGTGGCCCGATACTGCTCCCCATGCTGATTCGCAGGCCAACACCTGGACCCCAACACCCGGCGTGACGATCGGTGAGACCACGCCTATTGCACAGTTCGTGGATTCGGAGGGTGTCGATGGCTTGGTGGAGACCGCCGGTGTGGGGTTCGACCCTGGGATTGCCGCCGATTTCGCGGTGGAGTTTGCCGGTAGGCCGAGCGGTGGGGTGCGGGAGTCGCTGTTTTCGATGATCGATCAGAATATGGGTGCTGCGGTCACATATGACACGGGGTGGCAGGGCTACACGGCGTCGTCCTCGTTCGTGCTATCGACGTCGAACGCGGCGGATGACGCTGCGGTCGTGATTGCCGTTCAGACGTTCCAGACTGATTGGCCCGACGAGATCCCAGGTTGGACTCGGCTGATCGGCGGCGGGGGCCCTGGGGCCGCGACGTTGTATTACCGGCTCTTCGATGGCCCTGTGAGTGACACGACGATCAACTGGGGAGCCGCTCGGCAGTGGTATATCGCGTGGTCGTCTTGGACCGGGGTTGGCAGTATTGATGCTGTCAACAATCTGCAGGCTTCGAATGATCCTCCTGGTACGACGGCGAGCCGGGCGTTGACTGCGGCCGATAAGTGGGTGGCTGCTGGGACGGCCCAGTGCACGAATCCGCATGGTCCTTGGGCGTATACGAATCGCAATGGTGGTACCGGAGCCGGTGACTGTGCCCGTATCAGCGAAAAGCCGGGCTCGGGCTCGGCAACGGAGAATCCTGGGTACATGATTTCGAGCTACAGCCAGTGGGACGCACGGATGGCAACAACCCTCGCATTGCTCTCGGAGCCGGCGGAGTTCAGTGTGGATGGGTATGTGACGGCTGCGAACAAGCTTGAGGTGGTGTTGACGGATCATTCTGATGGTGATGCCACTACGACGTTTACGTCGGTGGTGGTGCCGGGGTTGGGTGCCGGTAACACGTCTGATTATGCGTTCAAGGTCGGGTGGAGTGGTACTGGTGGTGTGTCGTTCTTTTATGCCGATGTGAGTGGCGATCCGGCTGATACTGCGCCGACGTATTCACCGTTGGGGGACCCGATCCTGCCGAACATTGAGCCGGTCACTTTGACGAAGACGCAGCTGCGTGTTGGGTCGGATTCTGATGGTCTCAATGATCTGGATGGTCGGCTGTATTGGGCCCGGTTCGCCAACGGAACGAACGGGGCCGGCGACGTGTTTGCTGATCCGACGTTTACCGACGGTACCGAATGGCCTGACACTGCCCCCCATGCTGACTCACAGACAAATACCTGGACTCCAACACCCGGCGTGACGATCCTGATCGAGACGCCACCGGTCGATGCCGTCGTGTATCTGGGTGACGTTGAGATCGATCCGGACGGGACCGCCCGGACCTACTACGGGTTCGGTGGTGACACCATCATCCGCACCACTGTTGGTACTCAGACGAGTCTGAGTGTGGTGTTGGCGGATCATCTCGGATCACCGTCGGTGGCGTTCGATCCGACTGGCGCTGGGACAGTGACCGGTACCCGGTTGCATGAGCCGTACGGGCAGGTGCGGCATGCGACGGGTGTGTTCTCGGGTGACCGTGGGTTTACCGGCCAGCAGTCGGATCCGTCCGGTTTGTCGTATTACGGGGCGCGCTACTACTCGCCGACCCTGATGCGATTCATCTCCGCCGACACCATCGTGCCCGACCCGTCAGCGATCGCCGACCTCAACCGGTATGCGTATGTGCGCGGGAATCCGGTGCGGCTGACTGATCCGAGCGGGCACGCGGCGTGCATTGCCGGTACGTACCGGTGCACGTCCGTCGGTCGGAAACCTGTTCAACGCATTCCGGGCAACATCAATGGTGTTCGTGGGCGCTGGATCGGCGATCCATCCTCAGACAGTATCGTGATCATGGTGCCCGGGACTGGGAACAACGGGGACAACATGACGATGAATCAACTCAGGAACGGCTTGTCCTTGTGGCAGGAGATGAACAAAAGGAGCGGAGGCGCTACCAACGCTGTATTCATGTGTCTGTGCGGGGATCCACCATCGCATCTCGAGGCGTTGACGCCCGGGAGGGCGCAAGGCAGCTCGGGCAGCCTTGTTGCCCAGATCGAGTCGCTGTTGCTCCACTCTGCGAGAGTCACCACCATCTCTCACAGCTACGGGTCGACCACCACCGGATACGCGTTGCGCGATCACGGCCTCGGCAAGGTCGTGGATGCTTCGATCCACATTGGCTCCGCAGGGGTACCGGAGTTTGACCCCGCCGCCATTGGTTTGGGTCCAGGCGCGTTTTGGGTGGGTCACGCTCGAAACGACCCGGTCGCGGACTATCACCCGCACGGCGCACCACCGGAGAGACTCGTTGGTGCGCTGATCCTGGATGTCGGAGCCGCGGAGGGTCACTCCGGCTACTACATCAACGCCGTAGCTCGGCGGAGCATGGCCTTGATCGCGACGGGCAGCCATGCAGAGATCGCCTACCTAGCCGCGTTGGAGAGGCTCTACAGCCCATATGACAAGTAACGCCTTGTCTCATTCGTTGGAGCCCGCGGGCCGAGTCGGCGGACTGGTGCTTCGACTCGTTCTGGCGGTCGCACTGAGTGCGTGCTCAGGGTCTGGGTCCTCGGGGGAGTTCTCGGCTGTTCAGTCGGCTGTGCAGTCACTCGTGGAGGGAACTGCATCGTCGTTCTCGGTTGGTGAGGCGTCGTCGGCCAGCCGCATTCGACGAGACGCGTGCGATCGGGCTGGCGATGCTGCCGCTGAGTTCGAACTAGTCGCGCGGCCCGGACCTGGCTTCGAGTTCGATGTCGATGCCATCGCGACATGGTGGAGGGCCGAGTTCCCCGACGTGATAGATTCGCGTTCTGTCTCACGAAGTCGCGATCTTGTCGCTGCCGGCCTGATCGGTGGCGGTGGAGTTGGGTTTGGCTACGACGTGGGGTCGAACACGGCGGTGATTTCGGCGTATTCGAGATGCGTGCGAGCACCGGCGGATTCGTAGCTCAACAGCTGGCTAGTTGCGTGGGCACGCTTGCGTAAGCGGCAGCGAGCCCATGACGGGGAGGTCGAGTTCATCGACACGCCGACGCCGGAGATCCTCTACCTCCCCTAGCTCGGATATCGAGGCACCCGGCCCAGCATCGCCGGGGGTTCCTCATCGCCGAGTTCTCGTGCCAGCCAAACGCCTGTGGCGGCCAGGGTCATTGCGTTGAGGCCTGTCTCGATCTCCATCTGGTCGAGTAGTCCGACCAGATCCTCGGAGGCCACGTTGCCTCCGGCTCCGGGTGAGAACGGGCTGCCCCCGTATCCACCGACGGCGCTATCGAGTACGCCCACACCTCCCTCGATCGCCGCCACTGCGTTGGCGTAGGCGGCGTTGCGGGTGTTGTGGAAGTGGCAACGGAGCGGGGTTGTCGGAAGTGTCTCGGTAACCGTGTCGATCACCGTCCGCGTCGATGTCGGGACTGCCACTCCGATCGTGTCGCCCAGGGCTATCTCATTGGCGCCCGCGGCGGCCATGGCTGCGGCGATCCCTGCCACCCGAACCGGGGGCACCGCACCCTCTACCGGGTCGCCAAAGGCAACCGAGATCGTCACCGACACCTTCCGGCCGGCTCCCTTGGCCCTCTCGACCAGTCGAGTTGCCTCCAGGTTGCGGTCGGTCGAGGAGGCCCCAGTGTTCCTGTGGGCGTAGCCGTCGCTGGCGTAGGCGACGAAGTTGACCTCATCCAGGTCACACTCCAGAGCTCTGTCCAGACCTCGCTCGTTGAGGACTAGGCCGATAGAAGAGAACGACCGATCCGAGAGGGCAGCGCAGATCTCCTCGGCGCCCTCCATCTGCGGGACGTGTTTGGGATGGGCAAACGAGACCGTCTCGATCCGGGTGGCTCCGGCGTCTTCCAGTCGGCGGATCAGTTCGACCCGGGTCTCGACCGGGAGGATCCGCTCCTCGCTCTGGAGGCCGTCGCGTGGTCCGACTTCGACGATCTGGATCAGAGGTTGCCTCGCTTGTCCTGCTCACGTTCGATTGCCTCGAACAGAGCCTTGAAATTGCCCTTGCCAAACCCGGTGGCCCCGCGCCGCTCGATGAATTCAAAGAATACGGTGGGCCGGTCCTGCAACATGCGGCTAAAGATCTGGAGCAGGTAGCCGCCCTCGTCCTGGTCGAGCAGCAGTTGGAGCTCCTCCACCTTGGCGCGGTCGACGTCGATGTCGGGCATCCGCTGCCACACGTCGGCGTAGTAGGAGTCGGGGACCGCCAGCGTTTGCAAGCCGCGGGTGTGAGTGTCGCTCACCGTCATCAGCAGGTCCTGGGTGTGCATTGCGATGTGCTGCACCCCGGCGCCCCGATAGAACTGGAGGTACTCGTCGATTTGTGACTTCTTGAGGCCCTCAGCCGGCTCGTTGATGGGGAGCTTGATGATCCCCTCGCCGTCCCACATGACCTTCGACATGAGGGCGGTGTACTTGGTAGAGATGGCGTCATCGTCGAAATGCTTGAGCAGGGTGAAACCAAAGACCCGCTCGTACCACTCGACCCAGTAGTTCATCTTGCCCAGCTCGACGTTGGCGACCACATGATCGATGAATTCGAGCCCGGTCGGCACCGCGATTGTGTCCTCCCGCCGCTCGAACCCGGGCATGTCACCATCGAGTTGGACGAACGAGTGGATGGTGTCGCCGTAGGCCTGGATGGCCGACATCACGGCCCTTCCCTGATCATCTTCTATGACGTGGGGCTTGGCGGCGGCCTCGGCGCCGCGCTCGATCGCGAGTTCGAAGGCAGCCTCGGCGTCGGGGACGGCAATGGCGACATCCTTGACGCCGGGACCGTGCTGGAGGACGTGATCCGACACAGGGTGCTCCGGACCCATGGCACCGGTGACGATGAACGTGATGTCGCCCTGACGGAGCATGTAGGAGGCGGTTTCGCGGGTGCCGGTTTCGGGGCCGCGGTAGCCGACGATGCTGAAGCCGAGCTGCGAGCGGAGGAACTGGGCGGTCTGGAAGGCGTTGCCCACCCACCACTCCAAATGGGAGAACCCCATGAGCGGGAAATCGTCGCCCGCGGCCATCTCCTTGGCTCTCTGTAAGACGTCCTGATCGGTCATGGCTCTGCCCCTCGTCGTGCTTGTGGTCATTGTCGCGTGCCGGGTGGCACTAGGTGGTTGGGGGTGTTGGTTTGCGCTTTTCCCCCCCACCAGCTCGCTTTGCTCGCTGACTCCCCCTCCAGGGTGGAGTAGTTCAGAAGAAGTTGGCGGAGGTTGCTGATCACTCTCCCCTTTGGGGGGAGTCAAACGCCGTAGGTGTTTGGTGGGGGGTGTGGTGTGAGCTTTCCCCCCCATCAGCTTGCTTTGCTCGCTGACTCCCCCTCCAGGGTGGAGTAGTTCAGAAGAAGTTGGTGGGGGTTGCTGCTTGCCGGCCGGTACGCTCGGAGGGATGGCCGGCATTCAGATCACTCGTCCCGACGCTCGGCGGGCTGCCCTCAGTGGACTCATTGACTATGCCGGACTGTTTCCGCCGGCATCTCTCGATATGGAGGGTGCCGTCACCGGCTACCGCGCCGCCCGGTCGTCGTCTGCGGCTTGGATCGTTGATCGTTTCATCTGCCCGACATCGCGGCTCGAAGAGCTGGTCGGCGTGCTGGCTCCGACGATGACTGCAGGGGAGGAGCCTTGGAGGTTGGTGGTGACGGCCGGCCCCGGTTGGATCGACTCGCTGACACCCGACGCCGGAACGGTCAGAACCTTCTCCGACACTGTCGGAAACGCCGCCTCCGTCGAATTGGTCGAGATCCGGGTGCCTCCCGAGGTGGCGAGTGACCCGAAGCGTCTCGCCGCCGACGCCGCCGAGGTGCTGCGCGCATTTGGTGCGGCGGTGTTCTTCGAGATCCCTTGGCAATCGGACCCGGGCGAGGCGTTCGACACGCTTGCCGCCTTGCGGGAGGACACCAGCCGGGCACTCGGCGTAAAGATCCGTTGTGGTGGCCTGGAGGCAGCTCTCTTCCCGGAGCCGGTGGACGTAGCCCGGTTCGTTGCGGGTGCGACCGGCCGAGCACTCCCGATGAAGGCGACCGCCGGTCTCCATCACCCCTTCCGCCACACCGACCCGGAGACCGGATTCACCCACCACGGCTTTGTCAACTTCCTCACCGTCGCGGCGCTGGCCACACAGGGTGTCGATGCCGCCACCCTGACCGAGGTGGTCGCCGACGAGGATCCGTCCTCCTTCACCATCGATCGCGCCGGGGTGGCGTGGCGGGATCACACGGTCGGTCACGCCGTTGTCGACGAGATGCGCTCCGGACTGTTCGTCGGATACGGCTCCTGCTCTTTTGAGGAACCGGTAGGGGACCTCACCGCTCTCGGGGTGCTCCCGGCATGACGGCGTCGTGGGTCGAGGTACCTGAGGGAAGCGACTTCCCGCTCGCCAACCTCCCCTACGGAGTGTTCGACTCCGGAAAGGGCCGCCGCATCGGGATTGCCATCGGAGATCACGTGCTCGACCTCTACGCGGTAGCCGACGCCGGACTGGTTCCGCACGGTGCTGCTCTCCAGGACGTCGATCTGAATGGATTCCTGGCATTGGGGAGGTCGAGCTGGCACGAGGTGCGGGGGCGCCTCACCGAGCTGCTCACCGATGGACGCACCGAGATTCAGGACGCCGGAATCGACGCGTTCCACCACCAAGCCGAGGTGACACTGCATCTTCCGTTTACGCCCGGCGACTATGTCGACTTCTACTCGTCGATCGAGCACGCCATCAACCTGGGGAGGATGTTCCGCCCCGACTCGGATCCGCTGCTACCCAACTGGCGCCATCTCCCTGTCGGATACCACGGGCGGTCCAGCACCATCGTGGTGAGCGGGACCGAGATTCACAGGCCCCGCGGGCAGACCAAGCAGGAGGACGAGCCTCCGACTGAAGGACCGACGCGGGCGCTCGACATCGAGCTGGAGGTCGGCTTCGTCACCGGCCCCGGTAATGAACTCGGCGTCCCGATCGACGCCGACGACGCCGGTGACCACATCTTCGGGATGGTGCTGGTCAACGATTGGAGCGCCCGCGACATCCAGCGTTGGGAGTACGTGCCGCTCGGCCCCTTCCTCGGTAAATCGTTCGCCACCAGCGTGTCGCCGTGGGTGGTACCGCTGGAGGCATTGGCGCCGTACATGGTCCCCGGCCCGTCCCAAGATCCGGAGCCCTTGCCATACCTTCGCACCGTCGGCGACTGGGGTGTCGATCTTCAGCTCGAAGTGGGGCTCGCATCGGTGGCGATGAGTGAGCCGGATGTCATCTCTCGCAACTCGTTCGCAGGGATGTACTGGACGATGGCTCAGCAGTTGGCCCATGCCACTGTGAATGGGACCCGGATCGGTCCCGGCGATCTGTACGCCTCAGGGACAGTCTCGGGACCGGACCCGGGAACGTATGGGAGTCTCATAGAGCTGACCTGGGGTGGGCGCGACCCGATCCAACTGAGCGACGGTTCGCAGCGGCGCTACCTGGAGGACGGCGACACCGTTGCGTTGCGCGGCTGGTGCGAAAGAGAGGGACTGCCTCGTATTGGTTTCGGAGAGTGCGTGGGCACCGTTGTGCCGTAGGCGTGGCAGTGAGGCGATACCCCCCCACCAGCTCGCTTTGCTCGCTGACTCCCCCTCCAGGGTGGAGTAGTCCAGCAGGAGTGGGCTTGGTGTTTCTGACAACTCTCCCCTTTGGGGGGAGTCAAACGCCGCAGGCGTTTGGTGGGGGGGTGCGACAGGCGCGGCTGAGTCGATCGCCGCTCGCCGCTTGCTCATCGCCGTCCCCAATGGCGGTGCGTGTGGAGCCCTCCCGTTACCCTGTTATCCAACCAAGGAGTGGTCTTCATGCCCCTCAACTTCGAATTGGCCGGCAAGGCCTATGAGCCTCTCACCGAGCAGGTTTCTGCCGACGCCATCGCCGCGTATGCGGCGGCGTCGAGGATCGACAACCCGAAGCACCAGGTGGGGCCGGATCAGGTTCCGTCGCTGATCTTCCCGGTCGTCACCGGTCTGCCGCTCATGGCAGTGGTGACGACCGATCCCGAATTGAACGTCGAGAACCCTTTGATGATCGTCCACGGCGAGCAGGACATCGTCCATCATCGGCCAATGCTGCCGGGTGAGAGCCTGGTGTTCACGCCGTCGCTCGAATCGGTCGACGACAAGGGCAAAGGCGCAACCTATGTGGCGCGGGTCAGCGGGGCGACTCCGGACGGCGAGCCCGTCAACGATCAGTACGCAACGATCTTCGTTCGCGGCGCCGGGAGTGGCGGGGAGCGCCCCTCTGGAGAGAAGCCGGAGGCTCCCACCAGGGGCGACCAGGTAGCGGCGTTCACCAAGCACGTCGATGAGGGGATGCCCAAGGAATACGCGGTGGCATCGGGCGACCTCAACCCGATCCATACCGATCCCAATGTTGCGATGGCCGTGGGCCTGCCGGGCGTGATCAACCACGGGCTCGGCACGCTCTCGATCGTGTCGGGAGGTCTCGTCGACGAGCTCGCTGGTGGCGATCCGGGGCGGATCGGCCGGATTCAGGTCAGATTCACCGACATGGTGCTGCCGGGGAGCGATTTGGAAACCGCCGTCTTCGCATCCGACGGTGACTCGTTCGTGTTTGAAACCACCCGACCCGACGGAAACGTCGTGATGACCGGCCTCGTCACGGTGCGACCGGGCTGATGGCTCGTCTCCGACTGTTCGCCAACCTGCGGGAGATCGCCGGCGCCACCGAGGTGGACATCGATGGTGCGACGGTCGGTGACGTGTTGGACAAGGCGACGGCGACCTACGGGGAAGACTTCGGACGCGCCCTGGCTGCAGCCCAAGTGTGGGTTGACGGTGAACAGGCAACGCCCGACGCGACCGTCCCGGCGGGTGCCGAGATCGCGGTGATTCCTCCCGTCTCCGGCGGTGCTCTCGCCGCGAGAACATCCGTGTTGGCGGAGATCGGTCTTGCCGCGATTCTCGCCGTCGTCCTCGTCATCACCAATGCTCTTTCGCTGCAATGGTTGGCTGTCGGAGCCGTTCTGGTGGGCGGAATGTGGGCGTTCGACGTTTCCCGGTCGGCAGAGAGCAGGGGTCTTGCCGTCGCCTCGGCACCCGGATTGCTGGGGGTGTTGGCCGGAGTCCTCGCCACCTATCGGTTCGGGGCCCCCGGCATGGCGGCGGCCACGGTGGGGGCCACGCTGTTTGTGCTCATGTGGGGTGTGATCAACCCGGATCTCAGGTCGATCGAGTCGATCGCATCGGGTGTTTCGATCGCGATGACGGGTGCGTTCGGCGCTGGATCGCTGGTGTTGCTGAGACTGCGGTCCGAGGAGGAGGCGGCTGCATTCCTGTTCGTGGCCGGTTTGGCCATCGCAGTGGCGTGGTTGAGCGATCGAAGCGACATGCCGGTGCTCGACCCACTGGTGGCGATCATCGTTGCCGCCATCACCGCAGGCGCAATCGCCGGAGCGGTATGGGCACCCGATCTGCTCAACACGGTGGCCGCATCTGTTGCCGCAGCCCTCGCCCTTGTTGCGGGGCGCAACCAGGGAACGCTTCTGAGGGCCGGTGGGTTCTTTGCATCTGGTCCGATACCGGGAAGCCTGCACTACCTCGACGGCCTCTTCATGGCATCAGGGCCCTTCTGGTTGCTGCTCACCGTTTTGGCGTAGGGAAGAGGTCGTCGGCTTCCGCCGCCTCCCGCGATTAGCAAGAGGCACGGCATTACGCGTTGAGTTCTCCTGCCTATTGCCTATTGCCTATTGCCTATTGCCAATTGCCAATTGCCAATTGCTGGTTGCTATTCCCCTATCTCATCCAACGCCGCAAAGAACCGCTCCATCTCTTCTTGCGTTCCGACGCTGATTCTGAGCCATCCTCTTGGGAAGGCCGGTCTTACGATTACGCCACGTTCCAGCAGGCCCACATTTACTCGCTCGGCATCGTCGAATGAGGCGTATACGAAGTTGGTCTGGCTGTCGGCCACCTTGCAGCCCCGGGCTCGCAGCCCTGCGGTGAGATGGGCGATTCCGGCCCGATTATCGGCGCAGCGTGCGGCGACCCGGTCCTGGTGTCGGAGCGCCTCCACCGCTGCCACTTCTGCCAGATTGCTCACGCTGAAGGGCAATTGGATGCGCCGCAGCTGTGCGATGTTGTCGGGAGCTGTGACGGCGTATCCGACCCTCAACCCGGCGAGCGAGTAGATCTTCGAGAAGGTGCGGGTCACCAGCACGTTGTCTCGCTCGGCGGCCAGGGACAGCATCGAGCGATAGTCGGGGGCGGTGGCGTACTCGTGATAGGCCTCGTCTACGACGATGAGAACCTCATCACTCACCCCGTCGATGAATCTCTCGAGAGCATCGCCTGGAACATGGGTACCGGTGGGGTTGTTGGGATTGCAGACGTAGACGACCGTTGTGTCGTCTCGGATGGCGGCCTGCATTGCGTTGAGATCGTGGCGGTGGTTCGAGTCGAGGGGTACCTCGATGCCTTCGGCGAAGATGGCGAGTGATCCGATCTGATACAACCCGAATGACGGCCACGCGTAGACGGCACTGGTGCCGGGACCGCCCATCGATACAGCGGTGATGAACGTGAGCTCGTTGCTGGCTCCCCCGCACCAGATCCGCTCCTGAGGCACCCCGAGATGGTCGGCCAGGGCGGCGGTCAGGTTCGGTCGTGCATTGTCTGGATAGCGATTCAGGCCGGCGAGGTGGCCCGCGATCGCCTGTCGCACCTCGGGGAATGGGGATTCCGGGTTCTCGTTGGAGGCCAGCTTCGAGACCTCTTCGATCTCGAATTCGGCGGCGACATCGGCGATGGATCGCCCCGGGCGATAGGGCTGGATGCGGTCCAGGTCGGGGCGGAATCGGGGAGCCATGGGGAGACTCGGAGCCTACCCCCGGACCAAGCGTTGAAGGCGATTGACTTCACTCGTGTTTGCCGGTTGCCGATGGGAATGACACGAATAAACGGGTGCCGACCATACGATGCCAATGATGACTTCCCCCTTGCGGCGGATCGCCACCGCGGTCCTCGTGTTCGCCCTCGCCTCCACTACCGGCCTGGCTCCGGCAGTCTCTCAGGTCACCGAAGAGGACGTCGAACAGGCGCGGGTCCTGCGGGAGACCGCCGCCGCCGAGCGCGTCGCCGCGATCGAAAACCTCGATCAGGCGGTTGCCGCCTACGAGGACGTGCGTGGCGAACTAGAAGCGCTCACCTTCTCGGTGGGTCGCCTCAGGGGACGCATCGACGACTACCAGGGTGCGACATTCGATCTGCGCCTGGAGGTGCGAGAGCGCGCCGTCCAATCGTATATGAACGGCGACGAGCGCGACCCGGTCGCCCGAGTGTTTGCACCCGAGACCGTTCAGCAGTCGATAATCGCCCGCCAGGTGCTGTCGCTGGCGGTGGAATCTGAGTCGGAGCAGATCGACAGTCTGGCGGCGGCGACCGCCGAGATGGCGAGGCTCCAGGTGACCCTCGATGCCGACAGTGCCCGTCTCTCCGACCTCAAAGCGGAAGCCGACGCCATCGTCGACAGGATGGACGAGCTGTATGAAACGGCCGAGTTCGTCTTCGACGAGGTCGATCAGGACTACGTGGAGGTCAAGGCGGAGCGACAGGAGCAGCTGCGCCGCGAGGCCGAGGAACGGCGCCTGCGGGCCCTGCAGCAGGCCGCCCTCCAGTCACCCGCTGCGGGAGTTGACGAAGAGGTGACGCCCGGCTTCATTTGTCCGGTGGGAGGGCCGTCGTGGTTCCTCAACACCTGGGGGGCGCCCCGTTCGGGCGGTCGTACCCACAAGGGTGTCGACATGATGGGTCCCCGCGGGACGCCGCTGGTGGCGGTGAGCAGCGGGATCGTCAGAAAGTCCTATGGATCGCTTGGAGGGAACATCGTGTGGCTGTACGCCGACCACGGTGTCAACTACTTCTACGCCCACCTCGACTCGTATCCGTCGGGTCTCGTCGATGGCCAGTGGGTGTCCAAGGGGCAGCTCGTCGGGTACATGGGGGACACCGGGAATCCGCGGCCGGGTGCGAATCATCTCCACTTCGGCATCTATCCGGGTGGTATCACTGCGGTGAACCCGTATCCTACGGTCGAGCGGGTCTGCCCCTGATCCGCGGCGCCATCCTCTAATCTGTGAGCTTGTGAGCGACAACAATCGCCGACGTATCGACCGAGTCCAGGACGAGGACTTCCTGGGAGGTATCGACGCGCTGTCCGACAACGATGTGAGAGATCGCCGGGCCATGTGCGGTGACCTCGATGTGGAGCTCTCCTACTACCGGCGGATGTTGCACGGCCGCATGGATCTGATCGCGTTCGAAATGCGCCGGCGCGCCGGTGAGGAAGAGCAATCACTGATCGAGGCGCTGCCACGGATCCTCGCGGAGGGTGCGTACACCGCGTCGCCGGGACTCCCTTCGCGGCAACTGTCCATTGAGGTGCCCAACATTCCGAGCCAGGGGCACCGAGTCGTCGACAAGGCTCTCGATAGCGACTTCGTTGCTCGACTTCCTTCTCTCGAGGAATCCGAGCTGGGCGACATCCAACGCTTCCTTCAGGAAGTCGAAGCGGAAGTGTCGCGGCAGAGGCGTACGGTTCACGACGCCCTCGACTCGCTCCAGGAGGAGCTGATCCGCCGTTACCGCGACGGGTCTGCCGATCCCGACGATCTGCTCTCCTCCGGGTGATCGTTGGGTCGGTCCGCTCGGGGCTCGCAGAAACCCTGCACCCCGTCGTAGCAGTCGCGGTCGACGAATCTGGATCCGTGGTCGCATCACTCGGCGACGACCTGGATCGGGAGTTCTTCCTCCGTTCCGCCCCCAAACCACTCCAGGCGATGGTGTCGCAGCGCAACGGTGCCGCTCTGGGCAGCGAGCAGTTGGCGATCGCCGCTTCCAGTCACAGCGCCTACCCGGTGCACGTGGCCCACGTCACCGACATGCTGCTCGGCGTCGGTCTGGATCACGAGCATCTGCGCTGTCCTCCTGATCGCCCCTCCCGTGCCGGCGCCGACCGTCTGTGGGTCGCCAAGGGCCGGGCAGGAAAGGAGCGGGTGTTCCACAACTGTTCCGGGAAGCACGCCGCCATGTTGCGGGCGTGTGTCGCCAGGGGATGGTCACTCGAATACACCGATCCAGATCATCCGCTGCAGAGAGAGATCGTGTCGGCGGCGTCGGAAGCGGCGGGTCGAGTCGTAGAACCGACGGGGGTCGACGGATGCGGCATCCCGACTCTCCGTTCGGATGTCACCAGTCTCGCCCGGATCTTCTCGCGACTCGTCAACGACTCGGACTATGCGGAAGTGACGACAGCAGCGGCCCGGTTCACCTCGCTCACCGTGGATGGCTTTCGACCCGAGGCGGTGCTGGCTCGCTGGGTGCCTTGCGTCGTCAAAGGGGGGGCCGAGGGCTGTATCGGGCTCGGACTGCTCGAGCACGGCCTCGCCTTCGCCGCCAAATCTTGGAGCGGCGTTTCCGCACCTGCGGTTGTGGCGCTCGTCGAACTCATGGTTCGGGTGGGGGTCGTCCCGGACTACCAGCGGTCGCAACTGGCCGCGATTGCTCGACCTGACGTGCTCGGTGGCGGCAGACCGGTGGGGACACTGCAACCCCTCGCTTATGAATGAGTGGGATCGACTCGCCGGAGCGCCCCTTGCTCCCTTTGTCGGTCCCTTTCCGCACCGACCCTTCCTGGAGGTCTGTGCCGCCCATGATGGAGGGGATGTCCACGTTGTTGCCGACGGGTCGAATGCTGCTGCTCTTGTGGTGGCTGGAGCCGCGGTCCGATTCGTCGGAGCCGCCCATCTGACCGACTACCACTCCCCGTTGGGGACGGACACCGGGGACCTGGTCGCGATGATGGCCACGGAATTCGGGGGACTGCGATTCGAGTTGGATTCTCTTCCACAGGAGGCAGCCCGTCCTTTGGCTGCATCGTTTGAGGCAGAAGGTCGATCGACGATCCTGGAAGCGGACGAACCCTGCCGTGTTCTGCAACTCGGCGGAGCCGATCCACAAGGGTGGGAGTCTCTGCTCCGATCGAAGGACCGGCACGAGGTGAGGCGGAAGAGACGTCGGTACGAGGCGGCCCGAGGTGCGCCCGAGGTTGCCGCCGGGTCGGAACACTTCGACGCCTTTGTGGCGTTGCACCGGTCGGCAGTCGGCGAGAAGGGTGACTTCATGACCGATCAGATGGAGGCCTTCTTTGCCGATCTGGTGCGGCTCCCCGCCGCTCGGCTCGACGTGCTGCATCGCGACGGCGACGTGGAGGCCGCCACCCTCGGATTCGAGGACGACGACGGCTACTACCTCTACAACTCCGCATACGACGCATCTCTCGCCGACCTGTCGCCCGGCATCATCCTCACCGACCACCTCATCGCCCGGGCCGCTCGAATGGGGAGGGGGCGCTTCGACTTCCTCAAAGGCACCGAGTCGTACAAGCGGCGGTTGGGGGCCGTCGAACGGCCGTTGTACCGGCTGGTGGTGGCAGCATGATTGGACGGGTTGCCTTCCTCTCACTTCACACCTCGCCGTTGGCTGCGCCGGGATCCGGAGACGCCGGCGGGATGAACGTCTACGTGGATTCCGTTGCACGCACTTTCGCGGGGATGGGTATCACTGTGGATGTATTCACCTCCAGAGTCGATGACGGATTCGCCGCCGAAACGGATGTGGTTCCCGGCTACAGGGTCGTGCACATCGAGGCACCCGGTCACGACAGAGCCGAGCGGGTGGGGGCATTCGCCAGCGGCGTGGCCGCCTGGGCAACCCGTCGCGCCGTGCGGTACGACATCATCCACAGCCACTACTGGCTGTCGGCATGGGCCGGTGTACTGCTCACCGAGCCCCTGCAGGTACCGCTGGTGATCTCCTTCCATACGCTCGGCAGAGTGCGCGACGTCGGGGCGGGTGAGCCGCCTCCTCCGTTGCTGAGGCTTGCCGCCGAGACCGAGGTGATCGCACGAGCAGGCTGCATCGTGGCGTCTACTCCGGCCGACGCCGTGGACCTGATCGAGCACTATGCAGCACGACCGGAGCGAGTCTGTGTTTCACCTCCAGGGGTCGATCACGGTCTGTTCCATCCGGATGTTCCTCGACGAGCCGATCTTGGATTGCCGGAGGGTCCACTCGCCGCGGTGGTGGGCCGAGTGCAGCCCCTGAAGGGCATCGACATAGCGATCAGGGCGATCGGCGAGATTCCCGAGGCGCATCTCGTTGTTGTGGGTGGGGCCAGCGGTGAGGGGGGCGATCGGGAGTTGGGACAACTCAGGAATCTGGCGGATCAGGTGGCGCCCGGCAGGGTGGTCTTCCGAGCGCCGATGGAACACGACGCAATCGCCGATCTGTATCGGTCGGTGGACGTGGTCGTGATTCCCTCACTTGCCGAATCATTCGGACTCGTCGCGGTGGAGGCCCAGGCGTGCGGCACACCCGTGGTCGCGTCGCGGGTCGGGGGTCTCGCCTTCTCGGTCGCCGATGGCGAGTCGGGGTACCTAGTCGACAACGGTGTTCTCTCCGACTGGACGAAGCGCATAACCGCCGTCTTCGCCGACGACGAGCTGCGGGCGAGGCTGAGCGGGGGAGCCATCGTGCACGCCTCCACGTTCTCGTGGAACGTCACGGCCGCCCGCCTACTCGAGCTGTATCAGGGCTTGGTGTAGACCCGGTTCGATCGCGAAAAGAACCCTTGAAAAACTTGTCCAGATGCCTTGTGCACAACCCCCTGTGGATTGGTGTGGATATGTGGAGAAGCGGTTGGGACCAGTAGCAGTTGTCTGCGGCTCGGCGCGTTTCACGCCAAGTACGCATCCCAAACCGCGAAAACCACCGCTATCCGGGCCTGTTGACGCTTCCAGATCTGCTTCATATCTTCCGAGATGCAAGGCCCGAGGTGCCGATGCGACAGTCCCGGTTGGGGAAGTCCGGGACGATCGTGGAGGTTCGTTGGGCCTTGCATCTTGGTGAGGGGTCGTCGGTCGGAGAGGTCGTCGGCTGCGCTGTCTCCCGCGATTGGCAAGAGGCACAGCAATACGCGTTGAGGTCTCCTGCCAATCGCCGATTGCTGATCGCCATTCTCTTGACACCGTTCGCAACGTACGCAATGATCTGGTCTCCATGAAGGCGCCAATTCACTCCGACCTCGCCGACTTCCAGTTCGGCTTTGCCTTCTTTTTCGGCGCGTAAGCGTCGATTCCCCCCTCCCCCCCGTTGCCCTGTCCCAATCCGTCTCCCGGACGCGCCCTGAAGAGGTCTCCCCATGAATGCTCCAAATCCCCCCGACGACATTGAAACGATCAGAGACGGCATCGATCAAGTCGATGCCCGCATCCTCGAGCTGTTGGCCCAACGTCGTGGCTTCAGTGTGCGTGCCGCCCGACTGAAAGGCGTCCAGGAGGCGCCGTCACGCGATTTGCTGCGTGAGGAGGACCTCATTGCCGAGAGGATCGCCGGTGGCCTCGATCACAGCCTCGACACAGGTCTCATCAATACCGTCTGGCGTCAGATCATCGACGACTCGGTACGGGTACAGCGCGAGGTCCTGGGGCGGAATGAAGTTGATCAGCGCAGCCTGACCGTGGCCATCCAGGGCATCGAGGGGTCGTACAGCTCGCTCGCCAGTCGCCAGTTCTTTGATGCAAGGGGTCTGACCGAGCTGTCGTTCGTGCGCTCTCTGACATTCGCCGACGCGTTCGAGGCAGTGCGGCAGGGCCGAGCCGATGCGGGGGTCCTCCCGATCGAGAACACCACTTCCGGCGCCATCTCCGAGGTCTACGACCTGCTACTCGAGAGCAATCTGCACGTGATCGGCGACATCCGCTTCCGGGTGCGTCACTGCCTGCTTGGTCTGGCCGAGGCGACGTCTTCTGCGTTGCGACGCATCTACGCCCATCCCCAGGCTGTGGCGCAGTGCTCTGAGTTCCTGGCCGGTCTGGAGGATTGCGAGGTGATCGTGTTTGGCGACACCGCGTTGGCGGGGAAGAGGATCTCCGAGCTGGGCGATCCCGCTGTGGGGGCGATAGCCAGTGAGGACGCGGGTCGGCTGTACGGACTCGAGACGTTGAGCACCGACATCGCCAATCGCGATCAGAACTTCACTCGGTTCGTCGTGCTTTCGCAGCAGCCGGCCGAGATCCCGGAGGGTGTGACCGCCAAGACCTCGATCGTCATGGCTGTGGGCAATCACCCCGGAGCGCTGATGGACGCCCTTGCTGTGTTCACGGACACAGACATCAATCTGGTGAAGCTGGAGTCGAGACCGATTCCCGACAATCCGACCGACGAATTGTTCTACCTCGACTTCGAGGGTTCGACGGGCGATGCGGCGGTGGCGGCGATGCTGGACATCCTCACCACTCAGGTCCACTTCTTGAGGATCCTGGGGTCGTACCCATCGCGCGATCTGCGGTCTCGACCAACAACGAGCTCCTCGGAGCGGAGTGCCACGAGCGCAGGACCGGTGGAGGAACCGGCGGCTCCTCCGAAAGCGGTTGGATACAAGCTGGGCAGCCGAGGGCACAAGGACCACAACACGGTTGTCGAGGTGGGCGGGGTTCGTCTCGGCGAGGATCCGCTCGTCGTCATCGCAGGTCCATGCGCCGTCGAATCCTGGGATCAGGTGATGGCGGCAGCGCGGGCGGTCAAGGAGCACGGTGGGAGCCTGTTGCGTGGAGGATGCTTCAAGCCCCGCACGTCTCCCTACAGCTTCCAGGGTCTTGGATTCGAGGGGCTGGAGATGTTGGCCGAGGCGGGCAAGGCATTCGGGCTTCCGATCGTCACCGAGGTTCTGACTCCGGAGGATGTTCCGGCGGTGGCGACCAAGTCGGACGTCCTTCAGATCGGGACTCGCAACATGCAGAACTTCTCTCTGCTGTCGGCCGTGGGACGGTCGCACCGGCCGGTGATGCTCAAACGGGGGATGAGCGCGTCACTCGAGGAGTGGTTGCAGGCAGCCGAGTACATCCTCGCCGAGGGAAACCAGCAGGTGTTCCTGTGTGAGCGCGGTATCCGAACATTCGAGACCTCGACTCGCAATACCCTCGATTTGAGCGCGGTTCCGGTCCTCATGCAGCGGACCCATCTACCGGTAATCGTGGATCCGTCTCACGCCGCAGGCGAGCGGTCGCTGGTTGCTCCGCTGGCCCACGCTGCCGCGGCGGTCGGCGCCCACGGAATCATGGTGGAGATCCACCCCGATCCCGAGAACGCTCTCAGCGATGGTCCGCAGTCACTCGAACTGGATCAGTTCGGGAGGCTGATGGAAAGCTTGGGAGTCGGGAGCTGACGGCGTCATCTGCTGGACGGTCATTAGCTATTTGTCGTTTCCGTCGAGGCGCCGCAGACCCAACCACTGGGCCGCGGCGAATGCCGCTACGACCGCGGATATCGCGGCGAGGGCAGCTTCGCCCGATCGGGTCAGCACGTCGGTCAGCAAGATGAGCGCGATCGCTCCGATAACCCAGGCGATGTCGGCGATGATGGCGATCCGACCTCCGTTGCGCAGCCATTTCTGCGACCGGGACCACCACACCAAATCCACGGCGTACGTGAGTAGCCCGAATCCGATGCCGCCCAGTACCCAGGGGTTGACACCCAGCCGTGTATCGAGGACCGGCGCTCCGGCCATCAGAATGACGGCGGTGACCGCCGAGACAAGGGCGTTTTCTCTCATGGCGGCTTTCAACAGCTTCCCGCCATCCCCGACCGATCCGAGCCGAGCCTTGGCGGCGTTCCGTGCGATGGTCATGTGAGTTCCTTTGATTGGTTCTGCCGGGAGTGTCCGCCCAGTGCAGTCACCAAATCAATTACCTGAGAGGTAATGGGTTGCGCATCGGGGGTGGCGTAACCTGACGAGGAACCCACCCTTGGAACGAACATCGCCACAACCACCGCTCCACCGTTCGGCCAGAAGCTCAAGCAGTGGCGCGAGATTCGCCATCTCAGCCAGCTCCAGCTGTCCGCCTCCGCGCATGTGTCGCAACGCCACCTGAGCTTTCTCGAGACCGGCCGTGCCAGCCCCAGCCGGGAGATGGTGGTCCATCTCGCCATCGTCCTCGATGTCCCGCTGCGCGAGCGCAACACCTGGCTCGGAGCCGCCGGATACGCCTCCGTGTACGCCGAGACGGGTTTGGGTGAGGGGGCCATGACCCAGGTGCTCAGCACTCTCGACTTGATCCTGACAGCCCACCAACCCTTTCCGGCCTACGTGGTGGACCGTCGGTGGGACGTCGTTCTGACCAATCTGGCTGCAGCATCGCTCACCGCCCGTCTTGTGAGTCCGGCGGCCGCAGCGATGTTCGGTGGCAACGTCCTGCGGCTCACCTTCCATCCTGAGGGATTGCGATCACATCTCGTCAACTGGGACCAAGCGGCGCCGGCGCTTCTCCACAGGCTCGAGCGAGAGGCTGCGGAGCGACCCAGTGATGAGATCCTCACTGAACTCCTCGCCGAGGTCCGCGGCTACCCGGGAATCGCCGATCTCCCCGACGGCTCGATGCTTCCCAGGGGAGACGACCTGGCCGTTCCTCTTCATATACGCACCTCCGATTTCGATCTGCGGCTCTTCACCACCATCGCCACGATCGGCGCCCCCTACGACATCACGCTCGAAGAGCTCCGTCTGGAGACCCTTCTCCCCGCCGACCCCGAGACCGAGGCTGCTCTTCGTCGATTCGCAGCTGAGACCTGAAACACCATCGTGAAAGGGCTGAGGCCCGTCCGTATCTCCCCGCGAGGTAGCGGCGCTGTTCTGTGGAGCGAGTTTGGAACGGTTCGGGGAAGGCATCCTTGGCTCGCTTCGCCCCAATGTAGAGTCCCGCGAGGATTCGAGATTGGGGAGGCAGGAGAATGACGGAGCCGCGCGACGCCGGAGGTTCTTGGTTCTCCGGTATGAGCCGACAAGCTCAGATCGTGATGGCCGTTTTGGTGGTCCTCGTTGTGTTCCTGGGTGGGCTGCTTCTTGGGTCTTCGGGCGACAGCGAGCCGGCGGCAATCGAATTCACTTCCTCTCCCACTAGCTCCAGCCCGGCGCCATCGACTACCTCTGCGGAGACAACGACCACCGCCGCAGCAGTCGCGTCGACCTCGCCGTCAGCAACGACGACGGCGACCCCCGGTACCACCGCGGCCCCGACCACAACAACTTCACCTACGACAACAACAACGACAACGACAACTATCCCGATCGTGCCGGTGATCGAGGACGGCATCTTCTTGGAGGAGGGCCATGGGGTCGATCTCGACACCGGATTGGTGTACACCTTCCCCACCAACCCGGATCAGGTGAACCCGATGCTGGCGGATGCCGTCGATGCGATTCTCACTGAGGTCTTGCTGGGCCCGACCGGATTCAACATTGTGGTGAAGCCGCACAATGGTGCTCTCCTCATGTCGCCGCCATCGGCCGACGATTCCTGCGCGCAGTCGACCGGCGACTTTGGTACCGCCAAGGTGTATACCAACTTCACCGGCGGCGTCTTCGACGCGTACTACTGCTTTACGACTTCCGAGGGAAACTACGCCCTGATGGCCGTCCTACAAGCGACGGGTCTCCAGAATCCGATCGGGTTTGCGGTCATTACGGTCGAGCCGCCGGGGATACCCGGCTAGCGGAACGTCAGATCCCGAACATCAGTTCACGGAGCTTGAACTTCTGTAGATCGAACGTGGCCAAATCCATCGTGACCGATCCCAGGCGGAGACCCCGCATGTCCTCGCCCGAGTTGGTGACCACCCGCAACTTGTCGTCGCTGTGCTCCAGTACGCCCAAGCCGAGACAGCGTCCTTCGCCGTCCTGAAGTCCGACCAAAACGCCGTCGAGCCTGGTCTGGTCGAGTCCGGCCGGGAGCGTTGGTGCGAAGACGGTCTCGCGAACCCGCCACAGCTGCAACGGTTCGGCAAACGCCGCTGCAAGGTTCTTGGCCCGATGAGCGCGACGGGAGTCCGGCGACGCTGGGAGCACATCGGGATCGACGGGAGCGGTTTCGACGTCCGCCGAAAAGAACCGGCGCAGCATCCCGATGACCGGTTCGAGTTCGGCGCCGCGTTGGAGGCCGACCACTACATCAGGGTGCACCAGTTCCATCGTGTGGTACTTGAGCGTTTGACCGACGACACCCGACACAGTGCTGGTTGTGTCCACAACGGTGAGATCGGCTTCGGGTCGGGCTGCATCCACCAGCGCAGCCGTCGCCACTACCTGCTGGAGCACCACACCCTCAGCGCCTATTGACCCCACGAAGTGGAGAAGGTCGGCGTGGGAGAGATCGTCGAGGTCGGCCTGGGAACGCACCAACTTGAGGCCCGTACAGGTTGGTGGTCCGCACGTCGTCTGGTCGGTATCGGCGTCCACATAGGCCACCGTCTTCCCGGCTGCGAGTCCGGCGGCCAGCAGACGCCGCGCGAACGTCGTCTTGCCGGTGTCGGGTGCGCCGAGAAGCATGACCACACCGCGCCTGCGAGCGAGATCATCGAGCAGCGGAGCGTGGATGTCGTCTGTCACGGCGGCTCCCTCGAGTTGCCAGGCGATCGTAGTTGGATCGGGGGCGGGAGCCGCCCCGGTATCCTGCGCGGTCCGATGACCAGCCGACCGATTTCCTTCATCAGCGACTTCGGGCTCGACGACGAGTTCGTTGGGGTCGTGCACGGTGTGATCGCCCGAATCGCACCCGACATTCGGGTGATCGATGTCAATCACCGTGTCCCCCGTGGCAACGTTCGGGCTGGGGCCCTCGCCCTGCTGCGGGCGGTGCAGTATCTGCCGAACGGTGTGGTGCTGGCGGTCGTCGATCCCGGTGTCGGGACGGCTCGAAAAGCGATCGTGGCCGAGACGGAGTGGGGCCACTTCGTCGGTCCGGACAACGGCTTGCTGGCACCGGCCGTCGCCATGGTGGGCGGTGCCCAACGGTTCGCATCACTGGAGGCAGAGGAGTTTCGGCTACCGCGCGACGGGGTGACATTCGATGGGCGAGACGTATTCGCCCCGGCCGCCGCGGTGCTGGCTTCCGGTGAGGCTTCGCTCTCCGAGCTCGGTCCCGAGATTGCTCCCGACTCGGTCACTCCGCTGCTGCTCCCGCTGGTCGATCATTCCAACGGGTCGGTATCGGGTGAGGTCTTTTGGATCGACACGTTTGGCAACGCTCAGACGAACGTGACTCCCGAGGATCTCCGGCTCGCTGGGATCCAGCCCGGATCGGATGTCGCCGTGCGCGTCGGTGCCGTCGAGCACGACATGACTTGGGTGACGGCATACGGTGATTCCACCGAGGCTGTGGTGCATGTGGACTCATACGGATTGATCGCCATCGCAGTTCCCGGGGGGCGCGCCGATACGACACTCAATCTGTCTGAGGGGCTCTCGGTTGGCTTCAAGTCACCGACAGCAGCTGGATGACGAATACGACGCCTGCCACCGTGAGCATCAGCAGAAGAAGAACGATGGCGAGGACGGTGGCGGGTCGCATCAGGCGCCCGACCATACCGGACCGCAAGGTCCTCTCGAACGAGGCTGATGCTTCGTCGTTCCGGTGCTCCCGCTGATGCGATCCGTTCGCTTCATCACCCGGCGAGCTTGCCGCATCTGCGCGGAGGCTCTGCCGCTGGTATCGGGTCGGGTCGAGCGGAAGGGTTGGGCCTTGGAGACGGTGGATGCGGACGACTCGGGTCTCGCCGACGAATTCGGTGACCGGGTACCGGTGGTACTGCTCGATGGGCGAGAAGTGCTCTCGGGCCGATTCGGCCGCCGTGACGTGCGACGCGCCCTGCGGTGATTGCAGGCTGCCCTCGGCAGCGCTTTCTCCTTCGTCGGCGCTCCGTGGCTGAGGAGTGGCCATAGTCCGGGTCGCTGCCACTGGTGGTCGGCCGATCTGTGCCCGGAGGCTCTCCAGTACAATTCGGCTATTCCACGGAGGTTCGGTATGGAACCAAACGGCCGAGAGGATGGGGCCTAGGCTCGTCCGCCGCCCGCCGCGCCATGCCGATCCGTTCTCTCCCCCTCGTTGACGCTTCACACCATCGTGACGCCTGTGGTGTCGGGTTTGTAGCGGATCGCGCCGGGCACGCCTCCCACCGCATGGTCCGCCTAGCCGTGCAGTGCCTCCACAATCTCGATCATCGCGGCGCCAAGTCAGCCGACGGGACGGGCGACGGTGCCGGCCTGATGACACGGATTCCGTATCGGCTGCTGCACCGCGAGCTCGGGCATCGCGGCGTCACGCCTCCGCCCGACGAGCGGTTGGGAGTGCTGATGGTGTTCCACTCCGAGGGGGACACCGATATCGAGGGACTGACCCAGTGTCTTGCCGATCAGGATGTATCCATCCTGGCGCGACGCCGGGTGCCGACACTGCCCTCGATTCTGGGCGATCATGCCCGAGCCACTCTTCCGCGGGTGGAGCAGGTCATAGTCGCCGCAGGGGATTCGATCGACGACGAGAGCGAGTTCGAACGTCGTCTGCTTCTGGTCCGAAAGGCGACCTTTCGGACCGCACCCGACGAGTTGGGCGTATCGGTTGTTTCCTCATCGTGTCGGACCGTCGTGTACAAGGGCCTGTTCACGGCCAACAACATCGAGCGGTTCTACCCCGACCTGCTCGACCCCCTTTACGAAACCGACTTTGCCGTATTTCACCAGCGTTATTCCACGAACACTCTGCCCGACTGGTCGATGGCGCAGCCGTTTCG
The DNA here is from genome assembly GCA_029263095.1 of Acidimicrobiia bacterium. Classification (GTDB taxonomy): domain Bacteria; phylum Actinomycetota; class Acidimicrobiia; order Spongiisociales; family UBA11373; genus JACZWZ01. The sequence continues at coordinate 90,916 of JAJCYA010000033.1, read as the reverse complement.
GATGCTCGCTCACAACGGGGAGATCAACACCATCCGCTCCAACCGAGCGTGGATGGCGGCGCGGGAGATCGACGCCGGATCCGACGTGTGGGGTGATCGCAGCCGTGACCTGCGCCCCTTCCTGGCTCCTGGCAAGAGCGATTCAGGGAGTTTGGACAATGCGTTTGAACTGCTGGTGGATTCCGGTCGGTCTCTGGCACATGCCAAGGAGATGCTGATGCCTCCGGCGTGGGAGAACGTGTCGGATCTCGACAATCAACTGCGCGCGTTCTATGAGTACCACGCCTTCCTCACCGAGCCCTGGGATGGACCTGCTGCGATCGCCGCCAGCGACGGCGTGACCGTGCTAGCCGGCATGGATCGCAATGGGCTGCGCCCTGCCCGGTGGATGATCAGCCCCGAAACCGTGCTGGTCGCCTCTGAGGTGGGAGTGTTGCCCGAGGAGGAGGTGCAGGCGACTGCCACCGGACAGCTCGGCCCCGGCGAGGTGCTGTCGGTCGATCTCGGCACCGGCCGAGTGCGGTTCTCCGACGATGTGAAGCGTGACCTGGCGGGCCGCCGACCATATGGGGATTGGATCAACACCGCCACCCTCTATGTGCGAGATCCGTTCGACGACGAGCAGGACGATCGCTTCGACGCGGCTGCGTTGAGCCGTGTTTTTGGTTACACGGCCGAGGAACGCCGTCTGTTGCTCACGGAAATGGCGTCGGGACGAGCTGCCATTGGATCAATGGGCAACGACACTCCTCTGGCGGCGCTGTCGTCACTCCCGGAGCGACTCTCGCGTTACTTCCATCAGATGTTCGCCCAGGTGACAAACCCGCCCATCGACCCGATCCGGGAACGGCTGATGATGTCGCTGCGCACCTACTTGGGGCGGCGCGGCTCGCTGCTGACCGAGACGCCGGAGCAGGCTCATCTGATCGAGCTGGCGTCGCCGATACTCAGCGATGCCGAGGTAGAGCACATTGCGGGATCCAGCGACCCCTCGTTTCAGACCGGGTGGATAGAGGCTGTATTCCCGGCGGCGGAGGGCGCCGCCGCCATGCGCCGTTCGCTGGCCGGAGTGTGCGACGAGGCTGTGGCCGCAGTACACGACGGTGCCTCGATCCTGATCCTCAGCGATCGCACCGTCGACGCCGAACACGCTCCGATTCCAATGCTGCTGGCTGTGGGAGCCGTGCACCACCGCCTGATCGCCGAGGGGATTCGAATGCGGGCATCGCTGGTGGCCGTGTCGGGTGAACCGCGTGATGAACACGACATCGCTTGCCTGATCGCCTATGGAGCGTCGGCCGTCAATCCATATCTGGCGATCGAGCACGTACGCGACCTGGCCGCAGGCGACGAGGTGCCGGCGACTGCGATCGAGGCCCAAGAGAACTACCGAGGTCAGCTGGAGGAGGGGCTGCTCAAGATCATGTCGAAGATGGGGATCGGCACGGTCTCGGCCTACCGGGGCAGCGAGCTCTTTGAGGTCGTGGGGCTCGATTCTGAGATCGCAGACATCGCTTTTCGTTATACACCCCGCCGCGTCGGCGGTCACGGTTTGGAGCGGATCGCGGCGGACGTGCTCGTTCGACACGGCTCCTACGCGGGGAGCGGGACCGAGCTCGGGGGGTACTACAAGCATCGTCGCGGCGGCCCAGCCCATGTGCTCTCTCCGGGGGCGGTGTTGGCGTTGCAGAAGTCGGTGCGATCCGGAGAGGCTGCCGCGTGGGAACGCTACATCGATCTGGTGATGAGCAACCGGCCTCCGGCTCAGCTACGCGACCTCATGGAACCGGTCGGCGGAGATCCGATTCCGGTCGACGAGGTTGAACCAGCCGAACACATCATGCGCCGGTTCCACACGGCAGCGATGTCGGCCGGTGCGTTGAGCGCTGAAGCCCATGAGGCGCTCGCCGAGGCGATGTCATTCATTGGTGGGATGTCGAATTCGGGCGAGGGTGGCGAGGACCCGCAGCGGTACGCCACCCCCCGCAATTCTCGTGTCAAGCAGATAGCCAGCGGACGGTTCGGTGTCACCCCCGCCTACCTTGCCTCGGCCGAGGAGTTTCAGATCAAGATGGCTCAGGGATCCAAACCGGGGGAGGGCGGCCATCTACCCGGCTACAAGGTGACCGCCATGATCGCCCGCTTACGCCATACCGAGCCGGGGGTGCCGCTCATCTCCCCGCCACCGCACCACGACATCTACTCGATCGAAGACCTGGCCCAGCTCGTCTACGACCTGAAGACCTTCAAACCTTCGGCCAGGGTGTCGGTGAAGCTGGTATCGGAACCGGGCGTCGGGGTCATCGCGGTGGGGGTTGCCAAATCGCAGGCTGATGGGGTGCTGATCAGTGGCAACGAAGGAGGAACTGGAGCCTCGCCGCTCACTTCGGTAAAGCATGCAGGCTCACCTTGGGAGATCGGTCTGACCGAGACCCACCAAACGCTGGCAGCCCACGGGATGCGGGATCGTGTCGTCCTGGCGGTAGATGGCGGGTTGCGCACCGGTCGGGATGTGGTTGTCGCCGCTCTGCTCGGCGCCGAGCGTTACGGGTTCGGCACGCTGCCGCTGCTGGCGCTCGGCTGCAAGATGGTGCGGCGCTGCCACGAGAACACTTGCCCGGTGGGCGTAGCCACCCAGCGCGCCGACCTACGCGCCAAGTTCACCGGCGCGGCGGAGCAGGTGGTGACGTTGTTTCGTCTGCTTGCCGAGGATGTGCGTCGCCACCTGGCGGAACTCGGGGTGCGTTCGATCGATGAGATCATCGGTCGGACCGACCTGCTCCGACCGGTCGACTCGGCACATCCCGTGGCGCGGAGCCTCGACGACCTGCTGGTGCCTTTCGAAGCCCGTTACGCCCACCGGCGATTTCGACGTCATCCCCCTTCGCCATTGGGGGAGGCACTCATCGCAGACGCCGAACCGGCGCTGGCGCGCGGGTCGGTGGTGGAGGTCGCCTACCCAGCGTCCAACTCCGACCGGGCCTTGGGGACCCAGTTGTCGGGACTGGTTGCCATGCATCACGGGGACACCCTGGCCGAGGGCACGATCCGGGTGAGGCTCTCCGGTGCCGTCGGACAGAGCTTGGGCGCGTTCCTGAGCCCGGGGATCGATCTGCACCTCGATGGATTTGCCAACGATGCCGTCGGCAAGGGCATGGGTGGCGGAGCTATCGCGATCGTGCCCAAACACGCATCAGGCGACGCCGTACCCCACGGGGCTGGGAACGCGGTGCTGTATGGGGCGACCGGAGGCTCCGTCTTTATAGCGGGCACGGTGGGGCAGCGCTTTGCAGTGCGCAACAGCGGCGCCGTCGCAGTGGTCGAAGGTTGCAGCGACCACGGATGTGAGTACATGACGGGGGGCCGGGTCGTGGTCCTGGGACCGGTGGGGCGCAACCTCGCAGCAGGTATGACGGGAGGAGTGCTCTTTGTGTGGGATCCCAACGGCGCCGTTCGAGCGCGATTGGCGGATGCCGCCCCACAGGCAAGCGAGCCAACGGCGGCCGACCTTGTCGAAGTCGGGGAGCTGATAGAGGAGCACGAACGGCGCACGGGCAGTATCCGGGCCCGGTCGCTTCTGGAGTCTTGGGATACGGTGCCGCCGCCGTTCCTGGTGGTGCGCGCCGCGGCGACCGTCGGTTCCTGATCATGGCCACCGTCCGGCGCCTCCAACAGTTCGGAGAGACGGTATTCACCGGGATCACCGAGCTGGCGCGTATCCATGGTGCCGTCGATCTGGGTCAGGGATACCCCAACTTTGATGGTCCCGAGTTCGTCAAGGACGCTGCGATGGATGCCATCAGGGCGGGACGGAATCAATACGCCCGCATGTACGGCGAGCGGGTGCTCAATGAGGAGATCGCTCGGCGCTTCGAGAAGGACACAGGGATCGCTGTCGACCCCGATGCCGAAATCACGGTGACCTCCGGTTGCACCGAGGCTCTGGCTTCGGCATGCCTGGGCCTTATCGAAGCGGGCGATGAGGTCATAGTGTTGGAGCCCTTCTACGACGCGTACGTCGTCGACACGGTGCTGGCCAGTGGGGTTCCCCGATACGTCACGCTTCTCCCACCGGAGTTCCGGGTCGATCCCGACGCCATCCGCCGGGTGATCACTGATCGGACCCGCGCCATCATCGTCAACACCCCGCACAACCCGACGGGCAGGGTCTTCGACCGTGAGGAGATGCAGGCGATCGCCGATATCTGCATCGAGCACGACCTGATCGCCATCAGCGATGAGGTGTACGAGCACATGGTGTATCAGGGCGAACACATCTCGCTGGCGACATTGCCGGGTATGTGGGAGAGGACCGTGACGTGTTCGTCGCTCGGCAAAACGTTCTCCCTCACCGGTTGGAAGATCGGCTGGGCGATCGCTCCGCCGCCGTTGACAGCGGGGCTGCGAGCTGCTCACCAGTTCGTGACCTATGCGATCTCCACTCCGCTCCAATACGGTGCTGCCACCGCACTCGCTGCCGGGGATGATTACTACCACGACCTGCTCGTCGCCTACCGGGAGCGACGTGATGTTCTCGTGACGGGGCTGGTGTCTATCGGCTTCGAGGTGCTCGAACCCCAGGGCGCGTACTTCGTGTACGCCGATCACACCCCATTCGGATTCGTCGACGATGTGGCATTCGTCGAGCACCTGATCCGAGAGATCGGAGTGGCCGCCATTCCACCCAGCGCCTTCTACCACCACGCCGGCGACGGCGCCGACTTCGTCCGGTTCTCGTTCTGCAAGGGTCTCCCAACACTCGAGGCCGCCCTCGACAGACTCGGGGTGCTGCGCCTGTAGGGGTCTCCAGTCGAGTGGTCTGCGGTGGCGCGTGCGGCGTCGGGCGGCTGTTCTTGGATTTCGGGTGCTGTTGGCGGGTATATCGTGCGCTCGTGAAATCGACGGTTCCCAAGGTCACGGTGCAACGGCTTCCCGTGTACCTCCATTGTCTCGAAGGCATGTCTGGGCAGGAGCACGTCTCCTCTGATCAGCTCGCTGCGATGGCGGGGGTCAACCCGGCGAAGGTCCGCAAGGACCTCAGCTTTCTGGGCACCTTCGGGGTGCGGGGCGTTGGATACGACCTCGATCAGCTCAAGTTCCAGATCCGCCTGGAGCTGGGGCTCGAGGAGGAGTGGACAGTCGTCATTGTCGGCGTTGGCAATCTCGGACGTGCTCTCGCCAACTACGCGGGGTTTACGGAGCGCGGTTTTCGCGTTGTTGCCTTGTTCGACCCCGATCCCGCCAAGATCGGGTCGAAGGTGGACGGGATCACCATCGAACCACTCGAAGATTTGGAGCAGTCCGTTCGATCCAAGGGGGCGGCGATCGGAGTCGTGACAACCCCGGCCGTGGTGGCCCAGGAGACGGCGGAGACGCTGGCTGCCGCCGGGATCCGTTCCATCCTCAACTTCGCTCCGACGGTGATCAAGCCTCCGGAGGGCATTGACGTGCGAAGGGTCGATCTCTCCACCGAGCTCCAGGTGCTCAGCTTCTATATGCATCGTCGGAGCCGCTAGCGCTGGTCCCGACGACCACACCGCCATTTGACGATCGCTCGTACCGGCGTCGCCTACTCGGCCTGTTCCGCCTCGTATCGGCTCATGGCGGCGACAAACATGACGAACAGGATGAGCGATCCAAGCATGAGTGCTCCCGGCAGGATCCTCAGCTGGAAGGCATTGAGACCCTCGACCAGGGTTGGCCGAAGTCCTCGTGGCGCGTAGAGCGTGTAGAGCAATCCGACGATCGCCAGGAATCCGAAGAACGCCGCTCCGGTAACGAGGAACGCAAGCTTGCGGCCGAGGTTCGTGTAGTTGATGAGCCAGACCGATCCGGCGAACACGGCCAACGATCCGACGCCGACGATGATGCCGCGGACCAGGACACCGGGCTGGGGAGTGCCGTCGGGTCCGACGTTGTTCTTGCCGACGAGGTTCTCATACAGCGTGTCGATGGCGGTTCTCACCTGCGGGAGGAGCACGGCGATGATCAGCACAGCGGTGATGATCCCGATCCACTCGAGACCCGACAGGCCGCGTTCCTCAGAGTGGATTCGGCCGATGGTGCGTTTCATCGCAGGGCCCTCTCGAACTTGACGATCAATCTGAGGTCGCTTTCGGACAACACGGTTCCGAAGCCCGGCATCCATCCCCGGCCGACCCCGTTGAGTCCGTACAGCTCTCCGGCGACCGACCCCTTGATCACGAAGTCGAGGTGTGCTTGTTCGTCGGGGAACTGAACGGAGGCTCGGCCATCTCTGAGCGATGGACCCAGCGCACCCGATCCGGCATCCTGCGTAAAGGTGATTCCGGCGGCGTAGCCGGCGGTGTGGCAGCGTGCGCAGAAGGCGTTGTACAGCGCCGCACCTCGTCGGGCGTCTGCGAGGTTGCCCTCGAACTCAGCGGCAGCGATCGTCTCGTAGTCGATGGCGAAGCGGCGGTTTTCGGCGGCGTCCTTGACGAATGCCAATCCGGTGAGGGCAGTGGCGAGCAAGCTCTCACGACTCTCGATGGTCAGGCGCAGCGTCCGTTCAATGTTCTCGAACTCGGCCACGACCTCGTCTATCTGTATGAGATCCGGGGTGGCAACGGAGCCGTTGGTTGTTGTGAATGCGTTGTTGGGATCAAACTCGATTCCCTCCAGCATCGAAGTGGATTCGGATGGGGGCGCCGAGTCGAGCATCTCGGCGATGAGAACGTTGAGAGAGGTCTCGGCGGCGTCGCTGACTCCGTCGCGGTCGGTGTCGGCCGCAGATTCGTCCTCGCAAGGGGCGTCGATCGCGGCTGCGGACTCGGTGGTACAAGTTATGGACCCTGAGAGGATGTTCATGAGCCTTGCGGGAAGACCGGATACGGCTTCGTACTGACCGGGCGCTGCTGCAAGCGCGGCAATATCGGCCTCGATTGTGGATGCGGTTGCAGCAACGGCATCGTCTGCTCCGGTGAGTCGGGTCATCTCCCGCGAAACCTTGCCGTCGACTGCCGCAACGGCCTCGGCCTGTGGGATCTGGAGATGATCGATATAGGCGAGGAGTTCGTCGACTTGCTGCGAATTGAGCGGTCCGCCCCCTTCCACTCCCCACGCCGGCATCGGAGTGCCCTGACGACCGAACACGATCCAATATCGGGTTTCGTCCTCGTCGAATCGATAGGTGATGTCATTGAGCGAAGGCGCCGCCCATGTGGTGGTGAGGCCGCTGCGAGCCTCGATGAATGGGGCACCACCGCCGCCACCTTCAATCCCATGGCAGTTGCCACACTGAAACTTCTCGAACCAGTGGAGACCGCGTTCCTCGGCGATCTCGTCGAACTTCTCTTGAGCCGCGACCTGCCGACCCGACTCGTTGAGGTAGTAGACGGGCATGACAATCGCCATCACCGCGGACGCCAGGAAGGCCGAGACAAGAATCTTGTTGAGTCGATGAGACTCGAGTTCCTCGTCGCCAAACGTGGGACCGAGGTTCTGGGGCGGAGGCTCACGACGGCGTCGGACTCTGGTCTGGGTGATGAGGAAGGTCAGCCAGACAATGACACCGAGAACGGCGATGGCGAGTGTGGCGGCTCCGAGGCCCATCTACCCAACCACCTCTTCGATCAGATGCATGACGGCCCCTGTGGGTACTCGATGGTCTTCACCGAAGATCGCGAGGTCTCGATCACAGCACCGGTGTCGATGATGAGTTCGTTGGCGTCGCTCAACGAAACGACGAAACGATCCAGGTTGCGGGGCGCCGGTCCGTCCTCGTACTCGCCGTGGAAGTTGTACTTGGACCCGTGACAAGGGCACTCGAACCCCTGTGAGCTTTCGCACTCGGGCACCCGACACCCCAGATGCACGCACCGTTGCCAAAGAGCCATCATCCCGCCGGCCACCACCGGCAGACCTTCGAAGCTCGAACCGGCCAGTGAACCCTGAACGGGAACCACGTAGGCCTGAGCCGCCGAGACAAAGACGGGTTGGGCGCGGCCGTCGGCCGTCAGGGCGGCGATTCGAAGGTCCTCGATCTTGCCGACGCTCACCTTTGAACCGAATCCACCCGATTTGAGTCGCGGCCACATGAAGGCAAGCGATGCGATGCCGAATTGGGCGAGGAACAGGCCGAAAATCCCGAGGATTCCCCGGTTGAAGAACTGGCGACGGGTGACCCCCATCGTCTCCTCGTCGACCTCACTTCGCAGCTTGAGGGGGTCGATCGGGACGGGGTCTGCCGGAACCAATTCCTCCTCGTCCTTGGTCTCGACCTCGCCACCGATATCTGGATCCGCTGCGATGTCTCGGTCCCGCAGCGATGCCTCGCGATCGGGGCGGCCTTCAGTTGTTTCGTCGTCCTGCCCCCGTCGCCACGCGATCGAGATGATCGAGATGATCGCCAGTGCGCCAATTCCGGCGAAGGCGAGCAGGAGTACCTGTGAGGTGCTCATAAGTCGAAGAAGATCCCGTCTCGCCAGGGGAACGTGAAGTTGAATCCGGGACCCCGATAGAACGATCCAATGATGGTGAGAATCGCCGAGGCCACCACGAAGAACGTGAACATCATGATGGCGAACTTACGATCGGTGGGTCGGATCGACCTGGTGCGGTCCACGTAGGGGATCAGTGCCAAGCCGGCTAGGCCCAGACCGGGGATGAGTACCCCGGCTACTTGCGGATCAAAGTACGACAGGAGCTCCTGCAAACCGAGGAAGTACCAGGGGGCCTTTGATGGATTGGGCTGCTCATTCGGGTTCGCCAACTCGAGCAGCGGAGCATCCTGATACACGGAGAACACGATCAGCAGACCCATGACCACCAGCAGGGCGACAAACTCGATCGCCAGCAGGTGCGGCCAGACGTTGACCTTGTCGGTCGGCTTTCGCTTGGCACCCTGGATCGCCTTCGCTTTGACGACCGTCAGCATCCGTTGGGTGCGGACACCTTCCGGGATGGTCGGCGTGGCAGGTGGGGGAGCCGCTGCCGGAGCGGTTGGGGCGGCCGCGGCGGCAGCGGGAGCCGCCGCCGGCACCGATTCGCCACCGAGCTCGGCCATGATCTGCTCGACGGGCACCCCAAGCGTCTTCGCCTTGGCCTCAGCGGAACGCCTCAGGAGGTGTTCTGGGATTTCTGCCACAACAGCTCCTTTCTAGAGCGGTCCCGAGATGCCGCCGTCCTTGCGTACCCGCCAGAAGTGCACGGCCATGAAGATCACGATGATGAATGGCAGTGCCAGCACATGAAGGACGTAGAACCGCAGCAGCGTCGGCCCGCCCACTTGGATGCCACCCAGCAGGACGAAGGAAACCTGGTCGCCAAACACGGGCGTATACCCACCCATGTTTGTTCCGACGGTCACGGCCCAGAGTGCGAGCTGATCCCACGGGAGCAGATATCCGGTAAACGAAAGCAGGAGGGTGAGGAAGAGCAGTACCACACCTACTACCCAGTTGAATTCGCGTGGCGGCTTGTACGCACCGTGATAGAAGACCCGTGTCATGTGGAGGAACACGGTGATCACCATGAGGTGAGCGCCCCAGCGATGGAGGTTTCTCACCAATTGGCCGAAGGCGACGTCGGTCGACAGTGCTGCGATGTCTATGTACGCCTCGGGAGCGGCCGGGCGGTAATAGAACATCAGAAAGATGCCCGTGATCGTCAGCAAGATGAAGAGGAAGAACGAAAGGCCGCCGAGACACAGCGTGTAGGAGAGGCGTACTCCGTGGCGCTTCACTTTCACCGGGTGGAGGTGATACAGCACGTTGTTCATCACCACATAGGAGCGGTTCCGCGGACTGTCCGAGTAGCCCTTGCGGAACGGGGAGCCGGGCCGGAAGATGGATTCCCAAGCTTCGCTGGCGCGGATCCTCTCCCCAACGCCGGAAAGACGCTCGCCGAGCGTCGTCCTTCCGTTGCCGCTGTCGTTGCCGTCTGCCACCGTCTCCTCCGGTCCCTTCCTCAGTCTCAGGGCCACTGGCCCCGTGGGTCAAATCCTCAGAACGCTCGTATCAGAGCCGCAGGCCGTACACATAGCCGTTCTTGTAGTCGCGCTGTCCGCTGTCTATCTCCCACGGTGCCTCCACCGCCCGCTGGTCTAGCTGATCTGCCAGCGATCCCTCAAACTTCCCGAGAGTAATCACGCCGGTCGGGCACCGGTCCACGCACAGTGCGCATCGGGTGCATTCGACTTCGTCGACCAGGAACATGCCGAGGTTATCGCTGTCGGTGCGGGGATCGCTGACGTTGGTTGCTTCGGCGATTGTGTCGATGGACAGGTAGTGGATGCACTTCCACGGACAGATATCGACACACCCCTCACACAGGATGCACTCGGCCTCGTCGATGTGGAGAAACTGCTTCGGTTTGACTGCGCCAGTCAGGTACGAACCATCGACGAGGGTGAGCTGATAGTCGTCCCTGATCGGAGGGATCTCGAACCAGACGTCTGTGCGGGCCACTAGTGGTCGCCCTTGATAATCGGGCGGCCGTACCCGGATACGACCTGCGGCTTGGGCTGATCGGCTTTCTTGGCGCCTTCTTGGAGTCGGTAGGCGCCGACGGCCACGGCGAGGACCACGATCGTCGAATAGCCGCCCACGATCATGTCCTTGACCACGCCGAACGAGATATGGAGGTCGTTGTTGAGGACGAGCCACTTGGGGACCGAGAAGAGAATCTTCTGCTCCGTCCAAGCAAGTGTTCCTTGAGTCAGTCCGAGCCATTCGTTGGCGACGATGCCGAGAAGGATGATCATCTCGAGTGTGAATACAAAGGCTCCGACCGTGGCCCTCGCCCAGGTCGTCGGTCGCTTCCAGATCCAACCGAAGACGAGGGCGGCGAGCGCGATCTGGCTGCCGACGAAAGCGATCAGCTTGCTGGCCATTGGGAGCACCCAGCAGGCACCGCTCTCGAACCAGGCGCAGCGGGGGATGTGCGGGTAGATCTCCTGGCCGACGTTGTTCGTCTCGGATAGCCCGGTGAAGTGCGCGGCGAACACTCCGAATGTGAAAAGGACGGCGCCGACGACGAGACCAATCACGCCTATCCGCTGCCGCTGTGCTTCAGTCACCGGGTGGTGCTCCTCCTCGCAGGCGGCGTCATTGTACGCAGTGGCGGTCCGCCGCGAAATCAACCTCGTCTCCAACTTTGACCGATCGAGACACACCGCGACAATGCCCCAGCTGATGCGTTGTCGGACCGCGGGTCGCGGGGGCTAACCTCCGCCGCGAAACGTCGGCGATACCGGGAGGATTCGGGGTAGTGACCGCGGTGGAAGACACACAGCCGGAATCGGCGATCGCTGCCATGGGCTCCGACGGTTCTGGTTCCGTGGTGAAGCTCCACGCTCTCCTTGCTTTGGTCTTTTTGTTTGTCGGGTCGGTGCTGCTGATCATCGCCTACGGCGGGATCGCCTGGCCGGACTCGCTACAGGCGAGCGCAGCGTCGGAGTACCTCTCGTTCGGCCGATCTCTCCCGATGGCTCTCAATGCGTTGGTTTTCGGTTGGTTGACTCTGGGGCTTCTCGCCGCCAGCTACCACTTCCTACCCCGACTGGTGGGCGCGCCCCTGGCGTTCCGGCGGGTCGCCCTGGGCAATGCACTGGTGGCCGCTATCGGTGTTGGCGTTGGCGTGGTCGCTATCGGATCCGGCGCCGGCGCTGGGGGACGCCTCTTGGAGATGCCGTGGTACTCGGACGCGGTCCTTGCGGTCTCGTTCCTGGTTTCGGCGGTCATCGTCACCACCACCGTGCGGCGGTCGGACCTTGCTCGTGTGGGGGTTCCTGTCTGGTACTTCATTGCCGCGTCGTGGTGGCTATTCCTGTCCTACACCGTGGGAGCGATTCCTGGCCTTGCTGGTGCCCCTGCCGAGTTGCAGAGTGCCTTCACCGCGACTGCGGTGTTCGGGATGTGGATCGCATCGGCCGCGATAGGGGGTGGCTACGCCCTCGTCGCTCGTCTGGTCCCCGATGTCCAATTCCACCCCCGGCTCGGTCGAATCGGTTTCTGGTCGCTCGGATCGCTTTGGGCGTGGACCGCGGCACGCACGCTCCAGTACGGCCCGATGGGTGATTGGATGGAGACGGTGCCGGTTCTCTTCAGCTCGGCTCTGATCGTCGCGGTCTTAGCGATCACCGCGGACTTCGCTTTGGCTCTTCGCGGCAAATGGGATGGCGTGACCAGGTCGATGCCGCTTCAGCTCTTTGCCGCGGGGACCCTGCTGTTTGTGCTGATTCCGGGTCACATGGTCGTGCAGAGCTTGCGCTCCTCATCGACGGTGGTTCGTTTCACGGGTTGGGAGATGGCATTTGATCTACTGGCGGTGATGGGTGCCTTCACCCTGTGGACCGCGGCACTACTCGCTCACATCTTGGCTGCGCAGTCGGGCAAGGGGTGGAGCATGCGTTCCGGGACCCTTGTCTCGGTCCCGATTGTCGGAGGCGTCATGTTCGCCGTCGGCACGCGATGGGTTGCCGGCCTCCAGCAGGGCTACACCTGGCTGGCCGGCGTCGAGTCGAGTACGTACGACAACACCGGTGATGGTTTCTTCAACACCGTCGCTCCGCTCCAGGGGACCGATGTGCTCACTGCTATCGGATTGGCGGCGGCCTTTGCCGGAGTTGGTGTGTTCCTGGTCGGAGCATTCCTGAGGTTTGGTGGATCAGCCACAGAGGAGGAACCGGGCGCAGCGACTTGGCCCGATGATGAGCGGCCCGTTGTTGTACGACGCGGTGCTGTCGCCGTCTTTGCGTTGACCGTTCTCGCCGTGTTTGTGTTTCCGGCGATCGATGCGGATCGGGAACCGACACTCCTGGCGGACGAGAGTCGTGATTACCCCGCAGATTCGATCGAATCTCAGGGGCGCGACATATACGTTGCCGAGGGATGTTGGTATTGCCACACACAGCAGGTTCGGGCGATCGTCACCGACATCGGTCTCGGACCCGTCTCTTCGAGCGGCGACTACGCCCACGATCCGGCTGGGATACTTGGTATCGCCAGGATCGGGCCGGATCTCGCTCACGCCGGGAGCAGGGCGCCAACCGATGATTCCGTCTGGGTGCAGGCGCATCTGTCCGACCCCCGTGTCGAGCGCCCCTGGTCGACGATGCCGGCGTACCGGCACCTGACCGATACCGAATTGACCGCGCTCGCCACCTACGTGGCAGGACTGGAGTAGTCATGGAAGAGCTTCTCGCTGCAGCAGCCCAAGCCATGAACGCACCGGTTTCGATGGTGGAACGGTCGGCCGAGGCGCGTGCCAAGGCCGAAGGAGCGGCAATCGAAGACGTCCTGCGCGCCTGGTCGGGCGGAGGCGACATCGTCGCGATCACCCCCACACCCGCCCCGGCTCCCGCACCGGACGTAGCGGTTTCCGAAGAACCTCCCGAGGTGGTCGCTGCCCCTGTCCCCGCCTCGAGCTCCGCACCCATGGATGAGGCCGCGATTGTGGCGGCTGCAGCAGAGAAGATGGGTATGCCTGAGAGCATGGTGAAGCGGTCGGCCGCCGCTCGGGCCAAGGCGCAGGGCGTCGAAGTCGATGCTGTGCTGATGGAATGGGCCGGCGTCGACGCGTCGAGTGCGGCCGCTTCCCCCGCTGCGACTGCTCCTGGCCCCGCAACCCCAGCAGCACCCGCCACTCCCGCCCCCGTGGTTGCCACCCAACCGGCTGTTGAGGCGCCCGCGAGCTCCGACGAAGAAGAGCCGCCGGAGCCCGAGGATGCGGATCCCCTCGAGTCGGAGCAGGAGGCGGTAGCTGCCGGTGCCCTGCCGCGCTGGCTGGCGGCTCTGTTTGTGTTTGTACCGGCCTTTGCGATCGCGTACGCGTTGTTCTTGCCAAACGGACCCAACTGCGGGGACGCCGGGAGCCTGGCGGTGGACCCCGTCACCGGACTCGCCGTCAACTGCGATGGTTCGGCATTCGGATCTGGGACGGTCGATCTCTTCGCGCTCGGTGCCGAGGTCTACGACGGTATCGGTTGTACCGCCTGTCACGGTCCTGCGGGCGGAGGTGTTGCCAGCTTCCCCGCCTTTACCGGCGGTGCCCTCCTGACGACCTTTCCTCAGGATTCGTGTTCGGCCCAGATCGAGTGGATCGGGCTCGGAACTCTTGATTGGCCCGACTCGACATATGGCGCCAACGCCAAACCGGTCGGTGGATCCGGGGCCGTGATGCCCGGCTTCGCCGGAGTGCTCTCATCGCAAGAGATCGCCGCCGTGGCGCTCTACGAGAGAGTCGCCTTTGGAGGTCAGGACTTGGAGGCGGCGATTACTGATTGCAGCGGCGTTCCCGGTGCTGCAGCACTTGGCGGGTAGGCGGTTGCCGTTCTCTCCGACCTCGGCTGTCAAGTGCCCTGACGACCCGGCGCGGGAACGGATGGCGTCCGTCCGGCCAACAGCCCATGAGACCGCTGCCTAGGACGTCGCAGCCACCCGCACTGCGGCTGTGATCGCGGCATCGATGTCTTGGGAACTGACGCCCACGTGAGTGACCATGCGAATCCGTCCGGCCACGGCGCTGACTCGAACCCCCTCGGCTTCCATACCGTCGATGAACCCCTGAATGCCCAGGCGGGGCGGCGGCTCGCAGAACACCATGTTTGACTCCGGATCGGCCACCTCGAGGCCCGCCTCGGCAAGTCCGGTTGCCAGAGACCGGGCGTGGCTCTGGTCATCGATCATGCGGGGAACGTTGCTCTCCAACCCGTATAGCGCTGCGGCGGCGAGCACTCCCGACTGACGCATCGCACCGCCGTAGAGGTACTTGAAGCGTTTGGCGGTGGCAATGAAACGGTCGGACCCCGCGATGATCGCGCCACCGGGAGCTCCGACTCCCTTGGAGAAGTCGATCCAGACGGCGTCGACCAGCGAGGCCCACTTGTTGGCCGGGATACCGGTGGCCGCCACGGCATTGAGCAGGCGAGCCCCATCGGTAAAGACCGAGGCGCCGTGCCGGCGAGCGGTATCGCACACGGCTGCATACTCCTCGAAGCTCCATACGACGCCACCTCCGAAGTTGTGGGTCTGTTCGATCGAAACGAGTGACGTACGCGGCTCGTATACGCTTCCCGGCTTCATGACGGCGTCCAGCTGCTTGGGGGTAAAGATGCCCCTCTCTGTTGCGAGTGGTTCAAAGACGATTCCCGACAAGACCGCCGAACCACCGCCCTCGAATCGATATACGTGGGCGAGGTGGTCACACACCAGCGCATCGCCCGGCTTGGTGAGGGCCGAGACGGCAACCTTGTTACACATCGACCCTGTGGGCATGAACATTGCGGCTTCTGTGTCGAGTAGGGCCGCGACCGTTTCCTCCAGCCGGCGGGTAGTCGGATCTTCCCCCATCTGCTCGTCGCCGAGCTCGGCGCTGGCCATCGCTCGACGCATCCCGTCGTCGGGGAGTGTGTGAGTGTCGGAGAAGAGATCGATCATTGCGGCCCACCCTACGCACCACTCTTAGGTCGGGGCAGGTGGTAGTAGGTCGTCTCGGCGTCGCGCGACCCTCGTCAAGAGGCAAGCGGTAGGCGCGACGAAAGCCAGTCGAGCAGGCTCGGTGGATCGACCCCGACTCGGGCGGGTGACACTTGATCGACGATCTCGCTCTTGTCCAGAATGATGGGTTCCGGGTCCGCCAGGAGGGTTCCCTCGGAGTTCGCCACGATGACTCCGAAGGGTGGGGCGTCCGGTTCGTTGGAAGGGTGGGTGATCATCGCAATGTGCCCGCTTCTGAGCCGAAGCAGGGTGCCCGGTGGGTAGATGCCCACCATTCGGATGAACGCGTTTACGAAGTCGGGATCATGCGACGTGCCGGCGCCGTTGAGAAGCGTGGACAGGGCGCGACTGGGTGTCTCGGCACGTCGGTAGGCCCGCCGTGTAGTGATGGCGTCGTACGTATCAGTGACCGCCACCAGACGGCTGAAGAAGTGTGGTCGCCTTCCATACGAGTGGGGTGACAGATGGCGCCTGCTGGTGCTTGGGTAGCCGAGGCCGTCGAATCTCGCGTGGTGCTCGAAGGCAACGATGGCGGCCGCCTCCTGTCCCGGTTCGGCGGCTGCGAGAATCGCCTCGGCTCCTAGCTGGGGGTGCCGCTTGACTTCGACCCAGTCGGAGTCACTCAGTTGACCGGGATTCTGAAGGATTGCGGCCGAGACGCCGATCTTGCCGATGTCGTGGAGGAGAGCACCCATTCCCAGCAGCATCTGATCGTCCTCGTCGAGTCCGACCATTCGTCCGAGGGCGAGCGAATGGATCGCCGTGTTGACCGAGTGGAAGAAGGTGTACTCGTGGTGGCTTTTCACCGTGGTGAGCAGAAAGGCCGCACCCGGCTGCGAAATCAGCTGATCGAGCAGGGTTCTCACAGCCGATGTCGCCCGCGTGAGGTCAATGCCTGCGTCTTGGCGAAGCGAAATGCCGATTGAGCGGAGAGCTTCGAGTGACGAGGTATACGCCGATCGAGGCCCCTCCGACACCGAGGGCACGATGTCGTCCTGAGACCGCTCGTCATCGTTGAGCACCACCGTGGCGCCGAGCTTCGGGCCGTCCCCCTGCCCGCACATGAGGGCGGCAAGCCCGCCACAGTCGGCGGATTCGACGGGCGCTTCGAATGCGACCGATTCGACCCCTCGCTCCTGTAGGCAGCGGATGATTCCGTTGAAGCTCACTGAAGTGACTGGTAGCGGGCGGCCGTCGAGGTACAGCGTGTCCTCGATGAGGCTGAGTACGGCTCGGCGTGCCATCCCCACGAGCTGGTCGGCTGCTTGGGCAACGGCGGCGTCTGCAGTGTCGGTCAGATGGTGGGCGGCACCGTACAAACGCCGGTGTGAGCAGGCTCGTCTGAGGTCGGTCAGCAGCGTTCGAACGGCCGTCTCGTTCATCTCAGGTCTCCCAGGGCGGCGCGCGCTGCAACGCGAAGCGTCCGGGAAGCACCCCAGCTCCCGCCCCGGGCCTGAATGAATCCTTCGAGAACGGCGCGGGCGTCGCCGCCGGGGAGCAGCCCCAGGAGAGCTATGACGTCGAGTTTTACAGCCGTGTCCGCAGGACTCGCCAGAAGTGCCTCCAACGCGGGAGCAAGCTCGGCACGCTGGCAAGTACGAAGGATGGTCGCCGCCACTTTTCGCACGGACTCGTGTGGATCCACCAGCCCGCCGATGAACGGTTCGATGTCGGCGGTGCGGGCAAGGGCATAGATTGCCCTTAGCGCTTCGCGTCGAACCCTGTCGTCGAGGTGAGTCGCCAGTGCCTCGATGTGCCTCACCACCTCGGGGTGTTCGCACCGACCGAGGACGAGCACGAGATTGCGGACGAGGTACCAACGGGAGTCGTCGAGGTGAGCGACCACGCGCGTCGGATCATCGCGAGAGACCTCGCCCACCATGACCAGCAACTCCCGACGACGGCCATGGTCCTCCTCACTACCGAGGAGTTCGATCAGGTGGTCCGTCACATGGGGGGTCAGCCGGTGGAGCAGCTCAGCGCCCTCCACTGATTCGGGAGTCGCATGCAGGATCTCGGCAAGTCCGGCAGCGACATCCACCCCTACGGCCTTATGAAGAGCCTGGAACGCCCGACCTTCGGATGGGTTGGCCAGTGAGCCGGTGTCCGAAACCGCCCGGAGCCAAGTCAGGGCGGACTCGGGGTCTCCGCAGCGGATCGCATGAGCGATCTTCCCGGCCCAGATCCGAAGCACCCGTCGCGTATCTGGGTTCGAATCAACGACGGCCAGAAGTCGCTGGATGACCGTGGTGCCCGTCGCCGAGTGGTTCTCCGGCTGTGGACGCTGATCAGCGAGCCGGGCGAGTGCATTCCCCCCCGACGCATCAGAATCATCGGAACCAGGGGCGAGCACGGCTTCGATCCTGCGTGCCACAACCATGTCGACCGAATCTTCGGGTCCGGATTCGTTGATCAGGTCGATGATCTCTTTGCTGCGATCGGCGGTATCGCCGGAGATTCTGGCGTACTCGAGAAGGAGGGGATGGGTTTCTGGATCGAGGAGGGGAGCGAGTTCGTTGAGCTCGTGGCTGGCGAGCTGGTCGAGGAAGATTCGAAATGGGGCTTCGTGTTGGAGCGCCAGAATCTCCGATATGAGGGGCGCCTGGTGCCCAGGCGGGAAGTAGAAGAACATGTCCACGAAGGTGTGAACGATCTCTTCACGCTCCCAGATGTCCTCGGGATCGATCGACGCGTGGGCGCGTTGGTAGCTCTCAATGACCAAAGAGGAGAGGACGGTTGAATCGCCACCCGCTGCCTCGAGCAAGGCGGCGGCCAACGCTTCCGGGTCGCCCGCGTAGGCGGAGAGATCCCGTGCTCCTGCGTGCGCCTTGTTTTCGATCGGGTCGTCCCTGTCCTCGTCATTGCTGAGGACTCGTCTGTCCAGTAATCGGATCGACTGGACTCCGGATGCTTTGAGGACGATCGAAGCGCCGCCCTTCTCCTCGAGCTCCGTGGGGGTTCGCCGGATGACGTCGAACAGGGCAACAAGATCGTCGCCGTCCGGTGAGGAATGGAACTGGATCGAAGCCACACCCGTCACAAACAGTCGATCAACGATTCGTCCGGCGCCGGCATGAGATGCCGGTACCTCCGATCCGTCCCATGTGAATGATCGTGGACCAACCTCGAGATGCTCGATCCCGGGCGCGTCCGCCAGATCTCGCAGCGCACGGTCGAATCCGAGCCGACCTCGTGGATCGGGGTGCAACTGGTACGTGGCCCATGCGGCGCCGAGGGCATTTGCCACTACCAGAGCCATGTCGAAGGGGGTTCGCCCGGCGTTCGGTGCGATCGTGTCGAACAATGCGTGTGGCGCGAGATCGCCGCGTTGCTCTTCGATTGTCTCGGTCGCCGGTGAGTGATCCGGAGACATGTAACCCCTGTCCTAGCCCTGTTCTCAACTCATCGACCCAGCCACCTCCAAAGCTTGAAGGGCGGACTAGCCCGTCTGTCCGATAGTCCGTAGTCCGCCATCTCGTCGCGTCAGGTGGTTGGTGGGACCCCGGACCCTCGCAGAACGGTCCAACAGCGATCATCTGGTGCCTAGCCTCCAGCCTCGATGACCAGTCCCGATGTCCTAGTCGTTGGCGGCGGTCCCGGTGGCTCAGCCGCGGCCTATTGGCTCGCCCGCGCCGGCCGGTCGGTGATGCTGGTCGAGAAGAAGGAGTACCCGCGTGAGAAGACCTGCGGCGATGGGTTGACTCCTCGATCGATCAGGCAGCTGATCGACATGGGATTCGACTTCGACGTCCCGGAATTCCATCGGGTGCGCGGACTGCGGGCGTATTCGGGCGAGCTGATGATGGAACTCGACTGGCCGGACCATCCGGTCTACCCGAATTGGGGTGGGGTGATCCGCCGCGCCGACCTCGACCTGCAGGTGGCGCTGCTGGCCGAGAGGCAAGGAGTGATCGTCCGCGCCCACACTTCGGCCGTTCCGATCCTCGACCGGGGGCGCATCGCAGCCGTAGAGCTGACGAGTCGCGGTGAGATGGAAACGATTCATCCCAAGGTCGTCGTGGTGGCGGACGGTTCTCTTTCCAGGTTCGGTCGGTCCCTCGGTACGGCAAGGGACAAGCGCCTTCCCTACGGCCTGGCAGCCCGCGCCTACTTCTCTTCACCGATGTCGACCGATGGCTACCTGGAGAGTCAGTTGGATTTGCGCGACGAAGCCGGAGCGTCGGTGCCGGGATACGGATGGGTCTTTCCGCTCGGTGACGGTGTTGTCAACCTCGGTGTGGGAGCCATGTCGACCTTTCATCGGTGGAAGGAGATGAACACAAACGACCTCATGTCCGCGATGGTCGTATCGGCGCCCGATCACTGGGAAATGTCGGAGGAGACTCGGCTCAGCGACAACCGCGGCGGCAAGCTCCCCATGTCACTCTCGATCGGCCCGGTCTTTGGCCGAAACTGGCTGCTGGTCGGAGATGCGGCCGGCGCGGTCAACCCCTTCAATGGAGAGGGGATCGACTACGCCTACGAAACGGGCCGGATCGCCGCCCGCCACATCGGTGCGGCGCTGGATGCTGATGATCTGTCGTTGCTCGGCGTGTACAAGGATGAACTCGATGCCACATACGACCTCTACTTTCGGGTGGCGCGCGCATTTGTTCGTCTGATTGGCCGTCCGGGGACGATGCGACTTCTCACTCGAACCGGACTGCGGAACCGCTCCCTCATGGAGTGGACAATGCGGGTGATGGCGAACCTGCTCCGACCCGACGAAAAGGGTGTAGCCGAACACGCCTATGACGCGATCGAGCGCATCATCAGGATCGGGCCAAACCCGTAGGGAGATCTCAGCTTCAAGCACCTCGGTATGTGGCCGCTGGTTGCCGGTAGGTCATGGTCTGCACACAGCAGTCCCCGGTCTGGATGACCGGGGACTGGCATTGGCGACTGGCGGCTTCTCTTATGCCATCAGGCCTTGGATGTAGGTGACGATCGTGATCGACACGAACATGAAGGCTGTGTTGATGATCCACACCAACCGGTTCTGCTTCTCCCATACGACCGCGGCGTAGGCGGCTGCGCCGATAACGAAGACGCCGAGCAGTATCCCCATGACGAGTGAGTGTTCGATGTCGCCGTCGAGCACGCCGAAGTAGTTGACGGCGCCGCTCAGGACAAACGAGTAGACGAACATCGCGATCAGCTTGTCTGTTGCCGGTGTTCCCGACGTCATGGCGACGCCGGTGCCTGCCGACCACTGCTTACCGAACAGCGGTCCGTACCAGGCATAGCCGACCGCCATGAAGACGACGGCTCCGATCACCACGGCAAGCCAATCGAGATCCCCGATCCGCTCGAAGAAAATGTCGAAGGTCAAGCCCTTCCCCTTCCCCTAGGTTGCAACCTGTACTCCGCCCAGCATCTACCGGTGGCGGTCCATGCCGGACATTCTCTTTGACTGCTTTGGGTTTCGACGGGTTACTCGGCTGACCTAGGCTGCGGGAGTCGCCGAGAGCCCTTGAGATGTCGCTGAACGCGTACCTGCCGATCGCCATCATGTTCCTCCTGGTTCTTGTTTTTGGTGCGATCTCGATGCTGATGAGTCGGTGGCTGGTCACTCAGAATCCGACGCCCGAGAAGCTCGAGCCGTACGAGTGCGGGATAGTCCCGCTCCAGGAGCCCTTGCAGCGGTTCCCCGTAAAGTTCTACATGGTGGCGATGCTCTTCGTGCTCTTCGACATCGAGATCGTGTTTCTGTTCGCTTGGGCCAGCCGATTCGATTCCCTCGGCTGGTACGGCGTAGCGGCAGTCGGGATCTTCACCCTGCTCCTCGTCGAGACTCTTGTATACGTCTGGAAGCGCGGTGCGCTCGATTGGAACGTCTCCAGCCGCCGTCGCCGTCAGGTGGTGCCGCGGTTCGAGGAGGCTGCCTGATGGCCGAGGCTCTGAGCGGGGGAGACGCTGCCGGTCAGGGCATGAAGACTGCGAGTCCGCCGGGTTTTGTGACTGGTGTGCTCGACAAGGCGGTCAACTGGGCCCGGACTCGTTCGATGTGGCCCGCCTCGTTTGGACTGGCCTGTTGTGCCATCGAGATGATGGCAACCGGTGCTGCCCACAACGACCTGGCTCGATTCGGGATGGAGGTCTTTCGCGCCTCACCACGCCAGGCCGACCTCATGATCGTTGCCGGGAGGGTGTCACAGAAGATGGCGCCAGTGCTTCGGCAGGTCTATGACCAGATGGCCGAGCCGAAGTGGGTTATCGCCATGGGGGCCTGTTCTTCGAGCGGAGGCATGTTCAACAACTATGCCCTGGTACAGGGTGTCGATCAGGTCGTCCCGGTGGACATCTATGTACCGGGGTGCCCGCCCGGCCCTCAGTCGCTCATGCACGGGATCCTGTTGTTGCAGGAGGGCATCAAGTCTGGGGAGATCGTTCGATGACCGCTCTCCCCGCAGTGTTGGCGCCGACTGCTGAGGCATTTCCGGGCGTCGAATTCGGCACAGTGCTCGGAGACACCGTGGCGAGGGTTCAGAGCGAGGACGTGGTCGGGTTCCTCCTATCGGTCCGCGATGCCGGGTTCGAGATGTTTGTCGATCTTTGCGCTGTCGACTATTTGACGAGGGACCCTCGGTTCGAGGTGGTCATCAACCTGGTCTCGGTGAGCTACTCGTTGCGGCTCCGGGTGCTGGTGGGAGTCTCCGGTACTGAGCCGGCCATGCCGACGATCACCGCGGCATACCCGGGTGCCGACTTCTATGAGCGGGAAGCTTTCGATCTGTTCGGTATCGGTTTCCCAGGCCATCCAGATCTGACTCGAATCCTTTTGCCCGATGAGTGGGAAGGCCACCCACTCCGCAAGGATGCCGGTGTCGGGAGCATTCCGGTGCAGTTCAAAGGAGCGAACAAGGCGCTATGAGCGATCGCCCCGACATCGCCACCGGAGACCTCGACGCTGCCGTCGAGGAGACTTCACCGACCGAATCCGCGTCAACGGATCGGCGCACAGTCCATGATCTTTGGCTCAGCGGCACGGAGGCCCCTCGCGAATTGGGACCCTTTACTGATGAGGGTGCCCAGGAGATGCTGGCTGAGGAATCGGACGCGATCCTCGCCGGTCAACGGGGCACGATCATCGAGGACGACTATGGACCCCCGGCCGACTCCGGCGACGACGAACTCCAGATCATCAACATGGGTCCGCAACATCCGGCGACTCATGGTGTCCTGCGGCTACACATCGAGCTCGATGGCGAAACGATTCGCAGAGTGAAGCCGATCATCGGCTACCTCCACACCGGGATGGAGAAGACTGCAGAGGCTCTCACCTTCATGCAGGGCTCAACGAATGTCACCCGCATGGACTACCTGTCGCCGTTCCACAACGAACTGGGGTTCTCCCTGGCCGCCGAGAAGCTCCTCGAAGTCGAGGTTCCACCCCGCGCTGCCGCGATCCGGGTGCTCATGTCGGAGCTCAATAGGATCGCCAGCCATCTCCTGTGGAGCGCTACCACCGGATTCGACATAGGGGCCTTGTCGATGATGATCTACGGGTGGCGAGAGCGCGAGCCACTGCTCGAGTTCTTCGAAAAGACCACCGGTCTACGGATGAACCACAACTACATCCGGCCGGGTGGGGTAGCGGCCGACCTTCCGCCCGATTGGCAGGAGGACGTCGCCGGCATCATCACCACTGTGGAGGCGGGCCTGGCCGATTTCGAGACGCTCCTGCTCGGGAATCCGATCTTCATCGAGCGCACCAAGGGCATAGGTGTTCTCACACGCGAGGAATGCCTGGCTTATGGCGTAACCGGGCCATTGGCCCGTGCTTCCGGGATCGATTACGACGTCCGCAAGGTGTTCCCATACTCGGGCTTCGAGCAGTATGACTTCGAGGTACCTGTCACCTCGAATGGCGATGTTTATGACCGATTCCTCGTCAGATTCGAAGAGATGCGCCAATCCATTCGAATCGTCCAGCAAGTCGTCGAGACGATTCCGGGCGGCGATTACCGAACCGAGGATCGCAAGGTGACGCCACCGCCGCGGGCTCGGATCGATGAGTCGATGGAAGCGCTTATCCATCACTTCAAGATCTTTACGGAGGGTTTCAAGGTTCCGCCGGGAGAGACGTATCAGGCAGTCGAGTCGTCACGGGGTGAGCTGGGCATGTACCTGGTGTCGGATGGCGGGTCGAAGCCGTGGAGGCTGCATGTACGCGGGCCCTCATTCGCCAACGTGCAGGCGCTTCCGATGATGCTCACGGATTCACTGATTGCGGACACGATCGCCGCTCTCGCATCGGCCGATCCCGTAATGGGAGACGTCGATCGATGACCTGGCCCGCAGAGATCCAAGCCCGTGCCGAAGCGATCGTCGCCAGGTACCCCGAACCCCGCTCGGCGGTCATGCCGCTGCTGTACCTCGCCATGCGTCAGGAGGGGAGCCTCACGCTAGACGGTATGCGACAGGTGGCCGGGTACACCGGACTCACATCGGTACAGGTCGAGTCTGTGGCGTCCTTCTACTCGATGTACAAGCGGGAGTCGGTGGGTGACTACATCGTCTCGGTGTGTACCTCGATCTCGTGTCACCTTTTGGGCGGTGAGGAAGTACTCGGGGCGGTGGCGGACGAGGCGGGGGTGCCATCGGGCAAGACCGGTGCCGATGGATTGTTCTCCGTTGAGAGCGTCGAGTGCATCGGAGCCTGCGGGGGTGCGCCCGCAGTCCAGGTCAACTACGAGCTTGTCGAGGGAGTGACATCCGAGTCGGGCCGTCGTCTGTGCAGGTGGCTCGCCGATGATCGACCGCAGGTTGTGACTTCCGACCACATGCAGGCCGAATTCGGTGGTATGAGGTCGTTCGAGTGGGGTCCCGACGAATCAGAGGGAGCAACGGGGCCGGTTCCCGCGTTTGGCCCGCTCGGCACCTCGGGGCAGCCGTCATGACCGAGCAGATCCTCACTACTCGCATGGAGGCCCATCCGGCTGACTCGAACACGTTGCGGCGATACGAAGCCACTGGGGGGTACAACACCCTGCGCAAAGCGCTCGTCGAGATGTCCCCCGAACAGATCACGGCTGAGGTCAAGGCGGCCAACCTGCGCGGTCGCGGCGGCGCCGGTTTCCCTGCCGGGGTCAAATGGGGCTTTCTGGCTCCCGCCGAACCCCATTACCTGGTGATCAACGGCGATGAGTCCGAACCGGGAACCTTCAAGGATCGTCAGCTACTCGAACGTGACCCCCACCAACTCATCGAGGGGATCATTCTGTCGTCCTATGCGCTCGGAGTGAATCACTCCTTCATCTACATCAGGGGCGAGTACCCCCGCCCGGCCCGCAGAGTGCAGCGAGCCGTGGAAGAGGCCTACGCCGCCGGGTACCTCGGCGATGACGTCCTCGGCTCGGGATTCTCGCTCGACGTCACGGTTCATCTCGGTGCAGGGGCCTACATCTGTGGTGAGGAGACCGCGCTGCTCAACTCCCTGGAGGGTCGCCGAGGCGAGCCGAGACTCAAGCCTCCATTCCCTGCGGTGGAAGGTCTATACGCCCGCCCGACGATCGTCAACAACGTGGAGACGATCTCGAATATCCCGTGGATCGTCGCCAACGGCGGAGCCGCCTACGACGCGATCGGTCCCGAGGGCTCGCGTGGGACCAGAATGTTCTCGTTGTCGGGTCATGTGGCCCGTCCCGGCAACTACGAGATAGTGATGGGGATGAGTTGGCGAGACCTCATCTACGAGGTCGGCGGCGGTGTTCGCGACGGGAACGCCCTCAAATGCTGGATCCCCGGTGGCGCTTCTGCTCCGTGGTTCACCCCTGCGGTGCTCGATGAGCCGGTCACTCTCGACGACACGGGACGCCTCGGTTCGATGCTCGGGTCGGGAGCGGTCGTCGTGATGGATGAGACGACGAACGTCGTCGCGGCGGCCCTCAGCATCGTGAAGTTCTTCTCACACGAATCTTGCGGTCAATGCACTCCGTGCCGCGAAGGTACGACCTGGCTGCAGCGGATTCTGGAGCGGATCCTTGCCGGGCATGGACGAGAGGCCGATATCGGCCTCCTGCTCGATGTGTGCGACAACATCTCTCCCGGTCTGAGGTGGCCCCCGGCTCAGACCACCATCTGCCCGCTTGGTCCTTCGGTGGTGTCTCCCATCACTTCGATCATGAAGCACTTCCGCCCCGAGGTCGAGGCGATGATTCGACAGGCGGCGCCGGCCGGTGTCTGAGCGCGTAAAGATCACCCTGGACGGCCGCGAGGTCGAGGTCGATGCCGGAACGCTGCTCATTCAGGCGGCCCAGGATGCAGGCACATACGTACCGCGTTTCTGCTGGCACTCACGGATGGAACCGGTCGGCAAGTGCCGGATGTGTCTCGTGGAAGTGGAAGGCCCCCGGGGCACGACGCTGACGACCTCGTGCACGATGTCGGTAAACGACGGCATGGTCGTCCACACCGCCAGCGACACGGTCAGGAAGGCTCAGGAGGGTGTTCTCGAGTTCCTTCTCATCAACCATCCGTTGGATTGTCCTGTCTGCGACCGGGGTGGCGAATGCCCGCTCCAGGATCAGACGATGGCTCACGGACCGGGCGAGAGTCGATACGTAGAGGAGAAGCGGCATTACGAGAAGCCGATCCCAATCAGCGATCTCGTGCTGCTCGACCGGGAGCGTTGCATCCTGTGCGCACGATGCGTCCGATTCAGCGATGAGATTTCGGGGGATCCCCTCATCGAGTTCATCGATCGGGGCAATTACACACAGGTGAACACATTCCCCGACGAGCCGTTCGCCTCCTATTTCTCGGGCAACACGGTCCAGATCTGTCCGGTGGGTGCCTTGACCGCCACGCCTTACAGGTTCCGGGCTCGACCCTGGGATCTCGAAGCGGTCGAGAGCACTTGTTCGGGATGCTCGGTGGGCTGCCGGGTCTCGGTGCAGGCGAGCCAGAACGAGATTCTCCGTCTGCTCGGCGTCGATGTTGAAGCCACCAATCACGGCTGGCTGTGTGACAAGGGCCGGTTCGGGTTCCAACACCTTGCTGCACCGGAGCGGCTGACGACCCCACTGCTTCGCGGCGATGATGGCGAGCTCCACGAGGCTTCGTGGGGCGATGCTCTCGACAGGGCAGCCGCCGGCCTCGCAACCATCGTCGAATCGAGCGGTGAAGACGCCGTCGCCGGTCTCGGTGGATCCCGCAACACGAACGAGGAGGCGCTGGCGTTCGAACGGCTGATGCGCCACACGATCGGAACACCCCACCTCGACGCCCGTATGGGAGATGCGCTCGACGTAACGCTCCTGGCAGCGGGCCCACGACGAGGTCTGATCGGCGATCTGGAGCGGGCCGCCACCATCCTGGTGTGGGGCCCGGATCTCAAAGAGGAGCTCCCGGTCCTGTTTCTCAGGGTGCGCCGGGCGGCGGCCGAACTCGGCGCCACGCTCGTCGTCGTGCATCCACGAGCGAACGGCCTCGACTCGAATGCAGACCATATCGTTCGCTACCGCCCCGGTGAGGGCGGCGCGCTCCTGGAGCGCCTTGCTGCGGGCGAGGGGGATCTCGGCGGTGTACGCGCCGCCCTCGATGAAGGTCCCGTCGTGGCAATCGTGGGGAGGACGGGGCTCACAGAGGACTCCAATCTGGCGGGAGCGGTCGCAGGTTTCGCAGCCGAGTTGTCCGATTCGTCAGTACTGGCGGTCAGCCGTCGCCCCAACCTGTACGGCGCGGTCGATATGGGTGTCGCTCCCGGCATGGGGCCGGGCCGGGTGGGAGACGATCCCGGTCGGGATGCCGACGGCATCCTGGAGGGTCTGGGTGATGGGTCCGTCAAGGGACTCGTGCTGCTCGGGTCCGATCCTGCCGGTGATCATCCGTCGGGCACCGCCGGCCGGGCCATCTCTCAGGCGGAGTTCGTCGTGAGCATCGATCTGTTTCTCAACGACTCGAATCGCGGTGCCGACGTGGTCCTCCCCACAGCCGGATTCGCCGAGGTCGAAGGCACGATGACGAACCTGGAGGGGCGGGTCCAGAAGGTGAATCGCCTTGTTCCTGCGCCGGGACAGGCGCGACCCGCCAACGAGATTCTGGCCGATCTGGCCCATCGTCTCGGCGAGACGTGGGAATCATCGGCAGCGGAGTCATTGGGAGCGGCCATTTCGACGCTGGCTCCCTACGCCGACGTCAGCTGGCAGGCGCTCGACTTTGGCACCGGCCGTGACGGGATAGTCGCCCGTGGATCCGAGTTGGAATTCTCGGTGCAGAATGTCGACAAGAGCATCGGGAATGGGTTGTCGCTCCACTTGGGCCGGGTCCTGTATGACCTTGGAACGGCCGTGACGATGGGTCCGTCCCTGGCAAAGCTGGCACCAAGGCCAATCTTGTACCTCCATCCCGATGATGCTGCCTCGCTGGGCGTGATCAAAGGGGACCGGGTAGAGCTGACTGGTTCGGCCGGTAGTGCCGTGATCGATGCCGCGCTCGACCCATCGTTGGCGGCGGGGACGGTCTACCTCCCGTTCAACTTGGGCACGACGGTCGGATCCGACCCGTCGGTGACCGTGGAGAAGGCGACATGACCGGGCTACTGGAGTCGATCTTCGAGAGCGTCTTCTGGTCGGCGGTGGTCAAGACCGTGGTGGCGTTCGCTTTGCTCATGGTCAACACGCTTCTCCTGGTGTGGTTCGAGCGCCGGGTTGTGGCCTTCATGCAGAACCGGCTCGGACCCAACAGGGCCGGGCCGCTGGGGATCCTGCAGACACTCGCCGACGGCGTAAAGCTGTTCTTCAAGGAGCAGATCACACCCCGCAAGGTCGAATTGGGCATGTACCTCGCCGCTCCGATCGCGGCGATGATCCCGGCCTTTCTCATCTTCATGGTCATACCCATTGGTGCACCCGTCACCATCGGTGACACGGTGGTCACGCTGCAAGGAACCGACCTCAACGTCGGACTGCTGTTCATCCTGGCGATGTCGTCACTGGCCGTCTACTCGATCGTGCTGGCCGGTTGGGCATCCGGGTCCAAGTATCCACTGCTGGGTGGCGTGCGGGCAACGGCTCAGATGATTTCGTACGAAGCGGCGATGGGACTCGCTCTCGTCCCGGTGGTGCTGTTCGCTTCGATCCAGATTGCCGACGGGTCGTTTGGGGTCGGGACCATGTCGCTGTCGCGGCTGGTGGAGCTCCAGCAGGGATCGTTCCGCGGGTTCATCCCAGGCTGGTTCGTCTTCTGGCTGCTGCCCTCATTCATCATCTTTGCCATCGCGGCGGTCGCCGAGACCAACCGAGCCCCATTCGATCTGGTCGAGGCCGAGGCCGAGATCGTCGGCGGCTACCACACCGAGTATTCAGGCATCCGCTTTGCGCTGTTCTTCCTGGCGGAGTACATCAACATGTTCAATGTGTCGGCGATAGCCGTCACCGTGTTCTTTGGTGGTTGGCTAGGCCCCGACTTCGGCCTCCCGTCGTGGATCGCCTGGGTGATGCCGATCATGTGGTTCCTGCTCAAGACATACGCATTGCTGTTCATGTTCGTTTGGTTGCGAGCCACGCTCCCGCGGATGCGATACGACCAGTTGATGACCCTCGGCTGGAAGCGGCTGATCCCGGCCGGCCTCGTGTGGCTCATCGTGTTCACAATCGTGCAGGCATTCCGCTCATTTGGGGCGCCGTGGTCATGAGGGGAGTGATGCGCTGATGGGCTTCTTCGACCCAGTCGCCGGGTTTGCGGTGACGCTGCGCCAGATCTTCAAGCGCAAGGTGACGACCCAGTATCCAGAGGAGAAGAGGACCAAGCCGCAGCGCTTCCACGGACGGCACGTGCTCAACCGGTACCCCGACGGCATGGAGAAGTGCATCGGCTGCGAGTTGTGTGCCGGCGTGTGCCCTGCCAGGTGTATCTACGTTCGCGGCAAGGACAATCCGGCCGATGAACCGGTGAGCCCCGGGGAGCGATTCGGATTCGTCTATGAGATCAACATGCTGCGCTGCATCTTCTGCGCAATGTGCGTCGAGGCTTGTCCGACCGAAGCGATCACGATGACCCACCTGTTCGAGATGTCGGTGGGCGATCGCCAGGATGCGATCTACACCAAGACCGAACTCGTGATGGACCCCGATGGCTCGGTTCCGCACCCTCAGCCCGAAAGCATCCTCATAGATCTTGCCGAGTTGCGTCAGGGCGACGGGTGGATGAGGGCGACCGCGCCCGCAGGTCGGGCCGCGTATGAGGGCGTCGGTGGCTGGACGGCTACGGCTGGTGTCGGAATGCGTGAGCCAGAGCCTCCTCAGTCCCCCGCTTCCGGTCCCCAGTCTCTAGAAGAATCGGAGGAGGTCTGATGGTCGAGACGGTTCTCTTCGTCATCTTTGGACTGGCAGCACTCTTCGGGGCCATCACGATGGTGTGGGCGCGTAACCCGGTCTACTCGGCGATGGGTCTCATGCTCACGATGTTCTCGATCGCGGTCTTCTATGTCTCGAACTCCGCCCACTTCGTGGCGGCGGTGCAGGTGATCATTTACGCCGGAGCAGTGATGACTCTGTTCTTGTTCGTCATCATGCTCATCGGTGTCGACAAGGCCGAGGACAGATCGGAGAATCTCCCGATCCAGCGGCCGCTCGCGCTCGCACTCATCGCCTTGTTCGGATCTGCAGTCGTCGTCGCAGGTCGCCTGGCCTGGACGACCGGCGTCCACAACCCCCTCGATCCGGTAAACGGGTCAGTGGAGGCGATCGGCAACGAGCTGTTCCGAAAGTGGGTGCTCCCGTTCGAGGTCACCGCTCTCTTGCTGATCGTGGCTGCAGCCGGCGCGATCGCTCTTGCCTTCTTCAGAGATGGCGATGACGCCGAGGTGGATGCATGACCGTGACACCGGGTTGGTACATGGCTCTT
Organism: Acidimicrobiia bacterium; assembly: GCA_029263095.1. GTDB lineage: Bacteria > Actinomycetota > Acidimicrobiia > Spongiisociales > UBA11373 > JACZWZ01. Next base: position 60,608 of record JAJCYA010000033.1, on the reverse strand, counting down.
GCGGCGGTGCTGTTCGTCATCGGAACAGGCGGGATCCTGCTGCGGCGCAATGCTCTTGTGATGTTCATGTCGGTGGAGCTGATGCTCAATGCCGTCAACCTCACGTTTGTGGCTGCCGGTCGTGAGCTGAATGTGCTCGATGGCCAGGTGGCGGTGTTCTTTGTGATGGTCGTAGCCGCGGCGGAAGTCGTTGTTGGGCTGGCGATCATCGTTGCCGTCTTTAGGCGCAGGCAGACGGCCTCGGTCGACGAGTTATCGGAGTTGCGGGGCTGATGGACCTGGCTCTCTCCCTCATCGTTCTCCTCCCGCTGATCGGGATGTTGATCCTCTTCGCCTTCGGCAGGAGGATCGGCGAACCCGGCGCCGGCATCGTGGCCACTGTGGCCGTCGCCGGGTCGTTCGTGATCGCACTCGTGTTGGCGCTCGATCTCTTCTCGGGGGAGGGTTCTGTCGAAACGGTTCGCTGGTTCGAGTGGCTCCCAGCGTTCGGCGTCGAGGCGGAGTTGCGGTGGGATCAGCTTTCGACCCTCATGACTCTCGTTGTGACCGGAGTCGGTTCGCTGATCCACTTGTACTCGATCGGGTACATGCATGGTGACGCCCGGTTCGGGCGCTTCTTTGCCTACCTGAACCTGTTTATCACCTCGATGCTGATTCTGGTGTTGGCAAACAACTTCGCTCTGCTCTTCGTGGGGTGGGAGTTGGTCGGCCTTTCGTCTTACCTGCTCATCTCGTTCTGGTTCGAGCGGGATACAGCAGCTGCGGCCGGCAAGAAGGCGTTCGTGGTCAACCGTGTCGGCGACGTCGGCTTCATCGTGGCCCTCATGCTGATCTTCTCGGTGTTTGGATCGCTTGGTTTCGACACCGTGTTCGATGGTGCGCACAACGGCGAGCTGACCGGTGCGATGGCGACGGCGATTGCCTTGCTGTTGCTGGTGGGCGCAGCAGGTAAGTCGGCCCAGCTCCCGCTGTACGTCTGGCTCCCCGATGCGATGGAAGGCCCGACTCCGGTCTCTGCCCTCATCCACGCCGCGACGATGGTCACCGCCGGCGTCTACATGGTTGCCAGGACCGGCGCCATCTTCGAGGTTGCTCCGATTGCCGCTGCCACCGTCGCCATCGTCGGTGCGGCAACAGCGTTGTTCGCGGCGACAATCGCCATGTCTCAACGGGACATCAAACGGGTGCTCGCCTACTCGACGATCAGCCAGTTGGGCTACATGTTCATGGCCGTCGGAGCCGCCGCTTACGTGGCCGGCATATTCCATCTGATGACCCATGCGTTCTTCAAGGCGCTGTTGTTCCTCGGGGCGGGCTCGGTCATCCACGGGATGTCCGATGAGCAGGACATGCACAAGATGGGTGGTCTCGCCAAGAAGATGCCTGTCACGTTTATCACGATGGCGATCGCCTGGCTTGCCATCTCGGGCATGCCTCCGCTGGCCGGTTTCTGGTCGAAGGACGAGATCCTGGGTGTCGTTTTCGAGCGTGGCGGTCTGTGGCAGGTGCTGTGGGGGGTCGGTCTCGCCACCGCCCTTCTCACCGCGTTCTATATGACGCGGATGATGTGGCTCACATTCTTTGGCGAACCGCGTTGGGATGAAGGAATTCAGCCACACGAGTCCCCCAAACTGATGACTATTCCTCTAGTCGTGTTGGCGGGGCTGTCGGTCGTTGGCGGGCTCGTGAACACGCCCTTCAAGCTCACCCTGGAACATTTCCTGGAGCCGGTCTTCGAGGCGGTCCATCTGGCTCATGCACCTGAGGGCTCGGTGGCTTGGATCTTGGCCGCGGTGTCCGTCGCGGCAGGAATCATCGGTATCGGGGCAGCCATCTTCCGGTACCGGGATCGGGTGCCGGCCGAAGATGGAACCGGGTGGAGACTGCTCAACAACGGCTACTACATCGACGACATGTACGCCGGTGTGTTCGCCAGGGGCGGCAAACTCGGAGCGGCTTGGTTGGCGTTTAGGTTCGATGTCCGCGGCATCGACGGTGCGGTCGAGGGCGTCGGATCTCTCACCCGACGTGTCGGAGGATGGTTGCGGCCGCTCCAGACCGGATTCGTGCGGAGCTACGGCCTGGCGGTCGTGGCCGGTGCAGTGGGTCTGCTCGTTTGGTTCCTCTCCAGAGGTGGACTGTGATGGACTTCCCGATCCTGTCTGCACTCATCGCTCTCCCGGTCGCGGGTGGGCTGGGCGTGCTTCTGGTAAGGAGGGACGAGCTGGCGCTGCCGCTGTCGATCACCTCCTCGCTAGTGACGCTTGGCGGTGCGGTGTGGCTGTTGTTCGAATTCGAGTCGGGTGAGGCCGGGTTCCAGTTCGTCGAGAAGTCCACGTGGCACGAGCCGTGGGGGGTCGGGTGGCACCTAGGCGTCGATGGGATCTCGTTACTCCTGGTGGTGCTGACCGCGTTCCTGTTCCCGATCGCCTTGCTCGCATCTACATCTGTGACGCATCGGGTGCGGCAGTACATGGCCTCGATGCTGTTCCTCCAGGCCGGGATCACAGGGGTGTTCCTGGCGCTCGACCTGCTGGTTTTCTTCATCTTCTGGGAGGCGATGCTGGTCCCGATGTACTTCATCATCGGCATTTGGGGAGACGAACGCCGGATCCATGCCGCTGTGAAGTTCTTCCTATATACGGCGTTCGGTTCGGCGCTGATGTTTGCCGGAATCCTCTCTTTGGGCTTCCTCGTATCAGACCAGTTGGGCGGTCCGACATTCGACTTCGTAGAGCTCCTCGGAGCCGATCTGACGCGAACCGCTCAGTTCTGGCTCTTTGGTGCCTTTGGGCTCTCGTTTGCCATCAAGGTTCCAATATTCCCGTTCCACACCTGGCTCCCCGACGCCCATGTTGAGGCACCGACCGCTGGATCCGTGATCCTGGCGGGCGTGCTGCTGAAGCTCGGGGCCTATGGCCTGTTGCGGTTCAACCTGACCCTGTTCCCAGAGGCGTCGGTCGACCTCGTTCCGGTGCTGGCGGTGCTGGCAGTCATCGGGATCCTCTACGGCGCGATCGTCGCCATCGTCCAGACCGATATCAAACGGCTGGTGGCCTACTCCTCGGTGAGTCATCTCGGTTTCGTCGTGCTCGGAGTATTTGCCCTCACCACTCAGGGGCTCCAAGGCGGGGTGATCCAGATGGTCAACCATGGACTCACCACCGGCTTGCTGTTCCTCCTCGTTGGGATGATCTACGAGCGGCGTCACACCCGCGAGATCAGCGAGTTCGGCGGTCTGGCATCTGTGATGCCGCTGTTTGCGGGAGCATTCCTGTTTACCGCATTCGCCTCGATCGGGCTCCCGGGTCTGAACGGTTTCGTCGGGGAGTTCTTCGTGTTGATCGGCTCGTATCTCTCGCTGCCCGGGTACGCCGTCGCGGCGGCCTTTGGGGTGGTCCTGGCCGCGGTGTACCTCTTGTGGGCCTATCAGCGCATGTTTACGGGGGAGATCACGGTCGAGGCCAACCGGGGCCTAGGCGATCTGAATCTCAGGGAGAAGGTCATCATCGTCCCGATGGCCGTGTTGATCGTGTTCCTCGGCGTGTACCCCAAGCCGGCACTCGACATCATTGAGCCCTCGGTAGATGCCGTACTCGAGAGGATCGAGGAGAAGACCGACTACGTCGTTCCGGAGTTCGGGAGCACTACAGATATTGCCGTGGAGGTGGGGGAGTGATCAATGAGAGCTTGCAGCCCCCGGTCTTCTGCCCTCAGTACGGCCCGAGAGCGTTCTTGCCGGTGGCTGATTGCCGGCCCCTGTTCATTGGAGCACCGGAGGTGATTCGATGAACCTGGACTTCTTGGCCGTTGCCCCCACGGTTGCGATCGTCGCGGCCGTGGTCTTGCTGCTCATGGTGGACGTCACCTTCAAGGTCGGCCACCGCTGGTGGGGTTTCGCCGCTGCGCTGGGCTTCATCGGTGCGACGACGGCTTCGGTGTGGCAATGGGTCGAGCATCGAGGTGCCGACGGAGAGCTCTTCTACTCGGGCATGCTGTCCGTCGATGGTTTCTCGTCGTTCGCCGGGATGGTGATCTTCCCTGTTGCCGGACTCGGGGTGATGGCCGGATGGCAGTTGGTGAGAGGAGTAGGCAAGAGGGGTGCCGAATTCGTAGCGCTGGCAATGGTTGCGGCCTCGGGCGCTCATCTCATGGCGGCCTCGGCGGATCTCGTCCTGCTGTTCATCGCGCTCGAAGTGTTTTCGATCAGCCTGTACGTTCTCGCCGGATTCTCCCGCAAGGGAGACGGTGCAGATGAGGCTGCCCTCAAGTACTTCTTGCTCGGTGCTCTTGCTTCGGCGGTGTTCCTCTATGGCGTCGCTCTCGTCTTTGCTGCGACCGGGACGACTTCGATGTACGGCGCACAGTCTTTCCTCGATGCGACGTTGATCCTGCGACCGGGAGTCCTGCTCGCCGGGATAGCGCTGCTCTTGGTCGGGTTGAGCTTCAAGGTCTCGGCGGCCCCATTCCATGTGTGGGCTCCCGACGTCTACCAGGGTGCTCCGGGTGGTGTCACCGGGTTCTTGGCGGCCGGAGCCAAGATCGCCGGGTTCGCCGCCTTGGCCCGAGTGCTTGTTGTCCCTCTGGGGGGCTACATCGATGATTGGGCGCCTGCGATCGCGGTGATCTCCGCCATGTCGGTGGTCATCGGGACCCTGTTCGCCATCGCGCAGACCGACCTGAAGAGGATGCTCGCCTACTCGTCGGTAGCTCACGCCGGATTCATCATGACCGCGCTGGTAGCCGGACCGGCAGGCGTGGCTGATATGTGGTTCTACGTCGCGACCTACTCGCTGCAGGTGGTGGGGGCGTTCGCCATCGCCTCCGTGGTCTCGGGTGCCCTCACCGGCAAGTCTCCGCTCTCCGACTTCACCGGTCTGGCCATTCGCTCGCCGATGTTGGCGGCTGCCATGGCGCTGTTCATGTTGGCGATGGCGGGGATCCCACTCACTGCTGGGTTTGTCGGCAAGGCCGCGGTGTTCCGCGCCGCCATCGACGCCGACTACCTGTGGCTGGTCATCCTTGGGTTGGTGGCGGCTGTGGGTGGCCTGTTCTTCTACCTGCGGGTAATTGTTCTCATGTACATGCAGCCTTCGGCGGAAGGTGTTCCGGCACCGCGAGTGCCGCTCGGTGCGGGTGTCGCCGTGAGCGTCACCGCGCTGGTGACGGTTGTGGTCGGCTTTGTCCCCTGGCCTCTGCTGGACTGGGTCCGTGCAGCGATCCCCCTCTGATCCATTTTCCTACCTAGCTTCTCGGCGGTGACACCGATGAAACGCGTTGGAACTCCGCGCCGGGTTCTAGGTGTTGGTCTCATAGCTCTGGCGGCTCTGCCCTTGACGTTGGGAAGTCTGCGCGTTACCGGGCGAATCATCATTCCTGAAGGAGATGTCCTCACCGAGGACCTCTACGCCATCGGCAACCTCGTGAGCATCGAGGGCACGGTTCGCGGCGACGTGTTTGCGATCAGCAACGAACTCAGGATCACCGGTTCGGTTGAGGGCGATGTGAACGCTCTGATCGGGGGTCGGGTAGACGTCACCGGCGATGTGGACGGCGCCGTGCGCGTCGCCGCCATCAGGCTTGGAGTGGACGGATCGGTCGGGGACGATGTGGCCGCGTTTGTGGTCGAAGCCGACCTGGCCGGGTCGGTGGGACGTGACGTTCTGCTCATAGGAGGCGAAGCGCTGATCTCGGGATCGGTGGGTCGCGATCTCAGATTGCAGGCAATTCGCCTCGGTATTGACGGCGAGATTGGGCGCGACATCCTTGCAAAGGTGGATTCGCTGACCTTTGGAGCGGGTGCCAGGGTTCTCGGTGATGTCCTCTACCGGGCGTCGGACGATGCCACGGTCGCCGACGGTGTCATCATCGATGGGCAGTTCACCAGGCGTACCGTCCTGGCGCCGGTGTGGGCCAAGGCGGTGACCCGTGCCGTGTCGGTGCTCAGCTTGTTCGCCTTGATCGTGGCTGGTCTCGCTGCATCGTGGACCTTCCGGTCCACTTCGGAGCGAGCGGTGCGGGTAGTCGAAGATCGTCCGGTGCGGTCCGGGTTGATCGGACTCGGTCTCGTCGTGACACCACCCCTTGTGGCGGCTCCGCTGTTCCTCACGTTGGTCGGGATCCCCGTTGCTCTCTTCGTGCTTCTCGCGTGGCTACTGGCATTGGTGTTGGGGCCGATCCCCGCCGTCACCCGCTTCGGCGGCCTGATATTGCATGGCAACGGTGGCGTCGCGGCGGCTCTGGTGGCCGGTGCGGTTGTGTGGAGAGGAGCGATGTGGTTGTTGCCGCTTATCGCCACTCTCGTCTATCTCGCGGCGCTGGTGGTGGGTCTCGGCGGCTACGCGACGGCGGGTTGGAGTCTCCGTCGTGAAGCTCGGGTGTGACCTTCGGCGGTACACCAGCTGTTTTCTCGCGGTACCATGAATTACTGGGTCGGGTCGAGTGTTCCACTTGGTCCCCGACTCTGGTTAGCCATTTCCGGGAGGAAATTCTAAATGAAACGTATGAAGTGGCTCGCGCTGCTCGCAGTGTTCGCACTGGTCGTGGTCGCCTGTGGCGATGACGACGATGACGCGGCCACAACGCTTGCTGCCGGCCAGTTCGAAGGAGAGGCCATTTCGGTTTTCGGTGCCTTTACGAGCGTCGAGGGCGACGCCGTCAATGCCGTGATCGAAGCTGGTTTCAACGCCGTAACCGGCGCCGAGGCCTTCTACGAGGGCTCTGAGTCGTTCGAAGAGCAGATCAAGATCCGTGTCGAGGGTGGCAACCCGCCCGACGTGGCGTTGTATCCGCAGCCCGGAGCTGTTGTCGAACAGGCAGAGCTCGGTAACGCGATAGCGCTCGAAGATCTTGGCTTTGACATTGCCGACTTGGAGGCCACGTTTGGCTCCTATCTGCTCTCACTCGGTGAGTTTGAGGGCAAGCACTACGGCATTCCGACCAATGTGAATTCGAAGAGCCTGGTTTGGTACAACAAGCCAGTCTTCGAAGCAGAGGGGTACGACACTCCTGGCACATTGGATGAGTGGACCGCGCTGGCAGACCAAATGCTGGACGACGGTTATACGCCGTTGTGCATCGGTACCGGATCCGACGCCGCCACTGGTTGGCCGGCAACGGACTGGATGGAAGACATCATGCTCCGCACCGCGGGCGCCGATGTGTACGACCAGTGGGTTTCTCACGAGATCCCATTCAACGATCCCGACGTGCTCCGTGCCGGTGAGGTCTTTGAGTCGATCTGGGGCGCAGAGGGCTACGTCCTCGGTGGCGCCGAGAACATCCCGGACGTCGACTTCCGTGATTCTCCGGATCCGATGGTCGCCGACCCGCCAGGGTGCCTCATGCACCGCCAGGCGAGCTTCATCGTCAGCTTCTTCCCCGAGGGGACGGCAGTTGGCACCGATATCGACCTCTTCCCGTTCCCGGACATCGATCCGGGCGTGAAGGGCTCGCTCATCGCAGGTGAGCTCGGAGCGGTGTTCAACGACACCCCGGCCGTGCGTGCCTTCATCAACGACTTCATCTCAGTAGAGACGCAGTGCGAGATGGGTTCGCAGGAAGGTGTGCAGCGGATCTCGCCGAACACCGGCGTGGGTACCGACTGCTATTCCGACCCGATCGTCGGCACGATCTCCGGATCGATCGTCGACGCTCTCAAGAGCGGTGGTGCCCGGTTCGATGCTTCGGACCTGATGCCTTCGGAGGTTGGTGCTGGCTCCTTCTGGACCGGCATGAACGAGTGGATGCGCGGTACGCCGATGGCCGAGGTGTTCCAGAACATCGAGGACAGCTGGCCGACCGGTTAGATAGACACATCTAGTGCGTGGAGAGGCGGCCCAGCGGGGCCGCCTCTCTCGCGTCTAGGATGCCGCCACGGGAGGATGAGTTTTGAGCGACGCCCAAGACACGGGAACGAAAGTCGACGACCGCACCGACAATCTTCCTGAGGGTGTCGGAGTCAGAGCGGGACTCGGTTTGGTGCGGTTCTTGGCGGCGGTGGCGGTGCCGGTCGTCGCCTTTACGGCCCTTTGGCTGACGTTTGAGTGGCTGCGCAACGCAGACGCCAACCGGATTGTCATCGTCATCGTTGCCGTGTTGGTCGGTGTGGTCGGGATTTTCATCCTCTACTGGGGGATGGACTTCACGGTCAACCGTCTGCCGGAGTCCTGGCGGGAGTCGATCCGGCCGTGGGTGTTCGTTGGGCCGGCACTCGTCATCCTGGCCATCTTTCTCGCCTACCCGGCGATCAATACCATCTACCTGTCCTTCCTCGATGCCCGCTCTGAGAGCTTTAACGGGTTGGAGAACTACGGGTTCGTCTTTACCGACGCCGGCATGCTGCGGTCGATCCGAAACACTCTTGGTTGGATCATCGTGGTCCCCACTATTTCGGCGGCGATCGGTCTCGGGTTTGCAGTACTGGTCGACAAGCTGCGACGTGGCGAGGCCGTCGCCAAGTCGATCATCTTCCTGCCGATGGCAGTCTCATTCGTTGGTGCTTCGGTGGTGTGGTCCTTCATCTTCGACTTCAAGATCTTTGGAGCTCAGACAGGTCTGTTAAATGGGGTTTGGACGGCCTTCGGAGCCGACCCGGTTTCGTGGTTGTCGCAGGAGCCGTGGAACAACCTGATGCTGATGGTGATCATGGTCTGGATGCAGACCGGGTTTGCCATGGTGATCCTGTCTGCGGCCATCAAATCCGTCCCTGAGGACATCATTGAGGCGGCGCGTATCGACGGCGCATCCGAGTTCCAGGTCTTCTGGCAGGTCGTGATTCCGTCGATCATGTCAACGATCGTGGTTGTGATGACGACCATGGTGATAGGCGTCTTGAAGGTGTTTGACATCGTCTTCGTCATGACCAACGGTGAGACCGGTACCGAGGTGATTGCCGAAAGGATGATCCGGTGGTTCTTCCGTAACGGTCACAACGGTCGGGGCGCTGCGATCGCGGTCGTGCTGTTCTTAGCGATCATCCCGGTGATGTACATCAACGTCAGACGATTCCGCGCCGAGGAGGAGATCCGATGACCGCGCGCGTAGGGGCTCCGGTGGCGGCCGAACCCGGATTCTTCAAGAAGCTCTGGGACCGCTGGCCGATCAAGGTGGCGGTCATAGTCATCGTCATCCTCTGGCTTATTCCCACCGTCGGGTTGTTGGTGTCGTCGTTCCGGATCAAGGCCATCACCGAGGCCGAAGGCTGGTGGACGGTGTTCTCCAAGCCGTTCCAGATGAGCCAGTGGACGTTTGATCACTACTCGAGCGTGCTCGACGCCCGCGGCTTCGGGAACGCATTTCTCAACTCACTGGCAGTGACTATCCCGGCGACTGTGATCCCGATCACCATTGCCGCCTTTGCGTCGTACGCGTTCTCGTGGATGGAGTTCAAGGGTCGTCAGATCCTGTTCGTGATCGTGGTGGGATTGCTGGTGGTTCCGCTCCAGATGGCACTGATCCCGCTCCTCAAGCTTTACACCTCCGGTGAGTTCTTCGGCATCGGGACGCCGTTCCCGCATCCACTGAACGGGACTTACATGGCGGTGTGGTTGGCCCATACAGGGTTCGGGTTACCTCTTGCCGTCTACCTGTTGCGGAACTACATCGGTTCGCTGCCATCTTCGATCATCGAATCGGCTCGGATCGACGGGGCGACCCATTTCCAGATCTTCGTGCGGCTAATAGTCCCGCTGTCGGTCCCGGCACTGGCTTCGTTTGCCATCTTCCAGTTCCTATGGGTGTGGAACGACTTCCTGGTCGCCCTGGTCTTCTTGGGTGGAACTCCCGACGTGAAGGTGCTCACCCAGGCATTGGCGGAGCTACGAGGTCAATTCGGTCAGTTCGAGCACGTGCTGCCGGCAGCGGCGTTCATCACAATGGCGCTCCCGTTGGCAGTCTTCTTCTCGCTGCAGCGCTACTTCGTGAGAGGGCTTACTGCCGGTTCGGTGAAGGGTTGATCCTCCGCGTTTGACGGACAGGACGCTCTCCCCCAAGCGACGATGGCTGGCGATCATGGTCGCGACTCTGATCTCGGTCATTTCCTACTGGTCGATCATCTTTGCCTTTGTGGTGACCGATCTCGAGGGAAACGACATCGAGCTGGACACCTCGATCACAGCGGGTGGACCTTTTGCGCTGGGGTTGGCGCTGGTTCCGTTCTCATTCATGGCACTGGCGTTTCTCTCCAATCACCCGCGCGCCCCCGGGGCGGTGGGCAAAGCGATGATCGTCTTCGTCCCTGCGGCACTTGCGTTCGGGCTCTTCGGGCTCCCCGTCGGTCTGGTCGCCAGTTTCGGGCTTGGGGGTGCAATGGCGCTCCGCCTCGATGAGGTGCACCGGATCAAGCTGCGCTGGCTCATGGTCACCGGGGCGATCCTCTACACATTCATTGTCGGATTGATCTCACCGCAGGCTTCCCTGTTCGCAGCCGGGTTCATTCCGTTTGCGGCGTCGGGTCTGGCCGACATGATTTCGGAGTACCGGGAAGAGCAGGCAAACCGGTAGCCGTTGCTTAGAGGGCGCGCCGATAGGCGCGGACTCGGTGGCCTGGGGCTGGGGTCCCCGGGCCACATAGCGATGAGCCGTATGGCGAAGAGCCATCAGCACTCCCGAAGAGCATCCGCCTATTCGTGGATGCTCTTAGGCGTGTTCGTGTTCGCCTTCGGCTGAGAAGATCACCACTTCGGTCACCTCATAGCGAGCGTGATCGCCCGGATTGAAGATTGGATCGGGCCCGGTTCGAGCGAGCAGTCGGTGTCCTCCATCGAGGTGGAGGGTGACCAATTGGTCGTGCCCGTAGAACTCGCGATCGACAACCAACGCCGGGCCACCATCGTCGGCGATCAGGCGTACCGCCTCGGGGCGGATCATCACCTCTACCGTGCCCGAGGTGTTGGTGGGATCCGGGAACTGACCGAGCGGAGTGTCGACCCGCCCATTGCCTGCCGAGCCTTCAACGAACTCGCCTTCTCCGAGGAAACGAGCAACCCAGCAATCGGATGGGCGCGTGTACAAGTCATGTGGCGCCGCGGTCTGCAGGACGGTGCCCTCGCGCATGACGGCGACCGTGTCGCTCATGGCGAGCGCCTCCTCCTGATCGTGGGTGACGAAGATGGCTGTGGCCCGAGATTCGACGAGGATGGTTCTTACCTCGCGTCGAACCCGATCGCGCTGCGGTGCATCGATGTTGGAGAAGGGCTCGTCCAGGAGGATGAGGTGGGGTCGGGGCACCAGTGCTCGCGCCAACGCCACGCGCTGTTGCTCCCCTCCTGAGAGGGCGTGTGGCATGCGGTCGCCCATGCCACCGAGACCGACCATCGCCAGAACCTCGGCTACCCGGTCCGTTTGAGGCTCACCCTTGCTGAGGCCGAATGCGACATTGTCACCGACCGAGAGATGGGGAAACAGTGCGTAATCCTGAAAGACCATGCCGACCCGGCGCTTTTCCGGCGGAACCCAGATCGATTCGGATACGACCGGGCGTCCTGCGATCTCGATAGTGCCGGTGTCGGGTCGTTCGAATCCGGCAATGACGCGTAGCGCCGTCGTTTTGCCTGAGCCCGATGGGCCGAGCAATCCCAGCACCCCTCCGCGCTCCACCGACAGGTCAAATCCGTCGAGTGCGGCGACCGTTCCGAAGCGTTTTGAAACGCCGGTGAGAGCGACAGCAGGGGGAGTCATCGTTGTCTGGTTGCCAGCACATATGTCGGGAGTGCCGAGACCGCCAGCAACAGTAGTGCCGGTACCGCCGCTGAGGAATAGAGGAGCTCCCCGGCTGCCGACCACACGTCGACGGCAAGTGTGTCGAACCCGATCGGTCTCGCGAGGAGCGTGACGGGCAGTTCCTTCATGGTGGTGAGGAAGACGAGCAATCCGCCCGCGGCGATGCCGCGTCCCATGAGCGGGAGGGTCACGCTGATCATCGTCCGCGCCGGGCCTCTGCCCAGGCTGCGAGACGCCTCTTCGAGGCTGGGGCTGACCTGGGCGAGCGCGCTGCGTACCGCGCCGAGCGCTTGCGCAAAGAAGATGCTTGCGTATACCGCGACCAGGAGCCACAGCGACTGGTAGAGCGGTCCGAGGTACCGGCTCGCCAAGAAGACGACTGCAAGACCGACCGTGATATGCGGAACCGAGTAGGTGAGATAGGCAGTTCGTTCGACCCATACCGATGCTTTGGTGCGGTGTCTGACTACGAGTACGGCCGTTGGGATGGCGAGGAGCACCGCGAGAATCGCCGCCAATACCGAAGCCGACACGGATCCCGCCAACGAGCCCCACGGCATCCCATTCGGGAACGGCTTGCGGACCAGCCAGGTGATCAGCGTTCCAATCGGCAATCCCAACGCGGCCAAGCCGACAAACGACAGCGCCGCCGCTGCTCCGGACTTCTGGAGGAGGCTCAGCGGTATGAGCCTGGTACGCCGAGTGCTCGGCTTCGGCATGAAAGCCCTGCCGCGACGGAGACGGCTCTCCGACCACAAGACCCCCAGCGCCAGGACCACCAACATGACCGCCAGAACCATGGCGGGGGTTCGATCCAACCTGCCTGCGTACTGGGCATAGACGACCCTGGTGAACGAGTCGAACCCCACAAGCGACACCGCCCCGAAGTCGGAGAGTGTGTAGAGGGCCGCCAGCAGCACGCCGGCCCCGATGGGCTGGCGCAGTTGTGGCAACACGACGCGCGTAAACACTCGCCTGGGGGTGAGACCCAGACCGCGAGCAGCCTCCTCGATCGTTGGGTCGATTCGGCGTAGCGCCGCGGCGACGATGAGGTAGACAAAGGGGTACGTTGCCACCGTCAGCGCCCACCACGCTCCAACGAATCCTCGTGCCGTAGGGAATCCGAATCCGAACAGTTCAGAGAGCAACCCGCGTGGTCCCAGAGCCGAGATGATCGTCAGAGCGATCACATATGACGGCATGACAAGCGGGAGAACGGCGACAACTCGCCACCACTTTCTCCCCGGGAGGTCGCTGCGCTCGGTCAGCCAGGCGGCCCCGACGCCGATGGCGGCAGCAGTCATGCTCACGACCACAACCAGTAGTGCCGTGTTGGCGATCAGCTCGACGGTCCTGCCGGAGACGATCGTGTTGACCGCCTTCGATCCGCCACCCACGGCCCGGCCGACCAGGAACCCGAACGGAATGACCACTGGGGCCAGGGCGATCCCCGCCGCAAGCCAGAGCACGATCCGAACGCCACGGCTCAGATCGGGCGCGCGCCGCTCCGTACCCGGCACCCCTCCGGGGGTGAGCGTCACAAGAGCCCGGCAGCTGCGACCAAATCGGTCGCGATGTCGAGTGCGGTGGCGAGTGCGGACAAGTCGAAGATTGGGGATTCAAGGCTTTCCAGCGGTGGTAGTCCCGCGATCGGTGTGACGCCGGATGCCAGCGGGTACTCGAAGGTCTCCCGTGCGAAGTACTCCTGGGCATCGATCGACAGCAGGAACCCGATGAGGAGTTCGGCCTCCACGGTGTTGTCGGTGGTCGCCAAGATGCCGGCGCCCGCCGGCATGACCAGCGAGCCGGGTCCACCAGAGCCGAGGAAGTGATTGGCCGCCGCCGTCCTTCCCTCCTCGGCCTGAAGCCGCAACAAGTAGTAGTGGTTGACGAGACCGGTTTCTATCTCACCGCCGTTGACCGCCGCCACGATCGGCGAGTTCTTTTCGTACCTGCCGGGCCGGTTGGCCGCCATCCCTTCCAGCCAGGTTGCGGTGACATCCTCACCTTCTATAACGACCATGGCAGCGACGAACGCGAGGAAGGAGCCGTTGGTCGGAGCTATGGCGACGCGGCCCGCCCATTCCGGCTCCGCAAAGCCGATCACGGAGGAGGGAAAGTCTGCCGGGGAGAGCAGGGTGCTGTCGTAGACGACTACTCGTGCCCGCCCGCTCGTTCCAACCCATCGGCCCTCGGAGTCGGAGAACCGGGGGTCGACCATCCCGAGGAGGTCGGACGACAGCTCAGTAAAGAGACCGGATTCGGCGACGGCTCCCAGCGAGGCGGGATCCTGAGCAAAGAATACGTCCGCCGGTGAGTTCGATCCCTCTTCGCGCAACGTCGCTGCCAGGTCCGTGCTGCCGGCGTAGCGAACTGCCACCTCGATGCCCGTCTCCTCGGTGAACTGTTCGAAGAGGGGACCGACGAGAATCTCGCTCCGCCCGCTGTAGACGGTGAGCGTGGTCCCGGAGTCGCCTCCGCAGGCCGATGCCAACAGCGCGAGCGCCAGCAGGGCTGGAGCGATTCGGTGCACTGAGGACCTTCCGATCGATGGTGTCAGGGATGGTAACGATGGCCCGATCTGGCTCAAGTGCGGACGAGCAGCGGGATACGACGCTCCCGATCGGTCAGCCCGCCGTGCTGTCCTATCAGCCGCTCATCACCGTGCTTGTGGAAGATCACCGATCCGGGCTCCGGCAACAGGACCCCATCGGGAGCCCGATCGGCAAAGGCTGGGTGCCGAGTCCCCGGACCCCACCAGTGGTCCATCTCGGCGCGGGGGAGCCAGTGCGTCCCGAGATCCGCAGCCAGCGATTCGACTTCTCCGTAGACGAAGGGAACACGAGCATCCCCGCCGAAGCGTCTCCCCTCGTGTGCCGCGTTCGGAATCCGCGCCTGGTGGTCCTCGGCCACGTCGACGTGGCCGTGATCGGCTGTTGCCACCGCAACGACGTGATCGGGAAGCCTGCGTGTCATCCGTTCCCACATCCGAGCCACGATCGTCATGGCCTCCTCGTAGTCCTCACTCTCTTGGCCGGCTACGTGGGCGGCAAAGTCGATGTGAGGGATGTAGAAGGAGACGAGCCTTCCCGGCACCGCGGCCAGTTGGGCGGCCGCCTCGGCTGCTGCGTCCTCGTCCGACCAAGGCTCGAACCGGCATCCGCGGTACAGCATCCGACTCATCGGCGAGTCGTCGAAGTTCCAGGGCTGGAGCGTGACTGGCTCGATCCCATGTCTCTTGAGGCGCTCCCACAGGTTGGGTGTAGGCAGGAAGCCGTCCAGGTCGTATTCCAGTGCTTCTCCCCACACAGTGGTCCACTTGATCGTGTTGACGATGTGAGCGGTCTCCGGCACCCACAGTTGGTAGCCGAGCAGTCCGTGCTCGGCGGGAGTCAGTCCCGTGGCAACTGTTGCCATCGACACCGTGGTCGTGGTGGGGAATCCGGCGTCAATGGCACCCACGCGGTCGGTGAGCAATGGGGCTGCGGCGGGATGGGCGAGCTGATGGTCTCCCAACCCGTCGAACAAGACGAACAGATACGACTGGGCATCAGGGATCGTTGCGCCAAGGTCGGGATGCAGCCCGGGGTGCTGCGCCGTCCCGGTCAGTCGGCGTTCGAGCTCGGCGACGAGGTTGACCAGCGATCCGCCTGAGTAGTCGGGGACTTGCACGGAATGGACGGTACCCCGGTGTTGCTCAGTCTTGGTCGCTGATCGCAGAAGGACACTCGGGGCAGGGAGCCAACACCGATAGGCAAGCGCGTTTCGGGCCGCGAAACCCGCTTCCTATACTCCGACCGACAGCGGGCACCACACGAGGGATTGGCGTGACGGGCTACTTTCAGGACTACATCACGGTTGCCGTCTTCGCCGGTTTTGGCGCACTTCTCGTGGCCGTGACAATCGGGGCCAGCGCTCTTCTCCGTCCCAAGAATCCGACCCCCACCAAATCGCAGTCATACGAGTGCGGGATCGACCCCGTAGGCGGCGGATGGAGCCAGACCCACGTCCGCTACTACATCTTTGCTCTCTTGTTCCTCATCTTCGATGTCGAGGCAGTGTTCATCTTCCCGTGGGCCGTCCAGCTCGAGGCCTTGGGCGTCTTTGCACTCGTCGAGATGGTGGTGTTCATTGCCATCCTACTCGCCGGTCTGGTGTACGCGGTGAGGAAGGGAGTGCTCGAGTGGGAGTCCTAGACCGCTTCGAGGCCCCCAAACCGCTCTCTTGGCTCCTCAACTGGAGCCGCAGGTATTCGTTGTGGATGTTCCAATTCGGCTTGGCTTGTTGCGCCATCGAAATGATGGCCGCATCCGGTCCTCGCTACGACTTCATGCGGTTTGGGATCATCCCGCTCCCGGCCTCTCCTCGTCAGGCGGATCTGATGATCGTGGCGGGCACCGTGACCGACAAGATGGCGCCGGCGATACGCAAGCTCTACGACCAAATGCCCGATCCCAAGTACGTGATCTCGATGGGGTCTTGTGCCAACTGTGGTGGCCCGTACTGGGATTCATACAGCGTCACCAAGGGTGTCGATCAACTGGTACCCGTTGATGTGTACATCCCCGGATGCCCCCCCCGCCCGGAAGCCCTCTTGGACGGCATCTTGCTCCTTCAGGAGAAGATCAAGAACGAGAACATCAAGCAAAAGTGGAGCCAGCGTGACCACGAGCCCGTCTGAGCTCGCCGAGCGGGTCGCCGGCATTGTCGGCTCTGATCGCTTCTCGTACGACAACGGAACCGCCAAGGTCCACGTGGAAGCCGCCCGCTGGGTGGAGGCACATGAGGCTCTCGGCGCCGAGATGCCCTACTTCTCTTGGCTGTCCGCCATCGACTGGGCCGCTGATGTGGTCGTCGGCGATCCTCCCGAGACCGAAGGCATTGAGCCTCGCTACGAGGTTCTCAGCTGCCTCGGCAATGTCGAGACTGGTGACTCGGTCGTTCTTTCCACCGACATTGCCAAGGACGACCCGAAGATCGATTCGCTCAGTGGTGTGTTCGGGGGCGCCAATTGGCACGAGCGCGAGGCTGCGGAGATGTTGGGTATCGATTTCGTCGGCCATCCCAACCTCAGTCACCTTTATCTCCCCGACTCCTTTGAGGGTCATCCGTTGCGAAAGACCTACCCGTTGCTGAGCCGTGAGGTGAAGCCATGGCCGGGAACCGTCGACGTCGAGCCGATGCCCGAGGAAGAGGGGCCTTCGACCGAGAACCCCGAGGACACCGGATGACTTCCGCCGATCGTCAGACGCTCTCGATGCATCACTCCGAGGTCCAGGTTTCGGTGGAGCTACAAACGCCGGACATGACGCTCAACCTGGGTCCGCAGCACCCGTCGACCCACGGCGTGCTCCGTCTCGTAGCGCGGGTTGATGGTGAGGTCATCGAAGAGGTGGAACCGGTGATCGGCTACATGCACCGCGGCTACGAGAAGCTCGCCGAGGTGCGTACCTACTCCCAGATCACTGCTCTGGTCAATCGGATCGACTGGGTGTCGGGGTTCGCCAATGAGATTCCATTCATGGTGGCGACCGAGCGTTTGATGGATCTTGAAGTACCGGAACGGGCGCAGTACATACGACTGATCCTCACCGAGATGGCGCGAATCTCGAATCACCTCGTGTTCTTGTCCTCGTTCCCGCTGGAGCTCGGCGCGTCCACGCCTCTGATGCATGCGCTGCGAGAGCGGGAGCGGGTACTCGATCTGATCGAGGGCGTGACTGGAGGGCGGTTCCATCCGAACTTCAATCGTGTCGGAGGCGTCAAGCCGGCCGCCGGTGGTGGCTCAACGCAAAAGAAGGTCATCCAGGACCTACCCAAGGGCTTTCTCGATCAGACGCGTGAGGCGATGCGATACGTGCGTGACGTCTGCGACGACATGGTCGATCTGGTTCTCGGCAACGAGATTTTCATGGAGCGCACCAAGGGTGTCGGCATCATCCCCGCCGATCGGGCACTTGCCTTCGGTGTTTCGGGGCCGAACCTGCGAGCGTCGGGGGTGCCCTTCGATCTGCGCAAGACGGACGACTATCTCCCGTACTCGACGTTCGAATTCGATATCGCGACCGGTGAGAATGGCGACTGCTTCGACCGATATGCCGTTCGGCTCGAGGAGGTCATCCAGGCGTCGCGCATCGTCGATCAGGCCGTTGACTCGATCCCAGCGGGTGAGCTGCGGGCAAAGGTGCCGCGGGTCATCAAGGTGCCCCGGGGCGAGATCTACGTGCGGGCGGAGAATCCGAAGGGCGAGATGGGCTACTACGTGGTCTCCGAGGGCGGTCGCGGTCCGTACCGGCTCAAGATTCGCTCGGCCTCCTTCTCGAACCTGTCGGTGCTGCCGTGGCTCCTCAAGGGGCAGCTCGTTCCCGACGTCATCGCGGTTCTCGGCAGCCTCGACTTTGTTCTGGGAGACGTTGACCGATGATCGCCGTTCTCGACAACTTCTGGGCGCTGCTCGGCCTCAAGGTTCTTGCCGCGACGGGTGTGATCCTCACCGTGGCGCTCGTGATCATCTTTGCCGAGCTGAAGATTTCGGCGCACATGCAGAGTCGAGTGGGTCCCTATTTTGCCGGCGGCCGCTACGGCTGGGCGCAGCCTCTGGCCGACGCCGTCAAGTTCCTGCAGAAGGAGGATCTGGTTCCGCGCGACGCCGATCGTCCTGTGTTCAAGATGGCACCGATGGTCGTTCTGGCCGGGACTCTCGCCGTATTCGTGATCGTCCCGTTTAGTCCGGACTTGGTTGTTCGCAATCTGGATCTTGGAGTGTTCTACGCGTTGGCCGCGGGATCCATCGGAACGGTTGGTGTCCTCATGGCCGGCTGGTCTTCGGCCAACAAGTACTCGCTCATGGGCGGTCTTCGGGCCGCCGCGCAGCTCATCGCCTACGAGCTTCCGCTCGTGCTGGCGGTGGTAGGTGTAGTGATCGCCTCCGGCACGATGTCGATGGTGGGAATCGTTGAGGCTCAGGCCGAACCGTTCTTCCACCTGGGCGACACTGCGATTCGGTTGCCGTATGTGTTTCAGGGTCAGATCGTAGGATTCGCCATCTTCATGATCGCCATGCTCGCCGAGTTGAGCCGAACTCCCTTCGACATGCCGATTGCCGAGTCGGAGCTGGTCATGGGTTATCTCACCGAGTACTCGGGGATTCGCTTCACGATGTTCTTCCTGGGCGAATACGCCGGCATCGTCGCTATGTCGGCCATCGCTTCAACCCTCTTCCTAGGGGGCTACTACTTCCCAGGGCTCGACAGCGCCACGTTCGGTCCGGTCGTTCTGTTGGCAAAGATCGGGTTACTTGCCTTCGTGATGATCTGGTTCCGCTGGACCTTCCCTCGGTTCAGGGAGGACCAGCTTCAGTCGATCGCGTGGCGATGGCTTGTCCCCCTATCGCTCGTCAACATCGCAGTCACCGCTACATTCAAGGTCGTCTTCTGATGGCCGGCCGCACCTTCCCGGGTCTGGGTCTTCTCAAGGGGTTGCGACTCACGCTCAAGACTCTCTTCACCAAGACGTCGACTATTCACTATCCACTCGAAAAGGAAGTACCGGTTCCTAGGGCACGTGGGGTTATTGCACTCGACGCCGACGCTTGCACCGTGTGCATGTTGTGTGCTCGGGACTGCCCGGACTGGTGCATCTATATCGAGGGTCACAAGGAGATGCAACCGCCTGCCAAGGAGGGGGGACGCCCCCGCAGCCGGGCCACGCTTGATCGTTTCGACATCGACTACGCGCTTTGCATGTACTGCGGTATCTGTGTGGAGGTATGCCCCTTCGACGCACTGTTCTGGTCTCCCGAGTACGAGTACTCAGAGACGACAATTACATCGATGCTGCACGACAAGGAACGACTCGGTGTGTGGCTGGAAACCGTCCCCGATCCTCCGGCACTGGAGTCCTGATGGAATTCGCCGACTGGATCTCCGACGCTCGCAACATCGTCTTCCTGGTTATCAGCCTCGCCATGGTTGGGTCGGCGATCCGGGTAGTAACGTCACCGAACGTCGTCCATGCTGCGCTCATGCTTGTGGTGGCGCTTGCCGGCTCTGCCGCGCTCTTCTTGATGCTCGGGGCCCCGTTTGTTGCCTGGACCATCGTTCTTGTCTACATCGGCGCGGTGATCGTTCTTTTCCTGTTCGGCATCATGATCACACGTGCTCCGACCGGGCGGGACTCGGTGCGGCTCGACCACGAGCGGCGTTGGCCCGCCGCCATCATCGCTCTCGCCACATTCGTGACGATCGCTTGGGCGACGACGGTCGCCTTCGAAGATGCATTGATTTCGGAGGGAGTCACCACGGCGGATGACCTCGGTTCGGTGCTGTTCAGCCGGTACGTGATTCCGTTCGAGGTTGTGTCGTTCGTGCTGCTTGCCGCACTGATCGGTGGGATCGTGCTGGCTCGAAAGGATCCCGACCAGTGATCGTCAACCAGTTCCTCGTCGTTGCCGCGCTCCTCTTTTCGATCGGGATCTACGGCGTGCTGGTCCGGCGCAACGCTGTGCTGGTGCTGCTGTCGGTGGAGCTCATGCTTACGGCCGTCAACATCAACCTTGTGGCGTTTGGGTCCTACCTCCAGGACCAGCTGCTGGCGGGCCAGGTGTTTGCTCTCTTTGTGATTGCCGTGGCGGCTGCGGAGGTCGGTATCGGTCTCGCCATCGTGGTTCTCATCTTCCGCAACCGCTCGTCTGCCAACATCGACGAACTCGACCTCCTCAAGTGGTGACCCGATGACCTATCTCGCAACCTCGCTGTTCCTCTACGCCGAAGAGGGCGCCGAGCACGCAGTCGAGCTGGGCAATGGGGGTGTTCTCGCCGAATGGGCCTGGCTGATTCCGATGGTTCCCCTCGTGTTGATGTTCGGCGTCTTGTTCCTTGGTCGAAGGCTTCCGATGAAGGGATGGGAGCTGGCCGAATTCTCGATGCTGTTTGTCGCTGTCTACGGAGTGGCGCTGTTCATCGCCAACGCCAATCAGGGCATCCACTACGAAGGTGCGATTGAGATCGCAACCATCGGTTCGTTCGTCCTCGAATGGGGATGGATGGTCGACGGACTCTCGATCATGATGTATACGGTCGTCGGTGTGGTCGGTTTCGCCGTCTTCACCTATGCCAAGGGATATATGGAAGGCGACATCCGGTTTACCGGCTTCTTCGCCAATTTCACCCTCTTTGCAGCCGGAATGCTGGTCCTCGTTTCGGCCCCGAATCTGCTGCAGCTCATCGTTGGCTGGGAGTTGGTCGGTGTCGCCTCCTATCTGCTCATCGGGCACTACTGGGAGGACCACGAGAACAACGCGGCGGCGATCAAGGCGTTTATCACCAACAAGATCGCCGATGTCGGTCTGTTCATCGGGGTGATCATCATCGCCGTCACCGTTGGCTCATTCCGGTTCACCGATGTGCTCGATGCCATCGCCGGGGCGGACGATGCGCTGATTCAGGTTGCCTTCTGGGCGGGGCTCACCCTCTTCATCGGAGCCATGGGCAAGAGCGCTCAATTCCCGTTCCATGTCTGGCTCCCCGACGCGATGGCCGGTCCGACGCCGGTCTCGTCACTGATGCACGCGGCGACGATGGTGACCGCCGGTGTCTACCTGCTCGGGCGGATGTTCCCGCTCTATCAGAACGAGCTGTTTGCGGTTGACGTCAAGACGATCATCATCATCGTGGGGGCGCTCACGCTGTTCCTCACCGGTCTCATCGCGTTGGTGCAGGACGACATCAAGAAGGTCCTTGCCTACTCGACGTTGTCTCAGCTCGGCTACATGACCGTTGCAATGGGCGCGGGGGCCTACACCGCGGGCCTGTTCCACCTGTTTACCCATGCATTCTTCAAGGCTCTGCTCTTCTTGGCCGCCGGATCGGTCATCCACGCCGTGCACTCGAACAACATGTCCGACATGGGTGGGTTACGCAAATACATGCCCTCCACCTACTGGACCTTCATCGTGGGGTCCCTCGCCTTGGCCGGCATCTTCCCCCTGGCCGGTTTCTGGTCGAAGGACGAGATACTTGCCTCTATCCAGCACGATGCCGGGCATGGTGGAGGCGCCGTGGCATCCATCGTGCTGATCGTCGCCATCGCCGGTGCGTTCATCACCGCCCTCTATATGGCCCGGGCGGTCTACCTCACGTTCTTTGGTGAATACAAGGGCGAAGGGCAACCGCAAGAGTCACCCAGGATCATGACCTATCCGCTCATCGGCCTTGCTGTTGCCTCTGCGGTGGCCGGCTTCTCGAACATGCCGGGGATCTTTACCGGATTCACCGATTGGGTGGGTGCTCGGATCCATGTGATCGGAGATCATCACGCCGAGTCGATCAACTTCTTGCTGGCCGGGCTTGGATTGACCGCCGCGCTGGCAGGCATCGCCGCCGGCACCAGGCTCTGGCGGGCCGATCGAGAGACACAGGCTGCTCGTGACACCTTCCGCATTCCCGTGCTGTATCCGTTGCTGGAGCGCAAGTACTACATCGATGATTTCTATCTGCGGGGCATAGTCAATACGACGAAGGGCCCGATCGCTCGGGCGATCGACTGGTCGAACACGTATGTTTTCGATGGGGTAGTCAACGGGGTGGGCGCCGGAGCCGGCTTCATGGCGAAGATCGTCTACGGCGGAATCGACCAGCGGGGAATCGACCTCGCTGTCAACGCAACTGCTGCCGCCACCGGGGAGGCCGGCGAGCAATTGCGGTACACGACGACGGGCCGGGTTCAGCAGTACGCGTGGGCGTTGTTCGCCGGCACGATCCTGCTCGTGGTCGGGTTCTTGATCTTTAGCTAGGAGGAGGACGAGCGAGATGGACTGGTTCGAAAGCGGGTGGGGCCTCAGCCTCATCGTCTTCTTGCCGTTGGTGGGAGCAGCCATCGTGCTGATGCTGCCAAGGGCTCAAGAGCGGGCTGCCAAGTGGGTGTCGCTCGTGTTCGCGTTCGCCTCGTTCGGGATATCGGTTGGCGCGATCCTCGCGTTCGATTTCGACATCTCCGAGAAGTTTCAGTTGGGAACAGACCTGACGTGGATTCCGGCCATCGGCTCCAAATTCCACATAGGTATCGACGGGATCAGTCTCCCAATGCTCGTTCTCTCCACGTTTATCACGGTCCTGGCCATCGTGTACTCCTGGAACCACTGGCCCGAACCGCACAACCCGAAGGGCTTCCTCGCCTTGATCCTGGTTCTGGCAACCGGCATGAATGGGACCTTCGTGGCACTCGACCTCGTGCTCTTCTTCATCTTCTTCGAGCTGGTCCTGCTCCCGATGTACTTCATGATCGGCATTTGGGGCGACCGCACCAAGATGCGGGTTCCCGGTTTCAAGCGTGAGGTCGAAACTCGGCTCTATGCCTCGATCAAGTTCTTCTTGTTCACGCTCTTCGGCTCGGCGTTCATGCTGCTGGGATTCTTGGCGCTCTACTTCAAGAGCGATCCGCACACCTTCGACATGGTCCTTCTGGCCGACATGGGACAGATGGGCGTCTTCACTGGAACGTTCGGCGCCTGGGTGTTTGCTGCGCTGTTCCTCGGATTCGCCGTAAAGGTTCCGATGTGGCCGCTGCACACCTGGCTACCTGACGCCCACACGGCGGCGCCCACGGTTGGGTCGGTTCTTCTGGCTGCGATTCTGCTGAAGCTCGGCTCATACGGAATCATCCGTATCAGCCTGCCGATCCTCCCCGAACAAGCAGAGACTTGGGCTCCTTGGATCGCGATTCTGGCGGTGATCGCCATCATCTACGGCTCTCTCGCCTGTCTTGCTCAGACCGACATGAAGCGACTCATCGCTTTCTCCTCGGTGGGGCATATGGGGTTCGTCATGCTCGGTATCTCCACACTCACCGACATCGGGATCAATGCGGCCATCATCGGGATGGTCGCTCACGGTGTCATCACCGGCCTGTTGTTCTTCGTCGCCGGATCGATGTCGCATCGCTACCACACCCGTGAGATGTCGCGTCTCGGCGGGAACATGAAGCTGATGCCGGTCATGGGTGGGATCCTCGGGTTTACCGCAATGGCCTCGCTCGGTCTGCCAGGTTTGGCCGGATTCTGGGGTGAGTTCATGGCTCTGCTGGGTTCGTTCAGTCCGCTCGACGGCCTCAGCCTCGGGGTATTCCGTACTGCCATGGTCATCGGTGCGATCGGGACGGTGCTCACCGCCGGTTACCTCCTGTGGATGTTGCAGCAGGTCAATCTCGGCGAGCCTTCCGAGGAGTGGAGCGGCAAGGAGTTCCGCGACGCCGATGGGTTCGAGTTGGCAGCCTGGGTGCCACTCGTCGTGGCCATACTCGCTATCGGCGTCTTTCCGAAGATCATCTTCGGTGCAACCGACGGCGCCGTTGTCAATCTGGTGAAGACCGCCTTCGGAGGCTGATCGAGTGTTTGACTATCACGCCATCGCACCGGAGCTGATCCTGGGGGTCACGCTGCTGGCGGTCGTCTTCATCGACCTTGTGCTGTCCGATCGGCACAAGTACTTGGCCGGGGTCACGGCCCTTGTGGGTTTGGTGGCGGCGGCGTTCCCGCTGCTCACTCTGGCGGCCTGCGGAGACCTGGACGGTTGTGTGGACACCGGTTCCCGGGTTCTGTTCGGGGGCTCCTACGTCATTGACGACTTTGCATTGGTGCTCAAGGGCCTGTTCCTCGTCGTTGGACTGATCAGCTTGCTGCTCTCGGTTGGGTACATCGAGAGCGACGACTACTACCAGGGCGAGTTCTACTTTCTGGTGCTTGCGTCGATCACGGGCGCTGTGGTGATGGCGTCGTCGCGCGACCTCATCACCCTTTTCATTGGCCTCGAGCTCGTGTCGGGGCCAGCCTTCCTGCTGGCCGGTTGGCGCAAGGGAGATCTGCGTAGCAACGAAGCGGCCCTCAAGTTCTTCTTGATCGGAGTGCTTTCGTCGGCGATTCTGCTGTTCGGGATGTCGTTGGTGTACGGGCTCACCGGTGAGATCACCTTCGACGGAATCGCCCAGGCGGCAGCCGCTCTGCAACTGGCAGATGAGCCGGCCTTTGTGCTTGCCGTCGTGTTTGTACTTGTCGGTTTCGCCTTCAAGATCGCGGCGGTGCCATTTCACTTCTGGGCACCCGACACCTACCAGGGGGCTCCCACTCCGGTAGCTGCCTACCTGTCGGTCGGATCGAAGGCTGCGGGGTTCGTCGGCCTCCTCTTGATTTGCTACCAGGCGTTCGGCTCGGTGCGGGAGATCTGGGGACCGATCCTGTGGATCCTGGCAGCGTTGTCGATGACGATCGGCAACCTGGTGGCCTTGCGGCAGACGAATATCGTGCGTCTGCTCGGATACTCATCGATCGCTCACGGCGGTTTCATCCTTGTGCCGTTTGCGATGGCTGCAACCTACGACTCGGTCGGTCTCGAGGACGCATTCTTCGGATCGGTCACCTACGTGCTCATCTACGCCTTCATGAACCTCGGTGCATTTGCAGCCGTGATTGCCGCTTCGACTCGGGTGGGATCGGCTGAGATCGAAGATTGGGGCGGCCTCGGGAAGTATGCGCCGAGCTTGGCGGCCTACCTCACCGTCTTCTTCTTCGCCCTGGCCGGGATCCCTCCGCTGGCCGGGTGGTTTGCCAAGTTCGTGATGTTCCGTGCAGTGATTGGCGCCTTCAGCTCGCCTTGGGCCGTCGTGCTCGCGGTGATTGCCGCCATCAACGCCGTGATCGCTCTCGTGTACTACACGCGGGTGGTCAAGACCGTGTACATGGACCCGGTCCCCGAGACATCGGATGCGGAATCACCAACGATCCTGGCTCCGTCGCTCAAGCTGGCACTGGTGATTACGGCTGTGGCTGTTGTCGTCGTCGGGTTCTTCCCACAGATACTGGCGTTCTTCGGAGAAGCCACCCGCTCGCTGACAGCGGGGTTGTAGACGAGGCCGTCCGCTCTCGATATCGAGCACCACATGCCTCGGGGACTCAGAGTGGGTGCGGAGCCGCCTCGGATCTGAGGGGCTGAATTGGACCACTCCGGCGGAGCCGTAGGTGAGGTGGCTCTGGCTTGTCGCCCGGTTATCCCTGATCGGTGGTGGGTCGAGAGATGGCATCGAGAACGCCCGTCTCTTCGATGCGGCGACGTAGTTCCGCCCAGCGCGGGTCGGTCTCCTCGCCGTCGGGGTGTGCGACCGTGCTCCCGGTTTCGCGTGCCAGACGGTTCCACAGATTCACCTCTGCGTCGGCCGGAGCGAGCTGCAACGCGATCTCAAGCGCGTCGTTGGCTTCGGCGACATGTCCCGCAAAGAGGTGAGTCAATCCGAGACTCAGGTACCGGTTTACTTCCTGGAGGTCGAGCAGTCGCGCCAGCTCCGCTATGGGGTTTCCGTGATCATCGACTCGCAGGTCGGCTCGAGTTGACCATATCGGATCCTCACGATTCCCCGAGACCACAAGCAGCGCAGCCGATTGTCGGCCCCGAAGGTCGCCACCGTGCTGTTCTCCGGCTCCCAGCGATGCCACCAGCTGCTGGGCCAGGGAGCCGGTTGTGTCGGCAAACGCCGCGCTCATAGCATCTGCCAGGCCCGGTCGGCTTGCGATGTTCGCCAATGCCACGTGATCTTGCCCGACGGCATGCTCTGCGAAAGCAATACACCGCGCCCCTGTGTGGACCGCCGCTCGCCCCTCGCTGTCAACCACGCCGACCTGCCGGAACTCAGAGAGAGGATCGCTCGCGAGCACGACACTGAGACTCTCGGTTGCTGATGCGTCTGCCGCCAGAAGATCGAGCGCACTCGGGCCATGGGCGGGCTCTGCCAGCGCCTGGGTGGCAATCGCCCCGACGCCCGCGCGAGCCCATGGCACGGTCGCGCCGACTGCGAGGTGCCGACTGTGAGTGGCGACGCCGAGCTCACCTGATCCGGCGTCTCGGGCAACAATCGAAAAGGTCACGGCAGATCGAGACCCTACTCATTTGTGGCTATTTGCCTGCCGGGCCGGCAGGAAGTCGACGCGTTCACTATGGTGAACGACGTTCAATGAAGCAAAACAGCCCCGACTATCCAGATCGCGACCCCCATGGGGCCGAGCCAGTGGTAGAGGCGCGCGTTACCGACCTGGGCCGACGGTTGCTCGAGGCTCGGACCGGACGATTCACGGTAAAGGAATTGGCACAGGCCGCTGGGGTGAGTGCCGGCCTCATCAGTCAGGTTGAGCGGGGGCACGGAAATCCATCCTTCCGCACGCTCTATCGCATCAGTCAGGCCCTGGGTCTTAGGGTCGGTGATCTCTTCGGCGAGGAGCCCGATCACCCTCACGCGAAGGCGTCGGTGGTCCGAGAGGATCAGCGCAAGCGCCTTCAGCTCGGAAACCATGGCCTGGTTTGGGAACTGCTGACGCCAAACCTGCAGGGGCAACTCGAGATGCTGCTGACCCGGGTTCCAGCAGGTTTCAGCAACAAAGAGGATCCGTTCCAGCATCGCGGTGAGGAATGCGTGCTCCTTCTTGACGGGTCGCTCGAGGTGACCGTCGGAGACCAGCTGTTCGAGCTTGGTCGCGGCGACGCTGTGACCTACGACTCTGCGCAGCCCCATTGGTGGCACAACCCCACAGACGTGGAGGCTCTCATCGTTGGAGCTGTGACACCCCCCAGTTTTTAATCGCAGGCAAACGACAACAACCGAGGAGACGATCATGACTAGAAGCGCAATCAGACCGAAGTGGGTCCTGATGCTCCTGGCAATCGCACTTGTCGCTGCTGCTTGCGGCGATGACGATGCCGAGACCACAACAACGGCTGCGGCGGCGGGGACCACGACCGTGACAACGGCTGGAGACGACGGGGATACCGCGACCACCGCGGCCCCGGCGACCACAGCGGCTGCCGCAGAACCAATGGTTCTTGTCGCAGCGCAGGGCTCCGAGCCCGACACTCTCGACCCGCACCTGACGAGTGCATACGCCAGCTTCCAGGTGCTCGAGAACGTGTACGACACGCTGGTGCAGCCGGGAGACGATCTCTCGATGGAGCCGGCACTCGCTGAGTCCTGGACGATCAGTGCGGATAACCTCACCTGGACGTTTGTGTTGCGCCAGGGTGTGAAGTTCCACAACGGCCGAGAGTTCGTGGCGGACGACGTGGTCTTCAGCTTCGAGCGCATCATCGCTGAGGGACTCAACGGGTGGCGTTTTGGTTCGGTTGAATCAGTGACCGCCGTCGATGACTACACAGTCGATGTCACGCTCACCGTGCCCAGCCCCAACCTGCTGGTGTCGGTCGCTGGGTTCAAGGGAATGGCGATCGTCGCCAAGGAGACCGTCGAGGACGGCACCATTGCGACTAATCCAGTTGGTACCGGTCCGTTCCGCTTTGTGTCACAGTCACCCGATGGGGGCATCGTGCTCGAGGCCAACTCGGACTTTTGGCGAGCTGGCGAAGGCCTGCCGATACTGGACGGTATCCGCTTCGTCCAGATTCCCGATGCAGGAACCAAGCTGACGGCACTGAGGACGGGCGAGGTCGATTGGATCGATGCCGTCCCGCCGCAGGATGTCGATGGCCTCTCAAGCGAGGCTGGGATCACAGTCGGTCGGGTTCCGGGAGGCGACTATCACTATTTCGCTCTCAACCAGAACCGCCCGCCGTTCAACGACGTACGAGTGCGCCGAGCGATCGCAACGGCGATCAATCGAACAGAAATCGCCGAGGCGGCCCAGTTCGGCGCAGCAACGGCCAACCAGACGGCTATCCCGGCTTCCAACGGCAGTTGGCACCTGGACTACGCGCCGTACCAGTCTGCCGACATCGCAGGAGCGCAGGCGCTTCTAGACGATGCGGGTGTGGCTGACCTGTCGATCGATTTCCTGGTGACCAGCGACTTCCCCGAAACGGTGACACAGGCGCAGGTGATAGCGGCACAATTGGCGCCACTCGGGATCACGGTCAACATCGTCGATGTCGACTTTGGCACCTGGCTCGACATGGAAGGCAACGGTGAGTTCGACGCCTTCATGCTGAGCTGGATCGGCAACATTGATCCCGACGACTTCTACTACGCACAGCACCACACCGGGGAGTGGGCCAACTTCCAGGGATACAGCAATCCGGATGTCGATGCGCTGTTGGACGCCGCTCGGGTGGAGACCGACTCCGCAGCACGCAAGGCGCTGTACGACCAGGCGGCGGCGATGATCGTCGACGATGCTTCGTACATCTACTTGTACAACCCCGACAACATCAACGCTTGGAGTGATGCGGTCGGTGGCTACGCGACTCGCGGAGACAATGCGATCCGGTTTGTGGGTACCTTCCTGCAGCCATAACCGAAAGCTGACATTGGTATCCGGGTGGGAGGGAGTCCCTATCTCCCACCCGGATATCCAGTCCTACGAGAGAATCTGTCCGACATGAGCCAATTCCTGACGAAACGAATCCTGCAGATGCTCGTAGCCCTGCTCGGCGTCAGCATCGTCGTCTTCGCCCTCATACACCTTGTCCCAGGGGATCCGGTTCGAGTGGCACTCGGAACCCGTTTCGATCAGGACCTCTACGACATGCTTCGAGAGCGATCTGGTCTGGACCGTCCCTTCATCGAGCAGTACTTTGCATGGCTGGGAAACGCGCTCACCGGTGACCTCGGACTCAGCTTCCGCAACAGCCAACCCGTGACCTCGCTGGTCTTGGAGCGATTGCCGGCCACGATCACCCTGGCGTTCGCGGCTCTCTTTGTCGCCATAGTGGTGGCACTACCAGCCGGCATTATCTCGGCAGTGCGATCTGGAAAGCCCCTCGACTATGCGGTTTCGGCGGCAAGTCAGGTGGGAATCTCGATGCCCGACTTCTGGGCGGGGGTCATGTACATCCTGCTGTTCGCTTTGACGCTGCGATGGCTGCCCTCATCGGGATATGTGTCGTTCCTCGAGAGCCCGATCGAATGGCTGCGTCACCTCGTCCTTCCTGCGATCACAATCGGATTGATCTCGGGATCGGTTATCACTCGTTTCGTTCGATCGGCTGTCCTCGAGGCTCTGAACCAGGACTATGTACGGACCGCTCGCGCCAAAGGCCTTTCTGAGTGGCGGATCATCCGCCGGCACGTCCTCCCCAATGCTTGGATTCCAATCGTCACCGTGGTTGGGCTTCAACTGGGGTTCCTGATGGGGGGTCTCGTTGTCGTTGAAGTCATCTTTGCCTGGCCCGGCCTGGGACGTCTCGCACTGACTGCAGTAAAGGATCGTGACTTCACTCTGCTGCAGGGAGCTGTGCTCTATATCGCGTTCATGTTCCTTACGATCAACCTGATCGTCGATCTGATCTACGTTCGACTCGACCCACGGGTTCGGGTGTCATGACCGTTGCGCCATCCACCCCGATGGAGCGGCTCCCCGAGAAGCCCGTCTCTCGTTCCCGAGAGATCTGGCAGACACTCATCGCCAACCGACTAGCCGTGGCTGGACTTGTCGTGCTGGCCCTGCTCGTCCTGATGGCCGTCCTCGCCGAGGTAATCGCGCCGTTTGGAATAAACGACATAGACATCCCCAATCGGTTGACCGGACCATCGATGTCGCACTGGTTCGGCACCGACGACCTCGGTCGCGATGTCCTGAGCCGAGTAATCATCGCCTCGCGTGTCTCGCTGCAAGTGGGGTTCATCGCGGTCGGCTTTGCCCTGGCCTTCGGTGTCCCAATCGGACTCGTGGCCGGGTATTACCGGGGGAAGACCGACTCGATTCTGATGAGACTCATGGACATACTCTTCTCATTCCCAGCCATATTGCTGGCCATCGCGATCTTGGCCGTTCTCGGCCCAGGAATCCGCAACGCCATGGTTGCCATCGGACTCGTGTATACGCCGATATTCGCCCGGATTACCCGCGGCAGCGTGATCGTGGTTTCTGAGGAGGTCTACATTCGCGCGGCTCGGTCGCTCGGCGCTCGTGATGGTCGCATCATCTTTCGTCACATCCTGCCAAATGTGCTCGCCCCGATCATCGTTCAGACAACACTGTCGCTGGCCTTCGCCATTCTTTCGGAGGCCGCGCTGTCCTTTCTCGGACTCGGGGTTCAACCACCCAATCCGGCCTGGGGACGCATGCTTGCCGAGGGTCGCAACTTCTTCCAGCAGGCTCCCTGGATGGGGATCTTTCCCGGGGTGGCAATCCTGGTCACCGTGATGTCGTTCAACTTCGTCGGCGACGGCTTGCGTGACGCCCTCGATCCAAAGCAGAAGTCAGTGATCGAGTCACGAGGGCAATCGGTATGAGTGACCCAATCCTGTCCGTGAGAGACCTTCGTGTGCGATTTGGCACCAAGCGCGGGGTCGCCGAGGTTGTCAATGGGATCTCCTACGACCTCCATGCAGGTGAGACGCTGTCGATCGTCGGAGAATCCGGATCCGGCAAAAGCGTGAGCGTGCTCGCGTTGATGCGGCTCTTGGCGGAGCCGCCTGCGGCGATAGCTGGGAGCGTGCTCCTCCATGGGCGCGATTTGCTGAAGGCATCCCATCGAGACATGCGATCGGTGCGGGGCAAGGATCTCGCGATGATCTTCCAAGATCCGATGACCTCGTTGAACCCAGTCCGAACCGTCGGCTACCAGTTGAGTGAATCGATGAGCCTCCACCTAGGGTTGACAGCGGATTCGGCACGACGTCGCGCGATCGAATTGCTCGACATGGTCGGGATCCCGTCTCCCGACGTTCGGATCGACGAGTACCCGCACCAGCTCTCGGGCGGGATGCGCCAACGGGTCATGATCGCCATGGGGTTGTCCTGCGATCCCGACGTCCTGATCGCCGACGAGCCGACGACGGCTCTTGATGTAACAACACAGGCGCAGATCACCGATCTGGTGGCAGAACTGCAGCAGCGTATCGGGATGGCGGTCATCTGGATCACCCATGATCTGGGAGTCGTCGCGGGGATAGCTGATCGGGTGATCGTGATGTACGGCGGCCGCTTCATGGAAGAGGCGGGGGTCAACGACCTATATGCCGCGCCCAATCACCCCTACACCGACGGATTGTTGGGATCGTTACCGATGCCGGGTGCAGATCGTCCCGAGAAGCTGGTCACCATTCCGGGTTTGCCGCCCGATCCGGTGGCGATGCCACCTGGCTGCCCGTTCGCCCCTAGGTGTGTGCATTCCGATGCCAGCCGATGCCATATCGAGGTCCCGGTTTTCGAACCCGACCGGGCCCGGCACCTGGTGGCGTGTCACTATCCCCTGCAGGTCACGGCATGAGCGAGCCGCTTCTCGAAGTCAGCGACCTCCAGGTGTACTTCCCGGTGTACGGGAAGGGTCTGGTTCCGCGACACATCAATGATGTCAAGGCTGTGGACGGAGTGACCTTTCAGGTTGGCCGCGGCGAGACACTCGGTCTCGTCGGAGAGTCGGGGTGTGGCAAGACTACGACGGGCCTTGCCGTGCTCCGCCTCATCGAACCCACCGGAGGCTCGGTGGTGTTTGATGGCGTCGACCTCAGCACGTTGGACAAGCGCGATCTTCGGTTGCTTCGGAAGCGGATGGCGCTGATCTTCCAGGACCCTTACGCCTCGCTCGACCCTCGCATGTCTATCGGGGCCATCGTCGGTGAACCGCTCGAGATCCACCGCTTGACCCAAACCCGGGCCGATCGCGACGATCGGGTTGGGGAGCTTCTTGAACTAGTCGGTCTTAGCCCCGATTACCGCAATCGGTACCCACACGAGTTCTCAGGGGGACAGCGACAACGGGTCGGAATAGCCCGGGCCCTCGCCACCGAGCCCGATTTCATCGTCTGCGACGAACCAATAGCGGCGCTCGACGTATCGATCCAGGCGGGAATCATGAACCTGCTTGAGGACCTTCAGGACGAGTTGGGATTGACCTACATCTTTATTGCTCACGATCTGTCAGCGGTGCAGCACTTCAGCGATCGGATCGCCGTGATGTACCTCGGGAGGGTCGTCGAAGTCGCGGACCGGGTGGCGCTCTATGAGACGCCCCAGCATCCATACACAGCGGCGTTGCTGTCGGCGGTGCCCGTGCCCAATCCCGCCGTGCAGCGGACGAGACAGAGGATCATCCTTGAGGGTGATGTGCCGAGCCCGCTCAATCCGCCGTCCGGGTGTAGCTTTCACCAGCGTTGTCCCAAGGCCTTCGAGCCGTGCCCCCATGTCGATCCGGCGCTTAGGACGACCAAGCGGGACCACGATGTCGCCTGCCACCTACACGACCCGGCCCTGTCCGGAGCAGCCGGCGCGTAGGCCGGCTGCGGCCCTTTGCTGCCCACGTGTCTCTCATACCCAGATCCGCAAGACATTCGGATCGCCCCGACTACGACGAGATTCTGGAAGAGATCCGCCGTGAGATCCACCCCCATCTCAGTCGGGGCCATGTGGACGACCGCATTCCTGCGCTCGCCGACCTCCGGCCCGATGGCTTTGGCCTGGCCCTTCGAACCGTCGATGGTGCTCTCCACCAAACTGGCGATGCCGTCGAAGAGTTCTCTATCCAGAGCATCTCCAAGGTGTTCAGCCTCACCCTCGCACTACAACTCGAAGGGGATGCCCTTTGGGACCGCGTTGGACGGGCGCCGTCAAGCAGTCCGTTCAACTCGTTGGCCCAACTCGAGCACGACCGCGGGATCCCGCAGAATCCATTCGTAAATGCGGGAGCAATAATTCTTGTGGACACCATCTTGGGTCACCGCGGTGACGGTAGCGACGCCATACTCGAGTTCGCTCGCAGCGTCACCGGAAACGACAACATCCGCTACAACCCCAAAGTCACGCGATCAGAACTCGAGCACAGTCACCGCAACGCCGCGCTCGCCCATCTCCTGAGAGACTTTGGGAACCTGCACTCCGAGGTAGACACCGTCTTGGAGGCCTACTCTCGATACTGCTCGCTGGAGATGAGCTGCGCTGATCTGACGCAAGCGGTCCAATACTTGGCACAAGGAGGACTCAACCCGTTGACCGGTGACGTCGTCCTTACTGCAAGCCTCACCAAGCGGACCAACGCCTTGTTGCTCACCTCCGGCGTTTATGGCGCGGCTGGGGACTTTGCCTACCGCGTGGGATTGCCGGCCAAGAGCGGAATAGCAGGGGGAATTGTTGCGATCATGCCAGGCATGTGGTGTGCTGCCGTCTGGTCGCCCAGACTCAACCGAACGAGCAATTCCTACGCCGGAACGCTTGCGCTCGAGCGGCTCACCACAGTGACGGGCACATCTGTCTTCTAGACGCCGGCTTCTGGTTCGGGCCAGAGCGCGTCAGGCATCTACTCGAACGTTGAACGTCCTCCTGCAGGCTTTGCATACGAGCGGCGAATCGGTCTCACCGTGCATCCTCACACCACAGAACGGGCAGTGTTCGATTGATAGATGGAACTCCTCGACCGCGGACCGATGCAGGATCGGGATCGCCAGGCCGGCTGCGGCGACGAGCACGAGTACGACTGCGAAGATCCGCCCGAAGGCCTCGTTGTCGATCTCGAGCCAGATTCCCCCGAGGCCCATTGCGGCTCCGATCCCGATGAGTACCAGTGCTGCGCTTTGGACCCAGCCCGCACGACCGCGTACCGGCCACCCAGACAGGATCGCCGCCACGGCGGCGGCTACCGCGATGATGTAGCCGCTTCCGCCGAGGCGCCACCACGTATCTGATTCCAGCTCAGTCCACATGCCGACTGCTACGACGAGGAAGCCGATACCGGACGCTGCGATTCCGGTCATGGGGGCAATGCCGAGGCGTTGCCCCCGGAGCGCGGGCACCTGGACCATGGCAAGGAGTGCCGACGCGGTCGCCAGCAGCGAGGTGCCGAGGATCTTGCCCTCGGTGTCGCCCATCCGTCCGAGTGCCAGAATCATCACGGCGAGTACCGCGTTGAGGGAGATCAGGACGATCGCAACACGGGTGAAAGTCTGTTTCACACCCAAAGCATCTGCCTCTGGATCACCCAATGCAAGCGTCGATGATCGCTTTGTCGATGGACGGTTAGCCTCAGCTCGTACTCGAAGAGAAGGAGTGGGGGATGAAGATCTCGAAGCAATGGGTCGACGGAATCGCCTCCGGCGTCCTGCTCCTTCTCAGCAGGTAGCCAGCCGTGGAGCAGAGCGCCACAGTCCCGCCGCCACCCCAGCCGCCATCCAACGCGAGCAACAGCGGCGCGCTGATCCTCGCCGGTTTGGGTGGGCTGATCGTGGCTCTTTTGATCGTCTTGGTCGTAGTCCTGCTGACGAGAGACTCAGGGACCGAACCGTCGGCCACTTCGGCTGCGTCGGTCACCTCGATCACCTCGGTTGAGACGACGGCAGCGACCACACCGGTTGAGACCTCTACTCCGGTGACCACCGAAGCGGCGGAACCGGCGGTCCCGCCACTGTTCTCGATTGAGCCGGGGGATGTGATCGTGTCGGGACAAAACGGTGTCAAGGTGATGCGAAGCGGCGCGTTGGTTGCCCAACCGCTGGCCATACCGACCCAGAACGCCATGGCCACGCCGGGTGGGGGCATCGTCTATCACGAACCGTTCGCTGATGACTATCCGGATTTCTGGCCTCCAACCATTCCGATAGGCGGGCCGACGCTCAGAGTGCTGCTTCCAGACGGCAGCGATGATGTGCTCTTCGCCGAGGGATGGCGCTTGCAGTTGTTCGACATCACAGAGATTCCCGCTGTCGCTCCCGGCCCATCGGCGGTGATCGTGAAGTCGGACCTCCTCGACGACTTCCCGTTCCGTTCCGACTCGATCGTTGTCGTCCCGCTCGACGGCTCGGCACCGCACGTGATCTCCGAGGTCAGCGGGTTCGAGTCGATCGTGACCGGACTCGCTTGGATGGAAGGGTTCTTCGCCGTGTCGTTGGCCGGCGAAGGATTCGAGGCATTCGATGCCATCGACTTGGCCGGCGATAGCGTCGCGTGGCCTACCAACCCCGAGTCTGCCGACACGAGGGATCCCGAAGTACACGTGATGAACCTGACCAGGATCGGCGATTCGGACCTTCTGGCGTATACGCGATCGGCCGACTTCTCGTTCCAAGCGCCGGTGGATCTGGTCATCTTCGACAGCAACGCCGGGGTTGAGGTGACTTCGGTGCCGATCCTTGTCATCGGCTACGACGTTGCGGCCCTCTCTGCATCCGCCGATCTGGTAGCCCTTTCGGTGGTTCAGGACACGGGCGCCGGTGATTGGCCCTTCGTTCATTCGACCGTGGCGATCGTGGACACGATGGCGTTCATCGTCGATGGGATAGACGTCGAGGGCACGGCCTCGGTGGTCGGTTGATGGGGGATCATGTACGAGACGGATGAAGATCTTGCCGGACTTCAGGCACTTCTGGATCGCAGCTACGAGCATGCCGGCCCGCATCTCTTGGAGATCCACACGGCAGAGCGTCGTCTGACCGCGGGGGAGTTGGTGGGACGACTCGAGGGTGTCTGCGTCCTGTCGCTTGCGACCGTCACCACCGATGGTCGACCCCTGGTCGGTCCGGTCGATGGGATCTTCTACCGCGGCGCATTCTGCTTCGGCACCGGGGCCGAAGCGGTACGGGTGCGCCACATGGCCCGGAATCCGGCGGTGAGCGGGGCATACACAGTCGGCGAGTCACTGGCAGTGACGGTCCACGGCGAAGCACACGAGATCGACCTGAGTGATGAAGAGGGCTTTGCGGCTGCTTGTCGCCAGATCTACGGACCCGAGTGGGATGGTTGGGCCGGGGTGGCCCCGTACTATCGAATCCGGGCTCGCGCCCTCTTTACGTTTTCGATGCGAGGCCCGAGCGACGCGTCCTGATTGTCGGTGGAGCTACTGCGATCCTGTGGCATCGGAATCACCGCAATCGGCGCAGTGGTAGGCATCGATCCGCCCGGCGGGGGTCCGTTGCTCGCCCCGACCCTTCTCCCAGAGCGGTCGCGGGGCGTACACCACGCGATCGGAGCCACAAGAGCGGCATCGGACCGAGACGTCACGATCCCACTTGTGGTTGCAGGCCTCACAGCTGACGGTGATCGCGTCACCCGAGCGCTCACCACTCAACCGTTCTGATTCGCCGCACATTGGGCACGTAACCGGTGGCATCGGCCACGCAGCGTAGGTGAGTGGCCCGGCAGCGGATCGTGTTTCGGGAAACGATCACAATGGTCGGGTGCTGCTCGATCGAATAGTCGAAGAGATCCACTCCGGCGGCCCTATCGGGTTCGACCGGTTCATGGAGATCGCCCTGTACGACCCCGGCGGCGGCTACTTCGCCACGGGAACACTCCGTTCGGATCGGGCCGGAGACTTTCTCACCAGCCCCGAGGTCAGCCCAATGTTCGGGGAGACGATCGCTCGCTTCGTCGCTGCCGAGCGCGGTCGAGTTGGTGTTCCCTTCTCCGTGGTCGAGATGGGAGGGGGGAGTGGCTCATTGCTGCGAGCTCTGCTCGATGCTCTGGACCCGAGGGCACCCGCCTTCGCTGTGGAACGGTCGAAGGCGGCGCAGGCATCGATCAGCGCGACGGTGCCAGAGGCTGAGATCATCGACGAACTGTCCGATGTTCGGGGTGTGATCGTCGCCAACGAGGTGCTGGACAACATGCCGGCGGCTCTGGTGGTGCGGCGCGGCTCCGAGTGGTGGGAGCGACGGGTGGCGGGGACGGAATCGGGACTTGTACTAGTGGAGACTGAGCCACGTCCGGATGTCGTCGTGTGGGCGGACCGTTTTGCCGGGCCAATTCCGGAGGGCGGCCAGGTTGAGGTACAGCTCCAGGCCGGTACTTGGGTGCGATGCCATGTGGAGCTGCTCCAGGCGGGAGCGATGCTGCTGATCGACTACGGCGACTCGGCCGAGAATCTCGAGAACCGCCGCTCCGAGGGAACGGTCCGCACCTACCGAAAGCACCACCTGGGCCCCGACCCCCTCGCGGAACCAGGGGCTACCGACATCACCATGGACGTCAACTTCTCGGCGGTGGTGGCGGCGGCAGAAGACGCCGGTGCCGGCGTCGAGTTCCTACGTCAGGATGATTTCCTGAACGAGTGGGGGCTGGGGGAGAGGCTGGCAGCACTGCGGCACGACGTGGTCGTTGCGGCCCGCGACGGCCGGACGATGGACCAGTTGAAGTTGAAGAACAGGGTCATCGAAGCCGAGACTCTTTTGCACCCCAGGGGATTGGGGGACTTCAGGGTGGTTGTTTGCCGGAAGTAGGCAACCGCCATTTCCGCGCGTTTCCGGCGGTAGGCGCAGGTTTCCTGCCTCGGTAGGCTCTGTGCCATGAAGAACAACTTCAAGACGCTGGTTCTCATGGCGACGCTCGGTGCGCTCTTCGTCGGCGTTGGGCAGCTTCTCGGTGGCACCGGTGGCGCGACTATCGCCCTGGTCATTGCCGGAGTCATGAACTTTGCGATGTACTTCTTTTCGCACAAGCTCGCTCTGAAGGCGGCCAAGGCGAAGTCTGTCGAGGAGCACGAACTCCCCAATGTGTATTCGATCGTCCGTTCTCTCGCACAGCGCGAGGGTATGCCGATGCCCGAGATCTATCTGATCGAGTCCCCGCAACCGAACGCCTTTGCCACCGGGCGCAATCCAGCCCATGCCGCGGTCGCGGTGACAACCGGGATCCTCGATCTGATGGACCATGCCGAACTCGAAGGAGTGCTCGCGCACGAGCTGTCGCATGTGAAGAACCGCGACATCCTCATCTCGTCGATCGCCGCCACCGTCGCGGTGGCCCTGTCGTTTCTGGTCCGAATCTCGTTCTGGACGGGGATGGGACGCAACCGCCGCAACGACAACGGTCTCTCGGCGATCATCGGGATTCTGGCGCTCATCCTTGCGCCGCTGGCGGCGATGGTCATCCAGATGGCGATCAGCCGCTCCCGCGAGTATCAGGCCGATCGCAGTGGTTCCGAGATAACCGGATCACCGTTGGCACTGGCCCGCGCCTTGGCGAAGCTCGAACAGGGGACTTCGAGGATCCCGATGCAGGTGGATCCTTCGACCGCACAGCTGTTTATCGCCGACCCGCTCAAGGCGCTTGGCGGCAGGGGCGGGGGCAGGGGCGGGAGGAGCGGGATGACCCGAATGTTCTCGACCCACCCCCCGATCCAGGATCGTATTGAGCGGCTCGAGAACATGGCACAGGGCGGGCTGATCCGGTAGGGATGGGTTGGTGGCCGGCGCCGCCTCCCGCGATTGGCAATGGTCGGCTCCCAACGAGCCTCCTGCAATTCGCAAGATCGGGGCCTATTGCCTGGCTTCAGACGCCTGGTCCGTAGGATTCCGCGACAACTGAGGCAGGAGTGACCCATGCAGAGCCACGAAGTCGACTTCGCCATCCATGGCGACGACATGCAATTCGTCGAGATCGAGTTGGATCCCGGGGAGACCATTGTCGCCGAGGGTGGGGCGATGATGTACATCACCGACGGCGTGACGTTCGAGACGAAGATGGGTGATGGCGCCGAACCCGATGAGGGCATGTGGGGAAAGCTCAAGTCGGCAGGTAAGCGCGTGGTCACCGGCGAGTCCCTGTTCATGACCCACTTCACCAACAACGGCGGCGGCAAGCAACAGGCAGCGTTTGCCGCGCCCTATCCGGGGAAGATCATCCCGATCAATCTTGGGCAGATGGGTGGTCGGCTCATTTGCCAGAAGGACGCCTTCCTGTGCGCGGCAATGGGAACGAAGGTAGGTATCGCCTTCAACAAGAAGCTCGGAGCCGGCTTCTTCGGCGGCGAGGGATTCATCCTGCAGGACCTACAGGGCGACGGCAAAGTATTCGTCCACGCCGGCGGCACGATCATCGAGAAGCACCTCTCGGGTGAGACGTTGCGAGTCGATACCGGGTGCTTGGTCGCCTTCGAGCCCACTATCGAATACAGCATTGAACGTGCCGGCAACCTGAAGTCGATGATGTTCGGAGGGGAAGGTCTGTTCTTGGCAACCCTCAGCGGCGTGGGGCGGGTTTGGCTGCAGTCACTTCCGTTCTCCCGGCTGGCGGATCGGATCGCTCCCCGCGGAGGTGGTTCGAGTCAGGACGAGGGATCGGTCATCGGGGGTCTGTCGAACATCTTCGAGAGCTAGAGCCGGACCGGTTCTACCGCGCAGCTCGCCTCCGTCTACCGTTCGTCGGCGACTGTGGCGATCGCCTCGGTAAGCGTGAACTCCTGCTGATAGAGGGCCCGGCCGACGATCGTCGCCCACACCCCCGATCGGTCGAGACCGGCCAGGTCGGCGAGGCTGGAAATCCCACCGCTGGCGATGATCTTCTCGGGCCAGCTCTGGGCCACTGCCGCCAGGAGTTCCAAGTCGGGCCCTGAGAGCATCCCGTCACGCACGACGGATGTGACAAGCACCGTATCGATCCCGACGGAGGCAACACCCGCCAACACGTCGGCGATTGGCCGTCCTTCGTCATCCCAGGCAGCTCCCAGTGCTTTGCCATCCCGCACGTCGACTGCGGCTACGACCCGCTCCGGTCCGACGGCCGCCACGATCTCGCCGAGCCCCTTGCGATCCCAAACTGCGGCGGTTCCCACCACGACTCGGTCCGCTCCGGATCCAATCACCAGCTCGGCCACTACAGCGTCCCGGATTCCGCCGCCCGCTTGGAATGGGATATCGGATGCGGCGATCGCTCTCCACAGACCGATCGACGGCTCCCCGGTGCGAGCTCCCTGAAGATCGACGACATGGACCATCGAAGCGCCTTGAGACCCGAACTCGGCCACCTGCGCGGCGGGGTCATCGCGATAGACGGTCTTGGAGTCGAATGCTCCGCGGCGAAGCCGAACGACGGCTCCATCGAGAACGTCAACGGCGGGGATGATGAGCATTGGTGGGGTTTGCTTTCAGTTGGAATCGAGCTAGCTTGTTGGTCGTACTGCTTTAGCGTATTAAAACACTAAACCGGAGCGAATGATGACGCTAGCCGACGATTGGACCAATGCCGACACCACTGCGGTCTTCAAAGCAGTGCTGACTCTCGAGACCGTGGAGGAGGCTGAATGGTTCTTCCGCGACCTGTGCACCGCCCACGAACTCGAGGAGATAACCAAGCGCTGGGCAGTTGTGCGAAAGCTCGCCGATCGGGTTCCCTACCGCCAGATTGCCGATGAGACCGGTTCGTCGTCGGCGACGATCACCCGCATCAACCAATGGCTCCGGAGTGGTGCCGGGGGGTACCGGCTGGCACTCGACCGGCTGGGTCTGGGCAAGGGTGCGGATCGATGACGTTGCGGTTCGCGATCCCGAACAAGGGCCGGCTGCTCGATCCGACGGTAGATCTTCTGAAGCGGTCGGGCATGGTCTTCGAGCGAGGCAGCGATCGGGCGTTGACTGTGCCCGTACGCAACCTCGAAATCGAGCTTCTCTTCGTGCGAACGGACGATGTCGTCGAGTTCGTCGCCGATGGCGTCGCTGAGATCGGCATTGCCGGGCTCGATCTCGTAGTGGAATCCGCGCTCGACGTCGACGTCGTCGCCGAGCTCGGATACGGCAGGTGTCGGCTCGTCGCAGCGGTTCCCAAAGGATCACCGATCGAGAAGCTGGAGGAGATGGCGGGGTGCCGGGTGGCGACATCGCATCCCCTGACAACCGCCCGGTTGTTGGCGGAGCGCGGCATCCTCGATGTGGAGACCGTGAGTCTCACCGGATCGGTCGAGGTGGCGCCGAAATTGGGTGTCGCAGACGCGATCGTGGATCTCGTCTCGTCGGGGAGCACGTTGCTCGTCAACGGACTCCGACCGGTCGCCACCTTGTTCGACAGCCAGGCAGTTCTCATCGCCTCATCGGCGTCGCGATCCGCTGCCGACCATGTACAGACCATGCTCGGCGCCGTTGTCGCTGGTCGCCACAAGCGATACCTGATGATGAACGCTCCGAATGAGGCGGTCGCCGTACTCAACGATCTCATTCCTGGTCTTTCCGCACCGTCGGTACTCCCTCTGGCAGACGGAGCCGGAGTGGCCATCCACTCGGTGGTTGAGGTAGACGACCTCTGGCACGTCATTCCCGAACTGGAAGCGGCGGGTGCGAGCGGCATCCTCGTGCTTCCGATCGAGCAGATGGTTCCGTGATGCAAGAGATCGTTCTCGGCGACGCGACTCCGCAGGAGATTGCAGCGCTCACCGTGCGAGCGGCTGTTCCCGAAGCGTCGGTGCTGGAGCGCGCCACGGCCATTGTCGATTCGGTCCGAATCAATGGCGATCCGGCTCTTGCGGATGCAGCGCGACGGTTTGGGGGCGGTCATGCTCGGATCGACGGTGCGGAACTAGCGGCCGCACGTCAATCGGTGGGAGCCGATGTCGTCGCCGCTATTGAGGTGGCCGCATCCAACGTTCGCGCCGTTCATGAGCTGCAGCGCCCCAGTGGTCATCGGATCGAGGTCGTGCCCGGGGTGCAGGTCGAGCGGATCTGGTCACCGCTGCGTCGGATCGGCGCCTATGTGCCCGGCGGTACCGCACCACTGCCCTCGACGCTTGTGATGACGGTGGTCCCCGCTCAAGTGGCAGGGGTCAAGGAGATCGCAGTGGCCACTCCGGCACGAGCCAACGGCACAGTAGATCCTGTCGTCCTCGCCGCGGCTCATGTGCTCGGCGTGACCGAGGTCTACGCCATGGGGGGAGCCCAAGCCGTTGCGGCGCTCGCCCACGGAACCCGGAGTGTTCGAGCCGTGGACAAGATCGTTGGTCCGGGCAACGCTTGGGTGACGGCCGCCAAGCTGGTCGTGGCGGGGTGGTGTGCCATCGACATGCCGGCCGGACCGTCGGAGGCACTTGTCCTGGCCGACGCCTCCGCTGATCCGCGATTCGTTGCCGCAGACCTGCTCGCTCAAGCCGAGCACGGACCCGACTCCCCAATCGTATTGGTGGCCGTCGGCTCGGGGGTGGCCGGTTCCGTCCTTGCAGCCCTCGACCAGCTCATGGCTCGCCTGAGCAGGCGCGCGGTCATCGAAAAGGCTCTGACCGACCTCGGCATGGTGGCGATTGCAGCCGATGTTGACGAGGCGATCGAGTTTGCCGATGCCTGGGCACCCGAGCACCTGTCGCTGCACCTCGAGGATGCCGCCGCCGCTGTTGTCGGGATCACATCGGCAGGGTCTGTGTTCGTCGGTCGATGGGCGCCTGAACCAGTCGGCGACTACGCCAGTGGGGCCAATCACGTGCTGCCGACGGGTGGCCTCGCTCGGTCGATGAACCCCTTGGGAACCGAAGACTTCGGATCGTGGCGACAGGTGCAGACGCTCACTCGCGACGGACTTGCATCTCTCCGACCGACGGTGGTGGCGCTGGCGGAGGCCGAAGGTCTTGACGCCCACCGCCTTGCTGTCGAGATCCGCTTCGAGGACACCCAATGAGCACTCCCGTATACCAATGGCAACCCTCGACGGCCGAGATAGCAGGACGGGCGGGTCTCGATCCGGGCGAGGTCATACGTTTCGACCACAACACATCACCACGGCGGCCACCGTGGGTCGATGGCGCGGCGGCCGGATCTCTTCGACAGGTCAATGAGTATCCCGCTGCCGACTACATGCCGTTGCGTGACGCGGCTGCGTCAGTGTGGGGAGTCGATTCCGATCGGATCGTTCCCGGAGCAGGCGTGGACGAATTGATCCTGCTGTTGGCGAAGGCATTCGTCACTCCCGGATCGCGCGTTGTGACGGACACTCCCACCTACCCGCTATACCGAATCGCCACTCTGCAGTTCGGCGGAAACCTGGTCGAGGTGCTCCGTGACCGGGATCTCGAATACCCGGTCGATCGGATGATCAGCGCCGCGCGTGGCGCTGAACTGACTTGGCTGTGCGTCCCCCACAATCCGGTCGGCGACCGTCTCGGAGACGATGCTCTCGAGGCCATCATCACCGCAGCAGGCGGACTCGTCGTCGTGGACGCCGCGTACGCTGAGTTTGCCGGTGATCGCTGGGGCGAATGGGTGGA
The DNA here is from genome assembly GCA_029263095.1 of Acidimicrobiia bacterium. Lineage (GTDB taxonomy): Bacteria > Actinomycetota > Acidimicrobiia > Spongiisociales > UBA11373 > JACZWZ01. The sequence goes on along the minus strand of JAJCYA010000033.1, from coordinate 17,019 downwards.
TCGGCATGAGTCGCTCGTGGTGCTGCACACCATGTCGAAGGCCTATGGTCTCGCCGGAATCCGAGTCGGTTACTCGGTGTCATCTCCGGCTGTGGCTCAGGCGCTCCACCGGGTTCGGCCGCCGGGGAGCGTCTCGTCCACTTCTCAAGCGCTCGCCGTCGCCGCGCTGTGCGACCCCGGTTGGCTTGGGGAGAACGTGGCAGCCGTCGTCGCCGACAGGGAGGATTTGGCCGCCAGCCTGGCTGGGATCGGCCTTGCCGTTCTCCCCAGCGCGACCAACTTCGTGTTGACGAGGGTCGGTCCGCAGGCGCGTCCCCTCATGCAGCGATTGATTGGTAGGGGATTGGTGGTTCGAGCCTTCCCATCCGAGGGCCCGTTGGCCGAGTACCTGCGCTTCACAGTCAGAACCCCGCGAGATCACGCTCGACTCGTGTCCGCCATCCAGGAGGAACTTCAATGACCAGGAATGCCACCCGGAGGAGGACCACCCGTGAGACCGATGTCTCCGTGTCGCTCGATCTAGCTGGGGCGGGGACCGTGGAGATCGACACCGGTGTTGGCTTCCTCGATCACCTCCTCACCTCGCTTGCCTATCACGCAATGTGGGATCTCAGTGTGAGTGTGTCGGGTGACCTGCATGTGGATGATCACCACACAGTTGAAGACACCTTTCTCGTTCTCGGTGAAGCGTTTGCGGAGGCGATCGGTAATCGAGCAGGGATCGTCCGTTTCGGTGATGCCGTGGTGCCGATGGATGAGGCCATCGGCAGCGTTGCGGTAGACATCGGCGGTCGGCCGTACGCGGTGATAGAGGTTGAGTTCGGAGCAGATCGCATCGGTGCTCTCAGCACACAGATGATTCCGCACGGACTCGAGGCGTTGGCGCGCACGGCGGGTGTGACGTTGCACGCGACCGGTTCGGGTGGCAATGATCACCACATCGCCGAAGCCCTGTTCAAGGCCCTCGGGCGGGCAATGCGAACCGCCGCACAATCAGATCCGGGTCGGATGGGGATTCCATCCACCAAGGGGACCGCGTGACCGAGATCGCCGTCGTGGATCACGGGGCGGGCAACCTGGTGTCCATTGCCCAGGGCCTCGAGCACGCCGGGGCGTCGGTCTCGGTCGCCGTCGGCCCGGACGATCTACTCGGAGTAGACGGTGTGGTTCTCCCCGGTGTCGGGAGCGTCGCCGCGGCTTGGGATCGGCTCGTGGAGCAGCGTCTTGTCGATCCGCTGCGCGAACTGACGGTCCCGCTGCTCGGTGTGTGCGTTGGACTTCAGCTGCTGTTTGAGGGCAGCGACGAAGACGACGGAGGGGGATTGGGTCTCATCGAGGGTCGGGTGCGGCGTCTCGAAGACACACCCCGCCTTCCCCACATCGGCTGGAATGATCTCGACATCGTGAGCACCGAGCCGATTCTCGCCGGTGTGGGAAGCCGCGACACGTTCTATTTCGTCCACTCCTACGTACCCTTCCCAGCCGATGCCGAGGCAACCGTGGCCACGACGTCATACGGCCGTCCATTTACGGCAGTCGCCCGGCATGGCGATGTCATCGGCGTCCAGTTCCATCCTGAGCGGTCCGGTCCGAAGGGACTGCGGATCATCGCCAACTTCGTTGCATCATGTCGGGGGCGGGCCAATGCTGCGTAGGCGGATAATCCCCTGTCTCGATGTGAGCGACAACCGCGTGGTGAAGGGCGTCAACTTCGTCGATCTCGTTGATGCCGGTGATCCGGTGGAACTGGCGGCGCGTTACAGCGAAGCCGGCGCCGACGAGATCGTGTTTCTCGACATCACCGCAACCTCGGCGGGAAGGGCCACAATGCTCGATGTTGTTCGGCGGACCGCCCGATCGGTATTCGTTCCGCTGACGGTGGGTGGTGGCATCCGCTCGGTGGCGGACATGAGGGCGGCGCTTCGCGCCGGTGCAGATCGCGTTTCGGTAAACAGCGCCGCGGTGCGTGATCCGACTTTGATCGCGCGCTGTGCTGCGGCCTTCGGTGCACAGTGTGTGGTGTTGGCTGTGGACGCGAGACGCACCAAGCCCGGAAGCTGGGAAGTCGTGGTGAACGGCGGGCGGTTGACGACAGGTCGAGATGCGGTCGAATGGTGCAAGCAGGGAACCGAGCTGGGAGCAGGTGAGGTGCTGCTCACCTCGATGGATCGCGACGGCACGACAGATGGATACGACCTGGAACTCATCGAGGCGGTATCCGCTGCCGTCAAGGTGCCGGTGATCGCCTCTGGAGGTGCGGGAAACAGTCTGCACCTGGTCGAAGCGCTCGGTGACGGTCGCGCCGACGCCGTTCTGGCAGCCTCGATTTTCCACAGGGGAGAGGTCACGATTTCGGCCGCCAAGATCGACCTCGAGGCCGCAGGGATTCCGGTACGCCTATGAGAGACCGTGTCGTGTTCGACGACGATGGACTTGTTCCGGGGATTGTGCAGAACGCCACGACCGGCAGGGTGCTGATGCTCGGCTACCTCACCGCGAGATCACTGGAACTCACCATGGAGACCGGTGAAGTCCACTTCTGGAGCAGGAGTCGGCAGACGATGTGGCACAAGGGAGCAACGAGCGGCAACACGATGCGTCTCGTCGAGGCGCTTCCAGACTGCGACGGTGATGCCGTGCTGCTCCGAGTCGAACCTGCCGGACCGGCCTGCCACACCGGATCGTCCACTTGCTTCGATGATGGCTTCGATCAAGGGTTCGCCTGGCTGGAAGGGCTATGGGCGACGATCAACCAACGGGCGGAGGAGAGCCCCGAGATCTCGTACACGGCGCAGCTGCTTGACGGCGGAACGGCGGCTACCGGCGCCAAGGTGATCGAAGAAGCCGGTGAGGTGGTCGAAGCGGCCGTTGAACACAGCGTCGGCACCAGCGACGACCGCAGGGTCGCCGAGGAGGCTGCCGATCTCGCGTATCACCTGCTCGTGCTGCTCGCCGAGCGAGGCATAAAAGCCGAGATGATGCTCGACGTGCTACGTGAGCGAGCCCGCCCGAATCCTGAGCGAGGCGCCGACTCCTAGTCGCTGCTACTCGCCTCTTCCTTCTCCATCTGATCCAGGCTGAAAAGGGCGAAGCCGATCGCAGCCAGGCCTGGGATCCCGAACCACAGCGCGATCGACACCGCTGTCACCTCATCGACGAGGATGCTGACCATCATGTTGATGAAGATGATGAGGCCCGCTGCTCCGATACCGAGGAGGACACTGCTGCGCCAGGCGAGCCCTCCGTAGATCACGATTCCGGTGATGGCTGCAAACAGGATGATCCAGCCGTCGTCGGTCCCAAAGAGCCCGAGACCCTGAGCGCCCGCGAACAGGGCACCGGCCGCAAACCCGGTGTTGCGCGGCCTCACCAGTCCCTGGTTCGTCAACCAGATCCAGGCGATGCCGAGGGCAGCTTGGAAGACCAGGCCGAGCCACTCGAACTCGGGCGGGCTGCCGCTGATGGCTACCCGCAGAACCTGGTCCTGTGGACTCACCCATTCGTTGATCTGGATGAGCACCAGAACGCCATTGAGCGCCTGTACAGCTGTGAAGAACAGGGCGAGTTGGGTGGGTACCGATTCGTGGCGTCGGTAGATCCACAATGCCGCCACCGCGACGGGGACGACCACCAAGAGGGGAGTGAAGTCTGCGGCGTCGAGTTCGAGCAGCAGCAGGTTCGTTGCGATCGCCCACAGACCAAACCCGGAAGCCAATGTGAAACCGCCGGACCGTTTGATGGCGCCCTCATCGTGGCCGGTCAGTCGGTAGCCGATGGCGAACAGCAGCACCGCTCCGACGAGAACGACGAAGCCACCTGGGATGTTGTCGATGCCGCCGAGCAGGAAGTTGTCGGAAATTGCGACTTCGACCATGAGGGCGATGGTGGCGATGAACAGCGCAACCGATCCGAAGTAACCGAGCATCTCGGCCAGTCGAAGCGGCGAGGGAGTCCCATCCGGGTCCCCAGCCAATTCGGCCTGCTCGAACGAGATCAATCTGTTCTTCAACAGTCGCGCGGTCATCGTGTCTCCTTCAAAGGCGCCTTGTCGGAACCAGGGTAAGCCCTCAACCGGAAGGTGTGGCAGAAACCGCTATCCTCGCACCGCTTCGGTGGGATGCCCGAGCGGCCAAAGGGAGCAGACTGTAAATCTGCCGGCTACGCCTTCGGAGGTTCAAATCCTCCTCCCACCACGGGAACCCTTCGGGTTCCTTGTGAGTTTGGCGGCGCCAAACTCGGGACGAGTAGCGTTCAGCTTCTCCACGGCCATCGGTCGCGCCGGGTTCAAAAACTATCCAACTAGACCCACGACGCATCTCATGTTCCGAGTCCTGTTCGGCCTCGAACGGTTCGACGAGTTGTGCGGGTGCCGCGTGTTGGGTGTGTAGCTGCCTGCGAGTTGGCTTGCTGGGCCGGTTCGGTTGGTCTACTGCGGTGACCCTTTGGCTGGGCGCTTGAGGTTCAATTACTCCTCCTACCACGGGAACCCTTCGGGTTCCTTGTGAGTTTGGCGGCGCCAAACTCGGGACGAGTAGCGTTCTTGCCGCCGAGGGTCCTCGCTGTCACTACAAGCTGCGTCTCTTTCTTCTTGCGGCCCGCGTAGCGACGGTTCAGCGGATTCCGCCCAACTGACCCGGGTGGACGTTGACGCCGGTCGGCCGAGAGGTCACTTGGCTCCCGCGTCTCGTTGTTCTCGTCGTGTCGGTACCTGCTGCCTGCGAGCTGGCTTGCTGGACCGGTTCGGGTGGTCGACCGAGCTTCCTGTTGGGTTCGCGCATCAGGTTCGAGTGCCGCCGGGCCCACGACGCGTCACCGATCGTGGCTCCGACGAGTCGTCTTTCGCCTTCGGATTGCCGTGGCTGAGCGCACAGTGCCCATGTTGAGTGGGGAGCGCTGAGATACTGCAGAGAGACCCAGCCGATTGGGTACTTGGGACGTGAGCGGGTCTGGAGGAACAGGGGGAACGCGGTTTGGGGCGAGGTGTCCGGCTCACGGTCGATACGTGTGCCGGTGGCGGCGGACTCGACCGATTGAATCTGCCACATCCGGATCCCCGTCGCCTCGCTGCCGCAGTGGCCTTCGACGGGATGATTCGGGTAGCCGCACCGCCTTCGGTTCGGATTCCTAGACATACGATGAGCGGAACCGGCTTACCTCTGGTCCGTCTGGTTCGTATTCGTATTCGGCTCGGGGGACGTTGGATTCGGCGGGGAGCACTGCGTATGGGTTTGATGCGTTGGCCCGTCTGATCGACTACAACTCTGTCGTGGGCTTCACCTATGACGGGTTGGATCGGGTTGCGACCCGGGATGCTGCGGTGTTCGAGTATGCGGGGACTCTGATTGATCCCACCACGGATGGGACGTTCACCTATTCGCGGTCTCCGGGCGGTCGGCTGATCTCTGAGTCGGATGGGATCACTCCGGAGCTAGGCGGGTTGACCCGTCATGGTGACCTGAGCTACGTGTTTGATACGTCGGGGACGGTGAATGGGACCAGGGTGTTTGACCCGTTCGGCCAGATCACCGCGTCCACGGGCAGTTTCAGTTCGAATCTGGGGTTCCAGGCTGATTTTACTGATCCGGCGTCGGGTGAGACGTGGATGGGCGCACGGTGGTACTCGTCGGCTGATGCGGTGTTCAGATCACGCGGCACCGGGTTTGGTGAGTTGAGCACCCCTGTATCCCTGAATCGGTATACGTATGGGTTTGCCTCACCGTTGGTGTTTTGGGATCCCGATGGTCGGTTCGGGCAGAGTATCGATGGGATCTGTTCGACGGCTACCTCATGCCTGGCAGGGGTCACCGCTATCAGCGGCGATTCGGGCGGCGGTACGGCGGGGTCTGGGGTCGGGTGGTCGGGTACGCAGCGGTCTGAGCAGGCGTTCAGCTATGCGGCGTTCATGGCGGCGTTGGGTTCGGGTGCCAATCCGGTGCCTGCTTCAGCTGATATTCAGGCGGGTCGGGAACTCAGTTTGAAGGTCTGGGGCTTCGGGCAGTTCCGGTTCGAGATCCGGTATTCCCACGGCGATGCGGTGGCGGTTCCGCTCAATGTGGAGCCGATGGTTCGTTATGCGGCGGTGATAGCACAGTTGGATTCGTTTGATCCACCGGTCGTTGGGTCGACTGATCCCAGCTTGGGTTCTTGGTTGGTTCGTCAGGTTGTGACGTTGCGGGAGTCTGCTGAGGACGCAGCGGGTATCGCGTCGAATGCCGCGGCGGGTGTGGCTGATGAGCTTGTGGGGGTTCCGTTGACGATCATCGCCGATGGGTTCCGCGGTGAGTTCAATTCGGAAACGGGACGTTTCGAGGGCGGTGCTCCGATTCAGCTCGGTGAGTTCGACTCGTCGTTGCCTGGCTACTCGCAGGCTCGGATGACTGCGGCAGTGGTCGAGTTCGCTCTGTTGGGTTATGGGGTGGCCAGGGCAGGGGTGAAGGTATTCAAGGCGATCAAGAGCGCCGACGACTTCGCCGGATTCCTAGACGAACTACTCGGCAGCAATTCATCAAGCGGTACGGGCGCGATTGATGCGGCTGACGACGCGCAGCGAAGCGTTTCTGACCTCCTGGACGGCCTGCCGAGAGGGAAGCAAGCCAACGTCCGGGTGGTGAACTCCGAGACGGAACTTCAGTCCGTGTTTGGCGACCTAGCGACGGGTGGTGTCCCGACCGAGTGGCAAGGCTACAAGGGCTCCGTTATTCGCCGCACTGACGGAGTGGAGATTGGAATCCGCCCAGGCTCGGCAAGTGGAGGCGCCACGGTCGATATCCGCTTGGCCAATGGCACAACTCAAAGGATCCACATAGATGAGTAGCTGGGACGACCGTACTCTCGCAGAAGATGTCCTCGCGAACGCCGTCGATGACTGGGTCTACGCCGCCTTGGTTCATCAGATTGCGCGTAGGTCGGGGATTTCTGACCCTTCGCAGCTTCGGCAATTGTCGGTAGGGCTTATCGCTGAACTTCTCGTGCAGAATCTGGTGGAAGCGGGTGAGTACGACGGGGTCGAGCACCGGCCGTGGGAATGCACGCCGAGCGAGGCGATCGTTCGGATAGCGGAGGAGTGGCAAGGCTGGGGGAATGACGTGCCGACACCTGGGGCGATCGTGTGGCTGGCTCTCACACCGATCGGCCGCGTAATGGGTGAGGCCGTGCTCGCTCGGGAGGCAGATGCTTGATTCGGCGGTGAATCCGCTTAGCAACCCCATTCGTAGCCTCTTGGATTTCTACAACATCGTCCCGTTCTCCAAGAACGGGTTGGACAGAGTGGCTGTTCGGGATGGTGCTGTGTTCGAGTATGCGGGGACGCTGATTGATCCCACCACGGATGGGACGTTCACCTATTCGCGGTCTCCGGGCGGGAGGTTGGTCTCGGAGTCGGATGGGTTCACGCCTGAGTTGGCGGGTCTTACTCGTCATGGTGATCTGGCATATGTGTTTGGCACGACTGGGACGGTGAATGGGACCAGGGTGTTTGATCCGTTCGGCCGGATCACCGGCACGACTGGCAGTTTCAGTTCGAATCTGGGTTTCCAGGCTGATTTTACTGATCCGGCGTCGGGTGAGACGTGGATGGGTGCCCGGTGGTACTCGTCGGCTGATGCGGTGTTCAGATCCCGTGACACCGTGTTTGGTGAGTTGAGCACCCCTGTATCCCTGAATCGGTATACGTATGGGTTTGCGTCTCCGTTGGTGTTTTGGGATCCCGATGGTCGGTTCGGGCAGAGTATCGATGGGATCTGTTCGACGGCTACCTCATGCCTGTCGGGGGTTACTGCTATCAGCGGTCAAGCCGGTGGAAGCGGTACGGCTGGGTCTGGGGTCGGGTGGTCGGGTACGCAGCGGTCTGAGCAGGCATTCAGCTATGCGGCGTTTATGGCGGCGTTGGGTTCGGGTGCCAATCCGGTGCCTTTGCCGGGTTCGTTGGGGGTGGCGGCGCAGTTGACGGTGGAGGTGTGGGGTTTTGGTCGGTTGCGTGCCGAGATCAAGTATTTGCAGGGCAAGGCTGTGATCGTGCCGTTGGGCTTCGGAACCGCGGTTCGCAACGCCGCGGTGATGACGCAACTCGATGCGTTCGATCCGCCGATCGAAGGATCGACTGACCCCAGTGTGCTCGCATGGGCGGGACGTCAGCTCGGAGGTGCGAGAGACGCCATTGCCGGGCTCTTGGACGAGCACGGGCCGGCGCTGGTCGCAAGCATTGTGGTCGGTTTGGCTTGTGCGACCGGACCGGTGAGTTGCGCCACTGCGGCGACTGCCACCTTTGGCGCTACCGACCGGCTGCTGCACGGCGAGAACCCTGCTGACCCTGAGGGCCTCACAATCGACCTGCTACTTGGTGTTGGTCTTGGCTGGCTCGGCAGATACGCCGGCTTCGGAGACGACGCCCTCCGATTCACCGACGACGGACTACAGACCGGCGCCACACCGACACCGACAGCCACAAACGGTCTAGCCGACGACATCATGGGGTTGAGCGACGAGTACATCGACATCACGGCCAAGGGGAGTCGGGTTCGCAACGTCCAGACGAATGTGAGTCGATCCAGCTTTGAGCAGCAGCTCTTGGACTCTGGGTTCGATCGCACCGTTCTGGCGAGCAACCAGAACGTCGTTGCATACGAGCTGGATGGAGCGCGGTACGTGGTGCGCAACGCCGCCACGTCAACCGGCGGACCGACGGCTGACTTCTACCCGGCCGGTTTGAGTGAGTTCACTCTCAAGATCCGGCTAGGAGGATGAGTCCTGTGGGGATATCTAGTGGGGACGTCTGGCAGGACCTCTTGGCCAAAGGTCGGGCAGTATTCGATCTATCGAAGCGGCTACCCGACGTTGTTCATCGTCTGCGCTGTGGGCCTGCACCGCTGTTTGATGGTGATGTCGTCTTTGGGCCGGCCGCCTGGCCGATGGTGTCATCCCTGGCAGCACTCCACGGGGATTCCGTCGTTCACTTCCTGACGGTTGAGCCGGAGGATCAGTACTTCCTGAAGTCGACCGGTGAGTACGGCAGCTTCACAGCGCCTGTCCCACCAGGTTCAGGTGCCTACTCAGAGGGTCTGCTTGGTGCGTCCACTGAGGTAGCTCCCGGCAAGATCGCATACGCGGCCGACGTAGTGGCGCTCTTTGGCGACAGTGGGCGCTGGGGAATCTGGTCAGAGCGAAACGTTGCTGGGCTTGTGGCAGCGGACGATCCGGCTGGACTCGCCGAGTGGGAGATCCAGCACGGCCCGTTCCTCTCGGTGGAAGATGCCCTGCATGGTTTCTTGGCTGTGAACCTCGGGGTTGGTCCCCAAGCCGAGTCCTTCGCGTCCCATCTTCGACGAAACTATGGCGTTTTCGGTGAGCTCGAGAATGGTGCTTGAGATCTTGCTTCTGGCGCAGGCAGGCGTATGTGTGGGATGACGCCTCACAGGTCGATGAGGTGCATTACGGGTCTGGTGGTTCGGAGCCGGTGCGGGATTTGATCTTCGACGATCTGGGACGGTTGACCAACGACACGTTGACTGATACCGGTAGCAGCGTGACGGCGTCGTATACCTATGGGTATGACGTTGATGGCAATCCGACTGATGTGGTGGTGAATCTGGCGGGGAATCCTGATTCGGGCCCGCATTCATATGTCTATGACCGTGCGGGTCGTCTCACCGAGTGGATTGATCCTGCTGCGACTGTGACGACTGTCGGTTGGGATGATTCGGGTAACCGCACCGCCTTCGGCACGGATTCCTACGCATACGATGAGCGGAACCGTCTGATCACTGGTCCGTCTGGTTCGTACTCCTACACGCCACGCGGAACGTTGGATTCGGCGGGGAGCACTGCTTATGGGTTTGATGCGCTGGCCCGTCTCATCGACTACAACTCTGTCGTGGGCTTCACCTATGACGGGTTGGATCGGGTTGCTGTTCGGGATGCTGCGGTGTTCGAGTATGCGGGGACTCTGATTGATCCGGCCTCGGATGGGACCTTCTCGTATGCGCGGTCTCCGGGCGGGAGGCTGGTCTCCGAGTCCGATGGGTTCACCCCCGAACTCGTGGGTCTGAGTCGTCATGGTGACCTGAGCTACGTGTTTGGCACGACTGGGACGGTGAATGGGACCAGGGTGTTTGATCCGTTCGGCCAGATCACCAGCAGCACCGGCAGTTTCAGTTCGAATCTGGGGTTCCAGGCCGACTTCTTGGACCCAGCGAGTGGTGAGACGTGGATGGGCGCACGGTGGTACTCATCGGCTGACGCGGTGTCGTCTGGATGGCGAATCGCGCTGATGAGATAGTGGGGCTCCTGCCCTACTGCGGTCGTGGTCGGCCGGGAGATCACTTGGCTCCCGCTTCGATTCGTCACCAAACGGCGGCGACACCGCGTTTGGGGTATCAGGGAAGAACTCAGCCCAACGGGCTGAGTTCCATCATGATGCCGAAGCCGAGCCAGAAGGTGAGTGCGAACCCAATCGCTGCCCCGATCCCCCACAACGCGAAGTTGGTCAGCGTCAGGTCCGAGTCGGTCGAAGTGGTTCGTTCGGTCGTCATCTGAGCGGAGCTTATCGGCATGTTGGCCCAAGTGCCCCTACTCCTCAGGTCCGAGTGAGCGCCGGCTGGCCTGCGGAGGATCCCAGGTCGGTCTAGCGTGACCGAGAACAAGGAGGGAGGCGCTGATGGCGCTAAGTAGACGCGAATTCCTGGCGTTGGGTGTTGCCTCGGGCGCGGTAGCGGCGGCCGGCGTCGTCGTGCCCGTCGCATTGCTCGCCCGAGACGACGAGGCGACTGATTCCACCGTCCCCGATCCGGCATCGCAGGATCCGGGCACCGTACCTGCCGTTGTCACGTTGTATCCGCGGGTAAAAGTGGCATCACTCTCCGATTTGTCGCGTCACTCGGTGGTGGACTTCTCGTATCCGACCGAGAATTCCCCCGCGTCGCTGTTCTGGCTCGATAGGCCGGCGACCGGAGGGGTGGGGGAGAACGGCGAGATTGTCGCGTTTTCCACCTTCTGCACCCATATGGGCTGTCCATTGGCCGGCGGCTACAACTCAGAACATGCCGTGCTCGGGCCTTGTGGGTGTCACTTCACGACCTTCGACCTGACCAAGCGAGGTCAGGTCGTGATAGGCCAGGCGACGGAGGATCTTCCTCAGATCATCCTCGATGTTGACGGCGACGACATCTTCGCCGTGGGGACCATGGGCGTCGTCTACGGCTTCAGGGACAACCTCGCCGATGCCGTTGTAGTGGAAGGACTCTGAGAATGACGGCCACACCCGAACTCTCACGTGTTCCTGTTCCGCCGGTGGATGCTCGTGTTGTGACCACCGCCTGTGAATACTGCCCGGTCGCTTGCGGCTACAAGGCGTTCATCTGGCCCGTCGGGACCGAGGGGGGTACTACCGCCGCCGACAACGCCTTGGGGACCAACTTTCCGGCCGGGCCGCTATCGGGACGCTGGGCGTCGCCCAACATGCACACGGTGGTCGAGATCGATGACCAGCCGCACAATGTCATCGTCCTTCCCGACCCTGATGCGGATGTCGTCAATGTCGGCGGGAACCACAGCATCCGTGGGGGAACGCTCGCGGAGAAGCTGTACCGAGCTGATGGCCTCACCCACGATCGTCTGCAGCATCCGCTGCTGCGAGTCAACGGAACTCTTCAGCCGATTCCCTGGGAGTCCGCAATCGAGATCGTTGCCCAGATGATCACACACACCGTGGCGAAGTACGGCGAGCTGGCGATGGGCTTCAAGCACTTCTCGTATGAGTTCTTCGAGAACACGTTTGCGATCACCAAGTTCGCGTATGGAGCGATTGGCACGCCCAACGTCGCACCGCATCACAACACTGCTCATGGGACCGACACGCCCGGGCTCGACGACACCGGAGTCGACTCATTCTCGGCGGCATTCGTCGACTACTTCGAAGCCGACGCACTCCTGGTCGTGGGGACAGATCCCTACGAAACGAAGACCGTGGCCTTCACACAATGGATGGCTCCCGGAGGGGCAGCGATCATCCACATGGATCCTCGCAAGACTTTCACATCGGCCTACGCCGAGAAGCATGGGGGCGTCCACCTCCAGGTCAAACCGGGCACAGACGCCTGGGCGATCGGAGCGATTGCGAGGGAGATCCTCGAAAGGGGCTGGGACGATTCCGACTTCATCCGAGACCACGTGGTCCAGGAGGAAGCCGACCTGGCGGCGGACGGTAGTTTCCGACGGAGGTTGATGGGTCGTACCTGGGCGCAGTTTCGCGATCGCTACCTGTCTACTGATGACTACACGCTCGACCGTGCCGCTGCGATCACCGGAGTCAGTGCTTCGAAGCTGGCACGAGCAGCCGAACTGCTCGCCGCCCCTCTCGATGGGCAGCGTCCCAAGACGAGCCTTCTCTACGAGAAGGGCCTCTACTGGTCACATCAGTACGAGAACACGGCCGCGTTGGGAAACCTCTCCGTATTGATCGGAGCCAGGGGGCGACCGGGGCGAGCTACCTCCCGCATGGGCGGCCACCAGCGGGGCGGTGCTTCGGGTGCGTCTTATCCGTTCGAGAAGTCTCCGACCGAATTCGAGGGCGAGAAGCTCCATATGGACTGCGATCGGTGGACCGTCCAGGGAAACACGCGCATGGTGTGGTCGATCGGCAACGACTGGGTGAACGGAAGTGGTGCCTCTCACCATCTGGGCAGCCTCCTACGCCAGTGGACTCGAGGCACCGATCCCCAGATCACGAGTGCCAACCCTGCGACGGTGCTCGGCCAACTCCAGGATCGCTTGGCGGCCGGTGGGATGTTCATTGTCCAGAGCGAGATCTACACGAACGATCAGACCGAGTTCGCGGACTTGGTGCTTCCGGCGGCGACGTGGGGTGAGCACGATGTCACCCGCAACAATGCCGAACGTCGGCTGCGACTCTACGGAAAGATAATGGATCCCCCCGGAGAGGCCAGGCCTGATTGGTGGGCCGTGTCACAGGTAGCTCAGCGAATGGGTTTCGACGGCTTCGATTGGCCGGATGCGAGCGCCGTTTTTGAGGAATCGGGGCCGCGGGCATCGGGTCGCAAGGACTACAGCCAGCTGGTCGAGAAGGCCCTCGCCGACGGCGAACGAGCGCATGACGTATTGCGCGATCTCGGGACAACGGGGATTCAAACGCCGGTCAGGGTCGAGGGCGGAGAGCTCGTGGGTACGGTGCGGCTGCATGAGGACCTCGTATTCAAGGGTCCGAATGGCAAGTCGAACTTCGTCCATGTAGATCTCGATGCTGCGGCGGAGCGCAACACGTTGCTCGGTCCGAATTCCGATGAATTCTGGATTCTGACCGGGCGGCTAAACGCCCTCTGGCAGAGCATGTTCGATGACGACCGCAAGCCACGTTCTGTTGCCCGCTACCCGGCAGCGATCATCGAAATCCATCCCGACGACGCAGATCGGCTCGGTTTGATCAGCGGCGATCTGGTGGCGATCGAGTCTGACCGGGTCCGTACGGCCGACCAGGGGATGGCGTCGGGTGCCGTCACGTCGGTTGCCTACGTTACCGATCAGGTACAGCCGGGAACGGTGTTCGCCAATTTCCACTACCCCGGATCCCCGGCCAACGCTGTGATCACGGCGGACGCGGCAAGTACACCAATCAATCCGAGGCAGCCATTCAAGTTCGGTCGAGGCCGCATCACCCGGCTCGGATCGACCGATTTCGCCAAGGTGATGTCCTTCGCACCCCGCAACCTGGCCTAAGCGTGCCCTTCCCGATGATCGCAGCTGGTATTGGGGTGGGAGAGAGCCTGCTCGTGCTGGGCGTGATCGTTCTCCTGTTCGGAGCGAAGCGGTTGCCGGGTTTGGCGCGAGCGATCGGTCGGACCGGGCGCGAGCTGCGTCGCGGATCGCGGGGGGATATCGACGAGGATCCGGACTCCTAGCCACACTTGCGGCCTGGCGATGTGGACGCGACGACGGGGCCGCCGGTAGGACGGCCCCGTCGTACGGTCGTTGTCGGTCAGCGGGCCAGTTGCCCCACCCGGATCGACTGGAACCGCAGCACATGGGTGATCGTGCCGAGTCCGAGGGCGATCCCGAACAGGTACATCGCGACGCCAAAGCGCCGGAATCCCTCAAGAACTTCGCCCCATCGGGCCACGCTCTCCAGACTCCAGGTGCCAACGCTGCCTGCTGCCACGAAGTGCAGCACCACCGAGACGCCGATCGTCATCATTCCCATCATCATGAAGAGCATGAAGACCTTGGCGGTCACCGGCATCTTCAGAGTGTGGACCTCGTTGCCCACCGACTCCTGGATCTCGCCGCCACCCTTGCGGAAGCGGCCGAGGATTCTGGCGATCGCAAATGAAATCGCCGAGAACACGCCCAGGAATCCAATGAACCCGAAGGCTGCGACGAGGTGCCCCAGCTGGGCTGCGTCCTCGATATCGGCCGGACCGGTTGCGTCGGCAATGGTCGACGCACGTACAAAGGACAGTATCAGTGCCACCGGGAAGGCCATGATCGCCATGGCGAACATCGGGGCCCAGAGACGGTTGCCCATCTTCTGCGGTCCGTTGTAGCCGGGGCCGCTATCGGTGACTTCGAAGTCGAATTCAGTCTTGGTAGCCATTTCTCGATTCTCCTCTCAGCTACTTGCCGGTCGTGATGATTTCGCGGACCCGGCTGAACTGGAACGCCAGCACGTTCCCGATCGTCACGAGGGCCAGAACGATGCCCGTGAGAAGCAGGCCGAGACCAAACTCGCGGAACGGACCGAGCCATGCCGACCAAGCCGCAAAGGACTGTGGATTGCTCACCCCGGCGGCCACGATGTACAGAACGAACTGGAGCATCGAGACCATCAGGCCGAGGGCCATAAAGCCGACAAACAGCTTGGCGGTCACCGGCATCCTGAGCGTGCGCACGGGCAGCCCGAGCGAACGCTGGACGTCGCCGCCGCCGTCGCGCAAGGCCGCGAGGATTGAGCCGAGCAGGAACGAGATCCCAGCCAGCAGCATCCCCTCACCGAGGAACTGCACGCCCTGAGTCCAGGCCTGGATCGCCTGCTGGGTGCCGTCCTCCACCTTGCCGGCCCAAATGAGCGAGAAGATGAACCCGACGAATACGAGCATGTAGCCCATTGCCAGCATCGGGAACCACATCGTCCGAGCCATGCGATGAACCGGGAGCGGTCCCGGAATCTCTGCGGTCTCGGTCGCCTTGCCGAACTCGGTGTCGACGGTGCCGCGCGGTGCAGGCGCATCGACGGCGGGCTTGAGATTGGCGCAGGCGTCCTTTACTGCCGTCACGCGGATCCAAAGCCGAACGAGAATGCCCACAAGCACCAGGCCGATGGCCAACTTGATCGTGCCGAATCCCAGAACGGTCAAACCGAACGACCATGCGGCTGTTGATCCGGTCTCGGTGTCTGAATTGGCCGCCGCAATGTTTGCGATCAGCGTTACCGCCGCCAGCATCAGGCCCACAAACGCGAGCACGAAGCCAATGGAACGGTGCTTCGATGGCGCTCGGTGGTCGTCCCCAGACTTGGGACGGGTCAGCTCATCGAATCGTGTCGTCATCTCCCACCTCCTATGTGGATCGAGATCACTGTGAGCAACCTGGTGTCACCTCGATCCAGTCGGAGACTGTCGCCTGCTAGACAGAGTCTGTCGTCCGGGCGACAGAGTTCTCTCCGTCATCGTTCCGGACCGCGACGCGACAACGATTTGAAGACAGGCCGACTCAGGGTGCGGCGTGCGACGTGATCGGGTGGGTTGGCAGGTGTGCCGGACCCCGCTTCTAGCTCTTGTCAGGCCCAGCTGCTGCTCGGGCGAGCATATCGGCGTCGATGATCCGCACCCTCCGATAGCCGGTCTCGACTGCTCCCATCGAGCGGAGTTGCGAGATCGACTCGTTGACGGCCTGGCGGCTGGCGCCGATCAGGCCGGCAATGTCGGCTTGAGACAAATGCACCTCACCACGCTCCGCCGCCTCATCGATGAGTAGTCCGGCCACCTGCTCGATCACAGCCCTATGCATGAGGCCGACGACGCGGCGCTGCGTTCGTTCGAGCTGGCTGAGTCCGGCGACGAGCCACCGCAGTGCTATGACGGGCCGCTCGAGAAGCAGCGGCACCAGGAGGTCGCGGTCGAGACGGAGGGCTAAGACTGCATCGACAGCTTTGGCCGACTGGACGTACGGTTCGCCACGAAACATCGAAATGTCACCGATGACCGCTCCGGATCCGGCCCGGGCCACGACGCGGGATGAGGACTTCTCGCCGCGATACAACTCGACGGTCCCCTCCTCGATGACGTAGGCGCTGGTCGATACCTCGCCTTGTCTGAACAGGTGGGTGCCTGGGTATTTTCGGACGTGCTGAGCCACGTGGCCAATGGCTTCCAGATCGTCCGGTGCCAACAACAGGTAGTCGGTTCTGCCGAAGGAACGTGCCAGCCATGCGAAGTGCTGGCTGTCGGGCTTCGAGAGTTGGGTCGCCATGATGGAAGGAACCGTTGGTCCCCCCAAAGTTGTTCCCTTCCTCCGGAACTCTGGGGCTGGCGGATGGCTCCCGGTATGGGACTATTCTTTCGCCACCGCCTCCTTAGCTCAGTGGTAGAGCACTTCCATGGTAAGGAAGGGGTCCCCGGTTCGAATCCGGGAGGAGGCTCGGGCGGCGGCGCGCCCTCAGTGACGTGCCAAAGTCAAGGTCTGGGGCGAACACCCCGAGATCTGGGCGGCGTAGCTCAGAGGTAGAGCGCCCGGCTCATAATCGGGTAGTCGGTGGTTCGAGTCCACCCGCCGCTACATGACAGGCAGCGCTGCCCGCAGGGCGGCACGGGCCTGGCGTAGCGAGAAGCTAGAAGTCACCGAACGCAGTATGTAGACGCCATCAATCAAGGAGAGTCCCATGGCGAAGGAGAAGTTTGAGCGGTCGAAGCCTCATGTGAATGTGGGGACGATGGGTCATATTGATCATGGGAAGACGACGTTGACGGCTGCGATTACGAAGGTGTTGTCGGAGTCGGGGTCTGGGGGGACTGCGTT
>JAJCYA010000032.1 GCA_029263095.1 Acidimicrobiia bacterium | reverse complement strand
CTCGACCAGATCAGCCGGAATGTCGGCATCGGCAAGAGTGCCATCCCACAGCGGCGTACCGTCGAGATCGACGATCGGGCTGTAGAACGTCGTACCGAAGTCGGCCTCACCGTTGTAGACCGCACGGGCCGTGGCACTGTGGCCACCAGCCTCGAAGCTTTCACCGGTCTCGATCCCCGCAGCGAGGAACATGCCAGACGGAACCAGGAACCCGGAGGTGGACCCACCATCGGGATACGCCCACGTCGCTCCGGCAAGATCCTCAAAGCTCGCGATCTCGCTGTCACGCTGAACAATGAACTGAGTCCAGTACTCGGTGTAACCGAACCGCAACGACTTGAGCGCCGGGCTCACACCACACAGGTTGTTCGCCAGCACATATCCCAGTGCCGGGATAAACCCGATCGTGTTCTCAGGCGAGGCACACATCGCTTCGATCGTCGCCGCATACGACGTCGGTACCGCAACCTCGAAGTTCAGACCAGTCGCATCATTGAGAGCAACAGCCAGCAACTCACCACCGGCCACAATCTCCTCAGCACTCACCGACGGCACATACAGCACCTGAATCGGGAACTCAGCCGAACCAACCGCAGCTTGCGGCGGGGCCGTGAAGTTCACGCTGCCGGCCGGAGCCTCGAACCAGGTGTCGTAGATCGTCTGGTAGGTGCCGTCATCGATCATCGCCTGCAGAGCGGCGTTCATCTGGCTGAGCAGCGCCTCACGAGCAGGGTCGACGGCAAAGCCGAACAACTCGTTGGTGGTGATGACCTCGACTACCTCGAGGCCGGCACGGTTTGCCGACTCCTCAACGGCCGAAGGCTCGTCGAAGATCACTCCGTCTACCTGGCCCGCTTCTAGAGCGTTGTAGGTGTCGGGAGCCTCGGGGAACTCACGTACATCGACGCCCTTGGCGCCGAGGTTCTCGGTCGCCCAATCGGCACCAGTGGTGCCGGTCTGGACTGCCACCGAGTGACCCTCACCGAGAGAATCGGTGCTGCGCAGACCAGGCGTGATATCGGTGTTGACCGTCAGCGCCTGCTGTGCGTTGTAATACGGAATCGTAAAGTTCACCTGCTGGGCGCGCTCCGGCGTGATGGTCGTTCCAGAGGCCACGGCGTCGAACGTACCGACTGCCGTTTGGGTGAATATCGTGTCGAAATCGGTGTCGATCCACTCGACCGTCAAGCCGATACGTGTTGCGATCTCCTCGATGAGCGACGGGTCGAATCCGATGACGTTGCCTGCATCGTCGAAGTCCTCGAACGGTGGCCACGGGATATCGGAGCCGACCGTCAACACGCCCTCAGTCTTCGTGAGACTTTCCTCGGCGGCGGCAGTCGTAGTGGTGGTATCGGCCGTCGTGGCTTCGGTGGTCTCTGCATCGTCGTCCCCACATGCAGCTACCACGAGCGCAAAGACGAGCACGAGCCACAGCAGCCTGCGTGCACGCATGTCCCTTACTCCTATGTTTGGCAATAGTCGCGCAGTCACCCGCGCTGGATGCAGGCTAATGGTTCAGGACGACGCGGTTTCTGGACGCGAATTATTTTCGCGCTCTAGGTCGAGGAGTCGGAGGTCTTTCCGCCGGAGGGCGGCCCTGACATTCGGACTCGGGGCTCCCGGCTCACGACTTCCCTACCATCGCCTCTGTGACCGAGTACCGCGCCCTATACCGCAAATACCGCCCGCAGCGGTTTGCTGAAGTGGTAGGCCAAGCCCACGTCACCGAGACGCTGGCATCCGAAGTCGAGACCGGCCGGGTCGCCCACGCCTATCTCTTCGCTGGCCCCCGCGGGACCGGCAAGACGTCGACTGCTCGGATTCTCGCCAAGATGCTCAACTGCACAGATCCGGGATCCGACGGCGGGCCCTGCAGCAGGTGTGCATCGTGCATCGGGATCATGGAGGGTGCCTCGATGGACGTCATCGAACTCGACGCAGCCTCACACAACAAGGTCGACGACGTGCGTGAAATCAGGGCCAACGTGGGAACTGTGGCATCGGCCGGAGGCGCCAGACGGGTCTACATCCTGGACGAGGCCCATATGCTGTCTCGTGCCGCGTCGAACGCATTGCTCAAGACGCTCGAGGAACCACCAGAGCACGCACACTTTGTGTTGGCGACCACCGAGCCGTACAAGCTTCCGGACACGATTCGCAGCCGGACCCAGCGATTCGATTTCCATCCAATCGGGTCTGAAACCCTCATCGATCATCTATCCAACGTGGCCCAGGCCGAGGGGTTCGAAGTCGGTCACGACAGTCTGGCTCTGATCGTTCGTCATGCCTCCGGCAGCGCCCGCGACGCGCTCGGACTGCTTGAGCAAGTGGCGGCTCTCGGTGGTGGCAAGGTCGAGCCTCGCGGCGTCACCCGAGCCCTTGGTCTCGCAGATACCGACGCCTTCGGACAGTTGCTGAACGCAGTAGCCACCGAATCCGCATCCGCCGGTTTGGCGCTCATTGCCTCTCTCGCATCCGAGGGCACGGATCTGCGCCGGTTTGTTTCCGACTCGATCGAGTTCTTGCGTGGCGTCTTCTTGGCTCAGTACGCACCGAATCTCGAGGAGATCGTCGACGAGACGGCGGAGGTTCTCGAGGAGTGGAGAGTTCACGGACGAACTCTCAGCCCGGGCGACGTGTTGAGGTGCATCAATAGGCTCGGCGAGACTCTCGTTGATTTGCGTGATGGGCGCGAGGAACGCCTCGTCGTCGAGTTGGCCATCCTGCAGATGACCCGACCGGAGACCGCTCCCGATGCTGCCTCTCTCGCGGTGCGCATCGACCGCCTCGAGGAGCGTGTCCGCCTCCTTGGTGAACGGGAGCCGCTTGTCTCGTCGTCTGGTTCGGCTCCACCATCGACTGATGCGCCAGTCGTTTCAGAGGCGGAGGTTGGCGTACCCGACACGGAGGAGGAACCTGCGGTGCTATCGCTGGTTTCTGACGATCCTGAGGAGGATCAAGGATCCGTCGATCCGCCTCCGAGCGGCTCTGTTGCTGAGGGAGGTCCAGAGTCCCTCTCGCTCGAGTCAGTCGATGCCGCATGGCCGGCGATCATGGCTCGGGTGCGCGAGGAGGCGGGAATGAGGCGCCACGCTCTATTCCGCGAGGCTCGTCCGGCGGTAGTCGACGCCAACCGACTGGTGCTCGAGGTGCCTGCCCATCTGCCCTTCCATCTCGCTCAATTGGGCGAAGACGATCGATTGAACAGCATCGTCGTTTCCGCCGCATCCGAGGCTCTCGGGGGTCGAATCCAGATCGAGTACCGCGTCGGCGACAGCGATTCGACTCCTGCCGGCACTGACTCCGTCGAGCCTGACCGGGCTCCGGACAAAGACCAGCTGCGAGACGAGGGAGAGGCGGAGATCGATCCGGCGAGTTTGGTGATCGACTTGCTGGGCGGCGAAATCGTGACCGAGGATTGACTTCACCAGTCTCGAGTCAGCGGCGCGGTCGCCTGGCACCCAATATCTGAATCCCAACACCTACCCTGTACTCATGCCCAGAGGTCGTCCACAGACGCCCGGCCGCTCCCAGACGCCGGGCAATATGAACCAGCTCATGCAGCAGGCCATGCAAATGCAGGCCGAGATGCAACAACACCGCGAGGAGCTTCTCACCAAGACCTTCGAGGGGAGTTCGGGTGGTGGGGTCGTGACTGCCGTCGTTCGCGGCGATGGCACGGTGGACCGGGTCACGATCGATCCAGAGGTTCTCGACGATGCCGAGATGGTCGGTGACCTCGTCGTCGCTGCCGTCAATCAAGCTATCGATGCACTCAATCGGGAGGCCGCCGCCGAGCTGGGGTCCTTTGGTGGGATGGATCTGGGCGGACTCCTTGGCTGATGTTTGAGGCCCCGGTACAGAAGCTGATCGACGAATTGGCACGTCTTCCAGGTGTCGGTCGCAAGTCGGCGCAGCGCCTGGCGTTTCATCTCCTCCATATCGAGGAGGTCGATGCGAAGCGCCTCGCCGATGCAATCGTCGAGATGAGGTCGACGGTGCGGCTTTGTTCTCGTTGTTTCAACATCACGGATGAGGAGGAGTGCTCGATTTGTCGGGATCTCCGTCGGGATCCGCGGGATCTGTGCGTCGTGGAGCGTGCTCAGGACATCGTCGTGGTGGAACGCACTCAAGAGTTCAAGGGCCGGTATCACGTGCTCGGAGGTGCGATCTCACCGATCGAGGGCGTCGGCCCGGATCAGCTCCGGATGCGCGAACTCGTTGCCCGTATCGACTCCGAAGGGATCACAGAGGTGATCGCCGCCACCAATCCAACCGTCGAGGGCGACACGACGGCGCTCTACATTGCCCGGATACTCAAGCCTCTCGGAGTAAAGGTCACTCGGCTCGCCAGTGGCCTGCCGGTCGGTGGTGACCTCGACTATGCCGACGAGATCACTCTGGGAAGGGCGTTGGCCGGGAGACAAGAGCTCTAGGTAGCCGGTTCTCGTGCCGCCTTGGACGCGTTCCCGGTTGATCGTTGATCTCTCCGCGAGACTGACCTGATGCGCCTCTTCCTCGCATCGAGCTATCACAGCGGATCGCATCGGGCATGGGCCGAGGGATACGCCGCCCACAGCAGGCACAAGGTTCACCTAGTCACGATGCCCGGCTCATTCTGGCAGTGGCGTCTGACGGGGGGCTTTGTGGGTCTGGCTGCGGGGATTGAGGAAGCCGCCGACCGGTTTGGGCACCCGGACGCTCTGCTCACCACTTCGCTTGTCGACCTTGCAGGACTGCGGGGGATGGTGTCGCGGCGTCTCGGTTCGATCCCCACCGCCATCTATATGCACGAGAATCAGATCACCTACCCGGCCATCAGCCGTAGTAGGACCGAACGGAACTATGGACTCATCAACTGGACCTCGCTCGTTGCCGCCGACTCGATTGCCTTCAACTCAGACTTTCATCGCAGATCTCTGCTGGCGGCGTTACCCGGGTTCCTCAACGAATTCCCCGACGAGCGTCAGCACTCCCATCTCGAGCAGGTGGAGGCAAAGACCAATGTGCTCCCCGTTGGGTGCAGCATTGGCGGGATTCCAATTGGCCCCAAGGATGATCCGCCGATCGTGCTGTGGAACCACCGGTGGGACCCGGACAAGGCCCCGGAATCGTTCATCAGGATCGTGCAGCGACTCACCGCGATTGGAACCGACTTCAGGATCGCTCTCGCGGGCGAACGGTTCGTCAAACAGCGTCCCGAGCACGATGCATCGATCGCTGCGTTGGGTGGGCTGGTGATCGTGGACGACCACCTGGACCGCGATCACTACCTGGAAGTCCTAGGACGGTCGACGATTGTCGTAAGCACCGCTCTCCAGGAATTCTTCGGGCTCTCGGTCGTAGAGGCGATGGCTGCGGGCGCTTTCCCCATCCTTCCCAGGGAGCTCGTGTATCCCGAACGCGTGCCCCGGGATCTCGCCGATCAGATGCTGTTTCGGACGGAAGACGAGGCGGTCGAGCTGATCGCGGTTGCACTCGACTCGGTCGACCAGACACGTCAGACCGGCCTGGCGATGCGATCCCTGGTCGAGCAATTCGACTGGTCGATCGTGGCGCCGCGTTACGACGACTGGCTGGAGTCCATCGACCCGTCATAGATGTGGGTCAGCGTCGAAAGGCGGTCGAACCTGTGCTGGGCACGCATGAAACGGATCGTGCCGGTCTTGCCCCGCATCACCACGCTATGGGTCTCTGCCCCGTTGGGTAGGTAGCGGACACCGTCGAGCAACTCTCCGGTCGTGACGCCTGTTGCGGCGAAGAACACATCATCGGAAGAGACCAGCTGGCGCAGCCCGATCACCTCGGTCAGATCGAGCCCTGCTTCTCGGGCGTATTCCCTTTCTGAATCGTCTCGGGGCCACAACCGGCACTGCATCTCGCCACCCAGTGCAATCAGCGCGCATGCTGCGGTCACTGCCTCGGGAGATCCGCCAACCCCCAACAAGATGTCGATCCCGCTGTCCTCGACGGCGGTCGCGATCGCAGCCGAAATATCTCCGTCGCGGATCAGCCGGATTCGCGCACCCGTCCTGCGCACCTCTTCGATGTAGCTCGAATTGCGGGGGCGGTCGAGGATGATCGCGGTGAGATCGTCCATGTCCTTTCCCTTGATCTTTGCCACCTTGGCCAGGTTGTCGCTGATCGGTGCTTCGAGGTCGATCGCACCCGCGGCGTCCTCTCCGACTGCGATCTTGTCCATGTAGACGAGCTTGCCCGGCGCATACATCGAGCCACGCTCGGCGAGGGCCAGCACTGCCAGCGCTCCCGGCATGCCTTCGGCGGTGAGTCGGGTTCCATCGACCGGATCCACTGCCACGTCGACGAGTGGGGGTTCGCCGCTGCCGACCCTTTCGTCGTTGAACAGCATGGGGGCGTCGTCCTTCTCACCCTCCCCGATGATGACGATGCCGTCCATTTCCACCGTTCCGAGGACGGCGCGCATAGCGTCGACTGCAGCCTGATCTACAGACTCCTTGTCGCCTCGTCCTTGCCAGCGCCCGGCCGCCATGGCTGCTGCTTCGGTAACCCTGGCGAGATCGAGTCCGAGGTTGTGGTCGGGACGACTCATCCGGCTACCTCGAGAACGATTGCATCTCCCTGTCCGCCGCCACCACATAGGGAAGCGGCACCGACGCCGCCCCCGCGGGAGCGCAATGCATTGATGAGGCTCACTGTGATCCGCGCTCCGGTGGCACCCAGCGGGTGACCAAGGGCCACGGCGCCTCCATTGACATTCACCTTCTCGTGATCGAGATCCAGCATTCGCGACGACCAGAGTGCCACGGCAGCGAACGCCTCGTTGATTTCGACGACATCGAGATCACTGGTGGCCATCGAGGCTCGTTCGAGCGCCAGCCCCATCGCTTCGGCGGGGCGCTCGTGCAGAGTGGCGTCGGGACCGCCGATCTGTCCATAGGAGATGATCCGTGCCAGCACCGGGAGTCCTGCGGCTTCGGCTGCCTCCGAATCGGCGACGACGACCGCCGCAGCACCGTCGGAAATCTGCGAGGCGTTGCCGGCGGTAATCGTCCCGTCACCCCGAAAGGCGGGACGGAGTTTGGCCAGCGTCTCCATCGTCGTCTCGCGACGGATTCCTTCGTCGACGGTGATCTCAATCGGGTCACCTCTCCGCTGCGAAACAAGTACCGGGCCGATCTCGCCGGCGAACGTTCCATCGTCGGTTGCCTTCGCGGCGCGCCGGTGGCTCTCGGCCGACCATTCGTCTTGTTCTTGGCGTCCGATCCCCAACTGCTCGTTCTTGGCGTCGGAGGACTCGCCCATGGTGCAGTGATCGAATGAGCACCACAGGCCGTCGTGGGTCATCGAGTCGATGATCGACGCGTCTCCCATTCCTGAGCCGTACCGACCGTCGGGGAGAAGGTAGGGGGCGTTTGTCATCGACTCCATGCCACCCGCAATCACCATCGTGGCTTCACCGAGCCGTATGTCCTTGTCGGCCATCGCGATAGACGTCATTCCGGAGAGGCAAACCTTGTTGATCGTCGTTGCCGGAACAGTCATAGGGACCCCTGCTCGCACAGCTGCCTGCCGGGCCGTGATTTGGCCGGCGCCGGCTTGGAGCACATGCCCGAAGAGGGTCTCATCAATCTGCGACGGGTCGAGGCCTGAACGATCGAGAGCAGCGCGGATTGCCGTTGCGCCGAGTTCGACTGCGCTGAGAGGCTTGAAGTCCCCCCCGAAGCGTCCGAGCGGGGTGCGGGCGATTCCGACAATGACTGAGGGCATATTTCCGACTCCTTCGAAAGGGGATGGTATTCAGTCCCCAGTCCTCGGGCGTCGGGACGCCGGTCAGGGAGAAGGCTGGGGCCGGGAGGTCTGTTCCGGCCCGCCATGTTTCGGCACGGGTACGCTGCCTTGCGTGCTGCTGCTCAACGTCCACCACACCGCCATCGCCGTCGAGAATCTTGACGAGTCGATCGATTCGTTCCGCTCCCAGTATGGGGTCGAGCCTCTTTACCGCGAGATCGTCAAGTCGCAGGGGGTAGAGGAGGCGATGATCCCGGTCGGTGGTTCCCACGTGCAATTGCTCCAACCGTTGGATCTAGACACGCCGGTGGGGCGCTTTCTCGAACGTCGCGGCGAGGGTCTTCACCACATCGCTTTTCAGGTGGCCGACATCGATTCCGCCCTGACCCACCTGGGGAGGCAGGGTGCGCGGCTGATCGACGCGGAACCGCGCGTCGGCGGCGGAGGTCATAGGATCGCGTTCCTTCATCCCCAGGTATTCGGGGGGACGCTTGTCGAGTTGGTCGAGGTCAAATGAGCACAGAGATGGAAGTCACAGGAGGGGCGGATCCGCTCGTGACCGCAGCCATCCTCGCTGCCGTAGCTCGACTCGAAGAGGAGCGTGCGGCGTTGGCTGCGGTTCCGCCCAAGCGATCGTCGCAGGGTCGGTGGGTGCTCAGCAGTCGTCCCCGCAATGCGGCTCCGTCGATCGTTCGCCCAACCCCGATGGCTGATGGATGGAGCATCGCCTCGGAGGAGGCCGAGATCGAAGGGGGCTAGGGCAGCGGCAGTTCGTCGGTCTCGGCACACTTGAGACGGGTATGAATCGGCGGTGACTCGACGGGACTTCTTCTAGGTCCAGGAGACCGGTCCACCGTCCTGGCCTGGCCGATGGGCCCTACGCGACTTCTGTGGCAGCCGCCGTCGCGGTGCCCGGCTTCTCCTGTGCCGTCGGCAACGTGAAGCAGAACCTGGCTCCGACCGGAAAACCCGGCTCGTACCAGATGCGCCCACCCATGGCGTCGACCAAGTGGCGTGCCACCGCAAGACCGAGACCGAAGCCGGTGTCGGTGCGAGCGTCGCCCGCGGTTACTTGCTCGAAAGCGCCGAAGACTCGTTCTCTGTCGGCAGTCGAGAGTCCGGTTCCGTTGTCGCTCACGACGATCTGCCATTCGTCGCCGAGCGGAGTCGCCTCGATGGACACCGTGTCACCGCCGTACTTGCGGGCGTTCTCGACGAGGTTGCGAAGGATCTGCTCAACTCGATTCGGGTCGGCGTGGATGGTCACGTTGCTTCCAATCGAGACCGATGCCGACCTCGTCCCCCCCTCCGGGAACAGTAGGTCGATGATCTTGAATGCAGCCGGACGGAGTGCGAAGTCCGTCGAGTCCAGCAGGAGTCGTCCGGCCTCGAGCCGTGGGATGGCCAACACGTCCTCCACCAGGTTCTTGAGGTGCTCCGATTCGGAAACGATGATCCTCAGGAACTCCTCTATGTCGGCCTGCTCGAGATCCTGCCAAGTGTCCATGAGAGTCTCGGCGAACCCGGCGATGTTGGTGAGTGGCGTACGGAGCTCGTGGGTGACCATCGACACGAACTCGTTCTTCATCTCGGACGCCTTGCGCTCAGCCTCCAGAGCGGCAGCCTGGACACGCTTTGCCTTGAATACCTCCGTCGCGGCGGTCATGAGCGACAACGCAACGGCACCGAGGAACACCGCAATGGCAACCCAGCCGATGGCCGCCACTGCCACCGGCTCTGTGGTCGCATCTGCGATCGGAAGATAGGGACGAATAGAGATGGAGACGCTGAAGGCCATGAGTGCCGACAGCAGCGACCCGAGTCCACCAAAGGTCACGGATGCGGCGATGAGGTATGCCGCGGCGGCAATGAGAGGGGCCTGGGCCGGATCGTCGCCGCCGAAGACGAAGGAGACGGCGAGTGCGTCGATGATGAGCACTTCGGTGGGTGAGTGCGGCAGCCGGCCCCGTATCACCGCATGGAGCAATACCGCGGTCGCCACGAATACTGGGATTCCGGCGGCAGGGACATCCAAGAACACACCGATCATGGACACGGCGAGGACGATGCCGGCCGCGCCGGCTCTCACCCGCTGCAGCCACGGCCGGATTTCCCCGTAGTTGACGGGGGCCTCGAAGCGCCCGATCCGGGCGCGAAGCTTGGTCACGCTCCCAGATATCGGCTGCAGGTGTCTAGTCCCTAAGACGTTTGACGCGATGCGATCCCTGGGCGATCAGGGGTTGGGGCGCCGCTCCGCCAACCGCTCCAAGCACGAGTCGGGCACCGCCAGGTCTCCCTTGCCGGATCCGAGGGCGATATCCGGCTTGTAGGTCCCGTGGTAGTCCGATCCACCGGTGGCTACCAGACCGAGACGCTCGACCGCCGCGGTCATCCGCTCCCGCAGATCCTGGGGATACTCCCCGTAGTAGCACTCCACCCCCATTGCACCGAGTTCGGCGAACCTGGGAAACAGATGGCCGAACTCATCGGCGCCATCGGCAAGCGTGTGGGGGTGGGCGACAACGGGGACGGCTCCCGAATTCCTGGCGAGTTCCATTGCCTCGGCGGCATCGACACGCACACGAGGTCGGTAGGCCGGCCGCCCGGCGGCGAGGTACTGGTCGAAGGCGTCCTTGATGCTGGAGCTGGCGCCCTTCCGAACCAGGATTGCCGCGAAATGGGGACGGCCGATGACACCGATTCCAGCCTCTACTTCCAATTCCTCCATCGTGATGTCGACGCCCAGATCGATCAGAGCCTCAACCATCTCGTGATTGCGGGCGATCCGCCCCCGTTGGATCTCTTCAAGCCGGTCGGCCAGAGGTGAGTCGTGCTCTACCCAGTAGGTGAGTAGGTGCATCCCTTTGTTTTCCCACTGCACGGACAGTTCTGCTCCCGGAATCAACTCGATGCCGGATCCCGCCGCTTCGGCTGCCTCACCTATCCCGTCGAGCAAATCGTGGTCGGTCAGGGCTACGGCGCTGAGTCCGAGAGCTTTGGCCTTGGTGACGATCTCGGCCGGCGTGTCGCTGCCATCTGAGTAGCGAGAGTGGGTGTGGAGATCGACGACCATCAGCGCTCGATTTCGATGCTCTCAATGTAGATCGTCTCGAGCGGACTGCTCGGCTCGAGACCTGTGGAACGAGCGATCGTCGGTACGGCGGCAATCGCATCCATGACGTCGAGCCCTGCCGTCACGGTCCCAAAGACGCTGAAGGCCGGAGGAAGGGGGGCATCGGCGAGAACGAGGAAGAACTGTGACCCACCCGTATTGGCGCCTGCGTTGGCCATAGCGACCGTCCCTCTCGTGTACACGTATCCGGCATCGGGGAGCTCGTCCGGGATCAGATAGCCGGGTCCGCCGCGACCGGTCGCGGTCGGGTCGCCCACCTGGATGACGAATCCGGGAACAACCCGGTGTGACACCGTTCCATCGAAGTAACCCTGCTCGGCGAGAAAAACGAATGAGCCGACTGTGGCGGGAGCGGAATCTGCGTCGAGATCGATCGTGATGTCGCCGCAAGATGTGGATATCACCGCGGTGACGAGGCCGGACAACCCGGATTCCTCCGGCGCGGAGAACGTCATCTCAGACGCAGAATCGGGAATCTCAGCTCCGCAGGCCACAGGCTGCGCTCGAAAAGCGAGGTACTCGGGTGTGGCAACGGCGCCCGATGTGGCAGCGGCGCTTGGGGGGTCCGCGGTGGCAACAGTCACAGATGTGGTGGTCAGATCGTCGCCACCGCATGAGACGATCAACACGGTGAGCACGATGAAGGTGGAGGCAAGGCGTCGGGTCATGGAGCAGGAGGCTAGGGCAGTCTCTAGCGATCATTCTCCGGTTCTCAGGACCAGCCTTGTTGGGTGGGAACCCTGAGACCGGAGACTCGGGGATACGCGGGAGGAGGTGAAACTCCCACGAGCCACCCGTCGATACACTCTGAGCCATGTCCCTCGTCGTCCAGAAGTACGGCGGTACCTCGGTCGGCGATGCCTCCCGGATCCGCAATGTGGCTTCTCGCGTCGCCGTCCGTCACCAGGCCGGTGACGATGTGGTGGTCATTGTCTCGGCCATGGGAAGCACCACGGACGACCTACTGCAGCTGTCCGCCGACGTGAGTCCCAATGAGCATCCCCGCGAGATGGACATGCTCCTGACCGCAGGCGAGAGAATCTCGATGGCCCTGATGGCCATGGCCATCCAGGATCTCGATGTCGAGGCGATGAGCCTCACTGGATCACAGGCAGGCATTCTCACCGACACCACGCATGGCGGGGCAAAGATTCAGGACATCCGTCCGTTTCGGGTTCGCGAGGCGCTCGACGCGGGACGGGTCGTCATCGTCGCCGGTTTTCAGGGTGTGTCGCCCGACACCAAGGAGATCACCACGCTGGGGCGCGGGGGCTCGGACGCTACGGCCGCCGCGATGGCAGCTGCGTTGGGTGCCGACGCCTGTGAGATCTACACCGACGTGGACGGGGTCTTTACGGCAGATCCGCGGATCATCGACTCTGCACGGAGGATCGAAGAGATCTCGTTTGAAGAGATGCTCGAATTGGCCGCTGCCGGAGCGCGAGTACTCATGCCACGAGCCGTAGAGTTTGGGATGCGTTTCGGGGTGCCGATTTATGTGGCTTCGTCGTATCGCGACGCTCCAGGTACCTGGGTGAAGGAGAAGACGATGGAACAGGCAATCGTGCGCGGAATCGCTCACGACACGTCGGCGACCAAGATCACTGTGCACGGCGTTCCCGACCGTCCCGGGGTGGCTGCGGCCCTCTTCGAGCCACTTGCCTCCGAGGGCGTCAGCGTGGACATGATCGTGCAGAATGTGTCGGAGCGGGGTATCACCGACATATCGTTCACGGTTCCTCGTGAGCACGCTGAGGTGGCCCGCACGACCGCAGAGACGGTGGCCTCGGAGATCGGAGCCGCCGGAGTCGACGTGGCACCAAACATTGCTCGCCTCTCCATCGTCGGTTCCGGGATGCGGGCAGAACCCGGGGTTGCTGCCACGATGTTTCGTGAGTTGGCTGATGCAGGTGTAAATATCGACATGATCTCGACGTCATCGATTCGAGTGTCCTGCGTTATCGACGAGTCCGATGTGGAACGGGCCGTCGAGTGTTTGCATCGCGCCTTCGGTCTCGATGGAGGAACCCCGGATGAGTGAGATTCCCGTTGCAGTAGTTGGCGCCACCGGAGCCGTTGGGCGCGAGATGATTTCGACCTTGGAGAGACGGAAGTTTCCAGTCGGTCCGCTGAGGTTGATGGCATCGGAACGATCCGCCGGTACGACCATCGAAACGGCGTGGGGAGAGGTGACCATCGAGAACCTGGGTGAGGCCGATCCCACCGGTCTGGAGATCGCCTTGTTCTCAGCCGGAGGCGCCCGCTCCACAGAGCATGCTCCCAGGTTTGCCGAGGCCGGAGCCGTTGTCGTAGACAACTCCTCGGCCTGGCGCATGGACCCGAGAGTCCCGCTTGTCGTTGCCGACGTCAACGATCACGCCGCGACGGAGCACGAGGGCATCATCGCCAACCCGAACTGCACCACCATGGTCTTGCTGATGGCGCTCGGCCCGCTGCACGGAGCGGCCGGTCTCACCGACATGGTGGCGACTTCGTATCAGTCGGTATCTGGATCCGGTCAACAGGGAATTGCGACTCTTCTCGACGAGGTCGACCACTTCGGCCAGGACACCGAGGCCCTCCGCACCGGGGCGTGGGAGGAGCCACCTCAGGGTGTCTACGCCCGTCCGATCGGCTGGAACGTGCTTCCGTTGGCGGGGAGAGCCGTGAGCGATGGCTACACCGACGAAGAGCTCAAGCTGGTCAACGAGACCCGCAAGATCCTCGATTCACCAGGCATCAAGGTCGAACCGACCTGTGTGAGAGTGCCGGTCATGGTGAGCCACGGCATAGCGGTTTCGACGTGGTTCGAGCGAGACCTGAGTGTTGCGGAGGCCTCCGAACTCATTGCGGCGGCGCCGGGAGTGGAGCTGTGGACCGACAAGGTGCCAACTCCGCTAGATGCGTCGGGCATCGACGAAGTGCTCGCCGGCCGGCTGCGACCGACGATCGGTCGCCCAGGCGGTGTTTCGTTCTGGGTGGTAGGGGACAATCTACGCAAGGGTGCCGCTCTCAACGCGGTCCAGATCGCCGAGCTCGTCGCAAGCTGATTCCTGGGGATCGCCTCCCACTACACTCCCGTGTCCCGACGGGACGTAGCGCAGCTTGGTAGCGCGCATCGTTCGGGACGATGAGGTCGCCGGTTCAAATCCGGCCGTCCCGACTGAAACATCACTCCCCCCTTGTGGGGGGTCCGTGAGGAGCAAGGCGACGAGGGGGATGGGGGGTTCTTGAGCTTCCCCCCACCAGCTCGCTTTGCTGGCTGACTCCCCCTTCAAGAGGGAGTAGTTCGGACTGGCCAACTTCTTCTCTGATCACTCTCCCCTCCGGGGGAAGTCAAACGCTGCAAGCGTTTGGTGGGGGGTGGACTCGCGCGGCGGAGCCGCCTGGCACATTCGAGTCCTGCTCGGTCTCGAGCGGCCTACCCGCCAGCCGTCGTGGCGGTGATCGACCCTCCACTCTCAGTGTCGTGTGCCCGACCATCGTGCCTGCTCGAGCGTTGCCTGCCGTGTTTGTGTAGGTAGAGACCGCTGAGGAGACGCAGTGCTGAAGGATTCGAGTCGACGGCCCGGACGTTGGGTCGTGTTGTTGTGGGTGCCGTTGGTAGTGGTACTCGGCTCCAACCTACTTGGAAGCAGTGGAACGGATCGAGTCGATCTGAGTCTCGATCGGGTCGAGGATCTGATCGTTGATGGTGTTGTCGTCGAGGTCGTCGTTGAGAGCGATGCCGACGTAATCAGGGGAGTGCTTGAACCAGGGGTTCTTCCCGGGGGTGCCACCGAGTTCTCGGCCACGTACGCCGATGGATTCGAGGGCGAGCTGACGGAACGGCTGATCGATGCCGGCGTGACAACGATCATCGAGAGAAGCGGGCCATCGCCACTCGGCATCGTGTTCGGGCTACTCCCGCTGGTGATTCTGGTTGGGCTCGGGTTCCTCATCGTCCGGGGCCTCAGGTCGGGTGGCGGCGGCATCATGTCGATCGGGAAGTCAAAGCCGCGCGAGGTGGCTGCCGACCAGCCGAGAGTCACCTTCTCTGAGGTCGCCGGTCTGGACGAGGCAGTGGACGAACTCGAGGAGATCAAGCACTTCCTGGAGGATCCCGCGAGCTTCAGAAGCATGGGTGCGCAGATGCCCAAGGGTGTTCTTTTGGCCGGGCCTCCCGGAACAGGCAAGACGTTGTTGGCACGCGCCGTGGCTGGCGAGGCGGGTGTGCCGTTCCTTTCCATCTCGGGGTCGGATTTCGTCGAGATGTTCGTCGGTGTCGGGGCCAGTCGGGTGCGCAGTCTCTTTGCCCAGGCGAAGGCATTGGCACCCGTGATCATCTTCATCGACGAAGTCGATGCCGTGGGCCGTCACCGGGGTACCGGGGTCGGCGGAGGCAATGATGAGCGCGAGCAGACCCTCAACCAGCTGCTCGTCGAGATGGACGGCTTCGAATCATCGACCGGAGTCATCGTGATGGCTGCAACCAACCGACCCGATGTGCTCGATCCGGCTCTGCTGCGCCCCGGCCGTTTTGATCGCCAGGTCCTCGTCGATAGACCAGATCTGCGGGGTCGCATCCAGATTCTCGAGGTGCACGCCAGAGGCAAACCGGTATCCGAGGATGTCGATCTCGAAGTATTGGCACGTCGAACCCCAGGCTTTACAGGCGCTGATTTGGCCAACGTCTTGAACGAGGCGGTTCTGCTGGCCACTCGGCGAAGGAAGTCCGAGGTCGGCAACGTCGAACTCGAGGATGCCGTGGACAAGGTGATCGCGGGACCGCAGCGTCGCAGCCGAGTCTTGTCCGAGGACGAGCGGAAGGTGGTGGCCTATCACGAGGCGGGTCACGCTTTGGTGGGCTGGGCACTTCCTTGCGCCGACCCGATTCACAAGGTGACGATCATCCCGCGCGGTCGCGCTCTCGGATATACCCAAGCACTGCCGACGGAAGACCGGTATCTGGTCCATCGCAGCGAGTTGTACAACCAGATGGCCATGCTGGCCGGGGGACGTGCAGCCGAGGAGTTGGTGTTCGGAGATCCGACGACAGGAGCCTCCAACGACCTGGAAAAGGCCACCCAGATCTCGCGGCAGATGATCCTTCGTCACGGGATGAGCGATGTGATCGGGTTCGTACGATTCGAGCAGGGCGAAGAGCCGTTCCTTGGTCGAGACCTGACCCGAGCGAATGACTACGCGGACGACACCGCTGCCGAGATCGACCGCGAGGTGCGCCGGGTACTCGATCGGGCGCTCGAGGATGCCCGACAGATCCTGAACACCAACCGGCCCGCGCTGGATCGGATGGCTCAGGCTCTCATCGAGCAGGAGACACTCGATGCCGAAGCGATCGAGAAGCTGTTCGCCGAGGTTCCCAAGTGGCGGCGCGGCCGGAGTCTGCAGCAGGTCGGACCCCCCAACTCGAAGGACTTGGAGGAGTTGGCGGTCTAGGTGGTCGACGCGATAAGCGAGTCACCTGTCGCACTCCGATGAGCCGAGCGGCGGTTTCATCGATATGTTTCCACCAATGAGATTGCTAGCGCTGTTCGCGACCACAGCCCTGTTCATTGGCGCCTGCTCCTCGGCGATGTCTCTTGGCGAGTACGCCGAGGAGGGCGAAAGGCTCATCGAGACCATGAATCGGCGGATCGACGATGGGGAGGCTGCGCTTGTCACGGACCCATCGCTGGAGAGAGCCCGCTCGTATGCGACTGATCGCGTCCAAGCTCGCAATGATTTCCTCGACGCGTTCGTGGCACTCGACCCTCCCGAGGAGATCGCCGAGTTCCACGCAGCCGCGCTAGACATTCTCACCCGACTCGCCACCGCAGAGGCTGCTCTAGCCGAGTTGGTCATGGAGGCGGATTCGTTCGAGGAGGCCTCCTCCGTTTGGACTTCCCGCGAAGGTGAAGCCGTTCGTCAGATCGACGAGGAGGCTCTGGCCATCTGTGCTGCCGCTCAGGAGAGCCTCGACTCCACCAAGGATCGGGAGACCTTCTCCGACTCTCCGTGGATCCCGCCAGAACTCAAGGAGATCGTTGACGTCACCTTCCGATGCGACGGCGACGAGAGCTGATTGGATTCAGCGGCGGAAGATCAGCGGGGCAAAGTACTTGCCGAGTCGCCGCATCGTGGCTTGGTGCGGAAACTGGTCGTTCGGGTCGATGATGAGGTGATAGAACTCAGCTCCGAGCCGCCAAGCCAACACGCCATCGGTGAGGACCTGGTCCCCCACAACCCAAATCGGTGTCGCCGAGCGACGGGTGATGCCGAGGCGGCGTCGGCTGGTCCAAGGCTTATTGCCGCGGCCGATCATCCGATCAGCCCCTCGCTGGGGACCGTTGCTGATGACGACTACCCGCTCTACCGACTCGAGGGATTCGAAACGATTGATCACCTCGTTGATGTGCCGGGCGAAGTCGTCGGGAGAGGCCCCCTGGCGGACCAGCGTGTTGTCGGCATCAAAGACGACAACAAGTGGTCTTGGTTGCGCGGCGAGGCGCACTACAACCTCATCGAGGTCATTGACAAGGGTGGATGGGATCCGTCCTATCAAGGCAAGGCCAGGGTAGGTGAAGCATCGGCTCCGAGCCCAGCGAGTTTGGCTACTGACCAAAAAGAGGAACTGCGGTCCAGGATTGTTCGACTCTCGGAACGCGACGCCGAAATTGCCAATCACACGCCGCCAACCCCTGGGGGGACTTCTGGCCCTGCTTCTGGGGACACCGATTCTGCTTCTATTCCTGCATACACCTGCGGAGGGGACCTCTAAGGCGGGTGGGGGAGAAGAGGGTATGCGCGTGGTGCGCGTCTTTACGGGGGTTCTTGGTGTTCTAGTGGGCGCGGCGGCAATTGCCGGGGCCTTGATCGCCCTGAATGAGGATCGCGATTCAGATGGCTTCTTCGTCTCGGACGGTCATCGGTTCGAGCGGTCCTCGTTCGCGATCACATCCGAAGGGGTGGAGGTACTTGTGGACGCCCCCGGGTGGGTTGCGGATCGACTGACCGATCCGGTGGATGTGCGAATCACCGGGTCTTCGAATCAAGGTACCGACCTCTTCCTCGGAATCGCCGACGCCGCCGACATCGAGACCTACCTGGGCGGAACCGTCTACGACGAGGTCGATGGCATCGAGTTCGAGGGTGCGGACATCGACTACCGACACCACCAGGGTGCCTCCAAACCGGCCGCGCCCGGTACCGAAGCGGTCTGGGTGGCCTCGGTCGAGGGTCCCGGCGTGCAAACCCTGGACTGGTCGATAGAGCAAGGCGAATGGTCCATCGTGGTTATGAACGCCGATGGGTCGATCGGCATCGACGCCGATCTGGTGTTGGGTGCCCGGCTTTCCAACTTCGTTGTCGTGGCGTGGGGCATTTTTGCGTTCGGAGTCGTTTCGGTGTTGGGTGGTTTAGTTCTCGTCTTCCGCCGTGGCGGAGGCTCGAGGGCCACTGTCGGTCCTGCAGTTGCGGGTAGCCGGGTATTGGATCAGAGAATCTCGATGAGGAGTGAGGGAGAGATGGGACTGAAATTCTTCGAGTGGGTAAACCGGCGCTATGCCTGGATTACGGCGGCCGTCCTCGTGTTTGCCGTGCTGATGGCGGGCGCGTTCACCGTCTTGGGTTCCGATGAGGAGCCTGAATTCGATCCATCTGGAGAGATGTACGACACCGCCCAGCGGGTCGAGGACGTCTTCTCGTTCACAACCGGGTCTCAAGGGTCCGTGTTCCTGGTCGAGGGTCGAGGCGACAGCGATGTCCTGACGCGTGACGCGTTGCTCGAGTGGAAGACGAACTCCGACTCCTTGCGCTCCGCAAACCGCGAGGTTCTCGGTGACCCGCTCAACGCTCACCTGGTCTCGACCTTCAATCGTGATCTCGGAGTCGATGTCGACGGCATCTACTCGATCGCCGATGCCGTCGACGCCGAACTGGGTGGGGGGTTGGAGAGCGCCTCCGACGCCGACGTCAAGGTGGCGCTGAACACAGTTCTGGCGCCGTCTTCGCCGACCGTGTTCCTCAGGGCAATGCTGTCCGATCTGGCGACGGCGACTCCACAGACCGTTGCCGACCAGCAAATCGAGGTATGGGAGAGTCCTGCCTATCAGGCGTTGGTCAGTTGGGATATCGACACCTTCGAGATCACCACGACCTCGACTGATCAGGACATCATCGACCTCGAGCGATTCCTCGAGTCCGAACGGTGGCTTCGCGAGGTCCAGGTCGAACTGCGCGGCGAGCAGCAGCACTTCACTGCCTTGGGATTGGCGATCGATTTCAATCTGGAGTTCGAGGACCAGGCCGCAGAAGCTGCGCCGTTCATCCTCGGAGCGGTCGTCATCATTCTTCTCGTCGTGGGGATCTTGCTGCGCTCGTATTGGGCGGCGGTATTCGTGGGTGCTGGTATCGCCGTGACGACCATCATCTACAAGGGAGTATTCGGGCTGGCGGGACTCAAGGGCGGGTTGCTGCTCGGATTCATCATCCCGATTTCGATCATCAGCTTTGGGGTGGACTTCTTCATTCACGCCATCGGTCGTGCCCGAGAGGCTCAGGTGAACGGTCACAGCCGTGAGCGGGCCTATGCCAAGGGTATGTCGGCAGTGATGTTGGCGCTGACGTTGGCGGCGTTGTCGTCGGCGGCGGCATTCCTTTCCAATGCCGTGTCGGGCATCGAGTCGATCATCCAATTCGGTATCGGTGCAGCCATAGCGCTACTCACCGCCTATGTGATCCTTGGGTTGTTGACTCCGAAGTTGGTCTTGGTGATCGAAGATGCCATGGGATCTCCTCCGGTGCAACACGGCCCTCGCATCCTGACCAGGATCGGGTTTGTGTTCGCAGCGCTGTTCGCCGGAGCGATGGTGGCCGGGGCCGTGCAGTTCCCCGTCGTCGGCGTGATCGCACTGGTCATATTCGGACTGCTGTTCATCTACCTGCCATTCCGGTGGACGCGTCGACGCAACAGGCGAGCCGCAGACAAGGGAGTCGCCGTCAGCGAGGAGGTCAAGGGTGTCGGCCACGGACTCCACTTTGCCGGCTACGTGGTCCATTTCCTGGCACGGTGGAGGGTCATCACGATTCCGGTCGTAGTGGCGCTGGCCGCGGTCGGGGTTGTGGGCGCACTTCAGGTCCGATCGGACTTCTCGTTTTCAGACTTCTTGTCGAGCAAGTCCGACGCTGTACAGAGCCTGGAGCGCCAGGAGTTCCACTTTGGCGATCTCGGAACGTTCTCGGGCTATATCTACGTCGAAGGCGACCTCACCGATCCGGCGACCCTGGTCGCGATGCAGGACGCGATTGATGAGGTCACGAACTCCGGCGTCGAATTGGTACGCGACCTCGACGGTGAAGTCGACGTCCCACCAAACGCACTCAGCCTGGCGAAGTTCGCCACGGTGTCCGCGACGGCGGGCGGTGATGTGGCGACGGCCATGGGAGTCGATATCACCGATGCCGACGGCGACGGATTCCCCGATACGGCTGCACAGGTTGCCGCGGTGTATGCCGTGGCGACCGCCGATGGACTGCGCGGCGACTCCGGGCAGGTCGTCTTTACGCCCGACACGGTGCGGAAGATCCTCTACTTGGACGGAGCCGTCCAGGGCACCCGCCTAGAGGTGATAACGGGCACCCTCACCGACGGCCCCATCATCGATGCCACCCAAGCGGCCCTCGATGAAGCCGCGGCGAACCTGCGCACCGCGACGGCTGGCGCCGATATCGATCTGATCAGCGTGTCGGGAGAGCCGATCACTTTCCGCAACACATTGGATGCCTTCACGAAGTCGATGCTGCTGTCCCTACCGCTGGCGCTGCTGCTGACATTCGGGATCGTGTCGTGGATGCTGAAATCGATCAAGTACTCGCTGGTATCGGTCACACCGATCCTGCTGGTGGTGGCGTGGGTGTACGGGTTCATGTACCTCGCCGACTACTCGATCAACCCGGTGACGGCGACTATCGCTGCCATCTCGATCGGAGTTGGTATCGACTTCGCCACCCACTTCACGGTGCGATTCATCGAGGAGCTCGCAGGCGAACCAAGTCGCTTCCCAGCACTACGGAGGGCAGGTGAAGGAACCGGAGGTGCATTGACCCTGTCGGCGCTTACCTCTATCGCAGGTTTTGCGGTGCTGGGAATGGCCCCGATGCCGATCTTTGCCGTCTACGGAGTCCTGACAGCGGTGATGATCGCTCTGGCCGTGCTGGTGACCTTGCTGGTGCTGCCGAGCTTGTTGCTGTTCGTCACCCCATCGCTCAAGGGTGAAGAGCGCGAACGGCTCGAGTGGGAGCGGACTCGCGGCGAGTGGGTCTATGAACCCCACAAGAGGGAGACAGCGACGCAGGAGAGGTAGCGGACCAGGAGGGGGGTATGACGGTCGGGTGAGGAGCTTCGGCGGCGTTCTCAGTCGGCGGCGCGGCTCTGCAGCTTGTGCGAGACTCCGCTCCATGTTGAGTCTGGGACGATCGGGTGACTGAAACAACCCCAACCGGGAGTGAGCGCCCCACCGCTGAGGCTGGTTCGGCGCTGGGTGGGCTTGGCGCGCGTCGTCAGGTCCAACTTGGCGGGGTCGTACTGTCGGGTCGGCGCAGACGACCGTCGGGAGAGAAGCCGCCCCTTCCCAGGGAGCTCTCGGGCAGCGGCCGACTCTGGCTCATCATGGGTGTCCTCACAACGATCCTGTGGATCTCGTTGTTCGCTTTCCCGCAGACGACCGAGTTCTGGAATCGCGTCGACAACAACGCTCTGGGCTGGCTGGTCGATCGGCGCAGCGACTCCCTGACCGACGTGATGAAGGCGATTCATGCGCTGGGATCGGTGTGGTTTATCAGACCCCTGCGGTGGGCGATCATGGGCGTTCTCGCGGGGTTCAGGCGCTTCCGGATTCTGTTCGGGGTCATCGTGGCGTTCTCGATCGTCGACACGCTGCAGAGGGGCCTATCAACCGCGATTGCGCGACCGCGACCTCTCGTACCGATCGTTGGCGACTGGGTCGGGTATGCCCACCCTTCAGCACCGGTGGCGCTGCTGGCCGTAACGGTCGTTGTCGCCGGACTGGCACTCGTACCGAAGGGCAAATGGCGGACCAGGTGGTTTGTCGCTTCCGGTGTCATGGTCGGACTGCTGGCGTTTACTCGGCTGTACCTCGGCACCGACCATCCCTCGGACGTGGTCATCGGCTGGATCCTTGGTCCCGTGGTTGGAGTACTTGTGTTCCGTTGGGTGGCTCCGGAGTCGGTCTTCCCTGTCAACTATCGACGAGCCCGGGGCGCACATCTGGATGTCACAGGCAGGCGCGGGGTGGCGATCAAGGATGCTCTCCAGGAGCAGCTCGGGATGAGGGTGCTCGCGATCGAACCCTTTGGTATGGAGGGCTCGGGCGGTTCTACTCCTCTACGGGTCCAGTGTGACGGCGAGCCCGATTGCTACTTGTTTGCGAAGCTCTACGCTCGAAATCATCTTCGGGCCGATCGTTGGTACAAGGTGGCGCGCACGATCCTCGTCGGCTCGCTGGAGGATGAGGTCCGATTCACCTCGGTGCGTCGGCTCGTCGAGTACGAGGACTACATGTTGCTCAAGCTCAGGGAGGCCGAACTCCCCTCCCCTCAGCCCTACGGCTTCGTCGAGATAACGCCCGAAACCGAGTACCTGATCGTCACCGAGTTCCTTGATGGAGCTGCCGAACTGGGTGACGCCGAAGTGGACGACGCGGTCATCGATGACGCGCTGTCTGTCATGCGCAAACTGTGGGACTCGGGTTTGGCCCATCGCGACATCAAACCCGCCAACGTGATGGTTCGCGATGGCAGGATCGTGCTGATCGATCCCGCCTTTTCCACAGTCCGGCCTTCCCCTTGGCGTCAGGCAGTGGATCTGGCCAACATGATGATCATTCTGGCGTTGCGGTCCACCGCCGATCACGTTTACGAACGGGCATTGCGCTTCTTCTCGCCGGACGATATTGCTGAGGCCTTTGCGGCCACGCGGGGTGTGACGATCCCCAGTCAGAGCCGCTCGTCCCTGGCCCTTCTCAAGCGCACCGAGGGAATAGACCTGGTGGAACGATTCCGTCAGCTCGCGCCCCACCGCGAACCCATCAGCATTCAGCGCTGGAGTCTGCGTCGTCTCGGCCTGACTCTCGGGGCGGCGGTGGTGCTCGCCTGGTTCGTGACGCTGGTGATCCAGAACCTGTTGGGAGCGGGATTCGTATGAGGTCTCGGATCCCTCTGTTGCTGGCGCTGCTTCTGCTCCTTTCGAGTTGCTCGAGCACACTCGGACGGGACTTGCCCGAGTGTGACACTGGTGCTTCCAACGCGGTCATCATGCAGATCCAATCTGTTCCGGGGACGAGCTTCGTCCCATGTATCAGTGCGCTGGAGGCGGGTTGGAAGTTCCATCACGTCCTCCCCCGTAGTGGTCTCGCAGAGTTCAGCATCGACTCCGATCGGATCGGCGAGCCGTTCGTCTCAATTCGGACGACGGCTGACTGTGACGTGTCGGGTGCAGCGCCGGCTACGTCCGACGAGCGTCCGATCGCGTTGTACAAGGACGTTGTCGAGGATTTCGAGGTCCGGATCGTTGTCGTACCCGAGGGACCCACCGATGCGACCCTCGAGGCGGCCCAGTCGGTCGTCGTCCAGTCTTTCGGTCTTCGTATGAGGGACCGGGACGTCGATGCACGTATCGATGGCGCCGCGGGACCAACCCGGGATCGCATCGCCGCGGCCCGATCCGGTGGTGCTCACGTCATAACAATCAGCATCAGAGATGCTGAAGAGGGCACGGTCTCGTTGTTGCGGGCGGGAGATTCCGCGGAGCGCACAGGGGAGACGGTCGATCACGCTCTGGAGGAGATCGAGGACATCGTGACGAAGCCCAGCTATCAGGGTTCTTGGTTCTACGTCTTCGAGGGCGGTTGCACCGAGTACCGGTTCGATGCCGAGGGACCCGGTGCCGAGTCGGTTGCCGCCGATGTACAACGCTCCCTCAGCTTCATCGATGCGGTCGCCATCAAGCAGCTGGCTCGCGATGCCGGATACGACATACCGTGACCATCGAGGCCACCCGCCCCGAGAAGCCGATGTGGAAACGGGTGGCTCAGACTTCCATTTCTGTAGCGATTGTGGTGGGCATCTTCGTCGGGATCATGCCCCAAATCGCCGACTACGGCGACGTGTGGGAAACGATCAAGGCCATGACCTCGTTCGAGGCGGCAACGCTGATCTTGGTAGGGCTCTGGAACCTGGTCACTTATTGGTTTGTTCTCACCGCGGCATTGCCTGGGCTGCGGTTCCGGGAGGCTGCGGTGGTCAATCAGGCATCGACCGCGGTTTCCAACACACTGCCCG
This sequence comes from Acidimicrobiia bacterium, assembly GCA_029263095.1. Taxonomy (GTDB): domain Bacteria; phylum Actinomycetota; class Acidimicrobiia; order Spongiisociales; family UBA11373; genus JACZWZ01. Next base: position 29,500 of record JAJCYA010000032.1, on the reverse strand, counting down.
CCGGCGGAGCGATAGGGGTCGGCGTCACCATATCGATGCTCACGTCTTGGGGGTTCCGGCTCCCGGCAATTGGGTTGCAGACAATCGTTAGCGGGATCTGGAACAACTTCGTCAAACTCGGGATGCCGGTCTTTGCGTTGGTGCTGCTTGCGCTTGAGGGCGACATCACGCTTGCGCGGCTGGTTGCTGCTGTGGTCGGTGTCGCCGTGCTGGTGGGATCGGTGGTCTTGTTTGCCCTCCTTCTGAAGAGCGACCGGCTGGCGCGGATAGCGGGCAACAAGGCGGGTGGTGGTGTCAACCGAGTGAGGCAATTCCTCCGCAAGGAGCCTCTGACCGGCTTCGACGATCGTGCATCTCGCTTCAGGAGCGGCACCGTCGAGTTGTTGGCGCGGCGCTGGGTCCGGCTTACGTTTTCGACGTTGACCAGCCATGTGTCGCTCTATCTGGTGTTGCTTGTGGCGCTGCGCCACGTCGGGGTCGCACAGCGCGATCTCAGCTGGATCACGGTGCTGGCCGCGTTTGCGTTTGTGCGTCTCATCTCGGCGCTTCCGCTGACTCCCGGCGGAGTCGGCGTAGTAGAACTCGGGTATGCGGCGGTCCTGACGATCGGTCTCGATGATCTACTCAGCGCCCAGGTCGTGGCGGCGATCCTTCTGTTCCGGGCGATCACATACTTTCTGCCAATTCCGCTCGGCTTGACGTCGTATCTTGTCTGGCGAGGAAACCGCAGTTGGCGTCTGACCCTCCCCGAGCGGGACCTGCTCGCCGCGAAGTGATTGTGTCGGGACTCGGCCTGTGAACTCGTTCCGCTTTGTCGTTGTCGCCGACTCGCATATTCGCTTGCCGAACGATGAAGTGGACGCCTACCCCTCGAACGCTCTCATGGTGCTGCGCAACCAGTTCGTAGTGGATCTATGCAACCGGGTCGATGCCGCGTTTGTGGTACATCTCGGCGATATCGTGCATCCACTCCCGGCCGAGGCTGGCCATGAGGCAGCCGTGCAATTGGCGGCCTCGGTCTATGAGGGTCTCTCTCATCGAGTTCACTTCGTGGCCGGCAATCACGACATCGGAGACAAGCCCGACGCTCTGGTAGCCGTTCCGCCGGTGACGGATGAAAGCTACGAGGTCTTTGAGCGGTACTGGGGGGCGCCCTATGGATCGTTCGACGTGGAAGGATGCCACTTCGTCACCGTCGACACGCCGGTGCTCAATTCCGGTCTCGACCGTGAGGAGGCACAACGAGTCTGGCTCGAGGACGATCTAGCCGCGGCAAGTGCTGCAGGTCAACGAATCTTCCTGTTCACCCACTATCCGCCCTTCATCCGCGAGCGGTCGGAGGACGAGCACTACGACAATCTCGGAGAGCCCGCCCGGACTTGGCTTCTGGATCTGCTGGCCACCCACGAGGTCGAAGCCGTGTTCTCGGGGCACTTGCACAACTTCGTCTACAACCACGATGCCGGAACCGATCTGTACGTGGTTCCGGCGACCGGGTTCGTTCGTCCCGATTACTCGGAGCTGGCCGCGATCGCTCCGGAGCGAGAGGGAGGTCGTGACGACGCCGCCAAGCTTGGCTTCTTTGTTGTCGATGTGACCGAAGGTGAGCACCACATCCGGCCCATTAGAACCTTTGGTCGCACGGATGAGAATGACGATCTGCCGACCCCGCTGGGCGTTGCACTTCGATCGGACTGGTGCAGTCCGGTCGGTGTCACGTTGCGCCACGGCTGGGCCTCGATGGTGGATTTCCCGACGTCGGGGCTTGATGAGTTCCGCCGCAAGACGGTCCGCAACGATGCTCCCGTGCTCGCTCTGTGGGAGGCGCGAATCACCAGCATCAAGGTGCCGGTGGGAGATCTCGCCCCCGCAGAAGGAGCACTCCGCCTCCGTCAACTCGCGGGTCGCGGTATGAGATTCACAGTGCGATCAGCGGGTATCCCGACCGCGGGCACCCTGGAGACGATGACCAGGCTGGGCGCGGACATTGTCCGATGGGAGGTCGCCGCTGCACCGGACACATTCGAGCAGGTGCTGGCGGCCGTCGTCGCCGGGGTCGTTCCGGCCGACGTGGACTTGGCGATTGCTCCGATTGTCCCGGTAGACCCTCTCGACACCTCGGTCCATCATTTCGTCGCCTCCGGGTTTGCTCCGGAGGGTGACGAGCTGCTGAGCCGATGGCTAGGAGTGGACACGGATGGTGTCTTTGCCGAGATCGTCTTTCGTGTCCCCGGTAGCGGAGCGCCGGGCTCGGCCGTGGCCTCCGCGCACTACACCGCCCAGGCCGCAGGCCGTCGGCCGGTCGTGAACACTGAGCTTCCGAGGGGAGCGGAGAGCCGGGCGTTCATCGACGATCAGGCGGTGGCAGATCACGTAGCCGAAGCGGTTGCCGCCGCCTTCGATCATCCGACGGTGGCGGTGTTCCTCGACATGTTCATGGATCACGATCGGAGCTACTACCCGCGTCACGGCCTGATCGACCGGCGCCACAACCCGCGGCCGGCACTGCACAGGCTGATCACTGAGGCGGCTGCCGGTACTTGATCGATGCCATCACGACGGATGCCAGGCCATCAGTCGGTGAGACGGAATCGAAGGAAGTCCCTTACCCGCAGAATCCTGAGAAAGAACCGGATCAGGCGAGGAAGATGCGACCATGTCTCGCTTCGACCGACGAGGGAGACCTTGACGATCGCGGCCGTTCGGCCGTCTCTCCCTTCGCAGGTTCCTCCGCCTGCCAGCACATTGCGAACCCAGTCAGCAGTCGGCCCGTAGGTGAGGGCAACATGAAGGTATTCGTTGGTGCCGAACACATAGACGGGTGTCTTGTACCGCGAGCCGCTCACCCGGCCGGTGTGGTGGATCACCACGTATCGTTCTGACCTCCTGGCGAGAGGCTCCACGAAACGGTTGGTGAACCGCCGGTTCAGGCGGGCAACCCAGTGCGGGAGAGGCATTCACCGAGACGCTAGACCTGTTGGATCTCTTGGGGGAAGCGAGGACATCGAAACCTATCGGCGGGGTGGCTTCCGCAATCTCAATGGAGATTCGATGTCACCCCGGTGCGCAGGTCTCGCGAATGGCGTCGTGTAGAACGCCGGCACCGATTCCTGACAGAGTGCTCAGCGCATTCCAGACCGGCTCGGCGTGAATGAGGATGTAGTCACGGTTGTCGGGATGGAGATCAGCGCGCCAGGCCCCGATGGCGAGTGACTGCACCAGTCGGGCCGTGACCAAGTCCGCAACCATGCCGATCTCGGCATCGCTCAGCGGGGCGACCTCGTGGTAGGCACCTACCAATTGGGCCACTACCGGCGCCGGATCATCCACCCCAAGACATTGGTATGCGGCCGCGCTGGCCGGGTCTATGACCCTGGGCGAGTAGATGAGATCCGCAAAGTCGATGATGCCGGTTATCGATTCGGGATCGCCTGGATCGACAAGCACATTCTCGGGATTGAAGTCGGAGTGGATGACCTGATGGGGCAGATCAACCAGTCGGGGAGCGATCGAGGCATCGAAGTGGTTCATCCATCGAGACACGAAGTCGAGGCGGTCGTCGGACAGGTGGTGGACGAACGAGCGGATGCCGCCCATCTGGGCCACGTCCCATAGGTACTCCCGCTTCTGCTCGGGGTGATGAAAGTCGTGGAGGGCCAAGTCGAGCCGGGCAAGCAATACACCGATGCGACCCCGCAGTAGCGGAGTCGAGAACCCTCTCGGTATCGCCGTACCTGGGAGGAAGGTCAGCAGCCGAACCGGGCTGGTCCGGCCACCGATCTCTACTGATCCGACCGGGCTCCCGTCTCTGGTGTGGACGGGACGCGGAGCGGGGATGTACTCGTCGATCGTGGCGACATGTTCGAGCGCGAACTGCTGCATCTCCAGGACTGTTGCCCGCTCGGCAGGGTTGGCGATCTTCAGCGAGAAGTCACCATCGTCGGTGACTATCCGGAAGTTGGCGTCGCGCTCACCGGCCAGCGCAGTGGCACTGCCGGCGATTCCGAACAAGCTTGCGGCGATCTCGCTCGCTTCTGTCGCACTGAGAACCGGAGGGGGGCTCTCGAGTAGTTCCTCTGAGGTCACCCCGGAGACGGTACATCGGCAATAGGGAGTCAGGGCTTCCTCAGCTTGATGCGGTCCACGCGGTTGCGATCCATCCTGACTACCTCGATCACAAACCCGGCGACCTCGATGGAGTCGCCGGCTACCGGAATCCGTCCGGCGATATCGAGAAAGAGTCCGGCAATGGTCGTGTACTCCCCGGCGGGAAAGCTCGCTTCGAGCCGGTCCGACAAATCCTCCACAGTCACCCGTCCATCGACCATCCAGTCGCCGGTGCCCAAGTCGAGCACGGATGGCTCATCGGGGTCGTACTCATCCTGGAGTTCACCGACCAGCTCCTTGACCAGATCCTTGGTAGTGACGAGGCCCTCTACTCCGCCGTGCTCGTCGGTGACGAGCGAGAACGTGAGTCGCGATGCGCGCATCTCCAGCAAGAGATCGAGCACCGACTTCGATTCCGGCACGAATACCGGCTCGCGTAGCATCCGGTTGATATCGCTTGCCGTCGGCTCATGCGGCATGGCAAGCAGATCCTTTACGTACAACACCCCGAGCACGTTGTCCAGATCGTCCCTGATCATCGGGAATCGACTGTGCCCAGTCGCAGCCACCATCGCTTTCACCTCGCCGTAGGTTGTCGGCGAACCGAGCGAGTGGATCTCAACGCGAGTGGTCATGACATCACGAATGCTGAGGTCGGCCAGCGAGAAAAGCGAGTGAATGATCTCGCGCTCGGCGGCTTCGATGTCGCCAGATCGCTCCGCCAACACCGACAATGCCCGAATGTCATCCTCGGTGACTCCGACATCGGGGCTGCCCGCCTTGATTCCGAAGAGCCTCATGAACCCGCGGCTGATGGCCAAGAAGAAGCGAGAGATGGGTCGCAGGACACGGGATAACCGCCACACAGTGGGGGCCACGAAGAGCGAGTACCGCTCCGGAAAGCGTGTGGCGAGGCTCTTGGGAGCGATCTCTCCGATCACCAGGATCACCGATGTCACGGCGCCGGTCGCCGCCCACGGCCCCCAGTCAGCACCGATGAGATCCACAAAGAGCACTGTGGCAACCGAGGCGGCCAGGATATTGACGAAGTTGTTGGCGACCAGCAGGGTGCTGAGCATCGCGTCGGAGTCGCTGATCAGAGCATCGACGTAGCGACCACGCCGATCGCGCTCGAGGAGTTGGGCGACGCGCTCACGCTGGATTCCGATGAGGGCGGTCTCCGACCCCGAGAAGAACCCGGAGGCAAGAACACAAACCGAGAGGATCACCAAGTACGTGATCTGAACCCCACTCATATATCACTCCCCCCTTGTGGGGGAGTCAAACGCCGCAGGCGTTTGGTGGGATGGGGGGTTCCTGAGCCTTCCCCCCACCAACTCGCTTTGCTCGCTGACTCCCCCTCCAAGGGGGAGTAGTCCAGAAGGAGTGGGTTAGGTGTCTCGGATAACTCTCCCCTCTGGGGGGAGTCAATCGGCGGAGCCGATTGGTGGGGGGTGGACCGGTGCCACGGTGTGGCTTGGCACCAGCGTTGTGGGGGAGTCAATCGAGCGGGGCTCGATTGATGGCTCGTACTTGGAGGTTCCCCGCGATCGGTCACGAAGGATCGGGCGTTGCGGCCGTCACGTCGTCGATGGCGGTCCGCAAGGAGTCGGAAGAAAACGGCTTGCGGATCCAGCCGTCGGCTCCGGACCGGCCGGCCAGGAAGGCATCGGCGTCGCGGTCGAGCAAGAGGATCACTGCGGGCCGGGCACCGTTTGCGGTCGCGTCGCGAACAGAGCGCGTCACCGCCATGCCGCCCATGCTGCCCACCTGGAGGTCGACGAGGAGGACGTCTGGTTTCGACTCGGAGATCAAGTCGCCAACTAAGCGAGGATCGTCGACGGTGGAGACGGAGAACCGTGTATCGGACAGAGCGGCGCGCACGTTGTTGACGACCCATGAAACGTCCGCGACCAGAAGGATTTCGGCCATGTGCAGCGGAGAGTAGTCCCCCGTCGGGGCCGCAAAGCTGGGTCTCTACCATGCGGCCGTGCTCCGTCGGTTCTTCATCTCCCTAGTCGTCGCTGTCTCTGCGTTTCTCGTCGGGCTCCCGGCGTGGGCCGGTGGTGACGACGGGATTGATGTAGTGGTCGTGGCGGGTTCGCTAGACGGCAGACTCACGGACTTCGTGATCGGGGCGATCGAGTCGTCGGACGCTCAAGTGGTCGTGCTACAGATCGATTCTGCCGCCACACTCGATGGCGACATCACAGGGTTGCTCGAACTGGTCTCAGACCCACCGCTGCCGATCGCCGCGTACGGAGGCCCGGATCCCGCGAGGGTGTCGGGTGGAGCGCTCCGTCTTCTTTCTTCTGCTCAGATCGCGGGGGCCGCTCCGGGTGTGCTGCTCGGACCGGCCGCTCCGACGCACGCCGGTGCGGCGGACGATTCAGATGCCATCCGCGCTGCGGATCCCGATCTCCCCGAGTTGCTGGTTTCTGGCTCGGTATCCGTAGCAGACGACTTCGACGGCTTCCTTGATCTAGTCGAACCTTCGATCGGGCAGTTCGTTGTCGGACTCGATGGTCGCGAGGTAGTCGTCGCCGGGTCGCCGGTCGTGCTGCATACGGCGGTTGAGGAGGTTGTGGACGGCATATCTGGCGTGAGGCCGTCGGTGAACGTCAGGTTCATCGAACCGGGCCTGATCGATGCAACGATCCGACTGGGCGTAGGGCCGGAGGCGGCCTTCTTCTTCCTCGTGGTTGGGTTGTCGCTTGCGGCCTTCGAGTTCTACGCGGCGGGGCCGGGGGCCGCGGCGGCAGTTGCCGTGGTCTGCCTGCTGTTGGGGGGCTACGGAATATCCGTGCTTCCGGTGCGGTGGTGGGCAGTGGCCTTGGTTCCATTCGGCTTGCTCCTCTACACGATCGATTTCCAGCGCAACGATCTCGGTTGGAAGAGCATTCTCGGAACGGGCGCCCTGCTGTTTGCCGGCTTGTTCTTTACTGATGCCGCTCCGCAGATTGTGCAGACATGGTGGATCGTGCTGATCATCGTGCTCGGCACCGCTCTCTGGTTCGGATTCGCCCTCACCACCATCGTTCGCTCGCGTTTCGCCACGCAGACGATCGGCCGTGACCATCTGGTGGGCCGGATCGGCGCCGCAGACACTGCGATCACCCCGGATGGGACGGTGGTGGTTGATGGCGCTCGATGGCGGGCCCGTTCGACGCGTGTCTCCGGAATCGAGGCGGGTGACCAGGTAGAGGTGGTAGCTGTCGAAGGGATCGTGCTCGAGGTCGAGCCAGTTAGCAAATAGCCAGCGATTCTTCCAGATAATCCCTGGCAAGGTCCGAATCACGCTGGTAGCGTCCACTGCCCGCCGGACGTCGGAGGACGCGAGTGATAGATGTTGCCGCAGCTGATAGGTCTTGGCAGATGAAGGGTTTGTGTCGCGGAAACCACTCATACCTGTTCTTCCCACCGAGCACGGTGGAGCGCAAGGAAGAGCGGGAACGGCGTGAGATCAAGGCCAAGGCGATTTGCACGGTGTGTCCGGTCAAGGGCGACTGTCTCGAGTTCGCGTTGGAGATCAAGGAGCCGTACGGCATCTGGGGCGCTCTCACCGAGACAGAGCGGCGTCAGGTCCTGGCCCGCCGAGTTGCCGCGAACGTCGTCTAGCGCTCTAGCGGGTTCGCCTTCCGTCGCCTTCGCGTACGGTGACGCCGGTGGCGTCCATCCACTCCAGCAGCGGTATGGCGTGTTTGCGTGTGATCCCGAGTTCGTCACGGAAATCGGCGACGGTAAAGCCATCGGGAAGGCGCTTCGCTCTCTCCACGATGGCCCCGAGGACATCTGGTAGATAGAAGAGATCGCTCGAGACTTCGACCACGTCCCCCCTGCGGACGAGGGCGTGTTCGATCTCGAGACCCAAGGCGAGCTCGGTGCGTCTTGGGGGACCAAAGCCTGCCCTTTCGAGTGATGCCCTGGCTGACTCCCATGCCTTCTGTTCGGTGGCTCCTAGGTCGGCCCCGAACCCGGAGCGACGGATATCGGCGTCGATCGACTCGAAATCGGGAGTCCGCTCGAAGAGTGCCTCGAGATCGTCGGCGTCTACTCCGAGGCGCTCCGCGAGGCGTGCCCGCGGGACTCCGGGTCGCAGCGGGTTCGACTCATGGAAACCGTCGATGACTTCGCTTGCCCGTGTCAAGAGCTCGGCTACACGATCCCCTGAGAAGGCGCGTCCCTGGCTCACCATCTCCGCGTCGGGGCGACCTCCGCCTGTCTGAGCGTCGAGATCGCCGAGCGGTGACATCCCGCGAGCAGTCAGGAGTGCTCCGGCTGCGCCGTCTGCGGTCTCGGCGTCCCGGAGTGGCTCCAATGTCGGCACGGCGTCGCGCGCTCGTCGCGGTGGAGCCGGATCGAGCACTTTGCCTCCAGCGACGACCGCCTTCCGCCCCACTTCGCGCAGGATGAACCGATCTCCCCATCGGGCGGGGAGTGGCGTGTCGACTTCGATGAGAACCCCAGCAGTGCCCTCCAAGGTGTCGTCTTCGAGGAGCCGGAGTCGTGCGGGCCATGACCCACTGCCGAGATGGAGGTGAAACGCTCCCCGCTCCCGAATCGGGCTGCTGAGCGAACGGACCGTCGAGGCCTCTGCCGTGAAGCGCCGGGTGAGAACCCAGTCGTCGGGTCTACCGAGCATCGAGCCTCGATCTACCGCGTCTCGTTCGATCCCGACCAGATTGAGGGCGGTGCGGTTCCCCGGTTCCACCCTGTCCAAGGAGCGCTCGTGGGACTGAATCGAACGGATCCGACCGGCAGATCTCGCCGGGAATAGGGACAACGACTCGTCGATAGCAACTGCTCCATCGACGAGTGTCCCCGTTACTACGGTGCCTGCACCTGCGATGGTGAAGGAACGGTCTACCCACAATCGAGGGCGGCCCAGGTCGGGGATTGAGGAGGCGGCGAGGGCAGCATCGATGGCGGTGCGGAGCTCGTCGGTGCCGCGCCCATCGGGGGCGGCCGTCGGGATGATTGGCGAGCCTTCGAGCGAGGTCGAAGCGAGACGCTCATCGATTTCGAGCATGGCTATTTCGAGTGTGTCCTCGTCAACGAGATCAGCGCGGGTGAGTGCGATGATCCCCCGGTCCACCCCGAGAAGATCGAGAATCGAAAGGTGCTCCTCGGACTGCGGCATCCATCCTTCATCTGCTGCGACAACGAAGAGAGCGACGGTGATCGCATCGATGCCGGCCAGCATGTTCTTGATGAAGCGCTCGTGTCCGGGAACATCGACAAAACCGGCCTCCGTGCCCGACGGGAGTGTCGTCCACGCGAAGCCCAGATCGATGGTGAGACCTCGCTCCTTCTCCTCCGCCCACCTATCGGGATCGCGACCGGTGAGAGAGCGCACCAACGTCGACTTTCCGTGATCGACGTGACCGGCGGTTCCAACTACCGGCATGCGGTGAGCCCTGCGGCCACGACTGGATCGTCAACGACCGACACGGCTCTGAGGTCGATAATGAGACCCCTCTCGTCGCGGCGACCGACAATGGGGATCGACTCGTCCAAGAGCGATCTCCAAATCGACTCCGCGTCACCGGGGATGAGGATCATTGGACCGGGGATCCCTTTCCCCGGGACGGTTCCCGCACCGGGGAGAGAGCGGTCGGTGATGATGATGCCGGACGCACTCGAGGCATCGAGCACCTTCTGACAACGCAGCCTGAGAGTATCGTCGGTGAGGGAAGCCATTGCCCAGAACGGGACCTCGTGGCCGCGTCCCGAGGCGTACATTTCGAGGGTTACCGCCAGAGAGTCGAGTGATGGTCCGGCGATTCGGACTGCTCGCGCCACCGGATGGGACCGCATGGTCTCGATGGCGTCGGCAGTTCCGACTGCGATCCCGGCCTGTGGTCCGCCGAGCAACTTGTCACCCGAGAACAGGACGACCGAAGCGCCGTCGATGAGGGTTTGTCGCACGGCTGGTTCCTCTGCCAGCCAAGCCGGGGGTGGACCTTCGATCCACGGAACCCTCCCATCGAGGAGTCCGCTTCCGACGTCGGCGACCAGTGGGACATGGCTGGCCGCCGCGAGATTGCCCAGCTCCGAGTACGAGGCGGCGTCGGTGAACCCTTCGATCCGATAGTTGGAGGGATGAACCTTGAGGATGGCGCCTACCGAATCGTCGAGTGCGCGGCTGTAGTCCTTGAGCCGGGTTCGGTTCGTTGTGCCCACCTCCACGAGCCGGGCGCCGGAAGCGACCATGAGTTCTGGAAGCCGGAACGAGCCTCCGATCTCGATCAGCTCACCGCGAGACACGATCACAGATCGGTCCCCTGCGACTGCTGCCAGCGCCAGGAAGAGTGCTCCTGCCGTGTTGTTGACAGCCAGTGCCGCATCGGCGCCGGTGAGCGCCGTGAGCAGGGCATGGACATAGGCACCGCGACCGCCGCGAGCTCCTGTTGTCAGATCGAACTCGACGGGTGAGGCATGCGCGGCAGAGATCTCACCCGCGGCCGCGGCGGCTTCTGCCACCTGAGCCCTGCCCAGATTTGTGTGGAGAAGAACGCCGGTGGCGTTGATCACTCGGCCCGGTCGCAGCCTGGATAGCCTCTCCGCCTCAGTCCGAGCGGTCGCCTCCGCATCGTCACCGGATGCCCTGCCGGCATCGATGGCACGCCGTGCGATTTCGACCAGGAGTGACCGCGGCAGCGTCCCATTGTCGAGAGACGTCGCCAAGGCGTCCACCGAAGGGGGACGAGAGACCATGTTCACAGCCTACCGAGGCCCCTATATTCGACCCGTGGCCAACTCCCCGAATCCATCGGTGCCGATCCGACCCGCCGCAACTGTCGTCCTAGCTCGTGACGGGTTGGATGGTGTCGAGTTCCTGATGGTTCGCCGAGATCACAAGGCAGTCTTCATGAGCGGAGCCCATGTCTTTCCCGGCGGAGCAGTCGATGACATCGACGACAGCCCACTTGCTCGCACCGCGGTCGCTTGGTCCGGTGATCCCGACGAGTTTTCGTGGAGGGCTGCGGCCCTGCGCGAATTGTTCGAGGAGGCCGGTGTGCTTGTGGGGTCGGGAGCGGAGATGGATCAACGCCTCGAAGGTTCAGATCTCTACGAAGCACTTGTCGCTTCGGGGGAGCGTCTCGACGCCGACGCCCTCGAGTATTTCGGCAACTGGGTCACCCCACTCGGTCCTCCCCGCAGGTTTGATGCCCGCTTCTTCGTGGCCGCCGCCACCGGCGATCCGGTCACCGACGATCGTGAGGTGTTCGAGGCAGTGTGGGTTCGGGCCGGCGACGCACTGGATGCCGCCGATAGGGGCGAGTGGCAGCTGGAGTTTCCGACTCGCACCACGCTCGAGATGTTCGCTGGATATACAACTGCGGCGGAAGTGATGGCGGTGGCTGCCTCCACCGAGGTGGTACGAATCGCTCCCCGAATCGCCCAATCCGCAGATGGCTCGATCAACATACTCCTGCCTGGGGACCCTGGCTTCGACGAGGCACCTGCGTGATCGTCGATGTCGTTCTCGCTCCGAACCCGGGTCTCTTTACCGGTCCGGGGACCAATACGTGGGTGATCACCGCGCGCGGCGAATCGGTGATCATCGATCCCGGACCCGTCATCGAATCGCATCTTGAAGCCATCAAGACGGCCGTATCGGGCACTGTGGTGCGTGCGGTCCTCGTCACTCACACCCATCCCGATCATGCGCCCGCCGCCAACGGTCTTGCCACCCAGTTGGGAGTCCCTGCAGTCGGCAGCGCTCCCGGTCCCGAGTTCAATCCGGATCGGTCGATTGCCGATGGAGGTGGGGTCGGCTTTGGTGATATCGAAGCCGTATGTGTGGCCACCCCCGGCCACACTCCTGACTCGGTTAGCTACCGCGTTCGGAACACATTGTTCACAGGAGACCACATCATGGGGGGGTCAACCGTTGTGGTCGAGGACATGAGTGACTATTTGGGATCGCTGGAAAAACTCCATGGCACAGGGCTCGAGACCCTATTCCCCGGGCACGGTCCGGTCATCGACTCGCCCGACGCGACCATCGCTGAGTACATATCGCACCGACTCGAACGTGAGGCGCAGATTCTCGATGCACTGGAGCGGGGCGCGGATTCTGTGGGGTCGATAGTGACTGAGGTATACCGAGACGTGAACGAGGCCCTGCATCCCATGGCGGCAATGTCGGTGGCGGCTCATCTCGAGAAGCTCAGTGTCGACGGCCGCGTTGAGGTTGAACCGGAACCGACGTGGGAAGCGGAGGTTCGGCTGCGGTGAAGCGACTCTGGCTGCTTCCGTTCCTGCTCGCGATGTTGGTGGCATCGGCGCTTCCGGCTTGGGCGGAGCTCACTCCGGCGGACGTCGATGATGCCCGTGCGGCGATCCGAGAGGTCGCATCGCGCCTCGAGTCCCAGGTAGCTGCCTATGACGCGGCAGTCATGGAGGAAGCCCAATTGCGTGACAGGCTCGACGGACTCATCGTGTCGTTGGCTGCCCGAGAGCGCGATCTGGTCATAGCGCGTCGCGCCGCTCGTGAGCGCGCCGCGGATATGTATATGGCCGCGGGTACGGACAACGGCACCGCAGCGCTCCTGTCGGATGAGGAGATGGGTCAGTTCCCGGCGAGATACGCGTACTTGGCGAGCGTTTCCCAGACCGATCTCGACGTTGTCAACCGGCTTGTGGCCACTCGAAGGGACTTTGAGCAGCAGAAGCAGATCGTGGATCAGGCAATTGACGATCAGGAAGGGCTCCGCCAGGAGGTGGATGATCTGGTTGACGTCATCTACACCGAGCTCGAGAGTGCCAACAACGAGTACCAGGAGGTTCGAGCGGCGTACGAGCAGCAGGAGGAGGAGCGTCGACTGAGAGAGTTCCTCGCCACCTCGACGACCACGACGACCACCCTGGCTCCTCCCCCCACGACCTCTCAGACGACCGCGCCCCCACCCACCACGACGTCAACTGTGGCGGTTACTACAACAACAGCCCCGGCAAACACCACAACAACCGTCCCCACAACCACGACAACAGTGGCGGGCGGAACCACAACAACGGTGGCGGGAGGTACCACAACGACGACGGTCGCCGGTGACACGACAACGACGACCGTCGCGGCGACGACCACCACGACGGCGCCTCCGCCGCCGCCGCCCCCTCCACCTCCCAGCAGGGTCTGTCCGGTGGATGGTGCCGTCACCTTCCGCGATTCGTGGGGTGAACCGCGCTCCGGTGGTCGCACCCACAAGGGGACGGACATGATGGCGGCGCGGTGGACACCGCTCGTTGCCATCGAGGCGGGCTACATATATCAGGTGAGCTGGCACTCGGCCGGTGGTCTCGGCGTCTACGTCAGGGGCGAATCGGGGGCAATGTGGTACTACGCCCACAATGAGGCGGTGGCGGGAGGGATCGCCACAGGGACACCGGTCGTGGCCGGACAACTCATCGCCTACGTCGGTTCATCGGGTAATGCCTCCACGCCGCACCTCCACTTCGGCTATCAGCCGAATGCCAACTGGATCTACGCCAACCCCTATCCGATCGTCAATGCTCTATGTCGCTGATCGCCGGGCCCGCATTCTTGGATCGCGGGTAACCTCTCGATTCCACGCCAATGGATGATTTCCGCCCGTGAGACGCCTCGCAACAACCATCTCGTTCTTCCTCGTCGTGGGTGTGGCGTTGCCCGCGGGGGCGGATGTGACGCAATCGGAATTGGATGCTGCGCGCGCCGAGATCAACGCGGTCAGCAGGGACCTAGAAGACGAGATCGCGGAACTCGAGTTAGCGCTCGATCAGCAGTTCATCTACGAGGCGCAGATCACTCGGATTCAAGAGGACATCACCGGTCGTGACCGCGAGATCGCCCTGGCGGCGTTCGAGGCACGGGATCGGGCTCGGTCGATGTACGTGAGCGCCGGAGCCGGCGATTTCCAGGCCGCGGTGAGCCCGGAATCAATCACCCGGCTTGGTACCAAGACCGCCTATCTCGACGCGGTGGTCGATCTCGATGTTGACGTGGTGAATCAGCTCGAGTTCCTCCAGACCGATCGCGCTGGACTGCAGGAACAGATTGAGAGTCTTGTTGCCCAGCAGGAGGACTTGGCGGCCGAGCTCGATGCACGTTCCAACGAGATCCTTGGCGAGCTGGCTGCTGCCAACGATCAGTATCAGGCGCTGTACGAGCAGTGGCAGATCGAGGAAGCCGAGCGTCGGCGTCAGAGGGAAATCGCCCGTCGGGCCCAGGAGGCGGCCGAGCGAGCTGCCGCTGCGACTGCTTCAGGGTACGCCAGCAGCGCCTATGTCGATCCGAGTGGGCGCACCTGTGCGGTGGCGGGTGCTCACAGCTTTAGCAACACCTGGGGGGCACCCCGGTCTGGTGGTCGCACCCATACTGGCTTGGACATGGTGGCCGCCATGGGGACACCGATAGTCGCGGTCGAGAACGGCTACATCTGGAGTCCGAACTGGCACTGGGCGGGTGGCAACGGCGTCTATGTGCGGGGCGATAGTGGCGATATGTACTACTACGCCCACCTCCAGGGATATGCACCCGGTCTCTACGACGGCCAGCGTGTGGGGGTGGGTCAGGTGATCGGCTACAACGGAAATAGCGGCAACGCCGCCGTTCCCCACCTCCATCTCGGCTACCAACCCGGCGGAGGCCCGCTCACCAACCCGTATCAGCTGATGGTGGCGCTTTGTAGGTAGCGCTTGGTGCGGCGGCGGGAATGGCTTGCCCGGCTCGGTCGTTTGTGTGATGGCACTTCACAGGAAGACTGAGATGGTTATGACTACCAGAGGCCGAGTTCGGATCGAGGACGGGTCCAAGCAGATTCGGGTGTACTTGGGCGGTGAGCTCATCGCCGAAAGCACCCACGTCAAGCTGGTGTGGGAGAAGCCGTACTACCCGGTGTACTACTTCCCGGCCGAGGACGTCCGGATGGAGTTCCTGGCAGCGAGCGATCACACCCAACGCTCTCCGAGTCGTGGCACCGCCAACTTCTTCGATGTAAAGGTCGGCAACCGTGTCGCCGAGAACGCTGCATACCAATACCTTGTCGACTGCAAGATCGACGGACTCGAAGGCTGGATCGCATTCGAGTGGGACAAGATGGACGCCTGGTTCGAAGAGGAAGAGGAGGTCTTCGTACATGCCAGGGATCCGTACACCCGGATCGACATCCTCCCCAGCTCTCGACACGTCGAGGTTGTCGTGAATGGTGTCAAGGTGGCCGATAGCCACCAGCCGCGCGTGCTGATCGAGACCGGCCTTCCAACTCGTTACTACCTTCCAAAGACTGACGTCCGAATGGACTTGCTCAATTCAACTGAGACGACCTCCCAATGCCCATACAAGGGGACGGCGGAGTACTGGTCGGTGACGGCCGACGGTGAGACCGTCGATGACATCGTGTGGGGATATCGGACACCGGTGGAAGAGAGCATGCGTGTTGCCGGTCTTGTCAGCTTCTACAACGAGAAGGTCGACATATACGTCGACGGCGTCCTCCAGGAGCGACCGAAGTCGGTCTTCTCCTAGGGAAGGTGTCTGTCGAACAGGGCGCCCTTTGGCTCCTGTCGCATCTCAGCTGGGAGGCCGGCCTTCTAGTTGTTCCATCAGCACCGCGATCCGAGCGGTACAGGTCTCGTCCTCGGCAGGCGGAACCAATTCAATGAGTCGGGCGGCAGCTGTGATGAATGCCGCTCCAGATGGCGATTGGGGATGGTCCTCGACCACCGGCGATCCTTTGTCGCCACCGCCGACGACGAGCGGATCGAGTGGGATCTGACCGATGAGCGGTACCCCTAGGTCGGCGGCGAGTTCGCTTCCGCCCCCTGCTCCAAACAGCTCGTAGTGGGTGCCGTCTTCGGCGGTAAAGCCCGACATGTTCTCAATGACGCCGACGACGGGCAGATATGAGCGGCGCGCCATATCGGCGACTCGGGCGGCGACCTTCTGAGCAGCCTTCTGCGGCGTTGTCACGACAACCATCTCGGCCTGGGGAAGCAGTCTGGCAAGCGCCATCTGCACATCACCGGTACCAGGAGGCATGTCGATGAGTAGGTAGTCGATGTCCGACGGCCAGGCGACGTCGTGGAGGAATTGCTCGACCGCTTTGGAGAGCATCAGGCCTCGCCACATGAGAGCGGTCTCCTCGTCGTCGATCAGCAAGCCGGTGGAAACGAGGTGGATGCCGCTTGTCCGCGCTGGGATGATCTTGCGGTCACCGCCTGCTTCGAGGCGGGCATCGACGCCGAGCATACGGGGAGTCGAAAAGCCCCAGATGTCGGCGTCGAGCAACCCAACTTTGAACCCTGCGCGACGCAACGCGATGGCGAGATTCACGGTGACCGATGACTTGCCGACGCCACCCTTGCCGGATCCGACGGCGATGACCCGGGTGAGCGGATTGACCGTGGTGGGCGCGGCCTGCTCTCGTGCCGATCGTCGCGCCACCGACATGAGATCGGAACGCTGCTTCTCGGTCATCGCCGTGACGCTGACCTCAGTCCTGTCAATCCCGGGAAGAGCAGTGACCTTGCGAATCACGTCGCTTTCGATCTGCTCCCGCATCGGGCAGGCGGCAATCGTCAGCGCGATCCCGACGGCGGCGACGCCTTCGGCGATCGAGATGTCACGGACCATCCCCAATTCGACAACGTCGGCACCCAACTCGGGATCGACGACACCGCGCAAGGCCGACTCGACGTCAGCGACGGTCGCTTCAGCGGGCATGGTGTCACCGTAGTGACGGGTTCTGCCGTACAGGAACATGTTCTATCGGTACGGTCGCCCGGTAGTTACTATCCGTCTCCCGACGACGGACGAGGAGGGCCGATGCAGGCGATTTCAATCACCCCAAGAGCAGCTGCACCCAAGGTGACGCTGACATCGGCCGCCGCCGCCAAGGTCGCAGATCTCATCGCACGTGAGGATGAAGGGATCATGGCGCTGCGGCTCGGCGTCCGCCCCGGGGGATGCTCCGGCTTCAGCTACGAGCTCGAACTGGATTCCAAGATCGACGACGCCGATATCGTCAACACGTTCGACGGTGTAAAGCTCGTCGTTGATCCGCAGAGCATGGAGAAGGTCAACGGCGCCGAGATCGACTACCGCGACACCCTCCAGGGAGCCGGGTTCCACATCAACAACCCGAACGTGGAACGCGCCTGCGGCTGCGGCAACAGCTTTAGCTAACCGCGTTCTTTATCACTCCCCCGTTGTGGTGTCGGGTTGCGCGATAGGACCGACGGGTCGTTGGCTCCTTCTCACCACTCCCCCTCGTCGCTTTGCTCCTCACGGACTTCCCCCACAAGGGGCAAAGGATCGGACGAGGGGAAGGTTGTCAGAACCACCGAACCCACTCCACGCTACGAACCGTCGGGCACCAACCGCGACACATCACCTTGTGGGGGTACCACACCCGCTTGCGGGGACCCAAGCCACGGATCGCAAGACCATGCACCCCAGTAGCCTCCTCACAGATCACTCGCGAGGGAGCTGCAATGCCAAAGTCCGTACCGCCGATCACAAGCGGACCCGCTCCGGTGGGTCCATACTCGATTGCAGCAGAGGCCAACGGTTTCGTGTACCTGTCTGGTCAGGTTGCCTTTGACCCGGCCACGGGAGATCGGGTGGAGGAGACCGCCGCTGCCGAGGCCGAGCAGATCATGAGGAACGTTGGCGCGATCCTCAGTGATCTCGATCTCGGCTACGACGACATCGTAAAGACGACGATCTTCTTGACCGACATGGGCGACTTCGGGACCGTCAACGCCGTGTACGGGCAGTTCTTCACCGGGGAGCCTCCGGCACGTTCGACGGTTCAGGTCGCGGCACTCCCAGTCGGATTTCAGGTCGAGATCGAAGTTGTCGCCGCTCGTTGAGAGGAGCCGAAATGACCAGGGATGAGATCTTCGCCGCGCTGGGCCTCGAGGACGTCAATAGCGGCGGCTATGCCGGAGGGTGGCTCGCAACCACAGGCGCCCTGATAGAGGTAGGAAACCCGACAACCGGATCGACAATCGGCTCGGTACAGCAGTGCTCCGAGGACGACTACGAGAAGATCATCGAGTCCGCCCAGGAGACGTTTCGCGAGTGGCGCATGCTCCCCGCCCCCAAGCGTGGTGAGTACGTGAGGCTCATCGGCAATGCGCTCCGAGAGAAGAAGGAGGCGCTCGGTGCCCTGGTTTCCCTGGAGATGGGGAAGATCCAGGCCGAGGGTGAGGGCGAAGTCCAGGAGATGATCGATATTGCCGACTTCGCCGTCGGCTTGTCTCGTCAGCTATACGGCCTGACTATGACCTCGGAGCGTCCTCGCCATCGCATGTACGAGCAGTGGCATCCGCTTGGTGTCATCGGAGTGATCAGCGCGTTCAATTTCCCGGTGGCGGTGTGGTCCTGGAACACCTTCCTGTCGGCGGTTTGCGGCGACACCAATGTATGGAAGCCGTCGTCGCAGGTCCCGCTGAGCGCGGTGGCCGTCACGAGGATCTGTCACGACGTGATGGAAGGAACCGGCTTCGAGGGAGTGTTCAACCTGCTCGTCGGTAGCGGCCGGACGGTAGGAGACCGGCTCATCAATGACCGCAGGGTTCCGCTCATCTCGGCAACTGGTTCGTGCAACATGGGCGAGAAGGTAGGCGTGGCGGTGGCCAAGCGGTTGGGCCGCTCGCTGCTCGAACTCGGCGGCAACAACGCGGTTGTTGTCTTGGACGACGCCGATGTCGACGTCGTGACCCGGGCTGTGTTGTTCGGCGCAGTAGGCACTTCCGGACAGAGGTGTACGACGACTCGGCGATTGATCGTCGAGAAGGGCATCAAGGACGAGGTGAGCAAGAGGCTCGTCGCCGCCTATCAGCAGGTCCGTCTTGGCGATCCTCTCGATTCTGCAACTCTCATGGGCCCTCTGGTCAATGAGCAGGCCGTCAACAACATGCTGACGGCTATCGACGTGGCCGAGAAGCAAGGTGGCAAGGTTCTTACCGGCGGCAAGCGGGTCGATACCGATCTTGGGGGCTATTTCGTCGAACCGACAATCATCGAGATCCGGGGCGACGCCGATGTCGTGCAGGAGGAGACGTTTGCTCCCATCTTGTATCTCATTGAGGCTCAGGACGTTCACGATGCGATCAGCATCCAGAACGGTGTGCGCCAGGGACTGTCGTCCGCGATCTTTACCGACAGCATGCACTCATCCGAGCAGTTCCTCTCCCACCAGGGTTCGGACTGCGGCATTGCCAACGTCAACATCGGCACTTCGGGTGCCGAAATCGGCGGTGCGTTCGGAGGGGAGAAGGAGACGGGCGGCGGCAGGGAATCCGGTTCCGACGCGTGGAAGGCCTACATGCGACGCCAGACGAACACCATCAACTGGAGTTCAGAGCTTCCGCTGGCTCAGGGAATCGAATTCGGATAGGACTGCGTGCTTCCGCCCGGTCAGGGAGTCGTTGAGGCGAACAGAGCCACGGCAACACCAATTCCCAGGAGCAGCATGGCTATCCCCGAGAAGATTGCGAGTGCTCGCGCTTTTGCCTGAGGGGTGAGGGGTCGTTCTCGGCTGGCGAACGGATCGGGGGGCAGCTTGTTGTGTCGCCGGGAGGTTCTGGGGCGCGACTTTCGGGTGGCTGTTTCTATCGGCAGAGGGTCATCAACGAAGTCGGAATCATCCATTGGTTCGACGGCGTCTGGATAGAGCGGCTCTGGAGTCACCGAGAGCTGCTCACGGGCTTGCCGAATCATCTCGTCGCTGCTGAGGGGCCGGTCGTCTGTCATGGGGGAACGGTAGGTGATCGTCGCCGTAGGTGTGAGACAACCCGCGCACAGGGATTGAGTTCGGCGGCTAGCCGAAGCGGTATCCGACGCTACGAACCGTGGTTATCCACGATGCCCGCTCTTCGCCGAGCTTGGCTCGGAGGCGCCGGACGTGCACATCAACCGTGCGGGCTCCGCCGAAGTAGTCGTACCCCCACACCCGTGACAGCAGCTGTTCTCGCGACCAGACCCGGGCCGGGTGAGTCACGAAGAAGCGGAGTAGCTCGTATTCCATGTAGGTGAGATCGATCGGATCGGTATTGACGTTGGCCTGATAGGTGGCGAGGTTGAGTGACAGCTCCTTGAACGAGATCACCTCGTCGGGTCCGGCGCCCTCGCCGCGCAGCAGCCTGGCGACTCTGACCGCCAACTCACCTGGATCGATCGGCGTCAGCACGAAGTCGTCGCACACCGCCTCGGCGAGTAGCTGCGTCTCGGTGCGGTTGGCGCAGATGAGCACTGGAGCGGCCCCCTCGTCGTGAATCCGACGGGCGACGGTCAATCCCACCGCCGGATCTTCCGCAAGCTCTATCACGGCCACCGACCAGCCATCATCCGGTTCGAGATCGGCGACGCTCGAGGCGTCGCTCACCGGTACTGGGCGAATCCCGGCCTGGAGCAGCGCCGTGACGAGGCCTGCCGAGGGGTCGTGTGGGTAGACAGCTGCGAACATGTGTGCCTCAGAGTATCGGCAAATACTCCTCGAGTTCGTAGCGACTTACGTGACGCTGGTAGCGATCCCACTCGTTGCGCTTGTTGCGGAGGAACCACTCGAACAGGTGCTCGCCCAGGGCGGCGGCCACCAGCTCCGATGACTCCATGGCGTCGAGCGCCGCTGCGAGGTTGCCGGGAATCCGGCTGATCCCGGCTGCTGCCCGTTGTTCGCCGCTGAATCCAGAAGCGTCGGATCGGATCTCGTCGGGGAGGTCGTAGTTGCCCTCGACTCCCGCCAATCCGGCGGCGAGGATCACAGAGAGCGCCAGGTACGGGTTACATGCGGGATCCGGCGACCGGTACTCGATCCGTGTGCTGGCGGGCTTGCCCTTCTTCGGGGTAGGGACTCGCACCAGAGCGGACTGGTTGTTGCGCGCCCACGTGATCCAAACTGGGGCGTCGTATCCACTCACGAGGCGCTTGTAGCTGTTGACCCACTGGTTCGTCACGGCCGTGATCTCGGTGCCGTGGCGAAGCAGACCGGCGATGAATCCTTGAGCGACTTCGGACAGGCCATACGCGGCCCCGGTTTCGTGGAAAGCGTTCGTGTCGCCTTCGAACAGAGACACGTTCAGGTGTAGTCCGCTTCCATCGACCTGCTCGATCGGCTTCGGCATGAACGTGGCGTAGATGCCGTGCTCCATGGCGACTTCCTTGACGGCCAGACGTGTCGTCATGAGCGAATCCGCCATCGTCAGCGCATCCGTGTAGCGGAGATCTATCTCGTGCTGGCTGGGTGATACCTCGTGGTGCGAAGACTCGACGGGGATGCCGAGCGCCTCCAGCGCCATGATGGTCCGCCGTCGGTACTCCTGGGCGACGTCGAGAGGGGTCAGATCGAAGTAGCCCCCTCTGTCGAGCGCCTCCGGTTCAGGCCCAGAATCTGCAAAGTAGAAGTACTCGACCTCAGGGCCGACGTAGAAGGAGAACCCGAGATCGGCCGCCCGTTCCAGGTTCCGTCGCAGCACTGATCGGGGGTCGCCCTCGAACTGCTCGCCATCGGGAGTGGTGAGATCACAGAACATCCGAGCCACGCCAGCCTCGTCTCCACGCCAGGGGAGGATCTGAAAGGTTGTCGGGTCGGGGTGGGCGAGCATGTCGGCTTCCTGGACGCGGGAGAAGCCGTTGATGGCCGATCCGTCGAACTGCATTCCCTCCTCGAAGGCTGTCTCCAGCTCGGCGGGAGTGATGGCGAACGACTTGAGGTATCCGAGCACATCGGTAAACCACAGCCTGATGAAACGGATCCCCCGTTCCTCGACGGTTCGCAGTACGTATTCCTCTTGCTTTGCCATGTTTGACCTCCGGGTCTAGGGAGTCTGCTGGGTAACGCAGTTGCTCAGATCGGCGGCCAGACGCGCTAGTCGCAAGGACTTCGGCTTCGGCACTCCTCACGCGGGATTGACGCAGCCGAGGACACAGCGAGTGGTGATGGCTGGTCTTCGAGGTGAGTGATATGTGTTGTTCAGCAGGCTCCACACCATCGTACGGAGCCTGCCTCCCCGTGAGAAGACCGATCGGGATGTCGAAACACACTGTTCACACTCCGGCAACTGGTATGAAACGGCCCTGGGATACAAAGACTGCATCACGGAAACGAGAGGAGCGAGATGTCGTCGCCAAGTGACGTCCTCAAGTTGGTAGCCGACGGTGGCTATGAGTTCATCGACCTGCGCTTTGTGGATCTACCCGGACAGGTGCAGCACTTCACGGTTCCTGCGACCCAGTTGACGGAGGCCTCCTTCGAGGAGGGGTTCGGCTTTGACGGCTCCTCCATCAGGGGTTTCCAGGAAATCCAGGAGTCGGACATGCTCCTCATCCCCGATCCGTCGACTGCCGTCGACGATCAGTTTCGCGATCGTCCCACATTGATTCTGTATTGCTGGGTGCGCGATCCGATCACGGGTCAGCCGTACGAGAAGGATCCTCGCTATGTGGCGAGCAAGGCCGAGGCATACCTGGCCGGTACCGGAATCGCCGACACTTCCTACTGGGGACCGGAGGCCGAGTTCTACATATTCGACTCGGCCCGGTTCCATCAGGATCAGAACTCCGCCTTCTACGAGGTCGATTCCATTGAAGGCGCCTGGAACTCGAGCGCCGAAGAGCCGGGTGGAAACCTGGCCTACAAACCCCGCTACAAGGAGGGGTACTTCCCCGTCCCACCTACGGACCATTATCAGGATCTGCGCTCTGAGATGTCGGCGCGCCTCATCGAGGCTGGTATCGATGTCGAAGTGCAGCACCACGAAGTGGGTACCGCAGGTCAGGCCGAGATCGATATTCGGTACGGACCTCTTCTGGAGACGGCCGACAAGGTGACGATGTTCAAATACATCGTCAAGAACACGGCGTTGATGTACGGCAAGACGGTCACTTTCATGCCCAAGCCGGTCTTCGAGGACAACGGCTCCGGGATGCACAGCCACCAGAGCCTCTGGCTCGACGGAGTTCCATTGTTCTATGACGAGTCTGGATACGCCGGCTTGAGCGATCTGGCTCGTTACTACGTGGGGGGCCTGCTCGAGCATGCCCCGGCGATTCTGGCCTTTGCCGCTCCGACCACTAACTCATACCGGCGGCTCGTTCCGGGCTATGAGGCTCCTGTCAACCTGGTGTACTCGCAACGCAATCGCTCCGCCGCCATCAGGGTGCCGGTGTACAGCCACAAACCCGCTTTGCGCCGTATTGAGTTCCGCTGTCCCGATCCGGCGGCAAACCCGTATCTGGCGTTTGCGGCGATGCTCATGGCCGGGCTCGACGGGATTGCCAACAAGATGGATCCCGGCGCCCCGGTCGACAAGGATCTGTACGACCTCCCGCCCGAGGAACTGACCCAGGTGCCCTCAGTACCGGCCTCGTTGGAGGAGGCATTGGATGCACTAGAGGCCGATCACGACTTCCTGCTGGTCGGGGATGTGTTTACCGAGACCCTGATCAAGGACTGGATCGCCTACAAGCGGACATCTGAGGTGGATGCCATGAGGCTGCGCCCCCACCCATGGGAGTTCATGCTGTATTACGACATCTAGGGATTCGGTGCCGGCGCGGGTGATGCTTCGCGGGATTGGGACTGATAGGTCTGACCAGATCTGCACTCGAGGTCAGTCGACACTGCGGTCGCGGTCCGTTGGCTCCTTACCGTTGCTCGGGAACCAGACGAAAGAGCGGTAGCTTCTCGGCTGCCGTCTCGAGATCGTCGACGAGCGATACACCGATCCTCTTGCCGATCACCTTGGCTGCTTTGGCGTGCTCGGTGCGATATTGATCGAAGACGGCCGTCGCCTCGGTGTGATCGAGACGTATCGCCGACGCTATTGCCCGCTTGCGCCCCAGTGTGAATGTCACCTCTGGATGGGCCATGACGTTGCGGTACCAATCCGAGCGCTCGCCGTAGCCACTCACCACGATCGGGCTCATGGATTCGCCTATCTCGACTATTTCGAGCACGGTCTGGCGGGGAAGCCCAGTCTTACGACCGGTGTGCTCGAGGAGTAGAAAGCGTTTGCCTAGAAGGCCCCCGAGTCCCAGCCGGTAGAGGCCGATGGGCGCTCTCATCATGAATCGGTTGAAGCGACTCATACCGACCGTGCTCTGTGTCGAAGTGGGATTGTGGCGATCATGGATGCTTGTCTCCTTACTCCAGCATTCTCCGCCTGAACACAACGACGGCCAAGGAGACGACCGCCAGGGAGTATCCAAGAACCCAGTAGAAGTCTGTGGCAACTGCACCAAAGCCGGCTCTGTCGGCCATCACAGCTCTGGTTGCATCGAGCGCGTGGGCGAACGGAAGGGCGTTCGCAACGCCTTGGAACACGCCCCCTATCTCCTCGAGGTCCATCCACGCCCCTCCGAAGATGGTCAGGAGGAGGATTGCGGTGTAGGCACCGGACAACGGCCCGACTGCCATGAGCGATCCGAAGGCCATCCCCAACCCGACATAGCAAATCGACATGACGAACAGGATCAAGAAGACGAGCCCCGCATTCCCGTTGAGTTCCAGCCCCAGGAACCCCCCGATCGAGAAGACCAGGATGCCTTGGATGATCGCCACCGCCAGATAGGGCAGCGAATACGCCACCACGAAGTCGCTCGAGCTGAGCGGGGCAGTCAGCAGGCGCGAGAACAGGGCACTTTCCCGGTCTCGGCTGAGGATCATCGCCGAGCTGAACATCAGCATGACGAAGCCGAAGAGAGCGATCCCGGGTGTCAACAATGTCGCGCCGAGGAATGGAGCTTCCCCCTCCCCAAAGGCTCCCCCCAGAGCTTCGAGTGCCACCAACAACGCCGCCGGTAGCGCAATCGTGATGCCGAGAGAGAGCGGATCTCGCCAGGCCGTCTTGAAGTTTCTCTTCGTCAGCTCCATCGACGTCATTCTCTTAGCTGCTTCCCCGTGAGTTGCAGGAAGACATCGTCCAATGTGACACGCCTCCGGTGCGCGGATTGGATGGCAACCCCTCTGGGCCGCAGACAGTCCGAGATGTCGTCGAGGCTGGCGTCTGCGTCACCGATCTCGACTCCACCCGCGATCAGCCTCACTTCGGAGAATCTCTGCCGTAGGGCTTCGACGGCATCATCTGTCAGGTTCTCCGCCTCAACGATTGTCACCTGCGCATCAAGGACGCCCGCTTTCAACTCCTCGGAGGTTCCCAGCGCGACCACCTTGCCTTCATCGATCACCGCAATCCGATCGGCGAGCGCATCCGCTTCCTCCAGGTAGTGGGTGGTGAGAACGATCGTCGTATCGCCCTTGAGCCCCTCGATGTGCTCCCACAACCCTCGCCGCGATTGAGGGTCGAGGCCGAGGGTCGGCTCATCGAGGAAGAGCACCTGAGGCTTCGATACGAGCGCCATGGCGATGCTGAGCCGCCGCTTCATTCCCCCAGAGAACTTCTTTACCCGATCCGTTGCCCGCCCGGTCAGGGACATCATCTCCAACAACTCGCCGGACCTCTGCTTTGTCTCCTGCTTTGTCATTCCGTGCAGGCGTGCCATCAGGCTCAGGTTCTCCCAGGCGTTGAGATGCTCCGCGATGGCGGTCTCCTGTGGTGAGATGGCGATGACCCGCTTTACCGACAACGGATCCGTCCGTATGTCGTGACCTTTGACCTTGGCTGTGCCGCTGGTCGGCCTGAGCAGGCAACACAGCATCCTGATCGTGGTGGTCTTCCCGGCACCGTTTGGTCCCAACAGGGAAAACAGCTCTCCCTGTCCGATTGACAGGTCCACACCGTCCGCTGCAACGAGGGCGCCGAACGTCCTGGAGAGGCCGGATGCCTCAATGGCGAGATCACCGTTGGTCATGGTCTCTGGTGAGGTTGGAGGTCGGTCTTCATTTCCCCTTCCCGATGGTGCGACGAGCGCAATAGTCCGCGCCAGCGGCGCTCACGGTCCCAGCGACCAAGCGTCACGGCGGACCCAAGACGGCGCCAGGGTCAAAAGGCCTCGATCAGCGGCGGACAGAGGCTCCGCAGCACTTCTGGATCGATCCCTCAGTCGGTCCTTGGCAGGGAGAGCTCGAAGCTGGTCTCAGCGTCCTCGTGTCGGTAGACGAGGTCGCCGCCCATGAGGCGGGCAAGATCTCTAGATACGGAGAGACCCAAGCCCAGCGAGGATGGCTGACCTCGTACCTGATGGGCTTGCCAGTATGGCTCAAAGATTCGGTGCTGTTCTTGGGCGGGCACTCCGGGTCCATCATCGATGACTGCCAACCAGACAGTTGTGTCGTCGCCGCCGAGCTCGATCCGAACGGTGCAGCCTCCGTAGCGCACGACATTGGAAATGAGGTTGCGAATGATCTGGCGAACTCGGGCGGGATCGCCCAGAGCTTGCGCGGCATCGCCCGTGACTCTGATCCGCCCGGCGGTCTCAGGGCGTTCGCCCTCCAACACCTGTGCAATCTGGGCCTGCAGATTGACCGTGACCTGAGCGACCGAGAGTGTTTCGGTCTCGGCCCTGGCCGCCACCAGCAGGTCATCCACGATGTTGGCGAGGTCCGTCCCCTCATTGACGATTGATTGGCGCAACTCGGCGCGGTCCCCGGCAGAAAGGTCCGACGATGGATCCTGCAGCACCCGTGCGAAGCCCAACACGGAGGTCAGGGGAGTGCGTAGCTCGTGGGAGATCGAGGCGATCCACTCGTTCTTGGACCGCAGCATCTGCTCCAACTCTCGATTGCTTTGCGCGAGCTGCTCGGTACGTTTCTCAACCTGCTTCTCGAGTTGCTCGTTCAGTTGTTGTAGCGCGTCGGTTGCTGTGCGGAGCTCCTCCACGTTGGTGAGAGACTCCAGGTCGGCCTCAATCACATGCTTGAACTCCACCAGCAGGCTCTCGTACGACACAGCGTTCGGGTTGTCCTTGTGGTCGAGCACGCAGATCGTTCCGAACACGAATCCGTCGGGCCACAGCAATGGGTGGCCCAGATAGAACGTCATCCCGAGAGGTATGTCGGGGTTGTGGTCCCAGACCGGGTCCTCTGACGCGTCGTGCACCAGGAGTTGGGAGCGTTCCGTCATGACGTGCTCGCAGTACAGGCCCGTGTCCAGATTGGCCCTCTCTCCGGCGTCGTAGGGATTGCCGTCCGTGTTGCTGACTAGGAACGCCTCTATCTCAGGAGGATCGACCTTCATGATCAGTGCCGTGGGAACCTCACACACGCGGGCCAAAATATCCACCACGCGCTGCCACTTGTCGATGGTTACAGGCAGAATCTTGGGTTTGTCAACAGACCCCCACCCGGCGTGACGCGGTTCGCGACCCTGGCTGTCTGTTCGGGAGACCATGGCACCACCTCTGGTCCAGCAGGCCAAGGCTACACCGACCTCGCCTTCCCAAGGGTGTACCCACTCATGGACCGATCCCGGATTGAGTCGGCTGAGGATCCACGGTCGAGTCCCGTCAGCTCTCCTGAGTCGACCCGCCCGCTTGGTGCGGAGTAGGCGCTTCATCCTCGGCCAACTCTTCGATCTGCCGAGCGAGGAATCGCCGGACTGGCTCCGTTGGCGCGAGGTGGGCTGCGCGTTCGTAGGCAGTCTTCGCTGAGTTCCGCTGTCCGAGCCGCCGCAGCGTTGTGCCGCGGGCTGCGTGCATCAGGTGATAGTTGTCGAGATCGGATGCGATCGCGTCGAGCGCTGTGAGCGCGGCACTGGGGCCCTCGCTCTCGCCGATGGCGATGGCTCGATTGAGAGCAACTATGGGCGTGGGCATGACCGAGGCCAGATGATCGTAGAGAGCGACAATCTGGCGCCAATCCGTCGCTTCGAGGGTTTCGGCTTCGCAGTGCACTGCTTGGATCGCGGCTTGGAGTTGGAAGGGGCCCGGTTGGTCGCGGCGAATGCAGGCGCGCACGATTGCATGTCCCTCTTCGATCATCGTGCGATCCCACTTGGTCCGGTCCTGGTCGCGCAGGAGTACCAGGTCGCCCTCGGCCGCACGGGCAGGTATCCGCGACTCGTTGAGCAGCATCAATGCGAGCAGTCCCGCCGCTTCGGGCTCGTCGGGCATCAATTCGACGAGAGCGCGAGCGAGCCGGAATGAGTCGCTCCGCAGGGCGGCTCGTTCCGGGTGGTCGACCCCGGTGTTGTAGATGAGGTACACCACCGACAGAACCGACCGGAGCCGCTCAGGCAGGTCGGCTGCTGCTGGTATTCGATAGGGGATCTTGGCGGCCTTGATCTTGTGCTTGGCTCGCACGAGACGCTTTGCCATCGCCGACTCGCTCACCAGGAACGAACGGGCCACCTCACTCACACTCAGCCCACCCAGCAGCCGCAGGGTCAGAGCCACCCGGTGTTCCGTTCGCAACGCCGGGTGGCAGCAGGTGAAGATGAGCCGGAGCTGGTCGTCGTTCACGGGTCCATCGTTGTCCCGAGCATCTTCGTCCGAACCGGGCGAAGGGTCTGCTACCGAACCGAGCTGCTCGTGGAGCTCCCGGCCGCGGGCCGTGCGGCGGAGGTCGTCGATCGCGCGGTTTCGTGCGGTCGTAACAATCCATCCCCCCGGATTGGGCGGGATGCCGTCGCTCTTCCACCGATCGTTTGCCACAACGAACGCGTCCTGGACGGCGTCTTCGGCGAGCGTGATATCGCCGAAGACGCGGACCAGAGTCGCCACCGCTTGGCCGTACTCCTCACGGAACACGCGCTCAACGCCGGTCGCCTCCCGGCCGGCGGCGACGATACGGGTCACGCCCTCAGGCGACGGGCTTCTCGCGGAAGGGGCGGACTTCGATCGGAGCGTTGACTGCGTCCACGACCTTGACTGCCCAATCCAATGCTGCATCGAGATCGTCCGCGTTGATGACGTAGAAGCCACCGATGTGCTCCTTCGACTCCGCGAACGGCCCGTCGGTCATAACCACGTCGCCATCGTTCCTACGGACGACTGTGGCCGTATCCGGGCTGTGGAGCCCGCCGGTGAAGACAAACGTGCCGCTCTCCTTCATCTCGGCTTCGAGCGCATAGATTCGCTCCATGAACGCCTGACCCTCTTCGGGCGTGCTGGGTCCGTGGCTCTGACCCTGGACGGTATGAAGGGACAACAGGTACTGACTCATGAGTGCTCCTCGTCGTTGGTGCGGGCCGTTCCCGCGCTCACCCTCCCTACGAACGGGATCGGCCCACGAGGACACCCACGGCAAGAATAATCCTGAACGATTGGTGGCTCGGGACCCTGGCGGAGCCACCATGGACCGCAATGCTGCGCTCGACACCTTTCATCAGGGACCGAGGGGAGGTTTGGAGCCCCTCAGGACCCCTTATCTGTGAGGGATCCCCGGGTGCAAGTCATTGTTGGAGCGCGACTGGCGCGCCGACGGGTCGGCTGGTTGGTCGACGCCGGGGGTGGGTCATCTCATTGGGGTTCTCCTTGGTTCGTTTCCGATGGTGTGGCGCG
>JAJCYA010000031.1 GCA_029263095.1 Acidimicrobiia bacterium | reverse complement strand
ATTGGGACCCGACCGGCAGATATGCGGAGTACATCGAAGGCGTCGACGGACCCACACTCAAGGGCAACACCAAGAAGGTCTACGAGCAGACCAACCGGCGCACCACCCTCGGCAACGCCAAACGCGACGTTCGGGATCTCGCCGATCAGCTCACCGGCGTTGGCGATTTCGGAGTGATTCAGGTGCTCGGCGCCAAGTCCCAGAGTCTCCGGACGATCACTGACCACGAGGGAACTCGCAGCGCCCAACTGCTAGTCGACTCGGCGGTGAATGTCGCTGCCCAGCGATCCGCCGCCGGGCTCTTCGAAACCAGCATCGGCGAGTGGTTCGGCGAGAACGCTGCCGGTCTCATCACCGGTGCGGCCACCTTCGTGGCTTGTGGTGCTGCCTTCTCGGTGAGCGGGCCGATCGGATTTGCGGGCTGTGGGGCGGCGGCCAACGCATTCGGAGGGATCGCCAGCCGACTGCAGCATCACGACTCTCGCGCGTTCGACCCTGATCGGATCGCAGAGGAGACCGTGGTCGGGGGTCTGGCTACGCTTTTCCTCTGGGGTTTAGGGCGACTGGCCAACTGGGGTGATGAAGCTGGCAACGCAGCGACGAGGTCTGGTACCTCACAGGCCCCAAGGACGGTACGCCCAGAGATTGGTTTCGCTCCCGGGGAGGGAGTTAATGCTTTGACCCCCGGGCGTTTGCAGCATGGGACGCGGCACCTATCTGAGGCTCGCGTCCTGCCGAACTGGAGCGGCACGAGGAGCCCGCAGTTGATTCGAGACACTTTGAGCCCGATTCTTGAGACGCCGATCGCCACCTTTGACAACATGCTCGGCGGAACGGCGGTCAAAGGGTTCGTTGGGACAGTGGAGGGTCAGACCGTCGCCGTTCAGGTCTTTGCTGAAGGTCCATTGACAGGCCAGTTGGCGATTTCCGTAGTCCCCAGCGCCAACCAACTGACGAAGTGGGGGGTGACGATACCTTGAGGCCGCCGGCCCGCGAGGACCTCGTTATCTATTGGGACGGCGAGGAGGTAGCAGGCTTCACTGTCCACGCATTGAGACGGCGAAGTCGCATCGAGATCCCAAGACTCCATCCCGTGAGGTGGGTTCGCGATGCCGCGATCAAGTCGTCCGCTCTGCATGGCAAGCACTGGGAGGTTTGCGTATGGGACGTGCGAATCGAGGTATGGCCGCGCGCTGCCGATTTTGCTGAGGCGATTCAGCAGGTCCTTTACGGATTGATAGGTGATGGCTTCGCCGTCGCTTGGATCGGGCTCGAGGGCTACATCGCAGATCCGCCCTTGTTGTTTGCCCCTCAGGCCATGTCCGGTGGTGTACTTGCAGCCTGCTCGGATCAGACAGGCTTCCTTTCGGTGCTCGACCTTGACGCGCCCCTGCAAACCTTGTCGGATGTCGAGCTCGGCGCCCTTCGTGAGGCCAGCGGTGAACTCGCTCGTTCCGAGTAGATCAATCGGCGCCGCCGCGGCGGTCCAACAACCTGGCGAGTCGGTTGAGCGACCATCTCCGTGACCCAGTGCTGCGCGACTTTGAGTTCGAGGTGGCCTTCCGAACCGATGTGTACGCTGAGCGGCGTGGTTTGGGGCAGCTGGTACACGATGCCTGCGGCCTGAGCACCCCGGTGAGTTTGAACCGGTACACGTATGCGGCCAACAACCCGCTGGTGTATTGGGACCCGACCGGTCGTTACACCGAGTACATCGAAGGCCTCGACGGACCCACCCTCAGAGGTCAGATGGCCGAAGTCGACGATATGACCCGGAAACGGACGGTGCTCGGCGATGCCAAACGAGACGTTCGAGATCTCACCGAGGATCTGACTGCTGCGGGCGGCGCGTTGAACCGTCTCGAAGTGTTGGCTGCGCGAGAGTCGAGCCTGGAGACAATCGCTGTCCACGAGGGGACTCGAAGCGCGCAACAGCTCGTCGACAGCGCCGTAGCCACCGCCATCGCACGAGCGAACATGCTTGGCGGCGACGGGTGCGGTTTCCTGCCGGGCTGGGTTTGCTCTGTCGGCGTGGAGGTCGTGACGACCCCATTCGAGATTGCTGCGTTCGCAGGTGACAGGATCGCTGATGAGTTCTATGACTTCCTCATTGATCCCGATCTCGGTGATGTTCCCGAGATCCTTACCAACGTCCCCGAGACCGTGGTCGACTTCACCGCGGGTGTTCTTGCGCTCGTCACTGGTGGTGATCTCCGATTCGATCGCTGTCCCCCGGGGGCGACATACATTGACAATTCCCAACTGCCACGGGTTTGGGGACGGAGCGGATGGACACTCAACGAAGTGATCGTCACCACCCCTGATGCTTCGCTTGAGACGAAGCTCTTGCATGAGCCGCAGCACTTCTACGATGTCGATCAGGACGGCCTATTTGTCTTTGGCTCTGCCTACCTAGCCGGTGCGATCACGAGCGGATCCTGGTACAAGGGCCACTTTTCTGAGGAGCGCGCCAACGAGGCAACGCGTACCGATCGGAGGTTGGATCCCTGGACTTGGGCCGATGTTCGGGGCGAGAGCCGGGGCAAGGGGTGGTGGAAAGGTGGTTGAGGTGCCCGGGATTCCCTGGCGAAGGACGCAGCTGAGAGTGGTTTTGGCAGTGGGTGCTCTTGGCTTGGTGACGGCGTGTTTGCCCGATCAAGGATTCGAGGTCCGGGTCAACAACCCGTGCGATCGTCACATCACGGTTCAGGCTGTTAGCTTCCCGATGGGCACTGATCCCGACGACCGAGAGTTCCCGACGGTGCGGGAGATCGCCCCGTTCGGCTCGACGACCGTCAGCTTCATCCCATACGACGACATTGCTGTTGAGGTCAGCGCACCGGGTCCCGGCTGGTCCGACCTCTGGATAGACCCGAAGCGTGGCGAATCGAGGGAGTTCACGATCGATCCATCCGTGTGCAACTGACCCGTTGCAGGAGGGGACAAATCGGGTCAGAGAGGACACGTTGACCGGAGTCCTTCTGGTCCACCGAACGCGACCAGCCGATCGCCACAGACGCTCGGGAGTCCGACACGCGAGAATCTTGGTCCCGGACCAACCACAACCGTCGGCGCACGTGTACGACTCGTTCGCGATCTTGTTGCCCCAGGATCGATGCAACGAGGTGTTTCAAGCGTCGCGGACGTCGGTTCGTTCGGTGACGATCCTTATGTGGGGTTGAGGGCTGCCGGGTACGACGACGCGACGCCTATCTTCCAGTGGAGGTCTGTCCTTGCCGATGATGTGGTGGGTGAGGTGCGGCCGAATCGGCGCGATCCGGATGTCGGTGAGGTCTTGTGGCTGCGGAGACGGGCGTAGGTGTTTCCCCGGCGCCGTTGTGCCAGTAGATGTCCGATGATGGCTCGGCTCTGATTCGCCGGGCGAGGATCTGTTCGGATTGATCGCGAGTCTGGACTCGCCGGTTGCTGAAGACGATCAGTTCCGCGGAGTCGGAGATCCGTCTGCGATCTCTCCTGCTGGGAAGTCGGCTCGGCAGTAGTTGACTGCCATTCGCCACAGCGAGGCGGCGGCCTCGTTGGTTGAGGGTGTCAAACCATCGGCCCTGGCGGAGAGAGGGAGATCGGCGATCACGAACTCCTCGGCAAGCCGCCACGCTACGTCATCGTCCCAAACACCTTCGGCGCAG
>JAJCYA010000030.1 GCA_029263095.1 Acidimicrobiia bacterium | reverse complement strand
CATGGAGAGCCATGGACGTGCAGGGACAACGTTCATCGAGCACTACGAAGGAAGTCGATCAGGGGTTCGAGGTACCTACTCCTCCCTGATCCGTGGAAACTACATTCCGGCAATGGCTGTCCTGGTGCGAAGAAGTGACCTTGCCGCGGTCGGTGGCTTCGACGAGGGTTCCTTGGTCGAAGATTGGCCAGTATGGCTGAAGCTTGCGCGAACCGCAGAACTGTTACATATCGATGAGGTCGTTGCATACTACAGGTGGCACGGTTCGAACACAGTCATAACACAACAGGCCGCCCTGCAAATCGACTGCGCGCGAGTGCTTCGAAAGGAGATGCAGCACTGCCAGGATGAGGCCGGGCTGCAGACAATCTGGTTTGATGCTTTTGCAGGCCGCGTCATAGTGCTTCTGAGCCTCCATCGTTTCCGCGCCGTGCTGTCTCTAGTTCGGGGCGTTCCGAAGATCAGACTTATGAAACTCGTCGGACCGGAGATAGCAAGAAGCATCGGACGGCGATTCGCTGCCATATTCCGAACGAACCGTTGAACTTTCGACGAGGAGTCCGCAAAGGGTCCGGTTGCCGGTCACCAAGGAGTCAACGGGGCTAGCGGATCCCTTGAACGCCTTCCCGCTTGCGCCCAGGTTTCCTTCTCGAGGTCGACCCCTCAGGAGGCCTCAGGAGAATCGACGACCGTCGCGATTCGCGACTCCATCGATTCAAGGCTGCCGTCCCAACGGCACTGTTCACCGAGATGAATGCGCCCCGATGTGACCACGCGAGTTCGATCCGAGTCAAATGCGAGGAGATGAATCACCTCTTCAACAAAGTCGTTCCCCTGCTTTCGGTATCGAACTCCAACACCTTCAGCGAGAAGACCCTGGGTACCGACCAGAGGCGTACATACGGCCGGAACCCCGGAGGCCACGTACTGAACCACTTTCGTCACCAATGCGCAGTCCGTAGCGAGCTGAGGCCTAAACGGCGTGATGCCAACATCGGCGAGGCGAAGGTGATCGGCCAGCTCGTTGTACTCGACGAATCCTGTGAACACCACCGACGACCCCAGACCAAGCCGAGACACCAGGACTCGAAGCTCTGAGTCGTACTCGCCCCCACCCACCAGAATCAGCTTGACCTCCGAGTGAGTCCGTAGGTGGTCAGCGAACTCCTCGATGAACCAGTCGAGACCGGCAAAGCGATAAAACGTCCCCATGAACAGCACGATCTTGTCGTCTTCGCTCAGCCCGTACCGAGCCAGCAACATCGGGTCCTTCTCCCCCGGATGGAAGCGATCGAAGTCGAGTCCGGCGTAATCGACGCTGATCCGTTCGGGATCGGATCCGTGCTCGATGCAGTAGTCGCGCAGCGCAACGTTGTTGGTGGATACCCAGTCGGCACGCTTGTAGATCGAGTGCTCGGCCAGCTTGATCAAAGGCCTGAAGATCGACTTCCTGAGCAAGTGGGAGATGTCCACCGTCCGAAACAGCACCGGCACCCCAAAATGCCTAGCGATACGCACCGTCTGCCAGCCGTTGGTCGGCACCCCGTACAGCACGACGGCATCGAATCCCTCGTCGCGGAGTGCCTTCCAGATCACAGGAACCTGGGTGATCGAGGCGAACAGGCGATCAAATGGCGGTGGGAATACCCGGCCTGGGGTTCGCACCTCGACCGACGATCCTCGGTGGGCTCGCGACTGGTGTGCATGAACTTCAGTCTTCAGGTCGAGGAATCGGCGAAGGCCGCGACGGGGCTCGCTCTCGGGGAAGTCAATGAACACGACCTCGTGACCGCGCAGAGACAGCAGCTCGGGGATGTCGTGAATCTCGAAGACGACCTTGCGCCGCCAATTCACCTCGTGGATGAAGAGCAGCTTCATCCGCGGCTGG
This sequence comes from Acidimicrobiia bacterium, assembly GCA_029263095.1. Lineage (GTDB taxonomy): Bacteria > Actinomycetota > Acidimicrobiia > Spongiisociales > UBA11373 > JACZWZ01. Next base: position 67,288 of record JAJCYA010000030.1, on the reverse strand, counting down.
CTACTTGTGCCACACGAGGCGGTTGATGTAGTCGGTGTAGCTGAGGATGATGTTGGCGACTTTCCACGAGACGTTGTCGACCAGGTAGTCCTGCGGGATTGTTGGGGGTCCGGTGGCCTCGAAGCGGTTTCTGGCCTGACCAACTGCTTCGGTCACCGCGGCTGGATCCAGCCCACTCATGACCAGCACCCCTTCATCCATTCCTTCAGGGCGTTCGTGAGCCTCACGCACCGTTATGGCGGGGAATCCCACCAACGACGACTCCTCGGTGATGGTCCCGCTATCGGAGATCGTGCAGAAGGCGTGCTTCTGCAACGCCACGTAATCGGGGAAACCGAGCGGAGGAAGCGTCTTGATCGACTCGTCGAACGCCAGCCCCGAACCGGCAAGCCGATCCCTAGTCCGCGGATGAGTCGACAACAGCATCGGCAGTCCGTGCTGGCGCACCACCGCATTGAGCGAATCGACCAACAATGCCAGCCGGGCCGGGTCATCGACGTTTTCCTCGCGATGAACACTGGCCGCAAAGTACTGGCCGGGAGGAAACTCGAGTCGCTCACAGACCGTCGACGCCTCGATCGCCTCACGATGAAAGTCGAGGACTTCCTTTTGCGGTGACCCCGTCTTTATCACACGGTCAGCGGGCAACCCTTCCGCCAAGAGATACCGCCGGGCATGTTCGGTGTACGGCATGTTGATATCACTGACATGATCAACAATCTTGCGGTTCGTCTCCTCAGGGACCCGCTGGTCGAAGCAGCGGTTCCCGGCCTCCATGTGGAAGATCGGAATGTGGCGCCGCTTGGCCGACATCACCGACAAAGCACTGTTGGTATCGCCCAGCACCAGCAGGGCGTCGGGCTCTTCTGCGGCCAGTACCTCGTCGGAACCGATGATGATGCGGCCGATCGTCTCAGCGAGCCCCGATCCAGCCACCTCCAAGAACCGATCCGGGGCACGTAGACCCATCTCGTCGAAGAAGATCTGATTCAGCTCGTACTCATGGTTCTGCCCGGTGTGGACCAACACATGGTCCGTCACGTCGTCGAGGCGGGCAATCACGCGGCTCAGCTTGATGATCTCAGGCCGAGTACCGACGATCGTCATCACCTTCACGACGATTCCTCCCCGAGACCCGAATACATCGACTGATCCTGCACGAAACGCCTCAGCATGTCATCCCAGGATGGCACGACTATCCCGGTCTCAGCGGCAAAGGCCGAACCGTCGAGACTCCTATCACACACAAACGACTCGTCACGCTCGATGTCCAGATCGAGGCCGAGACGCTCGTTGAGCTGACACAGCAGCTCATACTTGGTGATCGGATCAGAAGCCACATGCCAAACCCCCGACAGACCAGGGTGACCCTCAAGAACCCGCTCGATCACCTCGGCCAAAGCCACCGTGGTCAAACCGGAGTAGATCGCCCGGTCAAAACCCCGAACCGAGGTCCCGCGGCTGCCCAACACCCACTCGAACAAGCTGGCATGACCCCGGATCTCGCGCCCCACCACCGAGGTCCGCAACGTCAACGCCTCACCGGCCTCGGTCTCACCCAAAAGCTTGCTCAAGCCGTAGAGATCGTCAGGATCCGGGATATCGCTTTCGGCATACATGCCCTCACGGCCCGAGAACACGCAATCGGTACTGAGGTGGATCATGCGCACACTGGCCGCATTGCACAGCTCCGCCAGCTTGTGGGGGAACAGCGCGTTCTTCTCAATACTCACAACCGGATCTGATGCCCCCGGGGCCTGCTTGATGATCCCGATGCAATTGAGCACCGCATCCGGCTCGGCTACGTCCAGGGCTCTCTCCACCGATGCCATGTCGTCGGCATCCACATCTCGAATCCAACGATCAGGAGACAAGAACGATGCGAGGGACGAGTCTGTGGGGATTCCATCACGAATGCTTCCGAACACCTCATGACGCTCAGCAAACACCCGGCAAGCCACATGGCCCATCATCCCCCGAGCACCCAGGACAAGAACCCTCATGCAGTCGTCGTCATCATCGGACTCGCTCTACCTCAGCTCGTGCCCACGCAACATATCCTGCCAAACCAGCGTCGATGTCAACCTCGGGATCGAAACCGAAGCTCCTCCGGGCCGCCGACACATCGGCCAGGCTATGTAGAACATCTCCCGGACGTGGATCTCCATACCCAATCTCCACATCACCACCGACGAACCCGGCGATCCGACCCACCAAATCATTGATCGAGATCCGGGTCCCGCTAGCGATATTGAACGCTCCGCCCACCCCCCTCGTGAGCGCAGCCTTGATATTCGCCTGAACCACGTCGGCAACATTGACAAAATCCCTCGTCTGCTCACCGTCGCCGAAAACCGTGACCGGCTCGCCGCGCAGCATCTGAAACACGAAGATCGGGATGGCATTGCCGTACTGATCGAAACGCTGATTGGGCCCATACACATTGAAGTAACGCAACGCGATACCTCCCATGCCATATAGCTTGGCGTACGCCAGCACCGCCTTCTCCCCAGCCAGCTTGCTCACCCCATACGGCGAATCAGGCTCCAACGGATGATCCTCAGCGATGGGAGGGGTCTCCAACTCGCCGAACACGCCCGCAGAAGAGGCATACACGACCTTGTCAACGTCATGGACTCGCGCCGCCTCGAGCACATTCAAAGTGCCCAACACGTTGGTGGTGGCATCGGCCAACGGATCGTCAATGCTCCGCTTGTTCCCAACCGACGCCGCCAGATGAAACACCACATCACAACCACGAACGGCCTCACCAACGATCGCCGCATCGGTCACCGAACCCTCCACAAAATCGGCCTCGGGAATCTGCTCGAGATTGATGGCATACCCACTCGAAAGATCATCGAGCACGCGTACCTCCACACCGCCGGCGATCAAGGCCTCCGCGAGATTCGAACCAATAAAGCCAGCACCGCCGGTCACAAGCGCCGACCTCATTTGGGGGTACTCACAGCGATATCAAACACGGGACACCAAGCATCTTCTGGGCGAGGGCGTTCCCGTATCTTGCCAGGCGTCGGTCAATAGGGAAACCGACGAGTCAGCCACCGCGGCCGACCGACACGATCACGGGGCGATGAGCGGAGCCGAGCGAGGGCCCGGTCCGTCGGTCGCTCGAACCCAGATCGGGAGTGTGCAGCACATGGTCGATAGGGATCGACAGTACGCCCCATCCCACGGGCCATGAAGCCTGGATCCCACTGCCGTGCATCGAGTCGACGAGTCCGCTGCGCCATCGCAGCCTCCGATAGGCCGCCGACCACGGCGTCACGTTTAGATCGCCGACCAGAACGACGGAACCCTCTCGGCCCGCCACCCATTCAGCCGACTCCTGGAGAATCCGATCGCGCCGCTCGGCCCGGAGGCCGGTCGTCGGCGAGGGCGGATGAACGCCCAAGATCTCGATGGGCTCTCCATCAACCACAACCTCCAACGCGGCGACCTCACGATGGATATCAACTTCGACAACCCTCGGAGCGAACTCAGCGGATGCCATCACCGTGACACCGGCAAGTTGGCCGGGCGGTACCACCGCGACGATTGCGAGCGGCACCTCGGCACGCCGCATCGCCTCCTCCCACTCAAAGCTCGACTCGAAGAGAAACACGACGTCGGGATCCTCCTCGGCAAGATAGGCGGCAACCTCTGACCTCTTCGGGTTGGACACACCGACATTGAACGAGACGATCTCAACCAGCTCAGCTCCCGGTGCCGGAACGGGATGCGAGCCGAGGTAGAGCGGCGCGATGCTCGCCACGGCCACCAATCCGCCCAACACTGCCGCCAATCCGGCGTCGCGATCGGCGATCCATGCGAAGGCTCCACCCAGCAACAACACAACCCCGAGATGCGGTCGGTAGTTGGCCATGAGATCGAACACCCACCAGACCCGGCCGAAGAACCCAAAAACAAACGCAGCGAGGCCGATGCCGACGGCGACGCGGGAAGCGCCGGCCATGCGGCGCTCGCTGAAAGAAGTCTCGGGCTCCGGCTCCCGGGTCAGCTGCGGCCCCCTGCCCGTTCTAGAAGACTCCGATAGAAGCCAACGGCAGCGTCGGCATCGGCGCGCCGGATCCGCTCACCTGTGCCATGGAAACGCTTGAAGTCATCGGCGGTGGCAACGAGAGGAACGAACCGCAACACTTGGTCGGCGACCGGGACGAAATGCCTGGAGTCGGTGGCTCCGGTGAGAATCCACGGGGCAACGGCTCCCACGTCGAAGTGCTCTCGGACGACCTCGGCCACCAGATTGAACTCTGGCGAATCAGGATCGGACAACGGCGGAGGATCGGCCGCAAACGACGACTGCGACACCGCCACCTCGACATCGGGGCCGACGACGCTGCGCACATGGTCCACCACGTCCTCCACTGTGTCACCGGGCATCACCCTGAAGTTGACGAGCGCCATGGCCTCCTGCGGGAGGACGTTCGGCTTCACCCCGCCGCTCATCATCGTGGCCGCACCGGTCGTACGAATAAGCGCGTTCGTCGTTGGCTGGGCCGACATCCGCCGATCGATGACCGCGCCGAAGAGGTCGGGTCGTTTCATGGGCATTGCCTTGGGACCAGGCATGAGGTCGGCGAGCGCGCCAAAGAAGCCGCGTTGCGCCTCCAGACGAGCAGACATCGGATGATCTTCGACGGCCTTCACAGCCGCGGCAACCATCCCGATCGCGGTCGAAGGCGGCGGAGCCGACGAGTGGCCCCCGTGACCGCGTGCGGTCAGTTCGATGTTGACGTATCCCTTCTCGCCGATCCCGACCAGCGCCACGGGAACGTCCACTCCCGGTAGAAAATCGACGGCGACCGCACCACCCTCGTCGAGTACGAACGAGCAATGGATGTCTCTTTCTTGCAGAAGAGCGGCCGTTGCAGCGGCGCCGGTCCCGCCGACCTCCTCATCGTGCCCGCAGACGATGAAGACGGTCGGACGAGGTTCGAATCCATCATCGAGCAGGCTTTCGACGGCTTCGAAGATCCCGATCAGCGAACCCTTGTCATCGAGAGCTCCGCGGCCGTATAGATAGTGCTCCGTCTGCCCACCGCTGAACGGAGGCTCTTCCCAGCCGCCTTCAGTACCCGGCTCGACCGGGACCACGTCTTGATGGGCCATCAGCACAATTGGCTTGACCGACTCGTCGGTTCCGGTCCACGTGTACAGCAGTGAGTGGTCGGCGACCAACTCGCGATCAAGTCGTTCATGAGTGAGCGGGTAGGTATGGACGAGGAAGTCGCGGAACTCGGCAAAACGATCGAAGTCGACGCGATTGGTGTCCTCATACGAGACAGTGGGAATCTGCACCGCCTCCGCCAGGTGGGTGAGGAATGCCTGTCCCAGGGCCGTCGGCGATGCCATGGGTGGCGGCGTCGTCGAAACCGACACATCCTCATCCGAACCCGACCAGCGACGCCGCAGCGCTACAGCTGCCGCGGCACCGATCCCGGCACCTGCAATGAAACCGGCCTTCTTGCGAGACGTCATGCCAGGGATGGTACGGGAATGATCGCGGTGTCAGGTTCGATAGACCCAGATCTGGTATCGGGAGCCCGGCTCGGTCGCCACCCCAAGAAGCGTCAGGCCGATCTCACCGGCGTTCGTGAACTCGGCGACCGAGAGGAGATGGGTGATCCCCAGATCGCCGAAGGCGGTCTCGTCCACCAGGAGGTCGAGCGGCTCTGGCTCCTCATCGCAGCACGCCGGATAGATGCTCAGACCGGGCTGGAACAGATATGCCCGCGACCCCCACTGATCGAAGTAGGCGCGCCAGGCGTCGTCGACATCGAGAGTCGGTGCGATCAGGGCGCGCCACCGATGCTTGTAGTCCACCGGATAGCTGGCGCCGTATCCATCGGCGGCGTCGAATCCGTTGTAGATCGAGGCAGCCGGATGGAGACCAACCGAAGCGACCACGGCGTTCTTCCCGATGAACGAGTGCACCTCTGAAAAGACACCGGGGGCGTAGAACTCATCCAAGGTCAGTTGCTCCCAGGCGTCGGGGTCGAAGTCGGCCTTCTGCCAGTTCGCCGCCCCCTGAACAGCAAACACGGCAATGAGAAGTGCCACTGCCGCCCATCGAGGGATAAGACGCAGCAACGCCACTGCGGCAGCAGCGATCGCCAGGTAGGTCAGTGCCGGAAGAAGCCACACACCTCGATCGACCTGGAACTGGGGGTAGTCACCGGCAACACTCCGCGCGGCTCGGTCGAGGAACCGCCACGCACCAGAGGCAAGCAGCACACCGACCATCGCGATGAGGGTCACCCACAGCGTGCGGACCGGCCTATCCACACGGCGCCGCGCCAATGAAACAACGACGATCACCGCGACCAGCGCCACCGCCACCGGAACGATCGTCACCGGCGAGTCGGATGAGTGCTTCTCGACGGTCTGGAGCAGAGTCCGCCCCAACCGGAACACATCGGTAGACAGAGCGACAGGCGTTGCGGTCATCTCGACGCGGTGCGACGTCGGCCCGGCAACGATCGCGTACAACTGACGCCACTCCGACACCGCCAGTACCCCCAGAAACCAAACGGCAGCATGGAGGACCTGGCTCGGTACCTTGCGGATGAGCCACCCGACTACGACGTAGCCGCCGAGGATGATGGCGTACGGGATGGTGGCGCTCGGTTGAGCCAACAACGGAAAAACCGCGACGATCATCATCTCTTTGCGATCGAAACCACGATGGAGCCGGATCAGGGCCGACAAGAGGAGCGGGACCCCGGCGATCGAGGCAAAGCCCGGATGCCAGAACGGGAAGATCGCAAATAGCGACGGCACCAACAACAACACCAGACGCTCGCATCCCAGACTGGTGTCCCGCAATAGACGTCGCATCCCGTAGTAGGCGATGCCGCGGTAGATGACCTCAGCTACCACCAGGCTCCAGAACAGGGGGAGGATCACCGCAATCAGGTTCCCAAGAGCGAACTCACTGCCAACCGAGCTGCGGGGAAGCCCACCGAGCATGAAGTCGAGATTGGCGTCGGGACCCGAAAACAAGTCGCCCAAAGACATCCTCTGCAGCACCGCCTGGGATCCGTCGAGGCTGTCGTGCACCCGGATCACCGAATCCATCCCACTGTGGTACTTGACGACCAGGTAGATCACGACGAGCAGCGGATACCGACCTAGACGATCGACCATCGATGGAGCTCTCTCGCGGAGTCGGTCCATGGCCCGCTACCGGTATCTGTGACGGATACGAGCGAGGTCGTACAACGCACGGAATCCGTGTCGGAACCGGAGGCTGGACCCAGCGACGTCGCGCCACTCGGTCAGTGGATGCTCGACCAGAATCTCAGCAGGATCGAGCCCCTCGGCGGCGCCCAAACGGACGAGGCGGGCCAGCAACTCCACATCGAATACCCAGCGCGACAGGAATGGCTCCACAAAGACGGATTCGACGGCGGGTGTCGCCCTGAAGAACTTGGCACCACATTGGCTGTCGTACACCGGAAGCCGCAGCACCATCGACACCAGCGTGGCAAAGACCCTCCCCGCGTAGTGCCGGCTTAGCCTGCGGTCGATTCGGCGCCCCAACAGCCGAACCCGTGATCCGAACACGCCGAGCAGCAAATGGCGATCATCGAGCAGGTCGAGCATGGGCGAAATCTCGTCGAGACCAGCGGCAAGATCGGCATCGAGAAAGCCCACGAATTCGGGACCGGCTTCGAATGCATGCAGGATCCCCCGCCGCACCGCCTCCGCCTTTCCGACGTTGCGATCCAGTGTGAGCACCCTGAACCGAACAGGATCGTTTGCGGTCAGCAGGTTGAGGACCGCAGCCGTTTCGTCTGTGCTCCCGTCATCGACGAACAGGAAGTCAGCCGACACCGCATCGAAGGCAAGAAACGCGTCTGGGTCGAACCGTTCGACCTCGTTGAAACAGGGGACGACCACCGTCAGCTTCACGCCGCGTCCTCGCGCCGAAGTACGGCGATGAGGCTGACTCCGCGCCGGTACACGCGGGTTGCACCGTCGAGAGCACTCACCAGGCGACGGGTCTCACCGCGGAACAAGCGACGCAGCGCTGCATTCGCGGGTCGGATCGGCATGCTGAGATCGGAGCCCTCTTCCCCACCGGCATGACCTCTCCGCTTGCTCAGTGTCCGCGCTACCCGAACGATCGGATAGAGACGACTATTGAAGGGCGAGACCAGCAGTTCCGTCACCGCCAGACCATCCCACACGGCCCTCAGCATCTGGGGGTCGTAGCGTCGGAAATGCCCATGGCTCACGTCGTGCTCGGTCCACAAGCGCATATCGGCCGGAACCGTGATGAGGATGTGACCTCCGGGGCGGAGCGAATCCACCACCTCGACGAGGAGGCGCCGATCGTCCTCGACGTGTTCCAGGACATCCATTAGCAGGAATGCGTCGGCGCGGTCGGCGAAGTCCCCCAGCCCCTTCGGAGCAACGCCGTGGAGGAACCTCACCTCGGGAAAGCGTCGCCGAGCATGCTCGATGGCCACCCCGGACGGGTCGATGCCGACGCACTCGCACTGGTCGGCGAGGGACGCGATGTTGGCCCCCGTCCCACACCCGATGTCGATCACAACCTGCGATTGGAGGGGCATCGCTCGTGCCAGGACAGTTCGCATGATGTCGCGCCGAGCCGAGAACCACCAGTGGGACTGCTCGATCTCTGCGTTTAGGTCAAAGAGAGCCGGATCCACGGTCGTTCTCCAACCTCACCGGTCGAGGTCGTCGCCGAAGGTGCGGGAGTCGAAGCAGCATCGACTCAGCCTAGAACGCGAGGACGCCTCTCAGCCTCGGTATCGCCATGGCTCCTATCCAGGGCTGAAGGAGCCATTCACCCGAGCGGACCGACCGGTGAGGTACTCCTGGCTGACAAAGATGAAATTCTCGACATCGCCACTGTGGGCGCCGATTCTCACGCTGCGCAAAGGTGGCTCCAGGCTCACCTCCAACCCGAAGTAGCGATCGGACACGGCGGCAGCGGCGAATGTCGTCTGCCACAGTGTCTGCCAAGTATTGATGATCAATCCTGGGGCCGGTACCACCGCACCGTCAAAGGCCGGTACGCCGACACATGGGAAGTAGGGCGACAGCGCCGGACTTACCAGAATCCTCGAACCGTCGCCCCTCGCCGCAATCTCACTCACCGTCGACGTAGACAGACCAAGCGGGTCTGATGCCGCCACCCAGGCGTCCCCGGTGCCAACCGTCCCGTCGCGCACGAGCATGCGCACCCGATCGGCTCCCTGCGGCGGGTCGAAGGTGACCATCCGCCAGTCCAAGAAGTACCCATCCAACTCAGTGGCCTGGTCAATCCCGAGATCCACCACAGTGGTGCCCACCGCACTGCCCCATTGCACTCCGACTGCATTGTCTGCGCCGGACTCCTCGTAGGTGCCCATGACCATCAGCACAACGACGCCGCCGGCTGGGTCGATCAGATGCCAATCCGAACGATGGCTTCCCATGTAGGTATCTGAATCGGTGGCTGATTCGACGGAACTCCCATAGCGGCCCATGCCCGGCACCGGGGTACTTCGGTTGATGCCCGTCCTTGGGTACCCGACCGTGGAGAACGACCCCCCGCCCGGGAACCCGGAGGCGTCCGCAGCGCCATTCGCCTCCGCAGATTCCACGTCGAGCACCGGCGCCAGAGAATGCAACGAGCCCGGGGTGGGGACCCGTACCTCGTCGCCGAGGCCGCATCCGGCAGCACCGTAAAGCGACTCGATGTTCTGGCGAGCGAACGTCCAGCCGTCGGTACGGATTACATCCGACACCAACGTGGAGGTAGTCAGGAGCATCACCAGAACCACTGCGCCGATTGCGAAGGTCTCCTGCGCAGACCACCCTCGCTCACCCCACCACCGGTTGCCGACGACCGCCACAACGAGAATCAATGCCAGCAGCACCCAAAGCGCGGCACCGGAGGTCCACCGGTTGGTGCGGAGGTCGAAGACGGCCCAACTCTGCGAAGCGGACCACGCCCAGGCCATGACCACGCCAAGCCCCAACACCACAATGACCGCTTGCCCGGGTCGGAGGCGGCGCAACGCCAGAGCAATGACCAGCGCCGCCAATCCCAGCAAGCCGCCGAGATGCCAGGCCCATTTGCTCGGAGTCAAGGAGAGCAGCAGCACCCCGACCAGCAACGACCAGGCCGGTATGGCCATAGCGCGGTCGCGGTATCGGCGGCCGATCAGAAACACCCCGACTCCAACGAAGATCAACGCGATCGAGGTGCGCCGCATCGGAGTCGAGTACGGAGTGTCATCGAGCAGGCCATAGCGAACCGGCTCGTCGAGGACCGACAGATTGTGACCATCCAATCGATAGGCATCGATCGAATCGAATCTGGCTGCGGCGTTGGAGTCGAAGAAGAACAGAAGCGCTGCCAGCGAAACCAGCGCCAACAGCGAAGCAACCGCCACATGACCCGTCTCGCGATCCTCGCGGCCCCAGGCCCACAGCGAGCGCCATGAGACCAGCATCGGCGCAGCCACGATGACTCCGGCGGGATGTACCGAAGCTGCCAGTGCAACCACCGCGATCCACCACACCACCACCCGACCGCGCTCACCCCGCTCGAATCGGATCGCCAGACCCACCGATGCGACCATCAATGCCGCCATCACCGGCTCGACCCTGAGGGTGACTCCCCAAGCACCGAACCCGACCAGGAACGTCGCCGCCATGAGCCACACCGCGCCACCGGTTCTTCTGAGGCCCAGGGACCGACCCACCGCCTGCAGGCCGTGCCATGTCGCCAGGCCGACCAGGAACGCCGGCAATCGCATCACCAGCGGCGTTACACCCAGGTTCAACCAGAGATGCTGGATCCACTCCAACCAGTAGCCGAACGGCATCGGAGCGGACTCGGCAGTAAAGATCCCAGCAATGTCGCCATGATCCGGATAGGACCCAACCCTGGCAGCGATCCAGCCGTCATCGATGTTGAGGGGAATGAAAAGGGTCCACACCGCCAGAACGATCAGAACCGTGAGGTCTGGCGCGCTCGCCGAGTGCCTCAGACGGGACGCCACGGATAGTCGTGAGATCGCCACCACACCGCCGGTCTTTGATCCGCGCACCAAGATCTCCCGAGTGACGACACCGAGCGCCGCGATCGAGATGCCCAGCATCAACAGCTGCACGGCCGAAGGGACGGTGCCCAATTCTCGGGTGTGAACAGTCACGCCCGACCGGCTGCTCGCGGCTGCCGGCCCGGCAAAGACCGCCTCGGCAAACCTGGGACCATCAGCCTCGGAGGTAGTCCGCTCGCCACCTACATCGGCAGTCCAGATCCCATCTCGGTAGTGGATATCGGCCGTGCACCCGGGAGTTGGATTGGCAGATGCGACGAACACGTCCTGTGATCCCACCGTGGCAGTCACGACACCCCGCGACACGGTGATGCGCAGAGACTCGCCCAAATCGGGAAAGAGCATGGCGGACCTGCTCTCACCGTCGGCCGACCTCCAGATCTCCAGGCGCATCGAACTGAAGCTGGAAGCAGGCTCAGCGACATCGCATGGAAGTGTGACCCGCATCTCGTCCGGTATCGACCTGGCCAACGCCAAAGGTGCGACCGCAGGATTAGGAAGCTCGGCATCGACGGGCTCGGCGTCGGCGGGCCGATAAACGTAGGTGTAGTCCATCTGTTCGACGGGTCCCAAGGCGTACCCAGCAGCCGCGATCGCCCCCAGAAGGGCGACCACGACCAGGGCACGCAGACTCAGTAGCGGGGTGCAACCGGTTGCGCGCAGCGCCGCGGGCGAGTCATCGGGCCTACTCGGCGAGGGAGAATTCGCCATTGATGCGAGCTCCGCTCCCGGTCAGATAGCGCTGCGAGATGAAGATGACGTTCCCGGCATCGCCTGTGTGCGCGCCGATTTGGGCGGTCACCAACGGCGGATCGAGATTCACTCCGACTCTGAACCAGCGATCCGAGGCAACGGAGCCCGTAAAGGTCTGTTGCCAGAACACCTTCCAAGTCTGAATGATCATCCCCGGTGGGAGGATGATCGATCGATCAAACGGCGGGACCTCAACACATGGGAAGTACGGAAGCAGCGGAGGCGTGATGAGAACTGCTTCACCTGTGGACTCGGCAACCGTGCCGACGGCCCCGGTGGATACCGCGAGGGGCAGCGAAGACGAAACCCACGATTCCAGACTGGTGGCGGTGTCATCTCGGAGAAGAAGCCTCACCCGATCCACCCCAGCCGGTCGCGTGAAGGACACCAACGCCCAATCGGGGTAGAAGCCGGACAAGGCCGGCTGCTCCACACCGGCGTCGGCGACTCCCAGACCGCCCGCCTCGCCCCATTGGATGGCAACAGCGTTGCCCAGCTCGCTCTCATCCCCGCGCCGGTACGAACCCATGACAAACAGGATCACCTCATCATCACCGGGCTCGAGCACGAACCAATCGGATCGGTACTTCCCGGTATTTGCCTCCCCAAGTGCCTGGCCTGAGGTCGTCCAGCTCCCAACACTCTCCATGTTCGCCAGCGGCAGAACCGTGTTGAGACCCAGCTCCAGGAATCCCCCCGATTCGAACACCCCGCGATCCGAGAAACCCGCGGCGCGCGAGACGAGATCCGCCTCGGGATCTGATACGCCACCGCGGCTCAGCGGGTGCAACGAGCCCGGCACCGGAACCTCGATGTCATCCCCCAACCCACAGGTCGCATCACCACGCAGTGACGCGAAGTTCTGGCCGCCAAAGGTCCAGCCCTCAGTGTCGCTGGAATCGCTCCAGAGAGTCGAAGCGGTCAGAGAAATGACCAGCACCGCTCCGAGCAACACCACTGCCTCCGGTGGCTTGGGAGGATGGAGATCGGGACGGAACCGGAGCACCGCAGCCGCTAGAAGGGCCACAACACCCGCCGTGATCGCCCACCCGACCAGGGATGTCAGCTCAAAGGGAAGAAGCCCCGCCTCAGACGAAACCGTCTCAGTGAGTGGATCGAACACCGTCCACTCATAGGTGCGGAGGTCGAACGCGGTCCAGGGAAGAGAAACCGACCAGGTCCACGACATCGCAAAGACCACGCCCAGGATCGCCAATGCCCATCGAGGCTTCTCGATCTTTCTCAACTCGATTGCAGCGACCAGAGCAGCCAATCCCAGCAAGCCGCCGATGTGCCACGGCCACTTGCTGGGAGTCAGTGTGAGCATGATCAGACCCGTCACCAACGACCATGCGGGGAGGTTGATGAGCCCCGCCCCACGCCGCACTCGCAGCAGGAACGCACCGATGCCGATGGCGACGAATGCAACACTCATCCGCCTCATGGGCGTCGCGTACGGACTCAGGTCGAGATTGCGGTATCGCAGGAACTCCTCGGCGATGGAGTCGTCGTGCGAAGAGCTGGCGCGAAACGCTCTCATCGACTCCAACTTGGACGCAATGTTGGAGTCGATGAACCAGACGATCAGAACCAACGAGCCAACCACCAACAGCCACACGATCAGTAGGTAGCGGGCCTCACTTTCGGTCCGAATCCATTGGCGGAAGGCCGGCCAGGAGGCAATGACCGGCGCCAGGACGATGATCCCTGCTGTGTGACTCGTCACAGCGAGAGCGATCACAACTGCCCAAACGACCAACACCCAACCTCTGGTGCCCTGGGCGAAACGGATGGCAAGCAGGGTCGACATCACGACAAGAGCCGCCACCAGCGGCTCGGCTCTCAGCGTCACACCCCAGGCGCCGAAGCCGACTACGAAGACCGCCGCCATGAGCCATACAGACCCGCCGCGCCCGGGGAGATCGAGGCGCCGCCCGATCGACCGCAATCCAGCCCAGGTACCGACACCCAGCGCCAAGGCAGGGAGTCGCGCCACTAGGGCCGACGAGTTGACACCAAGCCAGAGATGCTGGAGCCATCCGACCCAGTACCCGAACGAATACACGGCTCCTGGCTCGGTGTACAGCGCTGAGAAGTCGCCATGGGCGTCGTAGGACCGGGCGCTCGCCGCTATCCAGCCGTCGTCGATGTTGACCGGGATGAGGATGATCCACAGCAGGAGGGTTGTGACGACGGCTATGTCAACAAGCCCGAAGTTGGCAACCAGACGCTTCAACCGCGAACCGGCAGCTTCGCTCGCTCGTTCTCGACTCTTCGAGCCCCGGACAACCAACTCTCGGGACACGATCAGAAGTGCGGCCACGGCAACCGCCAGCAGAAGGATTTGAACAACGGTTGGGCTGGTTCCGAGTTCACGAGTCTCGATCGTCACCGCCGATCTGGAATCTGATGCGGCAAACCCGGTAAACCAGGCCTCCGACACCCGCACGGGTCCGCCCGCAGCCAATGACTCTCGCCCCTCTGCCGCCAGCTGCCACAGCCCGTCGCGGTAATCGAGATCGGCCACGCACCCCGGTTCGTGAGCGACGTCGATTCGGATGACAATGCCGCCGTTCCTCGTCGCCTCGACCGAACCATCGGTCACCCGCACATACAGAGCGTTCCCAAGATCGTTGAATGTCAGCGAGTCCCGTCGATCCAGCCATTCGGCCGGCGACGTGGTCGCGAACGTGGACCCCGGCGCATCGCATGGGAGCTCCAGATGCAGCGCATCTGCCGAAGGACGAACCAGCGCCAGCGACGCCGCCATGGATTCAGCGCCGGGCGCGACGCCTGCAGAATCGACTGATGGCCGATACCGGTGGACAACAGTGTCCTGAGTGACTGGGGCGGCGGCGTAGGCGAGCGCGGCCACCGCAGCCAGGATGGCGACGGACGCCAGCCAGCGCACCCCCAGCAGCGGGCGGCGTCGAACACCGGTATCAGTCATCGCCCACCTCTCTCACGAACTCCGCACCGGCTCGAGCAGATCGGCCGGTCAAGTACTCCTGACTGACGAAGATGAAGTTGTCGGCGTCGCCCACGTGGGCACCTATCTGGATGTTGCGCGGCGGCGGATCGAGAGCGAGCGGCACCCGGAAATAGCGATCCGCCAGTGCCGCCGCGGCGAATGAGCGCTGCCATAGCGATTGCCACATCTGGATCATCATCCCAGGTGGAGAGACGACCGCCCCAGCAAACAAGGGGACCTGGACGCAGGGGAAATACAACGCCAGCGGCGGAGTGATCATGATGTCGAGGTCTAATGACTCGACGACTTCTCCTACCGATGCCGTTGAAACAGCGAGCGGGGCCGACGACGCCACCCACGCATCGCCCGCCCCGGAAGTGACATCGCGCAAGAGGACGCGGATCCGATCGGCCCCCCTCGGGACAGCGAAGGTACGGAGCGACCAATCCGTGAAGTAGCCCTCTGTACCCGCCGACTCGACGGCCAAGCTCTCGACGCCCGTCTCGGTCGACGCTCCCCACTGCACGGCAATCGCGTTCCCCGAGGCCTCTTCGAGAAGACCCATCACCATCAAAGCCAGCGAGTCCTCCCCCGGCCCGATCCGATGCCAAGCGGTCCGGAAACTGCCGGTGTTGATATCCCCCGCAGCGCCGTGCAGCGTCACCCAGCTGCCCACGTCATCCATGCCCTCCAGCGGACGAACGTCGTTGAGACTGGACGGTGAGAACCCTCCGGAGATGAACTCACCGAGGCCATCGAACCCGATATCGACTGCGACCGCGTCGGCAGCCGCCGATGCCCGCTCCTGAGTGGCGTCGAGAGCGCGAAGCGAACCGGGGGCGGGAACGATGATCTCGTCGCCCAAACCGCACCCCTGCCGTCCGATCAGCGATTGGACAGTCTGGCGACCGAAGGTCCAACCGTCAGTGCGCACCGTATCAACCACCAGCACCGACGCCGTGAACACCACCGCGGCCAAGGCAGCAATGAGCACCACCGACTCGGCCGGACTATCACCCAGCGGTTGGCGCCATCGGCGGTGGGCAACAATCAGCCCGGCTATCGCGATGCCGACTACTCCCCAGGTCCACACGGCCGAGAGGTCGAGCCCGCTCCACCAATCCACGGTCCTCAGATCGAACACCGTCCACGGTCGCGAGATCGACCAGGCAAATGCCAGCAGCACGACGGTGCCGAGCAACACGAGCGCGGGGCGGATCCGACCCGAAGAGAACACACCTCTTCGGCCGCGGTCGGGTTCGATGGAACCCGACCGCCGAAGCTCGAGAGCGACCAGCAATGCCACCATTCCTATCAGCCCCGCAAAGTGGACCGGCCACTTGCTCGGAACCAGAGCCAGCAGGCCAAGCCCGACCACCGTCGACCACCCGATCAAACTGCGAGCATCACCTCTGATCTTCTTCCGGGTTAGGAAGGCGAATACGCCGACCAGCATGAAGGCGACACCGAGGCGCCCAAACACCGTCGCGTACGGCGTCTCATCGAGGAAGTCGTACCTGGTCAGCTCGTCGATCGCCGACTGGCTGTGGAGACCACTCACCCGGACCGCGTCGAGACGCTCAAAGAGCGACGACAGGTTCGAGTCGACGAGCAGGAGCAGAACAACCAACGATCCGAGCACCATCGCTCCCGCACCAAAGACATGTGCGGCCTCCCGGCTCGAGCGGGACCAACGCCACAGGTCAACCGACGAGACAAGCACCGGCGCCAGGACCAGCAGCCCCGTCGGGTGGACAGTGAGGCCCAACGCTACGACCAGGAGCCACACAGCAACGGTCCAACCGCGTCGGCCCTCCCGGAAGCGGAGCGCCAGCACGAGCGATGCCACCACCAGGGCCGCCACCATCGGCTCGGGTCGAAGCGTCATCCCCCACGCTCCGAATCCGACCGCGTATACGGCCCCCATCACCCACACTGAGCCTCCAGAACCAGGGATGCCTACAGAACGTCCGATCGAGCGCACGCCGGCCCACGTAGCCAGTCCCAGTAGCAGTGCCGGCAGCCGGGCCCAAAGAGCAGCGTCCGTGATCCCGAGCCACTGGTGCTGCAGCCAGTTGATCCAGTACCCGATCGGAGCCGCGAGGCTGTTGGAGAAGATGCCCGAGAAGTCGCCGTACGCGTCGTATCTCTGCTGAATAGCGCCGGTGAAACCGTCGTCGATGTTGGTCGGGATCAGAAACAGCCAAACAGCCAACACGGCAAACACGGTTGCGTCGACGATCCCCAATGAGCTGCGGAACCGCCCAATGAACCCACCGCGACGCCGCTCGGCCCCACCCGGTTCGTCACCGCGAATGATGATCTCGCGACCCACGACGGCCAGCAGTAGCACCGCCAACCCCAGCAAGATCAGCTGGAGAATCGAGGGGCTCGATCCCAGCTCACGGGTCTCCACGATCGCTCCGGACACAGAGCTGGTCGCGGCGGGTCCGGCAAATGCCGCCTCGGCAAACCGGAACGACTCGACGTCAGCGACCTGTTCGCTTCCAGCAACGACCAGCCGAAGAGTTCCGTTCCGGTAGTCCATCTCGGCGACGCAATCCGCCGTATCTCCCACCGGGATACGCATCACCTCCCGCTCACCGATTTCGATGAACACGGAATCGCCATCGGTGGCGAGCAACAGGCGTTCTCCGAGATCGCGGAACTGGAGCGGTGAATGCTCGGCCCCAGGGGAAGACCACCAAACCCAGATATCCATAGATTCGAATGAGGAGCCGGGTTGGTCACACGGAAGTGTGACCTCGAGAACGTCCGGCGTCACCCTGGCCAAGGCCAATGGAGCAACCACCAGATCCGCCCCCTGGAGGTCGCCGGGCTGATAGGAGTAGGTATGGGTTTCCTGTTCCACCGGGCTCAACGCGAAGCCAACCGCCGCGGCCAGAGCGAACGCTGCCACAAGCGCCAGCTGAGCTCCGCTCAACCACGGTCGTCTCAAGACAACCCCCAGGAGCGATGACGGGTCCAGGCGACCGGTCGAGTTCTCACCCTCAGCTCTTCTCCAGTCCCGCCGTGTACAAGGTGGGCCGCACGGCTAGTTTGTCGATCCGCGGTGGCATAACCCGGCGAATCTATCCCAACTTGGACGTCGGTTCACTCCTCAGTGTGCCGCTGAGCCGGCAACCAGAGCCAGTGATCGCCCGCCGGAGGTAGCCGCAGCGCCAGGCGATCAGCCGGAATCGATCTTGAACTGGTGGGTGGCTCGAGCCGGAGTCCCCGTCAGGTATTCGTGACTCACGATGACAATCAGTCGACCATCATCACCGCGCGGTGGCACCGGTGCCGGGATGCGGTAGTAGTCATCGGACAGGGCTGCAGAAACAAAGGTCGTCTGCCACGCGATCACCGGTGTCAACATCATCACGTCGGGAGGTTCCACTACACCATCATTGATCCGAGGGAGATCTAGGCAGCTGAAGTACTGCAACAACTCTGGAGTGATCATGACGTCCGCCGATGAATCCGCTGCGAGCGCGCTCACTGGTATCCAGTCCGTCAACGAAGCGGTGTCAAGACTCCCAGCACTCAATGACAAGACCCCTTCTTCTCCCGACCCTCGCGCCGGGATACGGACCTCTTCTCCCAGCCCGCAGTCACCGGAACCGAACAGCTCCGACAGACTCTGTTTGCCGTAGGTCCATCCATCGGTTCGAGCGACATCCAGCACGAACATGGCAGCTGTAACGGCGATAACGAGACCGGCGGCCAGGAGCGCAGTCGCCTCCACCGAAGTCCATATCACGGCCGTCGGTCGCCAACGCATGACCATGACGGTTATCGCCGAGACCGACACCACCAGAACAATCCAGCTGATCGGATTGGCTAGATCGAACGGTACGAGATTCGTGGCCCCTGGCCACCAGCGCTGAGTCCTCAGGTCGAACTCCGACCACGGGATGGCATCCGACCACACCCAGGTCATCGCAACAACCATCCCGCCCAGAACAACGATCCGTCTCCAACCTTGAGCGGCCCGAAACTCAACCGCCACCGCCAACGCGGCGATTGGCACCAACCCGCCGAAGTGCCAGAACCACTTGCTAGGAGTCAATGCCAGCAGCAACAAGCCGACCGCAAGGGTCCGTGCCGAGAATCCGGACTCCCGATCCCGCGAGAGAGACCGAATGAGCAGTGCCCCCACAGCGAAGACCAACATCACCACAAGGAAGCGATGCATCGCAGGTCCATGGTCAACAAGGAAGTCGTACCGCAGCTTCTCGTCGAAGATCCCGAACCCGTGCTGACCGTCAGATCGGAACGTTCTGATGGACTCCATCTTGATCCCCGCATTTGAGTCCATGAACGTGAGAAGGACGGTGAGGGATGCGAGGCCCAATCCATGGACGATCGCTGACATCCTGTTCGACCTGCTCGATGTCAGCCACCTCCAGACGCTCGGCGAGGAGATGATCAGCGGTGCCAGCACCACTACTCCTGATGGGTGACCTGAGAGCGCCAAGGCAGCTACCACAGCCCAGGCTGCCAACAACCTCGAACTCGGCCGACGATCGAAGCGAACTGCGATAGCAACCGATGCCGTCACGAGAGCCATGACGATCGGCTCGGATCGCAGCGTCATCCCAAAGGCCCCAAACCCCACCACATAGACAGCGGCGGTTAGCCAAAGCGAACCTCCCGATCCAGGGATGTCGAACGAGCGACCGATCGAGCGCAACCCGGCCCAGATTCCTATCCCGGCTGTGAGCGGAAGCAACCTCATGAGTGAGGGCCAGTGAGAGAGGTTGATCCACGCAGTTTGGATCCATGACAGCCAATAGCCCAGCGGCGCGGGCGCGACGCCGTCGTAAACAGGCATGAAGTCGCCGTTCGCGGCATATGCCCTCGAAGTCGCGCGGATCCAGCCCTCGTCAATCTGGGGAGGCAGCAATACCAGCCAAGCCAACAACGTGACCACTACGGCGACATCGACGGCCGCGACTGACTGAACAGGCCTTCTCAGCAACCAACGGTGACCGCTCGAAACCGATTCGGTACGAATCGCAGTGGCCTTGACTGCAGCCAACATCGAAACGATCACACCGCTGATCGCCAGCATGAAGAGCGCGATCTGCAGACCCGACGGCGACGATCCGAGCTCTCTCGTGTGAACCGACACACTCGACACCGAACTCGAGACTGCCGGTCCAATGACCTGTGCTTCCGAGAACCAAGGGCCGGCCGCCGCCGCAGACTCTGAATGATCCTGAACAGATAGGTCCCAGCGCCCATTCCAATACGTCAAGTGAGCGATGCACTCGCGCGCTGGGTCAATGGCAGAGGTGAGCAGCAGGGTCGACCCCAGCTCGACGTCCACCCCTCCCAAGCCAACAACCATTCGTACCGGGTCGCCGAAGGCTGGCAGTCTGAACGGCGAAGACTGCAGCCCCACACCAGCCAGTTCAAAGCCATCAGGATCCCGTGCTGAAACAAACCCAGAACCCGGGTCGCCGCATGGGATGGAGACCGACAGTCGATCCGGTTCCTGACGAGCGACAGCAAGCGGCGCAACGGCAGTGTCTCTAGTTTCAGATGTTTCCTCCATCCGAAGTGTGAACTCGAGTGACTCCTGACGGACGGGTGCGAAGGCAAACCAAATCGCGCCAACCAATCCGACGAGGGAGGACGCGACAGAGAATCGATCGACAAGGGGGCTCCCTCTCATCGTTCGGGGAAACCGGTCAGGAGACGATGCCGGGCGTCCCACGAATCTTCGTATCTCAAATCGCGCACCTGCCGGTGGACCGGGCCCGGCGAGACGCCTTCCTGATCGGGTACCTCATACACTCACCGCCGTGCCCGACCCAACGATCCCGTTCAACCGACCTGCAGCCGTGGGGCGGGAGTTCGAATACATCAGCGAGACGATAGACAACGGACATACCTCCGCCTCAGGTCCATTCTCGAAGCGAGCCGCAGCACTGTTGCGTGAGGAACTAGACGCAGAAGAGATTCTCCTCACGACATCGTGCACCTCGGCACTCGAAATGTCCGCCATCCTCCTCGACCGCAACCCCGGCGACACGATCATCGTGCCCTCGTTCACCTTCGTGACGTCCGCGCTCGCATTCGCCAGGGAGGGCTTCCGGATCGTCTTTGCAGATATCGAACCCCGGACGCTTGGGATTGATCCCGCGCATGTCGCGGGCCTAATCGACGATCAGACCCGGGCAGTTATCGCAGTCCACTATGCAGGGGCCGCCTGCGATATCGACGGCCTCACCTCCGTCTTGGAGGGGCACGACCGAGTCGACTTGATCGAGGACAACGCCCATGGTCTGTTCGGGAGTCATCGAGGGAAGCCACTTGGATCGTTCGGTCGATTCTCGGCACTCAGCTTTCACGAGACCAAGAACATTGTCTGTGGTGAGGGCGGAGCACTCATCATCAATCGAGAGTCAGATGTCGATCGAGCCCGCGTCATCCTCGACAAAGGCACCAACCGACAGCGCTTCCTCGATGGGCAGGTCGACAAGTACAGCTGGCGCGACACCGGGTCCTCATTCGGCCTCTCCGACCTAAACGCCGCCTTTCTCCTCGCCCAACTCGAGAAGCGAGATGTGATCCTCGCCAAGCGCCGACGCATCTACGAGACCTACCTGGAGAGACTTGTTCCTGTCGCCGGTGAGTACGGCCTCGGCCTTCCCGCACCGCGACTCGACGGAGAGAGCGGGTATCACCTCTTCCACCTCCTGGTGCCCGACGCCGACACCCGATCGAAGGTGCTGAGCGATCTGCGACAGGACGGAATCTACGCCACGTTCCACTACGTCCCTCTCCATTCGTCCGATGGGGGACGCCGCTTCGCCGACCGCGAAGGTGAATGTCCCGTGACGGACGACGTGAGCTCGCGTCTCATCCGGCTGCCGTTCTTCAATGACCTCGCCGAAAGTGAGATCGATCGGGTGGTTGAAGGACTCCTGAGGAGTCTCGCCCGGCAGGCGATCTAGCAAGGAGTCGAGTGGGCACCGTGGTTTAATCACGCCCAATGAACACGTCGCAGTCAGTTTCGGTCGTCGTACCCGTCTTCAACGCCGAACTGTCGCTGACGGAACTCACCGAACGCCTCGTCGCTGCTCTGGAGGCTCGAGTGGGCGCGTACGAGATCATCATGGTCAACGACGGCAGCGGAGACGCCAGCTGGTCGGTCGTGCAGTCCCTGGCCGAGAGATTCGAAACCGTTAGAGGCATAGAGCTCGCACGAAACTTCGGTCAACACAACGCGCTTCTATGCGGGATCCGAGCCGCAGGGAACGACTGCGTCGTCACCATCGACGACGACCTACAGCATCCACCAGAGGAGATCTCGCGACTCGTCGACGCTCTCGATGAGTACGACGTCGTCTACGGCTCGTCCCGCAAGGGCCGCCACGGGATCTTGCGGAACGCGGCATCGAAGATCACCAAGCTGGCACTCCGGGGGACGGTCGGCTCCGATGTCGCCCGACATCTAGGCGCATTCCGGGCCTTTCGGCTCGAGGTTCGCAACTCGTTTGCCCACTTCGATGGATCGCTCGTTTCGATCGATGTCCTGCTGACCTGGGGTGCTGGGCGATTCGGGTACATCGACATCGAACATGGCGTACGGCGACATGGCAGGTCGAACTACACGGTGCGAGATCTGATGAGGCACGCCATCAACATGGCGACGGGATTCACAACTGCTCCCCTGCAGTTTGCCAGCCTCGTCGGATTCCTATTCATGCTCGCCGGGTTCGGCCTCCTTGGGTATGTCGTCGTGAGAAGAGTCCTCTTCGAGACGGCGATAGAAGGGTTCGCGTTCCTGGCTAGCGCCATCACGCTGTTCGCCGGTGTTCAGCTCTTTGCTCTGGGTGTGATCGGCGGGTACCTGGCGCGTACACATGCCCGCGTCCTCGGCAAGCCGCCGTACTCGATTCGTTCCGATACCGGCCAAGAGGCAGGATCGTAGGGCGTGTCGGAGCAACCGATCGATCTGGAGTTTTCCCCGACAGAATCCAAGCGATTCGGACTGAAGATCTACAGGTATACGGCGGACCACATCGAGGAGCTGCGGCTCCTAGGCCTCATCAATCGCGAACGTGCCGACGTCGTCTTCCTCCGCGTACCAGCGGACGAGGCGACCGGACTCCACAGACTAGATCGAGTCGGCCTGCCCTATCTGGTGGCAGATACCCTCGTTCGATATGACGCAGATCTGACGTCCGAAATGAGTGAGCTGCGAAATCCCTCTCTGGAGCTTCGGCAGCTTCGCCACCGAGACGAGGCGAAGCTCGATTCACTGGTTCGTACGATATTCCTGGGCTACAAGAACCACTACTCGGCGAATCCACTGCTCGACACTCGAAATGCCCTTGCTGGGTATTCCGAGTGGGCTTCCTCATTCATCGACGCCGACGACAAGATGGCCTTCATTGCGGAGCTCGACGACGCCGCTGTCGGTTTCGCCACATGCACCATCAAGCGGGACGAGAGTGCTGGGATCTTGTACGGAGTGATTCCTGATGCAGCGGGACACGGGGTGTACACAGACATCCTCCGGCTCACCAAACGGCGTCTTCGGGAACTCGGGGCGACACGAATGAGTGTGTCGACTCAAGTCCAAAATGTGGCCGTCCAGCGCACCTGGGTCAGGGAGGGTTTCGAATTCACTCAATCGCAGCTGACTGTCCACTTGAATCCGCTGTTTTCGGCCTCGGTGCGAGAGGTTGATGAGTTCGACTTCGACGACGCGTTCCGTCACGACCAGGTCGCAAGCGAATCGATCCTTCAATACCTCAACGAGCGATATCCGGGGCCCAGGACCGAGATCAAGGACTACCGATGCGCGGTTCTGGCACCCCTAGTTCATGGTGGTGACTATCGGGTGCGAATCAGTTTCCCGAAGATCGAACCGAACGGGTACCACCGAGCCGTCGTAGCCATCCGTGACGGAGAGAATCTGTGCGTTCTCGCGTACTGCAACCTCATCAACAAGACATGACTCGACGATCGCGGTGCGCGCTGTAGTTTCCACCCATGCACTGGCTCGACCGCGCCGCCGCCTTCGCTTCTGCGCTCAGGCCCCCCGAGAAGCAGCCCTTCAACATGGGTTGGGGCGACCAAACAGTCATTGATCTCCATCTCGAGGAAGTCGGCCAGTCACCGCCGATCGCGTCGATCAACTTGGTGCAGCGCCCTGCCGGGCGGTCG
This sequence comes from Acidimicrobiia bacterium, assembly GCA_029263095.1. Lineage (GTDB taxonomy): Bacteria > Actinomycetota > Acidimicrobiia > Spongiisociales > UBA11373 > JACZWZ01. Next base: position 43,267 of record JAJCYA010000030.1, on the reverse strand, counting down.
GGGAGCACAATTGTGCGTGATGTCTCGTTCGAGAGCCCTCTGGGACGACTGCCTGATCGGGTGAAACAGGTCCGGGCGCGATGGCTGACGAGGTGGCCGGAGCCCCAACGCATCGTCCTACTCCATCCGGGTTGGAACGACGAGCACCACACGACACGTACCAGACTGGCCGGCTGCTGCTCGACCGGGATATCGCGTCGCTCATACCCGAGCACCCTTTCTACGGGGACCGGAAGCGTGATCGGATGGTGAACGCGATCGTCGAGAGCTTCGATCGGCTCGACGCACTCCTCGGCTCTGAGGGCAACTGACGTGGCAAAGAACGAGATCATGATCGAGGCGGCGGGGCGACCGGTGCGGCTGTCGAGCCCGGACCGAGTCATCTTCCCGGATAGTGGACTCACCAAACTCGACATCGCCGAGCACTACCTTGGCTGTGCAGATGGAGCGGTGAGCGGCGTGCTGCGCAGACCCACATCACTCAAGCGCTGGCCGGCCGGAGCCGACGAGGACTTCTTCTTCACCAAGCGTGCTCCCGGAACGATCACGCACTCGGCTGCCGTTCGGTTCGTCTCGGCTCGACCCGGGAGGATGCCGTATGTGCAAGACGTGGCCGACATCATCGAACAGGTGCAACTGGGGGTACTCGATCTCAACCCCTGGAACGCCCGGATCGACCACCTCGACCATCCAGACGAATTGCGACTCGATCTCGACCCGACAAGGGACTACGAATTCGACCACTGCCGACGAGTGGCAGAAGAGTGTCGCAAGCTGCTCTCCGAACACAATCTCGTTGCCTGGCCCAAGACGAGCGGAAACCGGGGAATCCACGTGTACGTGAGGGTGAAACCTGAGTGGGACTACTTCGAGGTGCGTCGCGCCGGCTTGGCACTGGCCCGAGAAGTGGAACGCCGTACCGAGCGCTTGGCCACCACTTCGTGGTGGAAGGAGGAACGCGACGGCGTGTTCATCGACTACAACCAGAACGCTCGGGACAAGACGATCGCATCCGCCTACAGCGTGCGCCACACCGGTTTCGTGTCCACACCGTTCACCTGGGACGAACTCGAGTCGATCGAACCAAGCCATTGGTCGATACTCGCCTTCCGAGAGCGGTATAGGGCAATCGGAGATGTCGCCGCAGGAATCGACGACGCCGCAGGTGATCTGACGTCACTCTTGGAACTGGTACGCCTAGACGAGGAGCGGGGCATAGGAGATGCGCCGTGGCCGCCGCACTATCCCAAAATGCCGGGCGAGCCGCCCAGGGTGCAACCGAGCAAGCGGAAGATGGACCCCTAGAGCGCGGTGTCGGACACCGGAGCAGGAAGAGGCCGCCGTGGCTTCACCAACGCCGACACAGTCAAGCCGGCAAGGGCAACCACCTCTCCTGTGAGAAAGCCGGCAACAACACGAATGGTCGGGTCGGATCGAACGACGATGATGGCCAACGCAGCGGCCGCCACAGCCACCAACCAGGCCACCGCCATCCGATCGGTCTCGCCTCTGCCCACCAACACCTGGGTGATGCCGAGGCCAACGATCCCGACGATCACACCTGCCGCAGCGAGCGCCGCCAAGGTCGCGGTCGGCCGGTAACCGCTCCCATACACCAACTGGACCACCGGAGGTCCCGCCACCGCAGCCGCCACTCCAACCAGACCGGCAGCCAACACGCCCGCGACAGCAACGTTGCGCGCCAACCGGTTGACTGCGTCATGGTCACCTGCGGCGGCACTTCGTGTGAGCCCAGGAAGAACGCGGGCCAGAAGGTTGTACGAAGCGCTCATCGGACCGCGGAACAGGGTCGTAGTAGTAAAGAACACGCTGATCGCGGCACTCGACGCACCCAGTGCTCCTACGACAAGAGGTCCGGCGGCCAAGACCGTCTGCGACGCAGCCGTTGCGAGCAGGAATCCAGCCATGAACCGTCGATCGGAGCGCTCGAGCATGGGAGCGATGGTTTCGACGGATTCGGCGCCGGAGACTTCCCGGAAGGGACGGACTATCAACACCAGGAGGGGGGAAAGAATGAGAGCCCAGGCCAGAGCAACTGGTCCCCAACCTGCCAGCGCGACCAGAACTGCACCTCCCGCCTTGCCGAACGCGTCGAGAGCGACGGCGGCCCCATAGGCCGCAAAGCGACCGCGACCAGCGAGAAACGCTCGTCCGATCAACAGAAGTGCGTGGAGCGGGAACATGAGTGCTGCCACAGGAACAAAGGCGAGATCGTCGTCGAGGAGGCTGCCCCGAGCGGCGACGGCGAAAACCACCGCCAAGAGGGTCGCCCCAGCCACCACAGAGCCGATGACCTTCCACGAGTCACGGAGGGCGGACGCCTCACCCCCGCCAAGAGTGAGCTTCCTGATGATGAGTTGCTCCACCGGGATGAGGAAGACCGTGAGGCCAAGGAAGAGCAGCGTCCACATCACCACCACGAGAGCAAACACATCCTCGCCGAGGGAGCGGGCGCCAACGAGGATGAACACATACGACCCGACTATGGCGGCCACCGTCCCCAGCAGCATTGCCGACGTACCGGACAGACCACGCCGCCGTTCTGTGCTGCCTGAAGGCGCAACAGGTTGGGAAGAGGTCACCGGGTTCTGACTGGACACGAGCAGGGACGATACACAGTGACGGGAGGGCGCATTCGAGGTGCGGGAATTGTGGATACCAATGCAGGTCTCAGGGACAATGTGCAGCGACAATCGCGGGTACCGTCCTTCTCCCCAGCCTGAATGACACGGCGATGACCCACACTGACCAGGCCGACTCCGACACCGACCGAGCTGCATGGCCGCGCGTGCTGCGGTGGGAGTGGGTGCTACTGGTCGGTGTCCTGATCGCCATCATCATCACGCGCTTCCCCACGCTCGATCAGCGATTGCTCGAGGCACACTCATTTCGCCAAACACAGACAGCATTCCAGACACTCGAGTTCCATAGGGTCGGCATCGATCTGCTGCGACCGATCGTCCCGGTACTGGGTTCTCCGTGGTCTATCCCGTTCGAGTTCCCTCTATTCCAAGCGCTGGCGAGCATCCCCATGTCGTGGGGGATCGGTGCGGACGCCGCCAACCGCCTCGTTGGTCTCGGCTTCTTCATCCTCACCGCGGGAGCGCTCTGGACGCTGATGCGGCTCACCACCGATCGCCTCGTCGCGGCCATCGCCCTGATCGTGTTCTCCTTCTCCCCTTTCGCGATCCTGTGGAGTCGGGCCTCACTCATCGAATACATGGCAACGGCTGCTGCACTCGGATGGGTCATCTCTGCGATCCGGTGGCGACAGACTTCCAACTGGCGATGGGCCGCGGTTGCAGGCTTCCTCGGCGCGATCGCAGCAACAGTAAAAGTGACCACTGCCATCCCGTGGATCGCACCAATCCTGCTGTTCAGCTTGCCGTCCGAGAAGTCAATCAGGCTCGGCGCAAAGCAATGGTTTCAGACTCGACTCCGCCCAGCCTTCTTGACGATTCTCGCCGTACCGGCCCTGGCCAGCCTCTCCTGGACGCTCCACTCCGATGCGGTGAAGCGAGCGAGCGACACCACGGCTTGGTTGACGTCTGGTGCACTCCGCAGCTGGAACGTCGGAACGATTGAGCAGCGTCTCAGCGGAGACAATCTCAATGTCATTCTCGACCGCATCGACACGCTCATCATCGGAAGAGGCTGGTTGATCATTGCCGTGATCGCGGTCGTTGCGATCGGACGTCATCGGGGATTCTGGATCGGGATGCTGTTGGTTCCGCTGCTCGCCATCGGCGGCTTCTTCAACCTCTACCTGGCACACGACTACTACCTCGCTGCCATCACCCCAGCCCTGGCCGCCCTGCTCGCGATCGGCATTCGAACCACCGCGGTCTGGATGCGTATCAGCAAGCGATGGGTCGTACCAACGCTCGGCGCAATCACGATCCTCTGGGTCGCGGCCACCCTCGGTTTTGCGCAGAACTACTGGAACCCTGCGTACACCGAGTTCGGTCCACCCGAGGCCTCACGAGAGATTGCCGATCTCACCGACGCGGATGAGTACTCAATGGTGCGCGCCACCACCCGCTTCAGCTGGTCTCCGCACATCTTCTACTACGCAGACCGGAGAGGGATGATGCTTCGGGAACCCCCTCTCACCGTCTCGCTCATGGCAAGCCGAGCTGATCTGGACCGCTACCGGCTGCTTTGGACCGACGACCCCCAAGGACCGAGTGTCGAGTACGCCTCGGTGCGCCAATGGTTTGCTCCCGTCAGTAGGAACGGCCTGATCCTGGGTGCCAGCGCTGAGGAACTTGGTTCAGTCGAGATCATGGCCTCCGTGACCGAAGGTCAGCCCACCAACGCCATCGTGCGGCCACTCACCCTTTCAGGAACCTCCATCACATGTGATGGAACCGACGCATTGGAAATCCCGGCTGGCTCCGACTCTGCGTGGCTCACCATCAGCACCGATGGGACCGCACGGGCCGAGACTCGCGAGGGACTCATCGCCATCCCATCAGCCACAAAGACCATCGTGTGGCACCCGCCCTCCGACGGCGGCACACGCCAGTCTGAGCGACTCATCTGTTTTGGCGATGGGGAGCTCTCGATAGATTCGGCGTTCGAGACAAGGATCGACAACTGAACGTCGGCGGCATCGGCGACAGGTCGCCGCGGTAGTGTTCCCGCTGCCCGGCGATGCTTGGCTGCGACCCGTCGAACTCACAAGAGCGGGTCACCAGAGCCGATCAGCAATCCAAGAGGTCGAGTCCATGAAACCTGAATCGTTCTCGAAAGCTGTCGCCATCATGGGAGGCTGCGGACACGTTGGTCTGCCGTTGGGAATAGCCCTCGCTACCGAAGGGCTCGACGTGGTCCTCTACGACATCGATGAGGCTGCTGTCGGCCTGATCAACAAAGGATCAATGCCCTTCCTCGAACCGGGAGCCCCGGACAAGCTCAGGGAGGCAGTCGATTCCGGTCGTCTCACCGCGACAGTTGATCCATCGACGCTTTCCAATGCCGAGAGCATTGTGGTCGTGGTCGGCACTCCCGTCGATGAGCATCTCAACCCGGATCCGTGGGCGGTTCGCCGAGCGATCGCAGACGTTGCCGATCATCTGCGAGATGGACAGCTCCTGGTGCTCCGCAGCACGGTGTTTCCCGGGGTAACGGCCCTCGTCGAGGCACTGGTGGCCGAGCGGAGCCTTGACATCGATGTCGTCGGAGCACCGGAACGCATCGCCGAAGGGAAGGCGATGACCGAGCTGTACGAGCTACCCCAGATCCTGGGGAGCCGCACCGAGACCGGCCAGAACCGAGCCGCGGAGTTGTTCCGCCACCTCACCGACCACATCGTCCATCTGGAGCCCGAAGAAGCCGAACTCGCCAAGCTGTTCACAAACACCTGGCGATACATCAAGTTCGCGACGAGCAACCAGCTCTTCATGATCGCCAACAGCTACGGACTCGACTACGAGCGGATACGAGAAGGACTCAGCGAAGGGTACCCCCGGGCCGCCGATCTTCCCCGCGCCGGCTTTGCAGCGGGACCTTGCCTCTTCAAGGACACAATGCAACTCGCCGCATTCAACAACAACCAGTTCAGCCTGGGCCACGCAGCGATGATGATCAACGAAGGGCTTCCTCTCTACGTCGTGTCCCAGATAGAGCAATCGCACGACCTGAGCACCTCCACCGTCGGGATCCTGGGTATGGCATTCAAGGCCGAGTCCGATGACACCCGGTCCAGCCTCAGCTACAAGCTCAAGAGAATCCTGCGCTACAAGGCCTTGGACGTGCTGGGTACTGATCCCTATGTCACCGACGATCCGAACCTGGTCTCGCTCGACGCGGCCCTCGATCGGTCCGACCTCTTGATCATCGGTGCCCCGCACCGCGTCTACGCCGAGCTGGAGACCGATCTCCCAGTCGTCGACATCTGGAATCTGCGCGGCGACGGAGTGAGGGTCTGACCGTGGCGTCTCTGTCGGTGGTGATTCCGGTCTACAACGAAGCAGAGGCCGTCCGACCGAGCCTCGACCGTGTGTTGGACGCAATCGGCTCGAACGCAGAAGTCATCGTCGTCTACGACATGCTGGAGGACACGACCCGACCGGTGCTCGAGGAGTACGCAGCGCAGGACGGACGAGTCCGTCCTGCGCTCAACACGATTGGCCGGGGACCCGCCAACGCAATCCGGTTCGGGCTCGAGGCGGCCACTGCACCAGTCGCCATCGTCACAATGGCCGACGACAGTGACGACGCCGAGCAGATCGAACAACTGGCCCAGCTTGTAAGGGACGGGGCCGCGGTCGCTGCTGCCTCCCGATACATGAAGGGTGGCGAGCAGATAGGCGGACCGTTCGTAAAGCGAACACTGTCACGCCTTGCGGGGCTATCGCTCTGCTACCTGGCCCGGGTCGGCACCCACGACGCCACAAACTCCTTCAAGGCCTACTCGACCGAGTTCGTCCGAGGGGTTGGAGTGGAGAGTGACCGGGGCTTTGAGATCGGGATCGAACTCACGGCAAAGGCGCGGCGAGCCCGATTGCCGGTTGTCGAGATCCCCACGAGGTGGAGTGACCGCCCTCTTGGCGAGTCCAACTTTCAGACCACCAAGTGGATCCCCTACTACCTGCGCTGGTGGCTCCATGCCTTCGGCCCAGCCCGTCCGATACCCGACGCGGGAGAGGAATAATGAGCAAGCACGTCGTCGTCACAGGCTCGGCGGGATTCATCGGTGGGTACTTGGTCCAGGAGTTGCTCGACCACGGGTATTCGGTGACGGGTATCGACAACCACTCCAAATACGGCAAGGTGGTGAGGTCATACGACGATCACCCCGACTACCGGCTGGTTGAGGCCGATGTCCAGGACACCAATCTCCTCTCAGAGCTGCTGGCGGACGCCGACCACTTCGTCGCTGGGGCAGCGATGATCGGTGGAATCTCGTACTTCCACACGTACCAATACGACCTGTTGGCCACCAACGAGCGGATCATCGCCTCCTCGTGCGACGCCGCCATCGAAGCCCATCGAGCGGGTCGACTCCAGAAGGTCACGTACATGAGCTCGTCGATGGTGTTCGAATCCACCGACAAGTGGCCGTCGACCGAAGGACAGGAACTCCAAGTCCCACCGCCGCTCTCGTCGTACGGCTTTCAGAAGCTGGCCGTCGAGTACTTCGCCAGGGCGGCCCAGGACCAGTACGGGCTGCCCTTTACGATCGTGAGGCCGTTCAATTGTGTCGGGACGGGCGAAGGACGAGCCCTCGGCGACGTGGAGATCCTGAGCGGCAACGTGAAGCTGGCGATGAGTCACGTCGTCCCCGACCTCATCCAAAAGGTCGCCAAGGGCCAGGATCCGCTCCGGATCTTGGGGGATGGGTCCCAGATCAGGCACTACACATATGGGGGCGACCTGGCCCGCGGTATCCGGATGTCGATGGAGAGCCCCAAGGCGCTCAACGAGGACTTCAATCTCTCCACCGCGCAATCGACCACGGTTCTCGAATTGGCCGAGCACATCTGGACACACATGAGGCCGGGAGAAGAGATCCGTGTTGCCCACGACCCGCCGTTTGAACACGACGTTCAGCGGCGCGTCCCCGCCACCGACAAGGCGCGAGATGTGCTCGGGTTCGAGGCGACCACAACGCTCGACGAGATGCTCGATGAAGTGATCCCCTGGGTAGTTACTGCTATCGATTCAGGAACGATTTGAAAGCTCGACGAGGATCTGGTGCGCGGCGATAACCTGAGGGACCTAGCCGAGTGCCGCCACTGACTAAGGAATCGCACATGAAGCACAAGAAGCTTGTCTCGGTCATTGTGCCCGTGTTCAACGAGATCGAGAATATTGATCCGCTGCTTGAGCGGCTCGACCCTGTGTCAGACCGTCTCGCCGAAAGATATGACTTCGAGTACGTATTCATCGACGATGGATCGGATGACGGATCGTTCGAGTTGCTCGCCAAACGCGCCACAGAGAACCGCCGGATTCGAGTTCTCAGCTTCTCGCGCAATTTCGGATTCCAACGCGCCATCATCACTGGCCTCCTCGAGTGCCGCGGCGATGCCGCGATCCAAATCGATGCCGATCTCCAGGACCCACCGGAGATGTTCGTCGAATTCCTCGAACAATGGGAGGCCGGCAACGACGTCGTCTATGGGGTGCGCAGAGGTCGCAGGGAAGGGAGATTGGAGAACTTCTCGCGCAGGGCGTTCTACCGGGTGATCAACGCACTCAGTGAGGATCACCTCCCGCCGGATGCCGGAGATTTTCGGCTGGTGAGCCGACGGGTAATCGAAGCCCTCGATGAGGTGGATGACTACCACCCGTACCTGCGGGGGACCATCGCATCGTTCGGATTCAGCCAGACCGGGGTTGAATACGATCGGTCGGCGCGAGAGCGCGGCGAGAGCAAGCTGCGATGGCGCAAGATGGTGTCTCTGGGGGCAGACGGAATCCTCCATCACTCTGTCCTGCCACTCCGGATCGCGATGTGGGTCGGAATCGTGATGATCTTCGCGATGCTCGCCGGAATCGGGATCTACGTATACGGCAAGACAGTCATCAACGACGAACTCCCACCGGGATTGGCTACGACGGTCGTGCTGATCATGACCAGCATCATCCTCAACGCCCTCTTTCTGGCGATCATCGGGGCGTACGTCGGCCGGATCTACCAACAAGTCAAGCGACGGCCTTTTACGATCGTGGCCGATCGAGTTGGCTACGAACCGGTATCAGAGTCGGCGTCGTCTGCGGACGAACCAGTAAAAGACCCGCCTGAGGCGGGCATTCAATCCGGCGCGGAACCAGCCGGCTAAAGAGTCGAACCTGCTGATCCCGTTGGCCGGATCGGCACCAAGTTCGGCGATGAACTCACGATCCTGACGAGCCTGTTTCCGCGCCAGAGACACACTCCACTGACCTGTCGAGACCCGGAAGGTTGCCAATGTCTCGTCCAGGGCATAGGCCGGACCGGTGAGTAGCAGGCGTATCCACATGTCGAGATCGATCACGTAGCTCCTGCGGCCGTCGAACCCTCCTACAGCGATCGCGGCATCACGGCGTAGCAACACTGCTGCTCCCTCTCCGAAGATGTTCGTTCCTGACCTGACGACTGTTCTGAGTACATCGGGAGCCTGGATCCGGCCGGACAACCCGCTGAGCCCTCGATCTCTCACCAGAATCCGTGATTCGCCGTCCAGTATGTTGCGCCGCACGGCAACCCACACCAGCTGAGGATCGGCGTCCAGCACCGCCACCTGCCTCTCCAGGCACCGCTCGTAGATGATGTCGTCGTGCGAGAGCACCTTGACGTACTCGCCTCGGCTGTGGTCGAGAGCGGCGTTCCAATTCCCCTCGGCGCCGAGGCGGTTCGGGTTCTCGATGATCCTGATTCGCTCGTCGCCAAATGACCGGGCGATGTCGACGGTTTCATCGGTGGACGCGTCGTCAACGAGAACGAGCTCGAAGTCCGCAAACGTCTGTCGGAGGACCGACTCGATGCACTCGCCGATATGGTCGGCTCCGTTGTACATCGGTACGGACACCGATACCTTCGGGCCAGAGGTCACTCGCTACCCGCCCCCAAGCCCCGTCTGACTACTGCGTCCCTACGTTCCACCAGAGGCGCCCACCAATCCTCGTTGGCCAGGTACCACTCCACGGTTCGCCGGAGGCCCTCTTCGAAGTCGACAGATGGTGACCATCCCAGAGTGGCCTGCGTCGTTGTGTAGTCGATGGCGTAACGATGATCGTGACCGGGGCGATCCGGGACGAAGGCAATGGCATCTCGATGGGAACCGGTTTGCGGCCGGTGGAGCTCGTCGAGGATGTCGCAAATGGCGTACACCACCTCGATGTTGGTGCGCTCGGCCCCACCCCCGATGAGATAGGTCTGACCGATCTCGCCTCGCGAGACGATCTCGAGCAAGGCGATCGCGTGATCCTCGACATAGAGCCAATCGCGTACGTTCTCGCCCTTTCCGTATACGGGGAGCGAATCTCCGCGCAACGCGCTGATGATCATCAGCGGAATCATCTTCTCGGGGAAGTGGAACGGGCCGTAGTTATTGGAACAGTTACTCAGCACGGTCGGGAGTCCGTAGGTGTGGTGCCAGGCCGACACGAGATGATCGGCAGCAGCCTTGCTCGCCGAGTAGGGCGAACGCGGGTCATAGAGGGTTCCAACCGTAAAGGACCCCTCGTCGCCCAGAGATCCGAACACCTCGTCGGTGGAGACATGATGGAATCGGAAAGCGTCTCGTCCGGCTGCGTCGAGGTCGTCAAAGTACTTGGTCGACGCCGCCAGCAGCACTGAAGTCCCGACGATGTTGGTGTTGATGAACTCGGCCGGACCATCGATGGACCGATCGACATGGGACTCGGCTGCCAGGTGCATCACCGCGGTCGGTCGATGTCGCTCGAACACGGACTCCACCGCAGCTGCGTCACAGATGTCGACCTGTTCGAGGACGTAGTGGTCTGAATCACTCACAGACGCAGTGGACCCGACTGTGGCGGCGTACGTCAGCTTGTCGACGTTGACGACATCCCAACCGCGCTCGACCGCGTTGCGGATCACGGCCGACCCGATAAAGCCGGAGCCACCGGTGACGAGAACCTTCACAAAGACGCTGGAGTGGGCATCTGGTCGAGCATGCTACCGAGAGCGTCCTCCCAGGGAACCTGCTCCACATCCAAAGCAGCGCAGGTCGCCGCCGAGTCGAGCACGCTGTAAGCGGGGCGGGCGACAGGCGTCGGGAATCCGGAGGTCGGCACCGGTTTGATCGGGATGGCCCGCTCGAGCAGTCCTCGCTCCGTTGCCTGTTCCTGGATGGCAAGTGCCCACTCGTGCCAGGTGCACGATCCGGCATCACTCCAGTGCCAGATCCCGGTCAACTCTGGCCGCGCCGCAAACCGCCACAACACTCCGGCAAGAGTTCTGGCCCAGGTCGGTGAACCGGTCTGATCATCGACAACCGTGAGCTCATCGCGCTCACCCATCAGTCGAAGCATGGTGGTTACGAAATTGTCACCATGACGCGAGAAGACGCGAGACGCGCGCACCACAGCCGAAGAAGGTGATTCGAGAGCCCGCAGCTCGCCTTCAAGCTTGCTGGCACCGTACTCCGATCGCGGGTTGGCCCTCGCTTGAGGGCAATACGGCTCGGTGGCAGTGCCGTCAAACACGAAGTCGGTCGATACGTGGACGAGACGGGCACCGAACCCGGCTGCTTCACGAGCGAGGTGACCGACCGCATCCCCGTTGATCGACCAAGCGGCTTCCCATTCCTCCTCGGCACGATCGACGGCGGTGTAGGCCGCAGCGTTGATGATCGCATCCGGTCGGTGAGCGGCGATGCTCCGGTGCACGTCCTCGGAGTCGGAGATATCGAGAGCGTTGTGGTCGAGAGCGACAAGCTCAACAGTGGATGGAGTGGTCTCGACCAACTCAGAGCCCAGCTGCCCTCCGGCACCTGTGATGAGCACCCTCACGGGAATAGGTCGGCATCGGCCAACGACGACGCACCTGCGTCCTTGGGCGAAAGGATCGGGCCATCCGCTATCTCGGGCCACTCGATTCCGATCTCAGAGTCATCCCATCGCAGGGAACGCTCGGATTCCGCCAGGTATACAGCCGAAGCCTTGTAGACCACGATCGCACGATCGCTCAGTGCGATGTAGCCGTGAGCGAAACCCTCGGGAATCCACATCATCTGATGGGTCACATCGGAAAGAGGGTGACCGGCCCATCGTCCGAACGTCGGCGAGGACTCGCGGAGGTCGACCGCCACATCGAACACCTCGCCGGAGGAGGCTCGCACCAGCTTGCCCTGGGCGTGAGGTGGAAGCTGGTAGTGCAGTCCGCGCAGAACCCCGCGCCGCGACGACGACTGGTTGTCCTGAACGAATGCCACGTCGATCCCGGCCTCCCGAAACTTGTCGGCGTGCCAAGTCTCCAGGAACTCGCCACGCTCATCGGGGAAGACCGAAGGCGTAATCACCCAGACGTCGGGAAGTTTGGAAAGCGGCTCGACGGCGAACGTCATGACTCGTTCACGATTTGCTGCAAATACTCCTGGTACGAGCTGGAACCGTACCCGTCAGCTAGATCCGACAGCGCTGCCAGATCGATGTACCCCATTCGGAACGCCACCTCCTCGAGACAGGCGATCTTGAGACCAACCCGTTGCTCGATCACCTGGACAAAATTGCCCGCGTCGAGCAGTGATTCGTGGGTTCCGGTGTCGAGCCAGGCAGTGCCTCGCGACAGAACCTCCACCGAGAGCTGACCACGCTCCAGATACCAGCTATTGACATCGGTGATCTCGAGCTCCCCCCGATCCGAGGGCTCGATCGACTTGGCTACATCGACGATCTGATGGTCGTAGAAGTAGAGACCGGTGACGGCGTGATGCGACTTGGGCTCCGCTGGCTTCTCCTCGATGTTGGTGGCGTTTCCCTCGTCATCGAAGCTCACCACGCCGTAGCGCTCAGGGTCGCGCACGTAGTACCCGAACACGGTGGCGCCTTCAGTCTGCTCGGCTGCTTGCTGTAGCTTCCCGGCAAGGCCCTCGCCGTAGAAGATGTTGTCGCCCAGAATGAGGCAAACCGGCTCGCCCCCTATGAATTCCTCACCGATCAAGAAGGCCTGGGCGATACCCTCGGGTCGCTCCTGAGAGGCGTAATGCAAGTTGATTCCCAAACGGGAGCCATCCCCGAGCATCGCCTCGAACTGCGGCCGGTCATAGGGAGTCGTGATGATGAGAATGTCTCGGATCCCGGCAAGCATCAAGGTTGACAGCGGGTAGTGGACCATCGGCTTGTCGTATACCGGGAGCAACTGCTTGCTTGTGATCGCGGTCAACGGGAGCAGGCGAGTCCCTGCCCCTCCGGCCAGAATGATTCCCTTTTTCACGTCAACACCATCTTCCCTGCGGGACGTCGGCCCCAAAGATAGGGCTCTGCAACACCGATCACTGCTCCACAACCTCACCGAATCCTGGACCCTCGGGTCGCTCCAATTGGTCGATCGTGCAGTCATCGGCGTCCTTGTCGGGTCGCCACCGCTCAAAGCGGGTGGCATGACGGAACCGACCACCGGTGAGTTGGTCGTAGGAGACCTGAACAACCACACCCGGCTCGACCGGTACCCAGGACAGATCCTTGCCCGCCGACCAGCGGCTCTCGGCGCCAGGACGGCGTACCTCGTGGCCAAAGGAGTCTTCCGTCCTGATCGCTTCGAACTGGCGCAGAATCTCGACTCGGTCCTGGTTCGTAAACCCTGAGCAGTGCCCGATAAAGCCCAGCTCTCCGCCGTCATACAGTCCGAGCAAGATCGATCCGATCTTGTCGCCACCCTTGTGGACTCGGTACCCGCCGACCACGCAATCGACCGATCGCCGATGCTTGACCTTGACCATCTCCCGCTTGCCCTCGACGTAGGGCCCATCGAGGCGCTTGGCAACGATTCCATCGCACCCCGCTGCCTCAAAGCCATCGAACCAGCGGCTGCCCACCTCCCGGTCGAGGGTCGAGGGAGTGAGATTCCACGATCCCCCCAGACTCCCGATCAGCGATTCGAGTCGACTGCGCCGCTCCGAGAAGGGCTCTGAACGTAGATCGAAGCCATCGAGAGCGACCAAGTCGAATGCAACCAGCTTCGCCGGAATCTCGGCGGCAAGTCTCTCCACTCGAGAGGCCGCGGGGTGAAGACGACTCTGAAGTGCATCAAAGTCGAGCCGATCGTCGGTGACCACGACCACCTCGCCGTCCACGACCGTCCCCGATGGGAGGGAGCGCAATGCCGCCTCCAACTCGGGGAAGTACCGAAACAGGGGTTTGTGGTTCCTGCTGTCGAGACGGACATCACCGCTCCAGGCAACTGCCCGGAATCCGTCCCACTTCGGTTCGAATGCCCAACCGCCCTCGGGAAGCTCGGTCTTGACCTTCGCCTCCATCGGCGTCAGTGGAGGCGGGAACGGCCAGGTCGTCATGGGCCGAGGCTACTCACGACGATCTCCCCGACGACTGGCACGCCGCCATGATGCCAATCCAGGGCGATACGACGATGGCGGATCGGACCCCGGCTACCGGGGACCCCCCAGATCTAACAATGGTTGACTCAGGTTCTCATTACCTGATACACTCAGGCCCACAACAACACACAGGAGTCATCTAGTCATGTCCCGAGCCGTCGGTATCGACCTCGGCACGACCAACAGCGTGGTCGCCGTCTTTGAAGGCGGCGAGCCAACAGTGGTCGCCAACGCCGAAGGTCATCGCACCACCCCTTCCGTCGTTGCCTTCTCCAAGGGCGGCGAAGTCCTGGTCGGCGAAGTCGCCAAGCGCCAGGCAATCACCAACCCGGACCGCACAATCCGCTCCGTCAAACGCGAGATAGGCACCGATTGGGCCGTCGAGATCGACGGGAAGGACTACAGCTCCCAGGAGATCAGCGCCCGGATCCTCATGAAGCTCAAGCGCGATGCCGAGTCCTATCTCGGTGCACCGGTGACAGAAGCGGTCATCACCGTGCCCGCCTACTTCGGTGATGCGCAGCGAACGGCCACCAAGGAAGCCGGCCAGATCGCCGGGCTCGAAGTGCTTCGGATCATCAATGAGCCGACGGCGGCATCGCTCGCCTACGGACTCGACAAGGAGGGGCAGGACCAGACGATCCTCGTATACGACCTCGGTGGCGGCACCTTCGACGTGTCGGTGCTCGAGATCGGCGAAGGTGTGTTTGAGGTCAAGGCCACCAGCGGCAACACCGGCCTCGGCGGCGACGATTGGGACCAGTTGGTGATCGACTGGCTCGCCACGGACTTCAAGAACGAGCAAGGCGTCGACCTGACCAAGGATCCAATGTCGATCCAACGACTCAAGGAAGCCGCCGAGAAGGCAAAGATCGAACTCTCCCAGGTCACCGAGACCGAGATCAACCTTCCATTCATCACGGCGACCGCGGAAGGCCCCCTCCACTTGCAGAGGAGCCTGACCCGATCCGACTTCCAGAAGATGACCGAGGATCTCGTACAAGGCACCAAGAAGCCGGTGGAACAGGCAGTCAAGGACGCCGGGATCACGATGGACGACATCGACCATGTGATCCTCGTTGGCGGTTCGACCCGCATGCCCGCCGTACAGGCTCTCGTCAAAGAGATCACGGGCAAGGACCCGCACCGTGGAGTCAACCCCGATGAAGTGGTCGCCGCCGGTGCCGCCCTCCAGGCTGGTGTGCTCAAGGGCGACGTCAAGGACATCTTGCTCCTCGACGTGACTCCACTCACTCTTGGGATCGAGACCATGGGCGGCGTGTTCACCAAGATGATCGAACGCAACACCACGATCCCGACCCGGCGATCCGAGATCTTCACCACAGCAGCGGACAGTCAGCCGGAGGTAGAGGTACACGTTCTGCAGGGCGAGCGCGAAATGGCCACTGGGAACAAGTCCCTGGGCAAGTTCAACCTCACGGGTCTCCCACCGGCACCTCGAGGTGTACCGCAGATCGAGGTGACATTCGATATCGATGCCAACGGCATCGTGTCCGTGTCTGCCAAGGACCTCGGCACAGGCAAGACCCAGCAGATCACGATCACAGGTGGTAGTGCGCTGCCATCCGACGAGATCGAGCAAATGGTCAAGGACGCCGAATCCCACGCAAACGAGGACAAGGACCGACGGGAAGCAGCGGAGGCGCGCAATCAAGCAGATCACGCCGCCTATCAGATCGGAAACCAACTTGAAGAGCACGGCGACGTGCTGAGCGACGAGGAGAAGGCGCCGATTGCCGAGAAGCTCGAAGCGCTCAAGGGACTCCTCGAGGACGACACGAGTGGTGCTGAGATCCTCAAGTCGACGACCGATGAGCTGCTAAAGGCAGCCCAGGTGCTCGGCCAGAAGATCTATGAAGCCTCTCAAGCCGAGGCCGAGACAGGTGGATCCGAAGGTGAGGACGACGACGATGTCGTCGAGGCTGAAATCGTCGACGAAGGTGACGAATCCTGATGACCGATGACGTCCTCGACACCGAGGCGGTCGCCCAACCGACGGTCCCACCCGATCTCGAACTCCCCGACGACCCTTCGCAGGCCGCGGAGATACTCGTAGACGAGCTGCGAACGGCCAGGGAGTCAGAGGCTGCCCGTCTCGACGACCTGCAGCGGGTGGCCGCCGAGTTCGAGAACTTCCGCAAGCGGTCGGAGCGGGAACAGCAGGAGGTGACGGCTCGGGCTTCACAGCGCGTCGTCGCAGCACTGCTGCCCGTCCTCGACTCCTTCGATGGAGCATTCGAGCACGACGCCCAATCACCCAGCGAGGAGCTCCTTCTCTCGGGAGTCCAGAGCACATTCCATCAATTGATGGAGGTACTCGGACGCGAGGGGCTCGCGGTCATCCCAACGGAGGGTGAGCCCTTCGATCCAACCGTCCACGAGGCCGTCGCCGGCGGAGGAGGAGATGATCTCGTGGTTGCCAGTGAGATGCGCCGCGGCTACACATTGGGCGGACGGGTACTCCGTCCCGCCCTCGTCGTGGTATCACCGACCGAAGGGGTAGCAG
Source organism: Acidimicrobiia bacterium (assembly GCA_029263095.1). Taxonomy (GTDB): domain Bacteria; phylum Actinomycetota; class Acidimicrobiia; order Spongiisociales; family UBA11373; genus JACZWZ01. Next base: position 26,707 of record JAJCYA010000030.1, on the reverse strand, counting down.
AGCAATGAGCGTGCGGCGCGAATGGCTCGAGAAGGACTACTACGCCGATCTCGGCGTGTCCAAGTCCAGCTCGTCCAAGGACATCAAACGCGCCTATCGCAAGCTGGCCCAGCAGTATCACCCGGACACGACGTCGGGTGACCCGGCGAGCGAGTCACGATTCAAAGAAGTCAACGAGGCCTACTCGGTCCTTTCGGACGACAAGACGCGCGTCGAGTATGACCAAGCACGCGATGCCTTTGCCCGCGGTGCCTACGCCGGCGGTCCCGGGGGCGGCACCCAGTACGTCACCATCGACGACCTGGGTGACATCTTTGGCGGCGCGGCAGGTGGTGGGTTCGGCGGACTCGGCGACCTGTTCGGCCGGGGGGCACGCGCCCCGCAACCCGGCGCGGACCTCGAGGCCGAGTTGTCACTCACGTTCCACGAGGCGATCGGCGGAGCGACACGCACGATGTCCGTCGCCGGGCGTGATGTGCAGGTCAGGATTCCGGCGGGCGTCAATGACGGAGCTCGCATCAAGTTGAAAGGCAAAGGACGTCTCGGTGGCAACGGCGGTCCGGCTGGGGATCTCTTCGTGAGAATCCATGCCGGGTCGCATCCGGTGTTCGGCCGATCGAGCAAGGATCTCAAGATCGAGGTTCCGATCACTTTCGCAGAGGCCGCCTTGGGCGCCGACATCACCGTCCCCACGCTGGACGGTTCCGTGACCCTGCGCATCCCTGAAGGAACGTCGTCCGGCAGGAAGTTCAGAGTATCCGGCAAGGGCGTTTCGACACCCAAGGGCACAGGTGATCTCATCGTGACCGTGGCGATCACCGTGCCCAAAGAGCTCGATGACGAGCAGCGCGCCCTCCTCGAGAAGCTCCGCGCGCGCGACCTAGACAAGAATCCGAGAGACCACCTGGGGGTCTGACCATGGCCAGCGAACGATCCGAAGCCGTCTACATCATCTCAGTAGCCGCCGAACTGGCCGGTGTCCATCCACAGACGCTGCGTATCTACGAGCGACGGGGCCTCCTCGACCCCTATCGGACGCCGGGTGGAACACGCCGCTACTCCGAAAGGGACCTCGAGCAACTCGGGTTGATTCAGGAGCTGACATCCGCCGGCGTCAACCTCGAGGGTGTGCGTCAGATCCTCCGGCTGCGTGCAGAGGTCGAACGACTCGAGCACCAGGTATCCCGTCTACGCAGGCTGCTCGGTGATTCTGAGCAGCGCAACCGTTCCGGCGCCACCACGCGAGTCGGATACGTGCGTCTCAAACGGAATCTCCCCGACGTCGCCCGACCCGACGTTCTCGACGAATGATCCCCGCCGCCAGGGATATCCCGGCTTTGACGACGGACCAGATGCGGGAGGTGGACCGCATCATGATCGAGGACCTCGAAATCGACCTCCCCAGGATGATGGAGAACGCCGGGCGCGACCTTGCCTGGCTGGCCAGGAAGCGGTTTTCTCCTGGTTCCATCACTGTGCTCGCCGGGCCCGGTGGCAACGGAGGTGGAGGGATGGTCGCCGCCCGACACCTTGCCAACCGGGGAATCGCAGTGACCGTCGCTCTCTCACGCCAGGAACTCGGTGAGGTCCCAGCTGCCCAGGCGAGAATGCTCAGGGCGATGGGTGTTGAGTTCTCGAACGATCCTCCAGATGCCGATCTGGTCATCGACGCCCTCATCGGTTATTCGCTGAGTGGAGATCCCCGCAACCGCACCGCCAAGCTGATCGAGTGGGCCAACCATCAGCCCGCACCCGTGCTTTCGCTCGATGTCCCCAGTGGGCTGGATACGACGACCGGCCTCATCGGGGACCCGTGTGTTCGCGCAACAGCAACGATGACGCTCGCCCTACCCAAGATCGGACTCGGACTGGCTCCCACCGTCGTCGGCGAGCTCTATCTTGCCGACATCTCAGTACCGCGGTCGACATACCAGGCGTTCGGGATCGAATTGGACGACCCCTTCGGGGAGAGTCCGGTTGTGAGCGTCGCTACCTGACGCACCTAGCTGGATACCGGGCCGCTCAGCACCCCGGGACACGCACGGCGGGCGGCCCCACGGAACCGCTTGCCCCGCTATCGCTCTACGCGGACTCCGCGCCAGAAGGCAACGTGGTTCTCGATCTCCTTGGCGGCGCGCGACGGGTCCGGGTAGAACCAGGCCCCTCCACGCGCGACCTTGCCATCGACGACGACGTCGTAGTACGAGGCAAGCCCCTTCCAGGGGCACCTGGTGGTGTCGTTCGAATCCTGTAGGAACTCCAACTTGATCGAATCGGGTGGAAAGTAGTGATTGCCTTCCACCACTACGGTCTTGTCGCTCTCGGCGACCACCTGTCCGTTCCACACTGCCTTGGGCATTCTTCTGCTCCCGATGTCTGGTTCTTCAACGACTCAACCAGCGATCGGTGTGTCCTATTTCGGGGTTCCAAATATGGGCTAGAATCTGATACTGATTGACTTAGATTTTCTGATCCTCTAGAATAGGCATGTCTCATGGAAGCCACACCAAACCTCACCCACAAGGCCCTCGAAGCAATCGACACTGCTCGCTCCGAGGCATCCCGACACAGTCATGTCGAGATCACGGGCGCCCACTTGCTCGGTGGTCTCCTCTCCGACTCGAGCACAGTCGCCTATGGCTCCCTGGCCAGGGCGGGCGCCGATCCCGCCACCGTCAAGCGGGACGTCGCCGACCACATCGCCTCGCTCCCCCAGGCGCACGGTGGCGCGGCCGCCGGGGGGCAGGAACTGAAAGGGATCCTCACGACTGCCGATCGCGAGCGGGCGATGATGTCGGACGACTACATCGCGGTCGAGCATCTTCTACTCGCAGTAGCAACCGATGGCGGATCAGGTGGTCAACTCCTTGCCGATGCCGGCGTCACCCGTGATGGTCTTCTGGAGGCAATTGCCGCGCTGCGCGGCCCGCACCGAGTGACAAGCCAAGATCCCGAGACAACCCTCGACGCGCTCGAACAGTACGGACGTGACCTCGGTCACGAGGCCCACCGCGGCAAGATCGACCCTGTGATTGGACGCGACGATGAGATTCGTCGCGTCATCCAGGTTCTCTCCCGGCGCACCAAGAACAACCCGGTACTCATCGGCGAACCTGGTGTGGGCAAGACCGCGATTGTCGAAGGTCTCGCGCAACGGCTTGCCGATGGTGACGTGCCCGAGAGCCTCGCCACCAAGCGCCTCATTGCTCTCGACTTGGGTGCGATGGTGGCGGGAGCCAAGTACCGCGGCGAATTCGAAGAGCGGCTCAAGGCTGTGCTCGACGAGATCAAGGCCTCAGAAGGCGAAGTCATCACGTTTATCGACGAAATGCACACACTCGTCGGGGCAGGGGCCGCCGAGGGATCCATGGACGCCTCGAATATGCTCAAGCCGATGCTCGCTCGTGGCGAGTTGCGGATGATCGGCGCCACGACACTCGACGAATTCCGCAAGTACGTCGAGAAGGACCCGGCGTTGGAGCGCCGGTTCCAGCCGGTTCTCGTTGGAGCTCCCAGCATCATCGACACCGTCGCCATCCTGCGCGGCCTAAAGGAACGGTACGAACTGCACCACGGGATTCGGATCACAGATGCCGCACTCTTGGCCGCCGCCACGCTCTCCGACCGCTACATCACGGCCCGCCAGCTCCCAGACAAGGCGATCGACCTCATCGACGAGGCCGCCAGTCGGCTCCGGATCGAGATCGATTCCGTGCCGGAAGAGATCGATGAGCTACAGCGACGCAAGACCCGACTCGACATCGAACTGACTGCCCTCAGGCGCGAGGATGACGACTCCGCCGATGCCCGCCGTCAGCCGCTGGAGGTCGAGCTTTCCGACCTCTCCGAGCAGATCGACCAACTCACCACGCACTGGGAGCTGGAGAAGGATTCGATCGGACAGATCCGCGATCTCAAGGAGCAGGCGGAGAGGGCAAGGGTTGCCGGCGACAGGGCGGAGCGCAGCGGTGACCTCGAAACCGCCGCCGAACTTCGTTTCGGAACGCTGCCCGAGCTGGAGCGGGACCTTGTTGCCGCCCAGGAAGGTCTCGCGGACCTCCAGGCGGCCATGACGATGCTCAAAGAGGAAGTAGACGCTGACGACATCGCAGAGGTCGTGAGTCGCTGGACGGGCGTACCCGTCAGCCGGCTGCTCGAAGGGGAAGCAGAGAAACTGATCCACCTCGAGTCCCACCTCCACGAATGGGTCATAGGCCAGGACGAGGCGGTCACATCGGTCGCCGATGCGGTACGACGAAGTCGGGCCGGACTGTCCGACCCGAATCGTCCAATCGGATCGTTCCTCTTTCTGGGTCCCACCGGGGTCGGCAAGACCGAGCTGGCTCGATCGCTGGCGAGATTCCTCTTCGACGACGAGCGCTCCATGGTTCGTGTTGACATGTCCGAGTACATGGAGAAGCACTCCGTGAGTCGCTTGATCGGCGCACCTCCGGGCTACATCGGGCACGACGACGGTGGCCAGCTAACCGAAGCCGTACGGCGACGCCCGTATTCGGTCGTCCTGCTCGACGAGGTGGAAAAGGCTCACCCCGACGTGTTCAACGCCCTGCTCCAGGTTCTTGACGATGGCAGGCTCACCGATGGTCAAGGCCGAACGGTCGACTTCACAAACGCCGTACTCATCATGACCTCCAACCTCGGATCGGAGCTCATCGACCCCGATGCCGGAGAGGAAACGATCAGCGACCGCGTCATGGACGTGGTCCGTCGGCACTTCCGGCCTGAATTCCTCAATCGCGTGGACGACGTCGTCGTGTTCGGGCGACTCAGCAGGACCGATCTCCGAAGGATCGTCGATCTCCAACTCGAGGTCCTTCGTCAGCGCGTGATCGACAGGAGCATCGACCTCCGGGTGACGAACGCAGCCCGCGACCTACTGGCCGATCGAGGCTACGACCCCATGTACGGAGCACGACCCCTAAAGCGCCTCATCCAGAAGGAGATCGCCGATCGTTTGGCGGGCGCCCTCCTCGCCGGGGCTATTGACGACGGAACCACCGTCAAGGTCGATACCTCAGGCGACGCACTCACACTGAGCTGAGGGACTCCCTGAGGCCTCCCCAGGATTCGCCCCGCAGTCACGCACCGGTACCATTCAGCTCTCTGTGACCTCTCCTTCCTTTCGCAATGTCGCGCTCGTCGCGCACGTCGACCATGGCAAAACCACCCTGGTCGACGCCATGTTGCGCGCCACGGGGGTGTTCTCGGATCACCAGGAGCTGGTGGATCGGGTCATGGACTCCAGCGACCAGGAGCGCGAGAGAGGGATCACAATCCTTGCGAAAGCTGCCTCGGTCGAGTGGAAGGGTGTCCGAATCAACCTGGTGGACACCCCAGGTCACGCCGATTTCGGCGGTGAAGTCGAACGAGCCCTCGCTCTCGTTGACGGAATCGTCCTGCTGGTGGATGCAGCCGAGGGTCCTATGCCTCAGACGCGATACGTGCTCTCAAAAGCGCTCGAGGCCAACCTGCCCGCCGTTGTGGTGGTGAACAAGGTGGATCGGAACGATGCACGTCCCGAGGAAGTGGTAGATGAGGTTTATCAACTGTTCTTCGACCTCGACGCCGGCGACCATCACATCGAATTCCCCATCGTGTCATCCATCGCCCGCATGGGCCGCTCGATGGCCGGCGTCGGAATGCCCGACACCGACTCCGACCTCAGCGCGGTTCTCGACGCCATTGTCGAGACCATCCCGGCACCCCAGGGTGACCCCGGCGCCCCGCTCCAGGCGATCGTCACCAACCTCGATGCTTCCGATTACCTCGGCCGCCTTGCCATCGGGCGGGTGGTCCAGGGCACTCTGCGAGCGGGTGAACGGGTCGCTCTTTGTCACTCGATCGACGAGGAGCCTCCAACTCGACGCAAACTCACCCAGTTACTCGGCTTTTCAGGACTGGACAGGAGCGAGGTCGAGGAGCGGCGCGCCGGAGACCTCTTCGTCGTCGCAGGCTTCCCGAGCGTGGAGATTGGGGACACGTTCGCCGACGCCGAGAACCCGGTGCCGTTGCCGAGGCTCAGCGTCGACGAACCGGTGCTGCGTATGACCTTCGGCGTCAACACATCTCCCTTGGCTGGGCGGGATGGAACTCACCTCACTTCTCGCCAGATCAGGGAGCGGTTGGATAGGGAGGTTCGAGGCAACGTCAGCATCCGTATCGGCGCTACCAGCTCTCCCGACGTCATCGAGGTGGCGGGCCGGGGCGAGCTGCAGCTGGCGGTCCTCATCGAAGCAATGCGACGCGAGGGATATGAGCTCCAAGTGAGCCAGCCAGAGGTAATCGTCAAGGTGATCGACGGAGTACCCAATGAGCCGGTAGAACGCGCGGTGATCGACGTTCCCACAGAGCACGTCGGAACGGTCACCCAAGCGATTTCGACCCGCAAGGGGCGAGTAACCGATATGAGGCTCGGCGATGCTGGGCGAACCATCGTGACCGTGTCGGCACCGGCGCGAGGCTTGATCGGCCTGAGGTCCCTTCTGATGACGTCCACGCGAGGAACGGCGCTGGTACACCAACATCACGATGGCTGGCAGCCGTGGGCCGGCGACCTTCCGCCACGGATCGGCGGAGCGATGATGGCAGACCGATCGGGCACTTCAACGGGATTCGCCCTCGACAATCTCCAGCAGCGAGGCGAGATGTTTGTCGGCCAGGGCGAGGACGTTTACGAGGGAATGATCATTGGGGAAGCATCCCGGCCCGATGAGATGGTCGTCAACGCCACCAAGGCGAAAGAGCTCACCAACATTCGCACTCACAGCCACGACGAAGCGGTCAAGTTGGCGCCACCGCGGCGACCAACCCTCGAGACGGCGATCGAGTGGATTGCAGAGGATGAACTGGTAGAGGTCACACCGACCGCCATCCGCATCCGCAAACGCCATCTGAACGAAAGTGACCGCCGGATAGCCCGCAAGAAGCAGCCGTAGCGCGCCTCGGGCTTTCGATTTATTGGACCAATCACCGCGCACGCAGAATGCGACGAGTGTCCCGAGCGTCCGACGTGATCTGCGACTCTTCGAGCAGCACAGGTGCTTCGTCAAGACGCTCAGTACGCCACCCGCAACGACCGATGAACCCCCCGTGGACAACTCGACGGATCTCCGGATCCTGTTCGACTCTCCGTATCCGCTCGTCCTCGCCGAGACGGGCGACGAAGCGCGCCTGTTGGAGATGATCCGGTCCGAGGCGGACCGGAGGACCACCCCAGTTTGGGTGTGGTCGGCCACAAGCGGACTCGCCAGAGACGGATTCGACAGCCAGTACGGGACCCAGAATCCAAAGACCGCCCTCTCCTTCGTCGCCGATACCACCGGATCCGGCGTATTCGTTTTTGCCGACGCCCACTCCGCGCTCGAAGACCCGGTGGTGGTTCGTGCCGTAAAGGAGGCCGCCCAGACGGCCGGGCCGGGTCGCACCATCGTCCTCACCGCACCGAGTCACAGGATCCCGCCCGAACTGGATGGCATTGCGGTCGCGTGGAAGCACCAGCCCCCAGACGAGGGGGAGCTCGCGGCTCTGGTCGCCAGGACCATCACCCGCCTCGGCGGGCGCGGTATCCCGGTAACACTCGATGCCGCCGCCGAACGATCTCTGGTCGGTTCTCTCAAGGGTGCGACGATGGCCGAGGCGGAACGGCTCATCCAAAGAGCCGTTCTTGAAGATGGGCGGCTTGGACCAGAAGACATCGGATTCGTCCGCCGCCAGAAGTTCGCTTCGCTGGGGAGCGACGGGGTACTCGAACTGGTCGAAAGCGAGCAGCGAACACTCGCCGATGTCGGCGGGCTCGAGGGCCTCAAGGAGTGGCTCCGACTGCGGGGCTCCACGGTCGGCAGCGAAAGAGCAAGGGGCCTGGGAATCGACTCCCCGCGAGGGGTCCTCCTCACAGGGATCCCAGGGTGTGGAAAGTCGTTCGTCTCCAAGACGCTCGCAGGAACATGGGGGCTCCCGCTCCTGCTGCTCGACCCGGCTCGGCTCTACCGCAAATACGTTGGGGAATCTGAGCAACGCCTCGAGAGCGCTCTCGACACCGCAGCCGCCATGGCCCCCGTGGTCCTGTGGATCGACGAGATCGAGAAGGGATTCGCCGCGTCGGGCGATGGCGACGGAGGCGTATCCACCCGCGTATTGGGTACCTTCCTCCGTTGGCTCCAGGACCGTCCCGATGGAGTCTTCGTAATCGCCACCGCCAATGACGTGACAGCTCTCCCCCCGGAGCTGCTCCGAAAGGGCCGCTTCGACGAGGTCTTCTTTGTCGACCTGCCCGACGCCGCCGCCCGCAGTGCGATCTTCAAAGGGCAACTCGGGAGCCGCGGCCACGATCCGGCTCGATTCGATCTCACCAAACTGATCGAGTTAACGGCCGGCTTCTCAGGCTCGGAGATAGAGGCGATCGTTGTCGGTGCCCTCTACCGGGCATTCGGTGCCGATGCGGACCCGACAACCGAGGAGCTCATAGCCGAGATCGAATCGACGGTTCCCCTCTCTGTCAGCCGAGCAGAGGACGTTGCGGCACTGCGCCAATGGGCCGATGGAAGGGCCGTTAAAGCCTGACCGGCCGCGCCAAAGCCCCTAGCTACTCTGGGTGAGTGCCCCTTCGGAGTCACCGGTGGACCCAACCAACCCAAACGTGAGAATCGCTCTCTTCGTCGTCGGAGGGCTCATCGTCGGCATGGTTCTGACGCTCATACTCCTGCTGTTCACGGCGGGTGTCGGACAGAATGCAGCCGTTACGGACACAACGGGGCTGACGACCGCCACGATCACCCCCACAACCACTACAACGACTCCCCCAACCACCACGGCCGCCCCCACAACCACCGCAACGACTTCCCCAACGACGACCGGCGCGCCGGTCGAATCCTCGACGCTCGACACCAGCACCAAAGCGGCAGAGTCAACCGGACAACCGGGTTCGGCACTCACCGATGTACGCACAGGAGACCACGACACGTTCTCGCGGATCGTCTTCGACTTCGAAGGCAACGGAACACCCGCCTACGAGGTCGGATACCAGTCGGGACCGAGCTTTGTCGGCTCCGGTGGAGGTGACCCGGTCGCCCCCGACGGCAGCGCATTCCTTGTGATCCGGATCATCCCGGGCCTGACCTACGACGTCGACGACTACACGCCGACGTATCTCGGTCCCGTTTCCTTCGATCCCGGTCTCGGCTCCATCGCCGAGATCGCATTCGTCGGCGATTTCGAGGCCGACATGATCTGGGTTGTCGGATTGACCGGTGAGCGGGGTTTTGAAGTGACCACCAGGACGGACCCACAGCGCCTCGTGGTGGACATCGCCAGCTAGCCGGAGATCAGCGGGTCTGCCGATCTGCACTGGCGTTAGTCCGGCGTGTCGGCGGCAACATCCAAGCGTCTGATCTCACCCCGTTCAGTGAGGACGAGGATCTCCCCGTCGGCGTCGACCGCCAACGACAGGACGGGTCCGTATGTGCCGGGTTCGATCAGCGTCACGTGTCGAAGCACATGACCTTCGAACAGAGCAAAAGCTCGAACCAGACCCGTACAGAAGTCGGAGTAGACGATCATTCCTCGCAGCTCGGGAATCAGAGAGCCGCGATAGATCGGACCCGCAACGACAGCGCACCCGAATGAGTGCGAATACACGACGTCCGGCATCGTCAAGCCACCCGCGGCGCAGCGATCCGTCCTGTAACACTGATCGCCCTCCATCCGAGGCCACCCCAGGTCTAGACCGCCGGCATCCAACGGGAGCACTGTGATCTCCTCCCATGAGAACTGTCCCACGTCACCAATCACGATCTGACGCGTCTCAGCGTCGATGAAGAACCGCCATGGATTCCGCATTCCACTCAGCCAGATTTCAGCGGCGTAGGAGGTGCCCAAGAACGGATTGTCCGCGGGCACCGCATATGGGTCCGCGGCATCCACATCGATCCGGACGATCGAGCCGAGCACGTTCTGGCGCAGTTCGGCGTTGCGATCCGAGTCGCCGAAGTTGCCGTCGCCGTATCCGACCCACAGGTAGCCATCGGGACCGAATTGGAGCATCCCGCCGTTGTGGAACTCGCCCGGCTGATCGACGGCAAGAATGAGCCTGGCCGAAGTCGGGTCCGCAATGCTCGGATCGTCGGCCGACACCCGATACTCGATGAGTCGGGAGTCCCCGGCGCCGTCGGTGAGATGGACGTAGAACCGGCCGTTGTCGGAGAACCCGGGATGCAGAGCCATCGCCAACAGACCGCGCTCCGGCCTTCGAGCCGGAACTGCATCGTTCAGATCGAGGAACGGCTCCGTCAGGGTCACGCCATCGAGGACGGTCCGGATGATCCCCCGCTTTTCGGTCACCAACAGTCGGCCATCACCTGTGTCCACCGCAAATGTTGGCCGATCGAGCCCCGCCGCTACGAATGACGCCGCAATCGCAGGCAACGGCGCATCTGACGGGAACGCAGACGGAGGGGTCGTCCCGATCTGGGGACGCGGTGCCGACACGGCGAGCGACGTTGGGGCGGCACCAACGCCGGTCAGACCCATCAAACCGAGGCCCAACGCCGCTATACCCACACCGATGATCGGCAACCTGCGCATGAGGAGCGATGCTATCTAGATCGGACCCGGAGCTCGGAGGCTGGATCCTCGGGCCCCGACTACCTTGCGTCGCAAGAGAGCATCTGCTATCGTGTGAGGCAAGGTAGTGAGCGAGGGTCTGTGGAACGAAGCAGCCAGCTCCTCAAGGGAGTGCTCGACATGTGCCTCCTGGCGATCATCGCCGAGGAGCCTTCGTACGGATACGAAATGGCCCGCAAGCTCGAAGGGCGAGGTCTGGCATTGGTAGGCGAAGGGAGCATCTACCCCCTGCTGAGCCGGCTCCAGCGCGGAGGGCTCGTCGAGCCATTCGCCAAGGCGTCGAGCGACGGACCACCCCGCAAGTACTACCGAATCGCCGACGAAGGTCGGCGCCAGCTCAATAGCTGGATAGGCGAATGGAGAACACTTACTCATGGCGTCGACCGTGTCATCAACGGAGGCACCGATGGCTGATCGAGTCGCAATCGATGTCGTCGCAGCCGACTGCGAACGCTACTGGCGAGCCGCTGGGATCAAGCGCCGGACCGCAGCCGAGATGCGGGCGGAACTCGAGCAACACCTGATCGAGGCATCGACGGACGGGCGAGCGCCGGAGTCGGTCGTAGGCGACGACACGGCTTCGTTCGCCATCGAGTGGGCCGCGGCTACCGGACGAAGTCACGAGACGCTGCCGGCATGGGATGAAGTGTTCCGTACACGCCGCCGTAGATTCAATTGGACCGACCTGGCCATACTGGCGATCGTGACCGGCGCCATCGTCATCGGACTGGCCACCAGAGGAGAAGGAGACGGCATGGACACCGAAGCCTGGAGATGGATTTGGATCGGAGCCGCGTTGTTCCTCGGCTTCGCCGAGATCGTGACCGCGGGATTCTTCATGCTTCCATTCGCCGGTGGAGCCGTCGTCGCAGCGCTACTCGCATTCATAGGCGTGGAACCTGCAGTCCAGCTGATCGTCTTCATCGCGACGTCTCTGGTGGCTCTGATCGTGTTGCAGCGGTTTGTTCGGCACGGTGACGAGACCCAACATCCGATTGGTGCCAACCGATTCGTCGGCAAGACCGCGATGGTGCTCGAGGCGATAGACCGTGCCGCTGGCGTAGGCCGCGTCCGCATGGAGACCGAGGAGTGGCGGGCCACTACCGATGGCGATCTCATCGCCATCGGTAGTGAAGTCCGCATCACCGACGTGCGCGGCACCCGCCTGGTCGTGGAGCCGGCCGAGTGAATTCAGTTTTGATAGCAAACCCGAGAGGAGAAACACCATGACTTTCGACGATCCCCTGTTGATCGTCCTCATCGTGATCGGAGCGGCACTGCTCATCTATGCCGCTGCCGCCATCAAGATCGTGAGCCAGTTCGAGAAGGGGCTCATAGAGCGGTTCGGTCGATACGACCGTATGGTCGATCCGGGACTGCGCTTCATCATCCCCTTTATCGAGCGGATCAAGCGAGTCGACATGCGGGAGCAGGTTGTCGACGTGCCGCCACAAGAGGTCATCACCAAGGACAACGTGGTCGTGACGGTGGATGCCGTCGTGTACTACCAAGCCACCGACCCGGTAAAGCTCAAGTACAACGTCGCAAACTTCATCCTCGCCGCCACCAAGCTGGCCCAGACGAACCTTCGTAACGTTGTCGGAGACCTCCAACTCGACGAGGCACTGACCTCGCGGGACGTCATCAACACCCAGCTCAGAGAGATCCTCGACGAGGCCACCGACGTTTGGGGTACGAGGGTGGTCCGGGTCGAGATCCAGCGGATCGATCCGCCGGTGGACGTCACCGAGGCTATGCACCGCCAGATGAAGGCAGAGCGAATCAGGCGTGCCGTTGTCACAGAGGCCGAGGGTGAGAAGCGCTCGGCGATTCTCACCGCCGAGGGCGTAAAGCAGTCCCGCATCCTCGAAGCAGAGGGTCAGGCGGCGGCGATTCGCGAAGTCGCCGAGGCCGAAAAGTTCCAGAAGCTCACTGTCGCCGAAGGTGAAGGCCAAGCGATCGAGAGAGTGTTTGGCGCCATCCATACCGGCGATCCGACACCGGACCTGATCGCGATCCGGTACTTGGACGCCCTGGGCACCATCGCCGATGGTCGGGCGACCAAGCTGTTCCTCCCAACGGAGTTCAGCGGTATCGCTTCGAGTATCGGGGCGCTGAAGGAGATTTGGGACGGGAACGCTGAGGAGTAGCCGCCGGCGATCGGTTCACAGTTTCCAGCATGGGGGAGGGCCTGCAAAAGGTCCTCCCCCATTGCTTGTCGATAATGTTGCCCACAGGCAATCTGGGGAGGCGCACATTCCAAAACTCGATCTCAAGAAGGAGCACCGTCACCTCTTCAATCCTTCGGCAAAACAGGTCGTCGAAGTAGAGGTCCCGTCCCTCAAGTACCTGACGGTCGATGGACAGGGCGACCCAGGCGGCGACGAGTACATGAGGGCGATGACGACGCTGTACTCGCTTGCCTACACCATCAAGTTCGCTCTCAAGCCAGACTTCGACTTCGTCGTTGGACCGCTCGAGGGGTTGTGGTGGGACGATACGCCCGGAGGCTTCAACGTGGAGAATCGATCCGCGTGGAAATGGAAGTCGATGATCGTCCAACCGGACTTCGTCACTGAGGGCCACTTTGCAGCAGCCGGCACCGAACTCGTCAGCAAGGGCAAGGATGTTCCATCGCTGGACTCGGCTCAACTCGAGGTGCTGGAAGAAGGTCGATGTGTTCAGATCATGCACATCGGGCCATACGCCGACGAGGAACCGACCATCCAGGGACTCCACGACTACATGGAGGAGCACGGTTTGACCCACCGTGGGAGGCACCACGAGATCTACCTGAGTGACCCGCGCCGCACCGCGCCCGAGAAACTCAGGACTGTGATTCGGATACCGGTGAGCTGACCTGCGGCGGAGGTTGGTGAGCGGGACTGATGTCTACTTGGTCAGCTCCCCCCACAAGTCCCCCTCTGCAATGTCGACAATCGTCCACGCCATGCCGAGGGCGCCGTCACGCATCGCCATCTCGCCATCGGGAGTGATCGTGTGGGCCGCAAACTCGGGCTGATGGTTGACGGCTCCCTCAGTGTCCATCCCGATCATCGGGTGGATACTGGGGACGACTCGGCTCACATTCCCCATATCGGTTGAACCCGATGCCGAGGAGTCCTGGTCGGCGTCGCGATCCATGGGACGACCCAACATCTCCGAGTTGGCAGCAAACAGCTCGACCATGAGCGGGTTGTTGACCATTTCTGTGTACTCATGTCCGTTGAACGCGAGCTCGGCTCGGCATCCGGTCGCAGATGCCGCCGCCTCAACGAATGTCCGAAAGAGACCCATGAGGTCCTCCAGCCGCTCCTTCGTTGCCGCCCGGACGTACCACTCGGATTTGGTGTACGAGGGGATGATGTTGGGGGCGTCGCCGCCGTGAGTGATGATCCCGTGGATCTTGTCGGTCGGAAACATATGCTGGCGAAAGGTGCTCACGCCCACGTACAACTGAACGAATGCGTCGAGAGCATTGAGCCCCTCCCAGGGAGCAGCGGCCGCGTGGGCATCCTTGCCGTGAAACTCGACATCGAAGTGGTGGATGGCAAGCATGCTCGGATCGACCACATTGCGGGGACTGGGGTGGATCATCATCGATACCGTCGCTCCAGCGAAGGCACCAGCACCAATCAGGTCGACCTTGCCGCCATGGTGCTCCTCGGCAGGTGTGCCCAGCACGGTGACTCGGAATCCGAGCTCGTCGGCCATCTCGGCGACGGCAATCCCCGCTCCCACCGCCGAGGCCGCGATGATGTTGTGCCCGCAGGCATGTCCGACACCCGGCAGCGCATCCATCTCGGCGCAGATCACTACCTCGGGGCCCTCCGAACCGACCCGGGCCGCAAATGCGGTGTCGAGGCCGTATGCAGGGTGCTCGATGTCGAATCCGTTCCGAGAGAGGAACTCGACGAGCCTGGCCGATGTCTCGTGCTCGACGTAGGCGGTCTCCGGATGCTCGTACATCCAACGACTGATCTCCCGTAGATCAGCCTCGACGGCTCCGAACCGATCCCGGGCAGCGGCTTTGCGGTCCACGTGGTCCCTCCAGATGCTCTCAATGCTCGGCGACCGTACCACCAGCAGGCGGACGTAGATCACACCTGCGATGCGTCCGGCTCGACGCCGGTAGTGCCTCGTCTAGGAGCGCCGCAGCCCCTGGATCGAGCTGCCCAGCATTCCGGCCGCCATCACCCAAAGCACGGCTCGTACAACCTCGCTACCAAAGAACGCAGCACCAACTCCAAACCCAAACGCGCGAAAGAGCAACGCAATACCGCTTCGGCCGGACACGCCGGCCACCAGGCGGCCGAGAGCAATGCCGAGGAACCAGGCGCCCACAAATGGATACCAAGCGTTGTCGGTCCAACCAGAGGTGCGTGCCAGCACCCCGAGGACCCCGATCGCTGCGATCGACAGAGTGCCCGCGTTGAAGGCGGATACCACCGGATCACCATTCGTTCGCTCCCCAGGGTCGATGACGAGATCTGCGTCAGGCACCTGGTCCTCATCTCGCGATGCCTCGATCTCGTCGGCGATGCGGCCGGCTATCGAGTCGATGGCGCTTCGGATCGCCTTGCCGGCTTCGCTGCCCTCCTCGACGTGCTCGGAACGCTCCGGCCGGGATTCGACGGGGCGCCCGCCAAACGCATCGGGCCCGATCCGGTAAAGACGGATCGGCTCGGCGATGTTCTTGAGAGTTCGCGACCCGATCTCTTCGAAGGGCAGGTCGCTCCGGCCCCTCACCTGTTGATACACCGCCTCCGACAGCACTATCCCGCCTGGGTCGGCTAGTTGCTCGAGCCGAGCGGCAATGTTCACTCCGTCGCCGAAGACGTTGTACTCATCGACGATCACGTCACCGAGGTGGAGACCTATGCGGGCCTCGATGCGTTCCTCATCGAGCCTGGAAGCATTCTCGGAATGAAGAGACCGCTGAATCGAGGTGGCGCAGTCGAGCGCCTCCACGATCGAGTCGAAGTCGCCGAACGCCGAATCGCCGGCAGTTCCGACGATTCGTCCCCCGTGTTGTTCAACGGTGGCACGGATCCGCTCGTGGAACCGGAGGATGCGCGTCGTGGTGCCCTCCTCATCGCGACCCATCATCTCGGAGAAACCGACCACGTCGGCCATCAGAATCGCCGCCAATCTGCGACGGCGTACCGGGTCCCCTGCTTCCGCCATGCCCCGAAAACTAGAGGAAGTGCCGCGAAGATGATGGCACGGTGCGCCCAGGAAGCGACCGCTCGACCCCCTAACAAGGGGGGAAGCTCAAGAACCCCCATCCCCCTCGTCGCTCTGCTCCTCACGGACTTCCCCAACAAGGGGGAAGGATCACACAAGGGGAGAGTGAGATTCCTAAAGGA
The DNA here is from genome assembly GCA_029263095.1 of Acidimicrobiia bacterium. Classification (GTDB taxonomy): domain Bacteria; phylum Actinomycetota; class Acidimicrobiia; order Spongiisociales; family UBA11373; genus JACZWZ01. The sequence continues at coordinate 10,700 of JAJCYA010000030.1, read as the reverse complement.
TCTGGCTTAGGAAGAGCTTGGTGCGGTCGTGCTCCGGACTGGTAAAGAAGTGCTCCGGTGTCCCCTCTTCGACCACCAGGCCGTAGTCGAAGAACAACACTCGGTCGGCGACCTCCTTGGCAAAACCCATCTCGTGGGTGACGACGATCATCGTCATGCCGGAGAGCGCAAGCTCCTTCATCACGTCGAGCACTTCCTTGATCATCTCCGGGTCGAGCGCAGACGTCGGCTCGTCGAAAAGCATGATCCGCGGTTCCATGGCCAGTGACCGGGCGATAGCCACCCGCTGCTGCTGACCGCCAGAGAGCTGACCGGGGAACTTCTCAGCTTGCTCGGGGATCCCAACTCGATCAAGAAGCTTCATAGCGTCGGCTTCAGCCTCTGCCTTTGGCTTCTTGCGGACCCAGATGGGAGCCAGCGTGATGTTCTGCATCACGGTCAAGTGCGGGAACAGGTTGAACTGCTGAAACACCATGCCGACTTCGGAACGGATCTTCTCAATATTCTTGAGATCGTTCGTCAGCTCGACACCGTCAATGACGATCGTCCCCTCCTGATGCACCTCGAGTCGGTTGAGCGTGCGGATGAAGGTGGACTTACCCGATCCCGACGGTCCAATGACCACCACAACCTCTTGCTCCTTGATCGATGTCGTGATGCCCTTGAGAGCCTGGAAGTCACCGAACCACTTCTTGACCCCCTCACAGACGATGATGTCTCGCTTGTCGTTCATGTCGGCTCCTTGTCAATGGCGCTCCGGCCTGGCCGTTCATATTTCATCTAGTACTCCCCCAGCCCAACCTTCTTCTCGAGCTTCAGGCTGGCCCGAGAGAAGCTGAAGGTAAACATCCAGTACACGGCGGCGATAAACACGATGTTCTCGAGTTTGATACCCAAGAAGATTGTCTGCGCCGGCACAACCTTGTCGGCGATGAAGAGGAAGTCGAACAGCCCGATGATTGCCACCAGCGAAGTGTCCTTGAAGATGGCGATCGTCTGACCGACCAAAGCAGGAATCACCGCTCGCAGTGCCTGCGGCAGCACGACAAATACAGTCAACTGCAGTGTGGATAGACCCATCGCCCTGGCGGCCTCGTACTGACCCTTCGGAATCGCCTGCAGGCCTCCTCGTACGTTCTCGGCCAGATATGCGGCGGAGAACAGGGTTCCGGCAAGTATCGCAAGTGTTACGGAGTCGAACTCCACATTGCCCGGGAGGAACAAGATGAGGATCAGGTCGAAGAAGATCAGCACGGTGATGAATGGAATACCGCGCACCAACTCGATGTACATCGTCGACATAACCCGGAAGATCGGCATCGACGAAGTCCTGCCCAGCGCCATCAGGAGCCCGATCGGGAATGACAACAGAATCGACGTCAGTGCCAGTACAAACGTCAACGTCAGTCCGCCCAAGAACGTCTTGCCCTGAATGAACAGCGATGACTGGGTGTTGATCGCGGCGAAGAGAACCACCAGCACGGTCGTCAATCCGACCCATAGACCGACATACCGAACGCGAGCCCGACGGTCACCTGCAAAGGTCTGTGCCCCGACGGCAAACATTGCAAACAAGAACCCGATCAGCCGAACCCGCATCAGCATCGGGACGGCCCACATCGCCAACGATCCGATTACGAGCAGGCCGCTGGCGGCGCGTCCCAGCTCACCCAGCCTCGGGAACGACAGGCCGGCGATGACAAGGCCACCCAAGATTCCGAAGATGAACCAGATCCATACGTCGGTAGCAGGAAGGAAGTCGAACCCACCCCCATCCTTGGCCGGGTTGAAGTCCGGATCGCGCAGAACAAAGAGAACGATGACCGGCAGCGACAGCGACCAGAAGAGGACGAGGAGAGACCTCAGCGACTTCTCACCCAACAATCGGACTATCCACCGAGCCAGGAAGTAGCCCCCTACGGCTAGCAAGAAGATGACGGTCCACGGCCCCGAGGTCGAGGTCGCGATCGTCCCCGTCTCGAATCCCACCTCCCCCCGGAGGAAGAAGTAGTGACCGAACGGCACCACCCACAGGGCGACGATGACGATTGCTCCCGCCCCAAATACCATCCACAGGGAGTGGAATCCGTAGTCGTCGCCACGGGGTTTGGTTGCCTTGGCCGCGAGATGAGCGCCCACAACGATCGCTGCCCCGATAAGAAACGCGACCAGACGGCCGCCAGTCATGAGCGCCGCCTCGATGAAGAAGCCGAGCAGCGATCCGGCGACGGCGAGCAGCGGTCCGATCACGGGGAAGTCTATTCCGGAGAGCAGGTCCAGGTTCTGGGTGGGCGGACCGAGGAACGCCACCAGCGCCACAGCTGCGCCCGCCGCTCGAATCGTTGCGAAGAGCTTTGTGAAAGCGACCTTGGTGCCAACCTTCCACGCGGCCAGAGACAGCGCAGCCAATACGACTATCGAGCCCGCCGAGACCCAAACTCGAACGAACTGGTTGGGAATCTCGGGCTCAGGACCTGCCGGATAGGCCTGCACCATGTAGAAACGCAGGTTGGTGGCGACGGCCTCCCAGCCCCTGTTCGGTGCAAAGATCCACGCAACAACGTTGCGAATGATGAAGGCGATGATCGAAACAGCCACGAATGTGAGAACGGTGTTCGCCTTCGTGGAGAATAGATTCTCCCTCATCCACATCGTGGCGCTCAGCGGCGGAGACTCTGGGGCGAGTTCGTCGTCGAGCATGGGATCGATGGGGGTTATCTCGGCATCCATGTCAACGCTCCACCAGGGCGACTCGACGGTTGTACCAGTTCACGATTGCCGAGATAAACAGGCTGACCGAGACGTAGAAGAGCATCCACAGAGTGATGACCGGGATGGTCGCACCCGTCTGGTTGTAGAGCGTCTGTCCCACCGCGACAACCTCGGGGTACGCCACCGCGATCCCGAGTGAGGTGTTCTTGGCCAGATTGAGGTACTGATTGCCCATCGGCGGCAGGATGATCCTGAAGGCCTGCGGGAGGATGATGAACCGGAGCAACTGTGTGCGGCTCAGGCCCAGCGCCAATCCAGCCTCGGATTGACCCTTGGAAATGGCAAGGATCCCGCCCCGCACCACTTCGGCGATGAAGGCCGCCGTATAGATCGTGACACCCACGAAGACCGGGAAGAACAGTTTGGACATGGTGAGACCGGTGTCGCCGTAGTTGGGGAAGTTGCCCGGCTGTACCAACGAGGGACGCCCGAAGCTGAGCGGGGCGCCGCCATCCAGGAACTCGAATTTGTCGTCCATCACAGAAAACAGATCGCGGCCCGAATTGAGGATCCATTCGGATATCCCGGCCAGGGAGAAGAAGACGATCACACCCACCAAGCCGGCAAAGGCCGCAGAACCGATGCGGAAGATGTCGTCATCGGTGAGCTTGGCGAGACCGGCAGGCGTACGCCGGTCGTCGAGGAACCGTTTGATCCAGAGACCGGCGAAGAACACCGCAAGCAGCGCGAGAACAGCCTGCAAGCTCCAAACCGGCAACGAATCCAACAGCTCTGAGATCCAGCCCCAGAGGTAGCCGAGGAAACCCATGATGGGGTGGACAAACCAACCGATCGCGGCAAAAGCGACGACTGTGAGCGTTCCCCAGGTGAGGGCATACGTCTCGTCGCCACGCTCCTCCTTGAGGTGGTAGCGCCATCTGTACACCCAAATCGAAGCCGCGACACCGACACCGAGGAATGCAAACCACTGCCAGAAACCATCTGCTGGGAATAACCAGGCAAAGGATGCGCCCTTGTTGGAGAGGAAGAACCAACCCTCACAACCAGAAACCGGATCGGTGCACCCAAACGGGCCGGTTTCGAAACCGAGGTTCCCAGGAATCGTGGTTATGACCACGCCCCAGGCGATGATCTGAACCAGCAACGGAATATTTCGCACCGTCTCGATGTAGCCGGTCGCCACCTTGCTGACGATCCAGTTCTTCGAGAGGCGAGAAACGCCGACGATGATCCCCAGGACGGTGGCGGCAAAGATGCCGGCCACAGTGACCCGAAGCATGTTGACAATGCCGACGTAGAGGGCACGCCCCCCAGTTGCAGGCAGGACATCGATTCCTTCGGCGAGGCGAATACCCGGCAGCGTGTTCAAGAAACCGAAAGAGACGTCGATGCCCCGGTCTTCGAGGTTGCTCCCAGCCTGTGAACCGAGGATCCAGAACACGGCGAGGATCGCAAACAGGAAGACGGCCTGCGCGGCCCACTTGAGGAACGTGACGTTCCTCCAAGGCGGCACTCGTTGCTGCCGTTGTCTGGGTTCCTCGATCTGGATAGCCATGTGCTGGAAAGCGATCGGGGGGCGCCAAGCGCCCCCCGATCAGCATTCATTCGTTAGCGGGCAGGTGGTGCGTAGATCAAGCCACCGAACAGGTAGGAGGCGTTGAAGCTTCCTTCCCGCGTCAACCCAACGGGGTTGAGGTTGCGGCTGAAGATCTCGTCGTAATTACCAACCTGCGACACGGCGTTGAGCCACGCATCGGGCGAGAGACCCATGGCCTCCTGCAGCTGGCCTTCGCCACCGAGCAAGCGGCCGACTTCGCCCTCTTCTCCGGCACGGCCGGCAGCGTTGGCAGAAGTAACACCGTTCTCATCGAACAGGATCGACGAGAACACGGCCCACTTCACGACGTCGAGCCACTGCGAGTCGTTCTGACCGGTCACCGGACCCAAGGGCTCCTTGGAGATCGGGGACGGTGGGAAGATGACCCAATTCTCGCCTTCAGGCTGCTGGGTGGCCTTGCGGCCTACCAGACCCGAACCGTCGGTCGTGACTGCGTCACAAGCGCCGGCGATGAACTGATCCATCACCTGGTTGTAGTCCTCGAACGTGTTCAGCGTGATGTCCACGCCGAGCTGGTTCGTGACTTCGGTGATGTTCTTCTCGGTCGTGGTACCGGCGTTGGTGCAGACAACCGCACCCTCGAGGTCGGTGATCGCGGAGGCGCCGGTGAACCCGTCACCCTCGCGCGCCATGACCTGCTGGCCGTCGTAGTAGGTGGTCGGGGCAAAGTCCATGCCCACGTCCGTGTCACGGCTCTGAGTCCAGGTCGTGTTGCGGATGAGGACATCCACAGCGCCGGTCTGCACCGCGGTGAACCGCTCGGCAGCGGTCAATGCGGTGAACTCGACTGCAGTGGAATCGCCGAGAACGGCAGCTGCGATATAGCGGCAATAATCGGCATCGAAGCCGGTCACGCTGCCGTCAGGCTGCTGCTCGGAAAAGGCCGTAGCCGATCCGGACACGCCACACTTGAGCACGCCACGTGCTTGCACTGCTGCGAGGATTCCACCCTCCGCCTGACCGACATCACCGTCATCACCGTCATCATCAGGTGCGGCCGTGGTCTCGGTCGTATCGGCGGCGGTGGTCACCGTCGTCTCAGCATCGTCGTCTCCACATGCTGCGGCTACGAGAGCCAAAGCAATGAGGAGAACAGACAGTCTTTTGAGCATTCGCTCCTCCAGTTTCCATTTTGTCTGTACAGACAACCGCTACGCGGGGCAGCGGTGGCGGGAAACCTAGTCGCCACCTTCCTTGTCATTCAACCCGGGCACCGCGAAACCGCTCCCAGTGGTGGGTGCAGACTGTCGGGAGACCGTTACGATTAGCCACATGCCGCGTATTCGCGCCGCCTCAATCGCCGAGCACAAGACCCAGACGCGTCGAGAGATTCTCGATGCGTCCGCGGCCCTTTTCAGAGCGCAGGGCTACGCCGAAACATCCCTCGGAGACGTAGCCGCGTTCGTCGGCGTCGGACGTACGACGCTCTACGAGTACTTCACAGACAAGGAGGATCTACTCGCAAGCCTGGTTGAGGATCGGATCCCACAGGTGATGGACGCATTGATAGACGGGCTTCCGTCAGAGGCGACCGTGCGTGAGCAGTTGGCTGAGTTGATGATCCGCGGCCTCGAGTACATATCGACCGACGACAATCTCGGAACCCTCCTGACACGAGAGACGCCACGGCTGGGACAGGTCGCCCAGAGCCGCATCCGGGTTGCTCACAGTGGGCTCGGTGATGAGATCACTCAATTGTGTCGCCGCGGCATCGAGACCGGTGAGCTCCGGTCCTTCGAGGCGGACGAGGCCGGTCGTCTGGTCTTTGCGGTTATGTGGTCCGCATCTCAAACCCTGCTCCGAGACGCCGACGCCAAGCAGCGGCGCCACGAGGTCGCCGACACGGTGATCCGGTTCGTCTTCGATGGGTTGGCGATCGGCGACTCGCCGGCGATCTAGCCTTGCCGATTGCCCGCCTGACGAAACCAAGGGGAGCCCACACGTGACGCGCACCGTCTTCTCCAATGCATCCATCTTCGATGGAACCGGAACCCCCTTTTCCGATGGCGACGTCCTCGTCGAAGACGGACGAGTCATCGAAGTCGGACCGAGCCTCGAAGGTGACGAATCCGTCGATCTGACTGGTCGGTCACTCCTCCCCGGGTTTGCCGATTGCCACGTACACGTCATGTTCGACAACGTGGACATCTGGGGAATCATGCAGAAGCCGTTCTCGCTCAACTTCTACGAGGCGGCCCAAGCCCTCCGCAGGACCCTCGCCACAGGCATCACATCCGTGCGAGACGCCGGGGGTGCCGACCTCGGGGTGAAGACCGCCGTCGAACGGGGACTCATTCCGGGTCCTCGCATGCTGATCAGCCTCACGATGATCAGCCAGACCGGTGGTCACGGAGACGGTTGGCTCCCCAGCGGAATGCGCTACGACTTGATGGCGAAACATCCCGGCGTGCCCTCCAACCTCGTGGACGGACCCGAGGAGATGCGCAAGAAGGTACGCGAGATGATCAGGATGGGAGCGGATGTCATAAAGGTGGCTACGTCCGGTGGAGTGCTGTCGCCCCGGGACGATCCGAGACATGCCCACTTTGATCTGGCCGAACTAGAGATGTTGGTAAGGACCGCAGAAGGACTTGGCTGTCACGTCATGGCCCACGCCCAGGCCTACGACGGGATCAAGAACGCGGTCCGAGCCGGGATCCGGTCGATCGATCACGGCATCTACCTGGACGACGAGGCGATCGACCTGATGCTCGAGAACGGCACGTTTCTGGTGCCAACCCTTGTCGCTCCCACTGGCGTCGTGAGAGCAGCGGACGCCGGAGTCTCGATTCCGGAGGCGTCGGTCAACAAGGCCAAGGAAGTCATCGAGATCCACCGCGAGTCGTTCAGCAAGGCGGCTGCGGCCGGCGTAAAAGTGGCAATGGGCACCGACAGCGCGGTGACGCCACACGGCGACAATCTCGAAGAGTTGAGGCTGATGGCCGAGTACGGGATGGATCCGCTCGATGTCCTCAAAGCGACCACCTCGACGGCCGCCGAGTGCATGGACGTCGCAACCGATCGTGGAACGATAGAACCCGGTCAGCGGGCCGATTTCGTCATAGTGGACGGTGATCCTCTCGATTTCGACACCCTCAAGGAACGAGTCGCGGCGGTCTACCTCGACGGTGGGCTGGTGTCGGGCGGAATCTCCTGACCAACTGTCGATTTCGATCCGAGTAGCGCTATCGTGACACCCACCAACCGACCGGAGACCTCGAGATCGTGGACGAACGCATGACCACACGCCGCGCCACGCGGCAGCCTGAAGGCACTCTCACCATCCTGGCCGAGTCGGAGAACCCCTGCATCCGCACCGAGGTGATGCATTTCTCCACTAATCACGGCCGCGAGTTCTGGGACCTCAGCGATTTTGTTCGCGACGTCGTGGAGCGCAGCGCGGTACGTCACGGTCAGGTCACTATTCACACGCCGCACACGACGACGTCGATCATCCTGAACGAGTCTGAAACGGGATTCCTCAACGACTACAGGCGGACCATCGAAGGTCTGGTACCCGCCGACGGGTACTACGAGCACGATGACCACGATCTTCGTACCGAGAACCTGCAGGAGGACGAGTTCATCAACGGCCATGCTCACGTTCGTCAGATGCTCATCGGCTCCGCTTCGGTGACCATCCCGGTCGTTGATGGACAGGTGCTGCTCGGTACTTGGCAGAAAGTGCTCTACGCCGAGTTGGATCAAGCTCGGGACCGCAAGGTCATAGTCCACGCCCAAGGCGTCTAGCCAGGCTGAACTCACCGTCCCATGGGCTTGGGCCCGGAGTAGTCCTGTGACTCTTGATGCAGCGTCTTCTACGCGACGGCGTTGTGCAAAGCGCTCTCGCCGTATTCTGGCCTCGTGGCAAACATCGATACTCGATCCAACGGACTCGGGACTGCAGCCCGAACCGGTCTGGCGGGGCTCGGTCCCGGCGGTCGGTCTGCCCTCCTCGGTCTTGCGTTGTCCGCGGCGGTTGCGGTCGTGCTCGGGTTCGTGATTCCACAGGCCGTGAAGCGCACCCTGCTCGAAGCAGAGACCGATCTGCTCTCGGGCGTGGTTAGGTCAATCGAGGGGAGCAGCCTCGTCGATCTCCTGGCGGGGACCGACGAGGCGCTCGACCGTATTCATGCGTTCGTCGATGATCGACTGTTGGGTGGGCGCACCGTTCGTGTAAAGATCATCGCTCCCGACGGATCAATCGTGTACTCCGATCTGCACGACCTGATCGGTCAGAGTTTCCCGTTGTCGGAAGCGGCAATTGAGATCCTCGAAGGTTCTGCCAGCGCAGTCGAGTTCGATTCGGCTGAGTCCGAGAATCAGTCTGAGTTGGGTTTGGGGACCCTCATCGAGTTCATCATTCCCATCAAGGATGGCGACGGGGGTGTCGTCGGCCTGTTCGAGATCTACCAGCCAACCGACATTCTGGCGGGCGAGGTAGCCGACATTCGGCGCACCGTGTGGATATCCATCGTCTCTGGCCTCGGCCTCGCGGCCATGTTCACAGCGCTGCTGACTGTTGCGAGCGGACGCCAGACTCTTCGACAATTCCGGCGGTCCGAGCAACTGCTCGAGGGTTTGCTGCAAGCCGAGGAGGCGGAACGGAAGCGGGTAGTCGGAGCACTCCACAATGAGGTGGGACAGCCGCTGTACCGAATTCTGTTCGGACTGCAGGCAACCCGTCGCCGCCTGGGGGACGACCATCCCGATTCCGCAGAGCTGGCAGAGTTGGAGCGAATGGCTCGAACGATCGACACGACGCTTCGAAGCGAATTCAACCTTCTGTATCGACCGGCATCAGAGGGCGAAACGCTTGCCGGCCTTCTCACCGACCTCATCGCCAGAATGTCGAGCGAAATGACCCAACGAATCGTGACCGAGATCGACCTGCCTACCGAGCCAGGTGCCGTGCAACGCGAAGCTATCTATCGCGCTGCGGAGGAGGCACTTGGCAACATCAGGCGCCACGCCCATGCCGGGTCTGTTCGACTGCGTGTGGCATCGGACGATCGCCAATTGGTTCTCACCGTCGAAGACGATGGCGTTGGCAGCAAGCCCAAGGAGGGGATGGGGTTGCTGTCGACGCGAGAGCGGTTGGAGGCTATCGGTGGAGGTCTCACGGTGAGATCTCGTGCGACCGTGGGAACACTGCTCACCGCTTGGGTTCCCTGCGACGAGTCACGGCCATCATGAGGATCATCGTTGCCGACGATCATCGGATAATGCGCGAGGGGGTGCAGATGCTCCTCGCTGACTCCGAGCAGATCGAAGTTGTCGGAGAAGCCGACAGCGGAGAGGCGCTGCTCGATCTCCTGGAGACGGTAGAGGTCGATGCGGTTCTCATGGATCTCGAGATGCCCGGCATGGGAGGCCTCGATGCTCTCGATCATCTCCGCACACGGTTCCCAGATGTCGGCGTCGTGATTCTGTCGATGCACGACAGGCCGGACTTTGTACGTAGGGCGATCACGCAAGGGGCGGAGGGGTACCTCCTGAAGAGCGCATCCCGCGAAGAGGTGATCCGGGCCCTCGAGACGATCGTGTCGGGGGGTAGCTATATACAGCCTGAGTTGGTGGCACCGCTGGTCAGCGGGCTCGGCCAAGGCTCGCCTAGGACATCCGACTTGGTCCTGACCGATCGTGAGCGACAGGTGCTGGAGTTGATGGCTCTGGGCCACGACACCACCGAGATGGCAGCTGAGCTGGGGATCGGCGAGGCGACCATTCGTACTCACGTCAAGCATCTATTCAGCCGGCTGGGGGTGCACAACCGAGCCGAAGCGGTTGCCGTCGGCTTTCGCGAAGGCCTGATCAGCTGACTGCCGACTCCCCCATATGGGGGAGTCCAATCATTCTCACCTGGGGGATGCCCCCTGCTCTCTCGGCCCTATAGGGCGGCAACCCGTCCTCGTACGTTGTGTCACAACGAATTGTGACACTCGAGGAGAGACGTATGCACAGATTGAGGCTTGGTCGAGCTGGGATTCTCGTGATTGCACTCGCATTGGTCGCTGCGGCGTGCGGCGACGACGACGCGGCAACCACCACCGAAGCCCCGGCCACAACCGCTGCACCGGTCACTACCGCGACGACGCCGCCGCCGGAGACGACTCAGGCACCCGCCACGACCGAAGCCCCAGGCTCGGGCAATCGCCAACTCGATGCGGTCGCCGCGAACATCACTGTCGACGGTGATGTTTCGGATTGGGATGGGATCGACGGGTTGGACATGACCCTGACCGAGGTCTCCGGCGAGACCGTCGATGCTCAGGACGCCAACGTCAAGGTGGCTCACGACGGTGAGTTCCTCTACATGCTGTTCTCTGTTCCCGACGATTACGACTTC
>JAJCYA010000029.1 GCA_029263095.1 Acidimicrobiia bacterium | reverse complement strand
GGGCACGCTCTGAGATCGTCGCCAACACGCCCCACGCCCTCGCTGCAGCGTCGCGCCGCCTGGATGAAGGAGCCGGAGTGATGTGGACCGCGGACAATCGCGACGGGTGGCACGGGGGCGGCGAATACAGCCGGTACATCGCCGACCCCGAGATTGCCAAAGAGCCGACCGAGTTCATGGGTAGTCACGCTCACAGGGTCAGGGTGATGCCATACCTGGAAGGCGTGCCCTGTGCCATCCACGGGATCGTATTCCCCGACCAAGTGGCGACGTTCCGGCCGGTTGAAATGGTGGTGTTCCGCCAGCCGGGATCGCCGCTGCTCAGGTACGCCAGCGTCTCGACCTCATGGGATCCGGCTCCGACCCGACGCGACGAAATGCGTCGAGTCGCCCGGGAGGTGGGAAGACACGTTCGTGCCCAATTCGGCTTTCGCGGCGCTTTCACCATCGATGGAGTACTCACATCCGACGGCTTCCGGCCGACCGAGTTGAATCCTCGGTACGGAGCCGGCGTCGGAGCGATCGCCAGAACCGCCAAGATGCCTCTGCTCGGCATCAGTCGGATGCTCATTGCAGGAGAGTCCGAGGATCTCAATGGTGCCGAAATCGAGCAGCTCACCATCAGAGCAGCTGACGCCACACGCCACCTGGCCGGGTTCGCCTTGGTCGGATCCTCAATCAAGGAAACGCTCGAACTGCGGGTCCGATGGGACGGACACTCAATCGTTCCAGCCGAGGACGACAACGCAAATGCCACACTCGCCCGCGGACCGGCGGTCCAGGGCGGTCTGGTTCGCTTTTCCCTCGATGAAGAGGCTGTACCAATCGGTGCGTTCGCCGCTCCCATAGTCGCCCAGGCGTTCCGTGCCGCCGACGAACTATGGGGTACCGGCATCGGGGAGTTGATACCGGCGACCGAAGCACCGTAGGACCACGCCGCGTGGGAGACGGCCACGTCCCAGACACTCTGTTTGCTAACCGGCGATCGGCGCAAACCTCGCGGTGAAGTGGCGCAACCAGGACGCCTGCTCGACGATTCGGTATCCCGTCAGAGATGACGCTCTCGCAGCGACCGAGAGAACTACCTCCGCCACGTAGTCCACGTGGCTCTGGGTGTACGTTCGCCGAGGAATGGCGAGTCGAACCAGCTCCATCTGAGCCGGGTCCTCGGTTCCGTCCTCGTGCACTGTGCCGAACATGACCGATCCGATCTCCACGCCACGGACACCACCGTCGCGATACAGCTCAACCGCCAGCGATTGCGCCGGATACTCCGACTGCGGGATCTGAGGGAGCAACTCCTTCGCATCCAAATAGACGGCGTGACCGCCGGCGGGCCAAACGATTGGCACTCCGGCGTCGCGGCATTTCTCCGCCAGATACTCGGTGCTCCTGATCCGGTATTGCAGGTACCCCTCTTCGAGTACTTCGTCGAGTCCGACGGCGATGGCCTCGAGATCCCTACCGGCCAATCCCCCGTAGGTGGGGAACCCCTCGGTGAGGATGAGGAGGTTGCGACATTGAGCCGCCACCTCAGCATCTCGCATCACGAGCAAACCGCCGATGTTGGCTAGTCCGTCCTTCTTCGCCGAGAAGGTGATCCCATCGGCGAGCGCAAACATCTCCTGGGCGATCTGACGTGGAGAGTGTTCGGAGTATCCGTCCTCCCGGGTCTTTATGAACCAAGCATTCTCGGCGAATCGGCAAGCATCCAGATAGAACGGTATGTCGTACTCGTCGCACACTGCCCGCACTTCGCGGAGGTTCTCGAGCGAGACCGGCTGACCGCCTCCGCTGTTGTTGGTCACGGTCACCATCACGAGCGGAATTCGGTCCTTACCGACCTCGGAGATGGTCTCCCGCAATGCACCGATGTCCATGTTGCCCTTGAACGGATGATCCGCTGAGGGATCGCGTCCCTCGGCGATGACCAGATCGCGCGCCTCGGCCCCCTGGAACTCCACATTCGCTCGCGTGGTATCGAAGTGGGTGTTGTTGGGGACGACCATGCCCGGTTGGGCCACGATCGAGAACAGGATGCGCTCCGATGCCCTCCCCTGGTGGGTTGGGATCACCTCCGGCATGCCGGTGAGACCCTCGACGACCCCGCGAAGTCGCTCATAAGAGCGGCTTCCGGCATATGACTCGTCACCGATCATCATCGCGCCCCACTGCGCCGCCGACATCGACCCCGTTCCCGAGTCCGTGAGGAGATCGATGATTACTTCATCGGCATGAAGTCCGAACAGGTTGTAGCCCGCCCGTTGCAAGGCGGCCTCCCGGTCCTCGGCTGCCGGCATGTCGATGTGCTGCACCGAGTGGATCTTGAACGGCTCGATAATCGTGCGGTATGGCAAAGCTGGCTCCCGGTGTGGTCGTGAATTGAACGGTATCGCGCTCCGAGTGACTGGTGACCGTGATGCGATCTAATGTCGTCCAACGTGAACCACAAGATGATCGCCGTCTTCGGCGCCTCCAAGTCGACTCCGGGAGATGGAATCTACGAAGACGGCGTGACCTGTGGCCGCCTACTCGCCGCGGCCGGCTACGGGGTAGTGACCGGCGGATACGGCGGTCTGATGGAGGCGGTATCCAGGGGAGCGAACGAGGCCGGCGGCCATGTGCTCGGAGTGACCGTGCCGACAGTCTTTCGAGAGCGCGATGGTGCCAACGCCTTCGTAGCCGAGGAACGGCGTGCCGCCCATCTCGTAGAGCGCCTGCACGAACTCACCGAGGTCAGCGCTGGGGCCATCATCTTGCCGGGAAGCCTGGGGACAATGGTCGAGCTGGGCGTGGCATGGAACCTGGCGTTTGTCGCGCGTTTCTCCGGAAGCACGCCAAAGCCAGTCATCACCGTCGGCTCCACCTGGCGAGATCTGGTCGAGCACCTCGGATCTCAACTCCGGACGGATACCGGACTGGTTCGCTGCGTCCCCACGGTCGACCAGGCGGTCGAGGAGATCAGTCGGTCGGTCCCGCTCCCCTAGGAGTCCTCGGGAGCAAGGCACGCAACCCACACGACCCGATCCTTGAGCAAGCCGGGGCGCTCCTCGTTTTCCACCTGAGCGATACCGAGTTCGATGCGTTGGCCCTTGCCCAGACACGTCACCGGTGGCTCGGTCCAGGGACCATCATCGATCCGCCAAACCGAACCGGTGACATCGAACTCCTCGCCCGATACCGCATCGCGATCGGCGGAAAACCCGATAGATGCACCGTCGGAGCGGCTCTCCACAATGACTGCGAAGCCGATTCGGCGTTCGATCTCGAGATCAGGACCGGTACCGGAGCCACCACCGGCGCAGGCTGTGACAACGAGCAAGAACACAGATAGGGCGAGCACAAGACGGATACGCATCGCCAGCGAGATTAGCGCTGTGATCTCGGCCCCGACCGACTCCGACGTGCCAATCCTGTCGGGCGACTGACTGCTGCTCTTACACTCGCTGCCATGGCCAAGACGACATTCACACTCGGCGCCGTTGTCGATCCCGAGTCCGGCGACCGAACCGATGACCTGATCCAGTACGACGCGGGAGATCTCACCACGCACGGTGTCATCGTCGGAATGACCGGGTCGGGCAAGACGGGTCTCGGCATCATCTTCATCGAGGAAGCCCTCAGGTCCGGACTCCCGGTCCTCATCCTCGATCCGAAAGGGGACATGACGAACCTGTTGCTCACGTTCCCGAATCTCGCACCCTCCGACTTCGAACCGTGGATCGATGAAGGCCAGGCGCGACGCGAGGATGCATCGGTCGCCGAGTTGGCGGTTCGCACTGCGGAGGTCTGGAAGGGCGGACTCGAATCCTGGGATCTCGACGGCAGGGACATAGCAAGACTGCGAGATGCCGCCGATTTCACGATCTACACGCCAGGCTCGCAAGCGGGGGTGCCACTCAACATCCTCGGATCGCTCGCCGCTCCCCAGGTCGATTGGGCCGACGACGCAGAAGCGGCACGCGACGAGATCGAGGGACTTGTTTCGGGTCTCCTCGCCCTTGTCGGTATCGAGACCGACCCTTTGTCGAGCCGCGAGCACATCCTGCTTTCCAACATCATCGAAAGAGCCTGGCGGGAAGGCGCCGACCTTTCGCTGGAGGCGCTCATTGGGATGATCCATCGACCTCCGATGCGCAAGCTCGGCGTATTCGAAATGGATTCGTTCTTCCCAGAGAAGGACCGCTTGCAGTTGGCGATGCACCTCAATGCCCTCGTTGCATCTCCCTCATTCTCCGACTGGCGCACTGGTCCGGCGCTCGACGTGGAACGGCTGCTGTGGGACCAAACGGGCAAACCGCAGGCATCGATCATCTACCTTGCCCACCTCTCGGACGAAGAGCGCCAGTTCGTCGTCACGATGATCCTCGGCAGGATGATCACGTGGATGAGATCGCAATCCGGATCCAGCGACCTGCGGGCTCTGATCTACATGGATGAGGTCTTCGGGTTTGTGCCTCCGACCGCTGCGCCACCAGCCAAGAAGCCCATCCTCACGATCCTCAAGCAGGCCCGCGCGTTTGGGATCGGCATGATCCTGTCCACCCAAAACCCAGTCGATCTCGACTACAAGGCGATGTCCAACGCCGGAACGTGGTGCATCGGCCGACTCCAAACCGAGCGCGACAAGGCTCGCATCCTCGAGGCGCTCCAATCTGCAACAGGCGATGTGGACATCGATGAGCTCGATGCACTCATCTCGGGCCTCGGCAAGCGGACCTTCCTGCTCCACAACACACGAGACCGCGAGCCGTCGATCTTTACTACCCGATGGGCGATGTCGTATCTGCGCGGCCCGCTCACTCGCGACGAGCTCTCGGCGCTGACAGCGGGGAGCCCGCGGCGCTCCGAATCGGTACCAACTCCTTCCGAACCCGCAGCGGTGCCCGACGACGCCAGCACCGTCGCCCCAAAGGTCGCCGCAGGGATACCAGTTCGTTTTCTGGATCCGGGTGCTCCGTGGGCCGACGACATAGGAGCGAGCCGGTCTTCGAGTAGGTACCAACTCGGCCTGGCGGCGCGGGTACAACTCACGTTCGACGATCGATACGCCGACATCGACCACGACGAAGAGTGGGAGGCCGTCTTCTTCCCGATCGCGGCAGACTTCGATGCTGCAACGGCTCGGCCGGTAGATCACGACGATCGTGACTTTCGGAATACCCCCGCCGTCGACGCGACCTTTGCACTCCCCGACCCACCTATCGACACAAAGCAGTGGTTCAGAGAGGTGCAGGCCGAAATCAAGAACCACCTCTACCGCAACCGCACGATCGACGTATTCAAGAACCCATCACTCAAGGCCTTCGGACGGATCGGTGAGGAAACGGCGGACTTTGCAGCAAGGTGCTCTCGCATCGCCGATGATGCGGCCGATGCGGCTGTTGCTGCTCTGAAGAAGAAGTACGAGATCAGAATCGATCGGGCTCGCGATCAGATCGATAGCGCCATGGAGAAGGTCGAGGACGCTCGGCTCAACGCCGACACCCGCAAGCAGGAAGAACTGATGTCGGGAGCCGGCACCGTGCTTGGGGTTCTGCTCGGGCGCAAGAACACGAGATCACTGTCGACGGCGACCTCCAAGCGTTCAATGACCCGCAAGGCCGAGCGTCGGCTGGAGACTGCTCAACGCAAGGTCGACGATGAGGTAGAGGATCTCGCAGATCTCGAAGCCGACTTGACCGAAGAGGTGGCCGACATCGCCGCGGTTTGGGCGGACAAGGCGGCCGACATTGAGACGGTTGAGATAGGACTCGAGAAGACCGACGTGAACATCGGCTCACTCGCCCTGGTCTGGATACCCGTTGACTAACCACGCTTGTCGGGACACCGAGAGGCGACGTCCACTCGTATCGCACAATCGCTCAAGCGCCCAGATTGGGCTGCCGATGGAAGCCCAATGACGGCATCAGTAACGTCCCTGCGGACCGATACCGGTCGGACGGCGATCGATCGCGTCGATGAATCGACGAATCACGACAGCGCCACTGTGACCGTGATCCTCCACTGGGATGGCTCAGATCACGTCGGGGAGGCAGCGGGACCACCCTCCGCCACGCTTCGCCCCCTTCTGGTTGCCCGTGCCACGCTCAAAGCGTTGTCGAGCGCAGGGACCCGTGAATTCGAAGCGATCGAAGCATCCACGACCGAGACCGCCGAAGTGCTGGTGGCAGTGGTTGCCGTCGACGACCCTCTGCTTACAAACCCCCTCATCGGGACCGCAGTGATGCCCGACGACAACTCACAACTTGGGTTCGCTCGCGCCACTCTCGATGCAATCAACCGTCGGATTGACCTCAGCCGCTGATATTGGTGCCGCCGATCGGTACCCTGCTGGTCATGAGGAAACGCCCGATCATCATCGGTGTCGAAGACGAAGTCGATGGCGAGGACGCTCGCGTCACTGTGACTCTCGATTGGGCTGATCAGCCATGGCACGGCCAAGCAATCGGATCCGCCACGGCCCGCCCCAGGCTTGCAGGAGAGGCGGCCCTCGAAGCCGTCAGTCTGCTCACCAATGGCAGGATCGATGTGGAATTGCTCGCGGTGGCGACCTCGGACCTCGGTGCTGCACAAATAGCATTGGCGCAGGTCAGATTCGGCAACGACGACGTGCTGGTCGGGAGTGCCCTGCAAGGCGAAACAGACGGTCGGCTCGCCGCAGTGCGAGCGGTTATGGACGCCATCAATCGGCGACTCGAGCTAATCCTCTGACACAGAGTCGGCGGAAGCGTCATTGCGATCGCCGACGATCGCCCACATGATGTCCCGAATGCTCACAATTCCGAGAAGCTCGCCATCCTCCATGATCGGCATGTGCCGATAGCCCACCTCGAGCAACCAGGCGGCCGCCTCCTCGACATCGACATCGGGAGAGAAGGTATCGGGAGCATCCGCCATCCAATCGGCGACATACTCATCCTCGGGCTCTGCACCGGACGCAAGCGCCCGCACCAGATCACGCTCTGTGATGATCCCCACCAGGTCGCGATCAGAGACCACGGCGAGACTCCCAACGTCATCGTTGACGAGGGCCTCCGCCGCGTCGCCGAGCGTCGCCTCTGGGCCTACGACGGTCGCCGAACCTCCGACCAGTGCTCCGAGCTTCATCACAAACGAGGCTAGCGAAACGGTGGGCCGTGCGGTCGGCCGCAGTCAGCCCGCAACCACCGACACGCGCCAACCACGCTCTTGCCGACTATTGAAGTCTCAACGGCACAACGATGCGGGAATGACAGATGCATCCCAACGATCTGGAGAAGCTATTCCTGGACCCGAAGACAGCGACCGAAGGTCGGCCTAGACCAGGTCTTGCTCCCGGATGCCGAACGACGGGTGACGGAGGCGACACAACGCCAGTTTTTCGAGCTGGCGGATCCGTTCCCTGGTGAGATTGAACTCTTCGCCGATCTCCTCGAGGGTGCGGGGCACCCCGTCGAGGAAGCCGTAGCGAAGAGCCAGGATGCGACCCTCGCGGTCGGGCAGGCGAGAGATCGACCTGCGCAGGCTATTGGCGATATCGCCTTCCTCGGTCACGCGAACCGGGTCAACCGCGTCCTCGTCCTCGATGAAATCACCAAGTTGGGCACCGTCTTCACCGACCGGCTGCTCGAGCGAAACGGTATCGGCGACACCGAGAGCGAGCTCCACCTTATCGACGGTCACTCCGGCTTCTTCGGCGATCTCAGCCGGCTTGGGGTCGCGCCCGAGTTCGGCCTTGAGACTCGCCTGTGCGGCGCGTACGGCAGCGAGTGTGTCGTGCAGGTGGACCGGAATCCGTACCGTGCGCGACTTGTCGGCGATGGCCCTGGTGATCGCTTGGCGAATCCACCAGGTCGCGTACGTGGAGAACTTGAACCCCTTGCGCCAGTCGAACTTCTCGACGGCACGGATCAACCCGAGGTTGCCCTCCTGGATCAGGTCGAGGAAGTCGATGCCCGATGTGTTCGCGTACCGACGGGCGTTGGCAACCACGAGCCTGAGGTTCGCAGTGAGGAAATCGTCCTTGGCCTGCTGGCCGAGACGCCTGAAACGCTTGAGTTCAACTTCCTCGGCCTTGCCCTTGAAGTCACCCGCCTCCAGACGCGCGGCAGCCTCTTCCCCGGATTCGATCTTCTGAGCGAACTCGACCTCCAGCTCTGCTGTGAGAAGCTCGTATTCGCCGATCGCGGTGAGGTACTGACTGACGAGATCGGTGGTCAGGCGACCACGATCATCTGTGAGCTTGTTGCGCTCACGCTCACGTCGCGTCTTGGCAACTGCCATGGGTGGGGTTGTCCTCTCATCGATGTCATCTGAGCTCGCCGGACTGCCGGTGCTCCGGAATTCCGGGGCGAGCGAAGGCCGGGAACTGTCAAATACCGCTCGTGAACGATTTCACAAGACCCGGCTCTCTTCACTATGTCACAGGGTGCTCGATTTGTGAACCCCCCAATCGAATAAAGGACTCCCGAGCCGACCCAAGGCGGGGAGAACTCCCCGACTAGAGATAACGCGCCCACTCTCCGTTATGGCAAGTAACTAAAAGTAGCTATCAGCTCCTGCAGCACCTCGAGTCCTGTCCCATCGACACTCACCAGCTGAACGAGTACGGCGTAGGAGGCATCGGCCGGACCGCCCACGAACACATAGAAATCGCCGCCTTCGTCTCCGCAACGCGACCAGGACTGGACCGTTCCTGCCAGGACTCCGGCCGACCGCTCATCGGTCTTGCCAACCGTGCAGATCCCGGAGAAGTCCCCCAATTCGGGGCTGAAATCGGTAGTGGACACACCCACGAATGCTCCGGGCGTTCCCCACGTCGAATACCACCCATCGATATCGGAAGCAGCCATGACCCCGGGTCCCAGCTCTCGACCGTCGACTACCCACCCGGAGCCGGACACGTCGTTCCAGTCCGCCGGAATCGCCACTGAGACCGATCCAGAGTCGTCGGTGACGGTCACCAGAGACTCCGAAGCGACGGTTCCCGACGTCGATACTGTCGACCCGCTCGTCGACGCGACGGCCACTGACGACGCCGCGGCCTGCTCCGTCGAGTCCCCGAGCAAGCCGACAAACCGCACAACGGCCAACGTCACCAGCACCACCCCGGCCACTCCGGCCAGCACCGCGGCCAGGCCGGCAAACGAGAACCTTGAATGCTCAGAGGCGGTCACGCCCTGATCGTAGGTTGCATTTCGGGGCCACTAGCTTCCCATCATGGTCAACCGGCTCTCACGCGCCACCTCTCCCTACCTGCTGCAGCACGCCGACAACCCGGTCGATTGGCGGGAGTGGGCACCCGACGCATTCGTGGAGGCGGCCGAAAGGGACGTTCCCGTGCTCCTCTCGGTGGGCTACGCCTCCTGCCACTGGTGCCATGTGATGGCACACGAGTCGTTCGAGGATCTGCCGACCGCCGAGATGATGAACACTTGGTTTGTCAACGTAAAGGTGGACCGCGAGGAGCGGCCCGACATCGACCGCGTCTACATGGACGCGGTGCAGGCGATGACCGGACAGGGTGGATGGCCGATGACCGTATTCCTGACACCCTCCGGTGACCCCTTCTTCACCGGTACATACTTCCCGAAGACCGATCGCCACGGTCACCCGTCATTCACCCGAGTGCTGGAGGCCGTGCACGACGCCTGGGTCAATCGTCGTGGTGAGATCGAGGCTCAGGCGGGTTCCCTCACCCGGACGATCTCGGTGCCGACTCCAACAGGAACCGCCAGTCCCGGTGGGCCGGCGTTGGCCGACGCATACAAGGCCATCCGATCGGCATTCGACTCGAAGCGGGGAGGATTCGGCGGCGCTCCCAAGTTCCCCCAAGCGCCGATCCTGGAGTTTCTTCTCAGGTCTTCCGGCAAGGCGTGGGCGCCGGAGTCGGAATCGATGCTCGTACGCACGCTCGACGCGATGGCCGATGGGGGAATCCACGACCAGGTCGGCGGTGGCTTCTCGAGGTACTCCGTCGACGACCGCTGGCTGGTGCCGCACTTCGAGAAGATGCTGTACGACAACGCCCTCCTTGCCCGGCTCTACGGACGCGCCTGGCAGATCACAGGAGAAGACAGGTTTGCGAGCGTGGCGCGATCAACGCTGGACTACATGCTGAGCGATCTCGCCCTCCCCGACGGCGGCTTCGCCTCGGGCGAGGATGCCGATTCCGAAGGCGAAGAAGGCCGCTTCTACGTCTTCTCGTGGGAGGAGTTCTCGTCGATCACGGATTCGGATGCGGTGGCGGAATACCTCGGCGTGCGGCCGGAAGGCAACTTCGAGGGTCGCTCGATCCTCCATCGAAATCGCCCTGCGGTCGAGGTCTCCCAGGCGCATGGGATCCCTCCGCGTCAACTGGAGGCCGATGTGTCCTCCACCCTGGCCGCCCTCGCAGAACTCCGAACGAGACGAGTCCGGCCCGGCCTGGATGACAAAGCCGTGTGTGCCTGGAATGGACTGGCGGTGCGGGCACTGGCCGAGACGGGGCAAGCGCTCGACGAGCCGCGGTATCTCGAGGCCGCTGCCGACACCGCCCGTTTCCTTCTGTCTGAGATGAGACGAGACGACGGACGCCTGATGCGATCTTGGAGAGCCGGTCGGACTTCGAGTCCCGGCTTCTGCGACGACTACGGCGCCCTCGCTGTCGGCCTCTTCAGTCTGTATCAAGCGACCGGCCGGCCAGAATGGTTTGCGGCGGCACGCGACATCACCGCCGAGATGATCGCTCTCTTCTGGGACGAGGAGACCGGAGGCTTCCATACGACCGGCCACGACGTCGAGCAACTCATTGCCCGACCCAAGAACCTGTTCGATAGTCCTACCCCGTCGGACAACGCTCTCGCTGCGGAGGCGCTCCAGCACCTTGCTGCCTTTACGGGCGATTCTGAGCTCTTGCAGCGACTCGACCGCATCTTCCAGCACGCCTCCCGGCTCATCGATCGCCACCCGATGAACGTGGGCCAAATGCTGTCGGTGCTGCTGGTCTCGCTGGAGCCACCCATCGAACTGGCGATCGTCGGCCACGGTCCGGCCCGCCTTGCTCTGGAGACGGTGGTGCGGAACACCTACCGGCCGCATGTCTTCGTAGCAATCGGAGATGGGGCCGAGAGTCACGGCATTCCGCTCCTCGAGAACCGTCCCGGTGGGAATGGTGCGGCGGCCTACGTGTGCCACGGATTCGTCTGCCGAGCCCCCGTCGAACGACCCGAAGACCTCGCGGTGGCCCTCGAATAGGGCCTGTCGGAACACCCACCTCGACAGAGGGGGTATCGTTCAGCCGATGTCCCCCACCGAGAACCGGAAATTGGCGATAAAACGCGCCATCGTCGTACTCGGTATCGTCGTCTTCGCCGCAATAGGTTGGTCTGGTTTCAAGGTGTGGAGCGCCTGGAACGACGTCGAGACCGTACCGTTCGACCCTGGCGGCGCCCGGGACGCGCTCACCACCACCACCGTCGCTCCCGGCACCACCGTCACCTCCTCCTCCACGGTCGCCTCGTCCACGACATCTACGAGCACGACCTCGACCATCCCGCCGCTATTCATTCCTCGGGGTCGGCTCAGCACATTCCTCGTGATGGGCTCCGACGATTCGACCAAGCGAGCCGACGTGATCCTGCTGGTCATGCTCCCCCCCGACAGCGGCGATGCGATCATGGTCTCGATCCCGCGCGATCTCTTCGTGCCCAACCCCTGCACCGGCATCACCACCAAGATCAACGAGAACCTGTTCGGATGCGAGTCCGTAGGAGTGAGCGGGCCGGAACAGCTGGCGATCGCCATCGAGAACTTCACAGGGATCCCGATCGATCACTTCGCCATGTTCACCTTCCCCGGTTTCCGCCAGATCATCGATCGGGTCGGGGGCATCGAGGTCTGCGTAGGGCCGTACCCGATTCGGGACCTCAACGAGGACTTCGACAACTTCGTGTTGCCGGCCGGTTGTTCGCTGGCCAACGGCGAACAGGCCCTCTCCTGGGCACGATCCCGTCACACGCAACAGCTCACCGAATCCGGATGGGGGGACGTCCCCGGTGCCAGCGACCTGACCCGCAATGTCCATCAACAGGAAATGCTGCTGACGGCACTCGACGAGATCAAACAGATTCGGAGCCTCCCCGAGCTCCAAGGGCTCGTTGAGGACGTATCCGACACCTTTACGATCGATGACGGTCTCGGACTCGGAGACGCAATCGCCTTGCTGTGGGATGCCAGAGCGATCAGCTCGGACAACATTTATCGAGTGACGCTCGATGTTCGCCATGCAACCCACGAGGTCCATGGCGCAATCCTGTATCTCGATACTCCGTTCCAAGAAACAATCGTTGAGGCCTACCCCGGTGCCCTCGTGTGGCTCGAAGGATGGGACAACTAGCGTTTTCTACCTTCTCGCCGCGGCATCCCGTAGGATTGCCAGAAGCAGAGAGTGAGCAGACGTGGACGAACAACCGCCCCGGATGACAGGCGAGGGACGACAGGCCCCCTCCATCGATCCCAATACACCTGCGCGCCCCACACCGCAGCGGCGCCAGGGCGGCCCGCCGCGACGCCCCCTCGCTCCGAGTCCTCAGCCGAACCCGTTCCTGGTCGGAATGGCAATCGCCACGGTCCTTGCTGCCATCAGCGTCATCGCTTTCGGCCTCTTCTCGTCGACTACCGACTCCACCGCGAGCGACGCCACCACCGCTACTACGGCTCCCGGCGACACCACACCAGGCGACACAACCGCCGGCGACACCACACCAGGCGACTCCACCCCCGGCGACACCACCCCCAGCAGCAGCAGCACCACCCCCAGCGGCACCACCGCCCCCGTAATCGGTGCCGTGGGTGATGCGATCTCGCTCGGAGACCTGACGATGTCTTCGGACGACATCGGACCACTCGATTTCGGCGATGCCGGCAACGACGTACTCGGGCGACTCGTAAGCACCTTTGGTGAGCCCACCGACGACACGGGCTTCACCGTCGGGGACGGCGGTTGGGGTGAGTGCCCGGGGGATTCGATCCGCGTGGTGCGCTGGGGACCACTCAATATCGTGACCAGGGGCGATGCCTCCAACCATGTCTTCGTCTCCTACCGGATGGATCTGAGATATGGAGGCATCTCATCGTCGACCAGGGACATGCAGACCGTATCGGGGCTGCGGGTCGGTCAGACCGTTGGCGAACTCGAAGACATCTACCAGGAGTTCGCAATCGAGTACCCGGTTCATGATGTAGGTCTGACATTCGAGCTGCGTGCCTCGCCGGGCGATAGTCTCCTCCTATGGGGACCGGTCGAATCGAACGCCCCAGGCTCGCTCGTCACCGGGATCTACTCACCCGATTCGTGCGATCCCGACGCTGGCGCCTAGGCAACCGACAACCGACGGTCGACGTCTACCCTCACCGGCATGCCGCACTTTCTCGCGCACCAGGGCGGCTGGGACGAGTTGATGTGGTTCTCGGTTCCCGTGTTGCTGGTGCTCACGTGGGTCCGCTGGGCCGAGAGGCGAGCAAAGCTTCGAGAATCAGAAGCTGAGGAGCCCACAACTAACATGCCCGAGGAATCCGACGCCTGAGGAGTGCCGTTGCATCGCCGAACCTGGTCCGCAATCTTGCTGGGAGGGACGCTCGGCGCAATCCTCGCACTCGCCGTGGTCGCCCTCAGTGCAGGGCGGATAATCGGGTCCGGCATCGATGCCGTTCTGGTGGAAGGCGAGCCGGCTCGGGCCACATTCCTGGTCAACCAAGCTGCGCTGTACGTGCTCGTCGTCGTGGCCTCAACCGTCGGCGGCGCCATCCTTGCCGCCGTGGGGTTTGCCGCCGGCAAACTCGCCGGACCCGAGAGCGATCGTTTCTCCTTGGTGCCTCTCGTGGTGATCGGGGCCTTCGCCGGGGCAGTGATCGGTTTCGCCGCAGCCCGTACGGTTATTGGTGTGGGGGGAACCACCACCGACGGCGTCATTTCCCTTTCCGTCTTTCGGGCGGCCATGGTTGCCCTGGTCACGGGAGCAGTGACCGGGACGGTCGTGGGGGGCACAGTCGAGCGAGTCGGCCGACCCGAGGTGCTCGGGTTCAGCGGAACCGCATGGCCGTCGAATCCTGCCGCATTCCTCCGTGACGCGATGGCTGCAATGGGGCTTCCCACCCTGGCCATCGTCATCGGACTCGCCATCGTCTTCGTGCTGAGCAGAGTGCTGCTCGAAGCAGACAAGACGACCGCACTCATCGTGTTCGGTGCCTCGGCTGCACTGACCCTGTTCGGTGCCGCGGCGATAGCCGCGATGCCATCCAGAAAGAGAAAGCTGTAGGCATCGGGCAGGAGACCGCGCTCCCCGGCCTAACCCAACCGTTCTAGCCCGAGACCGCCCGGCTCGCCCCGGTGCGGGCGCTCCCCGACCGCTCTTCTGAAGCCGCCCATCTGAAGAAGATCACAGTGATCGCGGTCCAAAGCACGACACCGCCGCCGATCTTCATGAGGAGTCCTGCCACCAGCTGGTCGGTCAGTATGTCGAAGCCCCAGAGACGCGGGAAAGCCTCATAGGCCTTGTACACGACATCATCGGCAAAGGTCAGAAAGGACGCCGGGATGGTTGGTACCAGCGACTGTAGGAACAGATAGCCCATCGCCGCTTCGGGACGGAGCTTTGCCAGCTCTGGGATCGGCCCGATGACCGGCCACCACATGACGGTCGCCGACAGGAGCAAGGCCAGGTGGAGCCCAAAATGCACGGCCTGGTTACCAAGCATCGCCTCGAGAACGGCCGGCACGTGGATGAGTGCGAGAACAATGTTGAACAGCACGAGGGCGATGATCGGGCGCGTCAAGAACCGAACGATCGGCAGGATCGGCCTGACCAGCAGCCTCATCAGCCAAGCCGGTGTTCCCATGAGCAGCGCGGGTGGGATGATCAGAGCGATGGCAAGATGCTCCACCATGTGGAACATGAACAGGCTCTTCTCGCCGATGTCGTGAACGGGCCACGTCTCAACCAACAGGAGGACTGCGATACCCGCCCCAAACCACATCATTTGCCGTCGGGTCACGATCGTCGACTCAGGCGCGTGACGCGGCCCGAGCACCCGGATTCCATAGATGTACCCGACGACGAGAGCGACAACGAGACCGAGCACATCCCAGTGGACATGGAACGGAAAGGCTTCGAGTCCGACCGACGGTGGAGTGACGGCGGTCACCTCAACTTCCGATCAATACGCCAAAGGTGAATAGCACCGTGCCAAAGAGTAACGGCGCAGCTATCACCCCAATAAGGAACAAGTTCCGATACAACTTCTTCTCGTACTTCAGATGCATGAAGTAGCCGACAACGATGACGAATTTCGCCGCCGACATCACGATGAGCAGCGGCGCCACGACCGAGTCGAGGGCACTCACATAAGTCACGGAAACCTCGGCCCCGGTGATCACCGCCAGGATCAGCGCAATCAGCCAGTAGTCCCGCGGGGTCGGATAGACGTGAGGTGAATCGCTCATCTCACACCTGGAGCAGGTAGACGACGGTAAAGATGACGATCCAGACGATATCGACGAAGTGCCAATAGAGACCAATGATTTCTACGTTCATGCCTTCGCCGTCGCTCAAGCGTCCCGAATACGACATGAATGCGGTGGCAACGAGCATCAACACGCCAATGGCGACGTGAGCGCCGTGGAATCCGGTTAGTACAAAGAACGACGATCCAAACGGGCTCGTGGTCACCGTTAGGCCGTGATCCACGAACTCTGTGAACTCGAAGACCTGGCCCGCCAGGAACACCATCCCGAGCAGGGCAGTAGCCAAGAGCCATACCCGCATCTGTCGCCAGTCCTTGCGGACCGACGAGTAGTGGGCGAGCACCATCGTGAGCGAGCTCATCAGGAGGATGAAGGACGACACCGAGGTAAATGGGATATCGAATACGTCGGAGGCCGAAGGACCGTCGCCTACCCGAGTGCGGTAGACGAGAAAGGTTGTGATGAGCGACCCGAAGAACAGGCACTCCGAACCGAGAAACGCCCACATCGCGATCTTGCGCATGTTGTCCATGTCGGGGGCGCCGTGGTCCTGCGGAGTGAGGGTCTCTGTGGTCACGTCAGTGATCCTCCCTGGTGATCGGCTCCATCGACCATCCGAACAGACCCCACATCGTGATGAGAGCGCCGACGCCGACCGCCACCAGACCCCAGGGAACGTATACGAGACCCATCAGGGTCACGAACATGCCGGAACCGGTCAGCACCGGGTAGAACGATGGTGAGGGAAGATGGATGTTTGCTTCGGGCTCAACTTCCATATCCGGGGGA
Source organism: Acidimicrobiia bacterium (assembly GCA_029263095.1). GTDB lineage: Bacteria > Actinomycetota > Acidimicrobiia > Spongiisociales > UBA11373 > JACZWZ01. The sequence goes on along the minus strand of JAJCYA010000029.1, from coordinate 7,953 downwards.
GGATCTATCGCGACGGAAGTTCCGTCGTCGGCCGTCGAATACTTGCGATACCAGAAGTCATCCTCATGCTCGACGACGGGAATGCGGTCGAAGTTGTGCTCCGGCGGGGGTGACGAGATCGTCCACTCGAGAGTCCGCCCGTCCCACGGATCGGGTCCTGCGACCTCGCCTCGTCGCCAGGTGCGGAACATGTTCCAAAAGAGCACCAGCATGGAGACGGCGATGAGGAAGGAACCAAGCGTGGCCAGGAAGTTCCAGAACTCGAAACCGAGACCCTCGGGGTAGCGGTAGGTGCGACGCGGCATCCCGTTGAGTCCAAGAATGTGCATGGGAGCGAAAGTCAGGTTGAAGCCGGCCAGAATCAACCAGAAGTGGATCTTGCCGAGACGCTCATCGAGCAACTTCCCTGTGATCTTTGGCCACCAGTAGTACATGCCCGCCATGAGCCCGAGAACCGCACCCCCAAACAACACGTAGTGGAAGTGGGCAACCACGTAGTAGGTGTCGTGCTGCTGCCAATCGGCGGGAGCCACGGAGTGGGTGACGCCCGATAGGCCTCCGATGACGAACATCGCGATGAAGCCGAGCGAGAACAGCATTGGTGTGGCCAAACGGACCGACCCACCCCACACGGTGCCAAGCCAATTGAAGATCTTTACACCAGTCGGCACCGCGATGAACATCGTGGTGAGAGCGAACGCCGCCTCGGCAACGGGACCCAACCCGGCGGTGAACATGTGGTGCGCCCACACCCCGAATCCCATGAAACCGATCGCAATACCTGAAAAGATCACGAACGACCGCCCAAAGAGCGGCTTCCGGGAGAAGGTCGGTAACACCTCCGACACGATCCCCATCGCGGGAAGGATGAGGATGTAGACCTCGGGATGCCCAAACAGCCAGAAGAGGTGCTGCCACAGGATCGGGTCCCCACCATTGGCTGCATCGAAGAACAAGGTTCCCAGGTTCCGGTCGAGGAAGACCTGGATCAAGCCGACTGTGATGATCGGCAGCGAGAAGAGCAGCAGGAAGTTCACCACGAGTGCCATCCATGCGAACACCGGCATCCGCATGAGTGTCATCCCCGGAGCCCGCATCGTGAACATGGTGGTGATGAAGTTCACAGATGCCAGCAGCGAGGCGAGGCCGACTATCTGTAACCCGAGCGCCCAGTAGTCCATACGGACCACCTCGTTCAGCTGGGAGGAGAGCGGGGCATACCCGAACCATCCTCCATCGGGGGCTCCTCCCAAGAAGAACGAAGACGTCAGGAAGAGACCGCCGAACAGGAAGACCCAGTACGAGAACGCGTTGAGACGCGGGAAAGCCACGTCGCGCGCCCCAATGAGGAGCGGAAGGAAGTAGTTGGTGAAGGCCGCGGCCGCAGGCATCACGACCAGAAACACCATCGTCGTAGCGTGCATCGTGAACATCTGGTTGTAGGCATCGGCCGAGAGAAACTCCCCGTTGGGAGTGGCCAACTGAACCCTGATCAGCAGGGCCTCGATGCCTCCGACGACAAAGAACACGATCGCCGAACCCCCGTACAGGAGTCCAATCTTCTTGTGATCGGTCGTCGTCAACCAGGTCCACACGCCTGTACGGCTTGGGGCGTCTGACTGCGCCGCTTCCATGGGTGGGTTTACCGTGGCCATGTCGTCATTCGAATCGTCATCCCTACTCCAAGGTGTCCAAGAACGCGATCAGCCCATCGATCTCCACTTCGGTGAGCCCGAGATTCGGCATACCGAGAACACGGCCCGCCTCCAGATCGTTGTAGTCGGGCCGCATCGGCTTGAGATCGATCGGGTCGCGTAGCCATTCCCGCAGATGCGCCTCGGTGTTGGCGAAGGTGGCTCCACCGAACGTCGTCCGTGACGCAAAGTGTGTGAGGTTGGGAGCGAAATCCCCCTCGGCCGAAGTGCCATCGACGGTGTGGCACGAAGCACACGAGATTTGGAACGTCTCCCACCCCGCTGCGGCGGGACCCTCGGCCGGGAGCGTTGCCGGTTCGGCTTGTGCAGACGCCCACGCTTCGAAATCCGCCTCGGTCTCGGCGAACACGCGATGCCGCATATCGGCGTGAGCAAGACCACAGAACTCGGCACACTGACCAAAGAAGACACCGGGCTCGTCGGCTTCGAGCGTCAGATTGGTGGTGCGGCCGGGAACCAAGTCTCGCTTCCCGTTTAGTTGCGGCACCCAGAAGGAGTGGATCACATCAGCCGAGGTCATAGTGAGGTACACGGGCCGGCCGGCGGGAATGTGTAGTTCGTTGGCGGTCGTGACGTCGTACTCCGGGTAATAGAACTCCCACCACCACTGATGACCGGTGACTTCGACTTGAAGCGCGTTCTCGCTCGGCGCAGGCTCGGCGCGCAGATCGAAGAGTGTGGCGATCGTGGGAACGGCAATGGCGGCGAGTATGACCGCAGGGATGATGGTCCACACGATCTCGAGCCGGGTACTGCCGTGGACCTGTTTGACCGGCTCATCAGTGCCGCCTCGTCTCCTGAAGCGGAACACAACGAAGATCAGAGCAGCTTCGACCACCACGAAGATGACGGTTGCAATCCAGAACACCAGCCACCACAGATTGTCGATACTGCGAGCGGCGGGCCCGGCCGGGTCGAGAGCATTCTGCGGGAGATCGGAGTCCACTACCGAATCGATACCGAGGCGATCCGGGCCGGCGCATGCGGCGAGGACGAACATCGCCGCCAGCGCCAGCAACACCAAGAAGGTGCGCTTGCGGCGCAACGTGCGTTCGATCACGCGGCTGCCCCTGTGTCGCCGTGACTGACCGGCACGGATTGATCTCCTGTCTCCTCCGAACGCAGGGAGCCTACCCAGGGCGAGCCAGACGACCGAAATCATTCCCAGAACGGCAGCAGGCTGACCCGTCAAACGACCACCAACTCTTGCCTACCCTGCTCGCCATGCGAGTCCGTCTGAGGGTCATGTTGGTCGCCACGACATTGATCCTCGGTGCTTGTGCAGCTGGAGACGAGGAGACATCGACCACGTCCGCAGCGGGTCCATTCGGAGAGGGTGCAGTCGCGTTCGCCGCATCCAGCAACCTCGCCGTCGGAACCGAAAGGGTCCTGGTGGCGGTCACCAACGACGGAGGCGAGCGGCTCCCTTCGCCCGAGATCCCCGTCACCCTCAACGTCTGGCTCGACGGCAGGGAGTTCCAGATCCAAACGGCAGCGAGCAACTTCCTGTGGGCCATTCCCGATGTCAGCGGGTTGTACCGCAGCACGATCGAATTCGACACACCGGGTACCTGGTACATCGAAGTGATCTCCGAGGGTGGTGACGCCCTGGAGGCATTCCCGGTCACCGTTCACGAGGAACCCCTGACCCCCGCTATCGGCGATCTCGCTCCCAGATCCGAGACGCTCACCAGTGCCGACTCCCCGATCGAGGAGATCAGCAGCGATACCGACCCGGACCCCGCTTTCTACGATCTGTCGGTAGCCGAGGCGGTCGCATCCGGACGTCCCAGCGTGATTACATTCGCAACCCCGCGTTTCTGCACGACCGGTATCTGCCAGCCGACCCTGCAGCTGATGCGCGCTACCGCCCCCGACTACCCGGAAGTCAACTTTCTCCACGTGGAGGTCTTCACGAACATCAACGACCCCGACAACATCGAACTTGCGCCCGCCGTCGCCGAGTGGGGTCTTCCAACCGAGCCGTGGGTGTTTGTTGTGGACGCGGAGGGGTTCGTGATCGGCCGTTTCGAAGGGGTCATAGCTCTCGAGGAACTCGCCGAACTGCTCGACTGAAAGATCACACCACGCGGTTGATCCACTCCCCCTCGCCGCGAAACGCAGCAAGGTTACGTTCGAACAGTTCCGCCAACCGTTCTCCATAGCGCGGAGACGTACCGGCTAGGTGGGGAGTGATTATCACTCCGGGCATGTCCCACAACGGCGAATCCTTGGGGAGAGGCTCCTCACGGAATACATCAAGCCCTGCGCCACGCAATGTGCCCGACGCCAATGCCTCGATCAGAGCATCCTCGTCCACGACCGAGCCGCGACCGACGTTGACGAGGAAACCACCGGCGAGCGCTTCCAGCTCAGCCGCGCCAACGAGGCCGGAGGTTTCCGAGGAGCCGGGAAGAGTCACAACCACAGCGTCTGATCGTTGGAACACCTCGAGCGTTCCTTCGGGACCAAAGACTTCGTCTGCAGCGCCCGAATAGCCGTCGGGCGATCGCTTGGTGCCGAGCACCTCCATGCCGAATGCCTTGGCGCGTCGCACCACGGCCTCGCCAATCACGCCTAGACCGAGCACGCCAAGAGTCGAACCTGCCAGATCGATCACGGGAGGCCAGCGCCACACCCGACCATCCTGGTTGCGAACCGACGCCCCGATGCCACGGGTCAAGCCGAGGAGCAGGCCGAAGGCGTGCTCGGATACCTGCACATCGTGGATACCGACTGCCGAAGTGAGAACGACACCAGCATCGCGCAACGCATCGAGCGGGAATTGATCGGTACCCGCCGACACCGATTGGATCCACCGCAGCCCCGGGACAATCCACTCATCACTCCATTGGAACGCCACCAGCACCTTGGTGTCCTCGAGGGCGGCTCCCATTTCGTCTATCGGAGGGGCCAAGACCTCGGCTACGCCATCGACGGCGGCGAGTGCCGCGGCGAACCCGGAGCCGATCACCGGACCGAGCACGATCCGCAATCCATCAGGCATGCAACGTGTCTCCTCGGTTCGGCTGTAGAACTTCCACACCGAATTCGGACTGCAAGCGTCGCGCCAGGGCGTCGCGACCCTTCCGCTCACCGTGGACGAGGACGATCTTGCCGGGAACCGCCTCACCCACCCATCGCACCAGCTCATCCTCGTCGGCGTGGGCGCTAAACGCTTCTAGACGCGAGACCCGCGCCCGAACCTCGACCTCCTCTCCGTGGATTCGAATCGTGTCTGCTCCATCCACCAGCATCCGGCCTGGGGTGCCCTGTGCCTGATACCCCACGAAGGCAACGATGTTCCTGGGATGCGGCAGAAGCCGCTTGAGATGATGAGGCACCCGGCCGCCTGTAGCCATCCCGGACGCAGCGACGATCACTGCCGGCCCACTGAGCCCGTTGAGCTTCTTCGAATCCTCAACGGCGCGGGTGAACGCGAGTTGTCTGGGACGCAGCGGACTCGACCCGGATCCCTCGATCGCCCGCATCTCCACGTCGTGTTCCTCATGATGCCGGGCGTACATCTCGGTGGCATCGATCGCCATCGGGCTGTCGAGGAAGATTGGGAGCGAAGGGATTCGCCCCGCCTCCTCGAGCTCACGAATCCGAAAGAGGATCTCTTGGGTGCGCCCAATGCTGAAGGCCGGAACCACTAGAACACCGCCACTCTCGACGATGTCGTCGAACACCTGAACCATCATCGCATCCGGATCCATGCCTTCGTTGTGAGACCGTCCGCCGTATGTGCTCTCTATGAATAGGACATCGGCAGCAGCCGGGGGCTCGGGGTCCCGCAGCACCGGGATATCCCACCGCCCCACATCACCGGTAAACACAAGCCGCCGATCGGCGTGCTCCAGAGCGATGTGAGCCGACCCCAGAATGTGTCCCGCAAACGAGAAGCGGGCCCTGCCGCACGGCACCTCCACCCACTCGTGGTACGGCGTCGGTCGCATCAGCGCCAGGGCAGCATGAGCGTCTGCCTCCGTGTACAGCGCCAGGGCAGGCTCGTGCCGGCTGTATCCCTTCTTGTTGGCGTAGGCGGCGTCCTCCTCCTGAATCCGTCCCGAATCCGGCAACATCACGGACAGGAGATCGATCGTCGCCGCCGTGGCGCGTACAACTCCGGCGAATCCATGGGTACCCACAAGACGAGGGAGGTATCCGGTGTGATCGATGTGGGCATGAGTCAGCAGGATTTCGTCGGGAAGCGATGCCTCGACGAAGGGGTCTGACCAGTTCAGCCTGCGAATCTTGCGCGGTCCTTGGAACAACCCGCAGTCGACAAGAACGCTTCCGCTATCGGCTTCGACCAGAAACCGCGATCCGGTAACCGTGTCGGCGCCTCCGAGGAATGTGATCGTCGGCATTGCGTCGCACCGTAGCGCCGGTCGCTGGAGTGCCGTCGGCTCGTCGATCCGACCCGATCCGGTCCGGTTCGATCAGGAACCCAGCAGGTTCTCCGTAGGCGCCCGGAATAGGTCGAGAACGTCGCCGAACCCCTCCCCGAGTGCGCCAAACGCCCACCACAGGATGATTCCGAGTCCGAGGAGCACGCTGGCGGTGCGGATCCGCCGCAGACGGTACAACTGCACATCGCCCGGGTCCGGAAAGGTGGAGGGAACCGTCGAATAGACCCGCACGGCCGGGTCACGCGAACCGGTCTGGGAGTCGGGAAACACTGCCGCAAACTCCCGCTCCGGTCCACCGGCCGGCTTCGCGACGAGGCCGGTGCGGGGACTCGGAGCGTTACGGGTCGGTGTCGACGTCACCGGGCGCTCCAAGCCGGCGACGACCGGAGGAGCAGTGCGAGGCTTTCTGCTCATCTTCTCTCGCGCCCTGTGCAACCGGTTCGGCTTGCTTCTCAGCGGCGTCGCCCGCTCCAAGAACGGGTTCGCAGGAGGTTCACCCCCATCGATGATCTCTACAGCCACCTCTGGTCCCGTGACGTCAACTGAGACGACGACATCGAGCCAAGCCTGGGTTTCGGCCTCGTCGAGGTCAACGGCATTCGCCAGGGCCACGATCTGGCCCTGGTCGGGTAGATCCTCCCCTCGTTCCCATTTCGCAATATCTGGGGTCGAAAGACCAGAACGTTCGGCGAGGCGCGTCCGGGTGAGACCGAGTGCCCGACGCCGCTCGCGCAAAGTCCGGGCCAGCTTCGCTCCGCTGGCTGCCATGGTCGGAGAGTACTCGGAGCGAACACGTTCTGTGGTGGCATTGCTCCTCTAGTCAGCCAGGATGGGTGCGATCGGGCTCCCGGTAGGCTCCCCACTGGAGGCGTCCGGGCGCCTGGTGGGCTCCCCGGTCTTCAAAACCGGTGCAGGGTCACTCTGTGGTCCTGAGGGTTCGATTCCTTGCGCCTCCGCCAAGTTCAGACGCAGCCCGCCACACGTCTCCGCCTACCCAGCGGCGACGCTTGCTCCCCAAGCCGGTGCCCGCACCTGTCTACCCCGCGGCTCAGTACCCCACGGTTCGGACGGGCCCACACAGCTGACCCGAGGAATCGCGCAGAAGGTTCGATTCCTTGCGCCTCCGCCAGATTCAGACGCAGCCCGCCGCACGTCGCTGATCGCCAGTCGCAACCCGAGACCTAACCTCTTGGGCTCATGACCCATCCGCTTCCATCCAGCTCGCTTCGCCGCCTGTGGCGGTACGCCACCGGGCATCGCGGCAGGATCGTGCGCGCCACCACCTGGTCGATTCTCAACAAGACCTTCGACATTGCTCCGCCCGTCCTTATCGGGGCGGCAGTGGACATCGTCGTCCGTCAGGAGGACTCGGTCCTGGCCTCTTTCGGTGTCGAGGAGCCTCGCACTCAAGTCGTCGTGCTGGCAGTGATCACCTTCGCCATTTGGCTGTTCGAATCGCTGTTCGAATACCTGCATCGCATCGAATGGCGCAACCTCGCCCAAGCGATCCAGCACGACCTCCGCATCGACGCCTATTCGCACATGCAGGACTTGGAGATGCGGTACTTCGAGGATCGAAGCACCGGCGACCTCATGGCCGTGCTCAATGACGATGTCAACCAGCTGGAACGATTCCTCGATAGCGGCGCCAACGAGGTTCTCCAGGTGCTCACGACCATCGTTCTCATCGGTGCCATCTTCGTCTACCTCGCCCCAGCCATCGCCTGGCTGGCGTTTCTCCCGATCCCGGTGATCCTGTGGGGGTCATTCCTGTTCCAACGCACGCTCGAACCGCGCTACGCCGCCGTGCGAGAGCAGGCAGC
>JAJCYA010000028.1 GCA_029263095.1 Acidimicrobiia bacterium | reverse complement strand
GTCGCTGTCGCGATCGAGGCCTGGACCGGAGCGGCGTCGGACCAGCTTGTGTCGTCAATCCCTGCTGCAGATCTCGAGGGGTGTTCAACGCACATCTCGGTGACCGCTCCGGATTCGGTCGCCGATGCGGCTGCTGGCGTCTTCAGCCGCACGTTCGCACCGGCTGTGATGCTACTGATGGAGCGCCGCGACTCATTCGGGCTCCTCGTCAGACCGAGAGCCGGTCGGATAGAGGTCGGGGGGGATTTCACGACCGGTCGATCGCTAGCCGCTGCGGCTTTGATGGCGGCGGGTGGTGTTCGAGCCTCAGTTGCCGTCGCCCAAGGGACGCGTCGGCTCTCCACGTTGGCGCCTCCCATCGCGGTCGAGGTAGTTCGGGCCGTCGACCGATACGGCTGGTACGTTGATCGGAAGGCGTTCGGCTTCGATCTATATGAGAGAGGCAGCGAAGCGGTCTTTCGAAGCGAGCAGGGTGGCGAGCTGCCAGCTGGTGCGTACCTGAAGAGAGCATGGCGGGCGGCCTTGCGCCCGCTCAGAGGTTTGCTGTCACATCCTGACCGCCGAGTGGCCGCGGCGTTCGTCGACGGAAACGCGCAGCTCCCGCTTCATGGCGACTTGCCTCGGGGTCCCCCTCCCGTTGTTCCGCACGCGCTGCCATCCGTCCTCGGCCGAGTCCTGGACCCGATATTCCGTCCTTCGTTCTCGATGGTGGCTGTGGTGGCGATCTGGGCCTTTACGGTCTTTCGAGTGGATGGTTCTCGGCAGGCGTACATAACGGTCCCGCGAGCGGAGCTCCCAGGTTTTCTGCAATTGGCACAAGGAGGCGAGCTCGATCGGACCCTGACGCAATATCTCGACACGTCGCCACGCGGGATAGTGCTCGAGACCTACTACCAGGGGCTGCAGCGGGGCATATTCGATGCCATGGGCCCCCCCGAGCGGCTTGCACCACCCGAGAGGGAGCGGGACGGAGTTCCGCGTCTTGCCGGAGGTCCGGCTCGGCGGGGGTGGCAACGTGGCTGAGCAACCAACATCGAGCCAGCCTGCTGGACCGTTGGGCCCGGATCCTGGCGGTGTGCTCTCGGTCACACCGCGGCTCGGGAAGGGACTTGGTAGCTACAGAGACGAATCCCCCCCGGAGATTGGCCCAATATCGCACCGCCTTGAGGTTGGTCCCCGATGGGTTTGGTACGGCGGGGGTTTCGGGATTGTCGTGCTGGCGGTTGTGGTGGGCTTCTTCGTATTCGGTGGATCTGATGAGCCTGACACCGGGGCGGTCGTTAGGCCAACAGCTGCCGCGGTCGAGGATGAGCCGGCCTCGGCCGGGGCCATCGCGGTGCCTGACCCGGCGGTAGCGGTCGAGGACGAACCGGCCTTAGTTGTAGACGACGGACTCGCCTCAGCAAATGGGTCGCCGGCGACGGCTCCGCCCGATTACACCCCCGATGAGGTGATGTTTGACCTGTTTATGCAGGGCTCTCTTGGCATCAGTCTGTTCGACGAGGACGTGGTCCCGTTCCTGAGCGATTCGACGCTGCCTGACATATTCGTTCTGACCGGGGTTGATCCCCCGTTACGCACCTCGTTCTTCGAGGATGAAATCGATGAGGATTTCGGCGACCTCGGGCCGGTTCCCAGTTTCAGCGGCTTCGGAGGCTGGTGGCTGCCCCTCTCCGAGCCTGTCGAGAACCCCCAGGTGGAGATCTTCGACCTCTATGCACCCATGGCGGACATCGCGTTCCCGCCCGGGACGCTGAACACCCCCGCCCAGAATGTGCTGGCGGTCGCCGTGGAGATCGCTGCCGACCTGACCGATCCGGCGGTGTGTGCTGGCAAGGAGCTGGTCCTGGTCCTGAACATCTACAACCCGGGGTGGGGTGACCCGTACGTGGCCAACCCGCGCTTCGCCGGCGAGTACTACGCCGGCGGCAACTTCTTTCCCAACTTCAACCTGAGCGACTGCGCACCAACGAGCTCTGCGGACACTTTCCTCGACGGCGAGATCATCGCCGGGCTGGCCACCTCCGGGGTGGCGTTGCTCACAGTCCGCGACGGGGTGACCCGTTGGGTGGTCCTGTTGTCAGAAGAGACCGTGAACGCTGACGCCTCGGTGCGCGCGATCCTGTTCGAGCATCCGGTCGGCGAGACGTATTTCCCTGAGAACACGCGGTACCAGTCGACGCCCGACACCTTCGAACCGGCCGCCCCCATCAACGACAGCATCAGCCTGTACGACTTCACACTCGTCCCGATCACCACGGAGCCGGTACCTACCACCACGACGACCACTAGTGCCTCCACGGAGACCGTCGATCCAGGAGCTCTAGTCGAAGCGTTCGTCGCCGAGTTCGCCGCAGCGACGGCATCCGACGACGTCGAATTCCTGGTTGCCCGCCTCCATCCGCTGGTGATTCAGGAGTCCGATCAGCAGACGTGTGCCGCGTTCGTCGCGCGAGAAATCACCGGTCTCGAACAGTATCGGGCGACCGGACCCGCCCAGCAGACCGCGTTGCAGCTCACAGTCGACGGCCAGGTGTTCACGGTTGAGCCCGCCTTCGAGGTCCCGGTCGCGTTCACGTTCAGCGGCCAGGAGTTCACCGACAACGCCAGGTTCGCACCGGTAGACGGGGTGATGCACTACTTCGCGACGTGCCGCTGATGATTGAGTCCTGACCCTGGAGAATCCAATCAACGGAGGAGAGAGTCACGGCGCGACCATCGCCGTTTCTGATTCGACGGCGACTCCGGGCGCTGGCACGGAGTGACCCAGGTCAATCTGTGAGGTTGTCCGTGGCTGACGAGACCAAATATCTGGTCGTGACGTTGTGGCCTTCCGGTCTGTACCAGTTCTGATCACGCCGGATCGAACACCGTTCGACTGGCTTGCGTAGCAACTCGCAAGGAACGCCAGAGGCGTTCCCGTGCCCGGGGCAGGATTCGAACCTTCTCCGCGTAGCTGTTCGGTCCGCTGTGGCCCATTCGGGATGGCTGGCGCGAGTTGGGGGGTGAAGGGGGTGCTTGTCCGGTGGGGGAGACGAGTCGGTCGCCGGAGGCGAGCGAGGAAGTTGAGACTCGTTTGAACTCTGTGAGTCATCGACTTGCGTAGCAACTCGGAAGGAACCCGAAGGATTCCCGTGCCCGGGGCAGGATTCGAACCTGCACGCCCCACGAAGGAGACAGCGGATTTTAAGTCCGCCGCGGCTGCCAGTTTCGCCACCCGGGCTTGGTTACTGGAGAGGTTATCCGGCTGCCCACTCCGCCACCATGCGGTCCAATGTCGTGAGCGGTACCAGGCCGGATCCGAGCACCGTGTCGTGGAAGCCCTTGATGTCGAAGGCATCACCCAGCGTCATCTCGGCCTCTCGCCGAATCCGCTGAATCTCGAGACGGCCGATCATGTAGGAGAGGGCCTGGCCCGGCATCCCGATGTAGCGGTCGATCTCCTCCTCGACCGAGAACACGGTGTTCGGTGAGTTGTCGACCATGAAATCGATCGCCTGCTGCCGACTCCAGCCCATGGCGTGGATGCCGGTGTCGACGACCAGGCGGCCGGCCCGGGTCGAATCCGCTGAGAGCATTCCGATGCGGTGCAGCGGGGACTCGTACAGACCCATCTCGTCGGCGAGGCGTTCGGTGTACAGACCCCATCCCTCCCCATAGGCGGCGATGAACGCCTGCTTGCGGAACTCGGGGATGTCCTCCAGTTCGCCGGCAATTGCGAGCTGGAGGTGGTGGCCCGGGATCCCTTCGTGGTAGGCAAAGGCCTCGATCTCGTACGTACCCCAAGCGGTGGGATCGGATGTGTTGACAAAGAACATCCCGGGTCGCGATCCATCGGTGGCCGGCCGGAAGTAGAACCCAAGCGGGCCGCTCGGCGTCTCTTTGACCAGGCAGTCAGCCTGGGGCAGCTTGCCGAACCACTCGCCCATGGCGGCCTTCGCCTTTGCGAGGGCACGCTCGGAGGAGGCGACGATCGATGGTCCGTCGGAGTAGTGCAGCTCGGGATCGTCTCGTAGGCGCGAGTAGATCTCGGCTAGGTCACTGGTTCCGAGCACCTCTTGACCCAGTTGCCGGTACTCCTCGTCGAGCTTTGCTATCTGATCGAGACCAATCTGGTGAACCTCGCCCGGATCCATATCGAGGGTCACGTAGCGGAAGATCGTACGGGCGTACAGATCCTCTCCGTCGGGGAGATATGACAGTCCGGGTTGCTCCTGGGAGCGGGCTTGGGGCAGGACATCGGTGGTCACGAAGTCCCGCCAACGTTGCATCGCAGGGCGAAGGTGATCCCTGGCGACATCGATCATTCGGTCGCGCCACTCGGCCTCGCCGTCCCATCCTTCGGGTGCCTTGAGCGCCAGGAGCGGATCTTGGTCGAATGGGGCCGCCAGAAACTCGTCGATCTGTTCGACCGCCTTGGCCGCAGTGGACCCCATTGGAGTCCGTCCCCTGGCCAGACCTTCACGCAATCGGTCGGTGGCGTCATCGAACATTTCGGCCATGCCCTGGTACTTGGTGGGCATAGCGTTGGCGTGCTCCGGTTCCACCAGCGGGAGCTGAGGGACGATCACAGGCAGCATCGCCTGGATACCGACGGCATGGTTGACGTCCATCTCAGCGAAGCGGCCTTCAGTCTGTCGGGCTGAGCTGGCGGCTTCGAAGACGAGGACCTCTCTGGTGATCTGTTCGTCTGCGGTGAGATCTGTGGGGTCGATCGCCTCTGCTCGCTCGACAAATCCCTGGAGGCGGGCGATGTCGGCATCCTCGGCCTGACGGGAGACTTGGTCCATCTCGGTGTCGTGAGTGTGGATTCCGAGCATCAATGCCTGAGTGGGGCTCCGTTCGAGGACGTAGTCCCAGTACTCGTCTGCCAACGCGGCGAGCTGGCCGTTCACGTGATCGCCTTCCGTAGGGAATTCCCGATCCTACGAGAGCTGGGCTGGGAGACCTAGTGCAATCACCAACGCCTGTGCGGCCTGAAGGACATCAGAGGTCTCGGCGGTACATCCGATGCCGCTTGGTCCACGGGACTCTGAGAGACTCCAGGTTGCGCATCATCGCCACGTTGCCCTCCTCGACCTGAACGACCTCGGCAGTATCGATGTCGTAGTTGTGAGCGCCTCGCGCCATGGCGGCATACAGCACAAGGTTGGCGCCAGCGCCGCGGTGCTCGGGGACGAGCCCCATCGCCAGAATGTTCACCTTGCGGGTCCGCTTGACGGCGCGCAACAAGTGTGCCCACCCGAACGGGAGCAACCGGCCGCCGATCTGTCGGATCGTTTCCGATACATCGGGCAGGAGCAGCAGGTACCCGACGATGTCGTCGCCCTGCATGAGGAGCACCATGAGGCGAGGATCGGCGATTGGGAGAAGTCGGTCGGCCATCGCCTCGATTTCGACATCGTCCACCGGCGTGTACTCCCAATTGCCAGACATCGTCTCGTTGTACATACGGCCAAAGCGGAGGATCCATGGCTTGAGATCGCGTTTCGAATCAAAGGTCTTCAGCTCGTACCCGCCGTCGGCGGCTGCGCTATCGGCCATCGCCAGTACCTGGTCCGGTACTTCATGAGAGACCGACAACTGGCCGCTGACGTAGTCGGTGGCCGGTGTGAGGCCCGACCCCTGAATCAGTCGGTCGTAGTAGCGGTGGTGGTAGCCGACCTCAAGAGCAGGTGTGATGTCGAATCCGTCGACGAGGACGCCGTGGCCGTCCGATGGCAGGAGGCCCTTGGGCCCTACGAGCGAAGTCAGTCCCTGATCTGAGGCCCATGAGGCTGCGGCCGCGAACAGGGCATCCGAAGTGGCCTGATCATCGATCGACTCGAAGAAGCCGAAGAAGGCGATGTCTGCGCTGCGGAAGCTGTTCGAAGGGCGATGATTCATGACACCGATTCGCCCGGTCGTCTGCCCGTGGTCTTCGGCAATGAAGAAGGCGGCGTCGGAGTGGCGGTAGAAGGGATGCGAGTGGTGAAGCGCGGCCATCTCATCCGTGCGCATCGGCGGGACCCACATCGGGTCATTCCGGTAGAGATCGTGGGGGAACGAGACGAAACGCCTGCGGTCAGCGCGATTGGTAGCCAGGCGGCGAACCTTCAAGAGACCCCTCACTTGCCTCGGTGGGCGTCACCCTAGGGCTCGACCGTTCCGCTTACACTCGACCCGGAACCTGGAGGTCCTTTGTGCAAGTGACTCGACAAATGACTGCTGCTGGGGCGCTTGCGCTTCTTCTCTCAGCCTGCGGTGGTGGCACCGGTACCGCCGACACCGCTGCCTCAACAGCTGCGCCGTCTACCGCCCCAGTCTCCAGTTCCTCTTCGACCGAAGCAGTGGCGACCACCCAGGCTCCAACCACAACGGCTGCCGCCACGTCGACTCTGGCTCCCGACGCCCACCCGGCGTTCGCCGTCAGGTGGGCGGACGTCTGGCCTGACGAGACGAAGTCGGCCGTGTATAGGGTCGACACCTTCACCGGCGTCGAACTCGAGCTCCCAGCTCGCATGGAATACGGCGTCCAGTTCGCCGACGGCACCTACGACCGGCTCGTAGTGGGGATTCTCGAGCCGGGCAACGATGCGATGGCGATCTATTTCGACCGTTCCGAACCATGGGAGATCAGGGTCGTCGGCGAGGAGATCTACTCGCAGTCACGACCGGACGGACCCGAGTCGGTCTACGTGTTCGACGGTCCGGTGGTGTTCAACGGTCTCACACCACTCGGTGAGACACAGATGACTGAAGGCCAACTGGCGATCACCTTCGGTGCGGGTGACACCCTCGAGTTGGGTGTCACATATGAAGTCACGCCCCGATCCATCGAATCGGTCACGATCGCAGCAGGGGACTTTGACGATGTCCTCACCGTCGATGCCCAGGTTGGGGGTGAACTCATCGGGGGGTCGTCGACCTTTGCGGTCGGAATCTGGCTGCACGCCGATCAGTTCATCCTCATGTTCATCGGCGCCTCCGCCTTCAACGCGATCGAGCTGCTCGAACCCTGGGGCTGAGGCCCGCTGCTCAGATTGGTCCGGTGAGTCGTCTAGTCGGAGCAGACCTTGTTGCCGTCGGGCGGCGAAACGCCCGTGAGTGCCTCAAAGACGGCGAGTATCTCCGAACACGGCGGGTTGCCGAGACGCACGAGAGCGAGTTCCTCTTCCGCGAGACCCCAGGCGATGGCGTCCGCTGCGTACTCGACTCCGCGATCGGTCCAGGCAACGTCTCTGTCGTTCCATCTCTGTCGACCCGACAGCTCAAGAACTCGGGAGCGGGCGGGGTCGTCGGCCGCATCGAGCATCCAGGCGTGGGCGAGTTCGTGAAGCATGCCGAACCGAGCCGATTGGGTGAAGGTCAGGCACTCATCGTCGTCGACACACAGGTCGCTCTCGTAGATGCACATGAACAGGTCACGCGAGATCTCGATGTCTACGACCCTCCCGGCAACTCCATCACAGCGCCGCGACGGTTCGAAGGTCACCGAGTCGACTCGTGGTTCGGCGAGACCCGCAGCCTGGAACCTACCGAGGCCCCACTCGAGAAGACTCTGGAGGTGGGGAGTTCCATTGTGGATGTCGATGGTTTGCCCGTCGGATGCAAACACTCCGCTCACGATCTCGTCGCGGGGTCTTGGGAGCTGGAGTCCGGTCCACCAGCCAGTGGGGCTGTCTCCGAAGCAGGCCCTGTAGGACTGGACGTCGAAGTAGCGACTCTCTCGAGCGATCGTGTCGTCTGGCCCGAGGATCCAGTTGACACCGATACGCAGGAGGCACCCATCTGGCTGCTCGACCTCATAGATCGCGATGGCTCTGCGTGGATCGTGACCGTACCCGATCGGGTCTAGGTACAGCGCTGGTCCGCCGGCCCCGGGGGCCTCCGCTGCATTGCGCACCTTCCCGATCTCGATGGCGGTCCAGGTGTCGGCCGTCGCCGAGCTCTCCACTGAGATTGCAGTCGAGCCGACGGAGATCTCTCCGTGAAGCCCGACCGTGATGACTGCATCGGGTGAGTACAACGCGGCGACGGCATCGCGGTCACCAGACGACCACGCCAGGGCGAAGCGTCGGTAGATGTCGTCGTACGCCGCGATAACGTCGGGCGATGACTGGAGGCCGTCCGAGAGCGTTCCTACGGCGACGTACACGATTTCGTCGGTGATCGTTCCACCATCGTCGACACTTGTCACGACGGCTTCGAGGTCTTCGGTAGTCGGGCGCCTGATGAGGACGAGGGCTCCTTCCTCAGAGACGTATACATCCAGGAGCCGCCTGTCGGGATCGCGGTGGCTGCTCCGGAGCAGATCTGTGATTGCCACCGTCGCCTCTCCGAACTCACCGGCTCGGTTCTGGATACGTGCCCCGGTGGCATAGAAGTCGAGGATCCCGTAGATGTCGTCGGCGGAATAGGCCTGGGATAGCGCATCAAAGTACTTGACCGGCTCGCTGTCAGAGGCTTTCTGGGGTCCGCACGCCGCCAAGGCCCCAACGAAGCCGAAGAGGAGCAGTGCCCAGCGGGTCCAGCGCCGATGCGAGATCGTTGTGTTGGGCTCCGGTCGGCGGGCCTCCGGCAGTCTCGCCTCTGTCATGTTCCTCCCACGACCATTGCCTAGGTGGCGGCGGTCAGGGCGTCCATCAACCCGTCGAGCGCCTCTGGATTGGCAAGTGCGTCCCGATTGGCTATCTGCTCACCATTGATCACGGCGCGCACCGCCATTTCGACCTTCTTGCCGCTCAGGGTGTAGGGGACGGCAGACACGGCGGCGATGCGACCTGGCACGTGCCGCGGCGACGTGTCGCGGCGAATCCGGCTTCGGATCGCGCTCTCCAAGTCGGCGTCCAACTCGTGCCCTGCGGTGAGCACGACAAACAGGATCACCTCGACATCACCGTCTGCATCCCTTCCAACCACGACCGAGTCCTCGACTTCGGGCATCGCCTCGATCGCCCGATAGATCTCGGCGGTACCGATCCTCACCCCTCCGGGGTTGAGCGTCGTATCGCTCCTGCCGTAGATGATCACGCCGCCCTGCGGTCGGATCTCGATGAAGTCGCCATGCGTCCAGACTCCGGGGTTGTCCTTGAAGTAGGCGTCGCGGTAGCGGGAGCCTTGTGGGTCCTGCCAGAACGACACGGGCATCGATGGGAAGGGTGCAGTACACACCAATTCGCCCTTGTGCCCAACCCGCGGCGACCCGGACTGATCCCACGACTCGACGGCCATTCCCAGCGCCCGACCCTGGAGCTCACCTCGGCGTACCGGTAGTACCGGCACGCCCAAGGCAAAGCATCCAACGATGTCGGTCCCACCACTGATCGAGGACAGTTGCACGTCGGCGGCGACATTCTCGTAGACCCAGTCGAATTGCTCTGGATTGAGAGGAGCACCGGTGGATCCGATCCATCTGATCGATGACAGGTCGGCTTCCGTCCTGGGGATCAGTCCGGCGTTGGAGCTGGCGGCAAGGAACTTGGGACTGGTTCCGAAGTGAGTGATCCCCGTGGCTTCAGCCATACGCCACAGCGCCGCGATATCGGGGTGGCCCGGGCTCCCGTCGTAGAGGACGATCGATGCCTCGGCTGCCAACGCGCTCACCAGCCAGTTCCACATCATCCACCCGCAGGTCGTAAACCAGAACACCCTGTCGTCGCGGCGGATGTCGGAGTGGAGTCGGTGCTCGGTCAGGTGCTTGAGCAAGGTTCCCCCTGCCCCGTGGACAATGCTCTTGGGTGGTCCGGTGGTGCCCGACGAGTACATGATGTAGATCGGATGGTCGAAGGGCAGTTGGGCGAATTCTGGCGTATCGGGTCCTTCTTGCAGAAGCGTCTCCCAGGCTACGGCGGGGATGGTTCCGGTATCGATGGTCGCTCCGATCCGGTTGATCGTGACGGCTGCCTCGACTCCTGGGATCGATGCAAGAGCCGTCGCGACGGTATCTGCCACGACGTGCTTGGAGCCGTTGTACATGTAGCCATCGACGGCAATGAGAACCTTCGGCTCAATCTGACCAAAGCGGTCGATCACTCCGAGCGGACCGAAGTCGGGAGAGCACGATGACCAAACCGCACCGATCGCGGTGGTGGCGAGCATGCCGACCAGGGCCTCGAGGCTGTTCGGCACCAGAGCAGCGATCCGGTCACCGGAGGCAACACCGAGGGATTGCAGTCCCGCCTGAGCACGAGCAACGAGACCGTTGAGCTCCGCCCAGGTGATGTCACGTCGCTCCTCAGATTCATCGACGGTGATGACCGCCTTGTCGGTGTCACGGCGGCGCAGCAGATTCTCGGCGAAGTTGAGCCTCGCACCCGGAAACCATTCGGTCCCCGGCATCGCCTCGGAGCCAATGGGCTGGTCGGACAGCACCGACGCGACCACCGCACCGTCTTCCCACACCGCTTGCCAGAAGTCTGAACGGTTCTCGATCGACCACAGCCTCAGATCGTCGTAGTGTTTGAATCCGTGGCGCTTCATAAACCTTGCGAGAAGGGTGTCGCCGACTCGCTCCGGTGACGGTTCCCACATGATCTCTGCCACGGTCACCCCCTAGCCCGGGTTCTCGACCGGTTTGTCGAGTGATCGGAACCGATCGAACACCTCACGCAACTCGTCTTGCTGGACGTCCGGCAGCGATTCGAGAGCCGAGCTTGCTGCAGGGAGATAGATGCCCGATGCCTCGGCAAGGATCCGCCCCGGATCGTCGGCGGGGTGGATGTGCGCCTCGACGGTGCGACGGCGACCCCGGTCGGCGGCGATCCACGCCTCTGCCACCAGCGGCGTGTCGGCCTCGATCACGCCACGGAAACGTTGTTCCATCCTGGCCGTCACGTGCGGCTGATATCGCCACCGGTAGAGCGTCCACACCATTACCTCATCGAAGACCGTCGCCACGATCCCGCCGTGGACGATGGATCCGAGCCCGACATGATCGGTGGAGATTCGAAACTCCGACCGGACCCAGTCTGGCTGGGGCGCCGTGAATTGGAGCCGCAGACCCTTGGGATGATCCTGCCCACACGCAAAGCAGTTCCACGAGGTCAGGTCGGGCAGATGGTCGCGCATGATCCCGGCACGCTACCCGGCTCCGGGTAGTGTCGCCGGACCAGTCGCCGAAGTCTCAGAGGCCGATATGAAGTACGGGATTGTCTACGCGAACGTCGCGGCCTCCGATCGTGAGTCTGCGCTCGAATTGGCCGAAGCAGCCGAACGGCTCGGCTTTGAATCTTTGTGGACGATCGAGCATGTCGTCGTACCAAGTGGGTACCAATCGGTCTATCCGTATTCGAAGTCGGGTCGGATGCTCGGATCTGAGGACTTCCCGAGTCCGGATCCGCTGGTGTGGCTGTCGTTCATGGCTGCTGCTACCCAACGAATTCGGTTGGCAACCGGGGTTCTCATCCTCCCGCAACGCAACCCTGTGATCTTGGCCAAGCAGGTCGCCACCCTCGACGTACTGTCGAATGGCCGGGTGACCCTCGGTGTCGGCGCCGGATGGCTCGAGGAGGAGTTTGCGGCTCTTGGCACGTCTTTCGCCGATCGGGGTGATCGAACCGATGAGGCGATACGCCTGATGAGGACGGTGTGGACCGAGGAACTCCCATCGTTCTCCGGCGAATTCAACTCGTTTCAGGACATATACGTTCGACCGATGCCGATTCAACGACCGGTGCCGATTGTGATTGGCGGACACAGCAAGCGGGCGGCGCGTCGCGCTGGAGAATTGGGGGATGGGTTCATTCCGGCATCGGCCGAATTCGACGTACTTCCGGGACTCATTGCTCTGGCACGGGAGCACGCGGAGCGTGCCGGTCGCGACCCGGCGGCGCTGGAGATCACGATGATGACGCTCCCGAGGGCCGAATGGGTCGAGAAGCTCGCGGCGGTTGGTGTCGATCGGATCCTGATTCCGGCGGGCTTTGGAATCGAAACGTTGGAGACCTTCGCCTCGGAGTTCATCTCAGAACCCGCCGAGTGACGATATTGCCCAGTGCATTCAGAGGAATGTGCTCGAGTCGATCTGATTAGGATCATCGCCGGAAGACCGACCCGTGTCCGGCACCTCTACCCGAGGGCCGGGCGTTTCTTTGAGGCAGCGGTTCTTGAGTTGCCGGTCCAGGGTCGCCTATCTTCAGCCAGAGAACGTTCTGACTGTTGCCCGGCGACCTACTGGGCGGCGGCTCGAGAACGACGACCTCTCCCTGATGATTCGACCTACGACTGATTCTGAGGGCTCGCCATGATCATCGCCAAAGCTGTGGGAGTAGAAGTCGGCATTCGCATGCTGGTGGCGGATGCTTCATTTGCTCTCCACTCGGGCGACAAGGTCGGCCTGGTGGGACGCAACGGCGCCGGCAAGACCACGCTGCTGCGGACTCTGGCCGGCCTGCGCGATCCTTCAGCCGGCACCGTCGCGCGATCCGGTGTCATCGGGTATCTCTCTCAAGAGAGTGCTCTTCCCGAACTGGATCATCCCGATGCCACCGCACTCGAGCGAGTGCTGGCGGCTCGCGATATCGGCGGCATACAGATCCGAATGGAGCAGGCTCGGCGGTTGATGGAAGCCGCCACGGGAGACGAGAGGGATCGCCTCATTCGGCGGTTCGCCAGACTCGAAGCCGAGTTTGAGACGAAGGGCGGATATCGGGCCGAGGCCGAAGCTCGCAAGTTCGCGGCATCGGTAGGCATTACCGACGATGAGATGGCACAGCCGGTCAGGACCATGTCTGGTGGCCAACGGCGCAGGGTGGAACTCAGCAGGATTCTGTTCGCCGAGACAGACGTTCTTCTGCTCGACGAGCCGACAAACCACCTGGACCTCGACGCCAAGGCGTGGATGATGCAGTACCTGGGCGAGTATTCCGGCGCACTGCTTGTCGTGTCTCACGACCTTCCGCTCCTCGACGAGTCGATCACATCCGTGCTTGCTCTCGACGACGGTGCACTCGAGCCGTATCGCGGCAACTATTCGTACTTCTTGGCCGAGCGAGACCGCCGCCGCCAGCAGCGGATTCGTGAGCGCCGCCATCAGCAGGCGCGGATCAGTCGTCTCGAGGAGACCGCTCGTCGCTTCATGGGTACAACCGAGAAGATGTCCAAGCGGGCCAAGTCGATGCAGACCCGCGCCGACAAGATGAAGGAGTATCTGGTCGAGGTGGCCGCCGAGGGCAAGTCGGTTGCGCTCCGGTTCCCTCAACCGGAGCCTTCAGGCAAGATCCCACTGGAAGGCAAGGGTCTGGCCAAGGCGTTTGACGACAACGTGGTGTTCGTCGATGTCGACGTCTACGCCGAACGGGGGGAGTGCCTGCTGATCATGGGGCTCAACGGCGCCGGTAAGACGACCCTTTTGAGGATCCTCGCCGGAGTTGAGTCTGCGGACATCGGCGAAGTCATCCCCGGATACAAATTGGCAATGGGGTACTACGCCCAGGAGCACGAGCAGGTCACTCCCGGGTTGACGGTCTTCGAGCACGTGAAATCTGTCTCCCATGGAGAGTTGGATCAGACCCTGCGGTCGATCCTGGGTCACTTCCTGCTTTCCGACAAGATCGACCAGGACGCTGGGACCCTCTCCGGCGGGGAGAAGACGAAGTTGGCGCTGGCCATGCTTGTAGTCGGCAGGCACAACCTCCTGGTGCTCGACGAGCCCACCAACAACCTCGACCCGCAGGCGAAGGAAGCTCTTCTGGAAGCGCTTCACACCTACGCGGGAACGCTGGTCGTCGTCAGCCACGACACCGAGTTCGTGGAGGCGCTGCAGCCTGATCGCGCCGTGCTGATGCCGGATGGTGATGCCGTGTACTTCGACGAGTCGCTGCTCGACCTAGTGGCGCTGGCCTAGACGGTTGTCTGCGTGAGTGCTTCGCGCAGCGCGTCGACCGTCGTGTCGATGACCCGGTAATGGATCCAGCGGCCGCGCCTCTCCCTCTCAACCAAGTTCGCCTCGAACAGCACTCGCAGATGGTGGCTCACGGTCGGTTGGGAGATTCCGAGCGGTCCCACCAATTCGCAAGCGCACACTTCGCCCCGCTCGGCGATCAGACTGAGCAGTCTGAGTCGTGCGGGATCGGCGAGCGCCTTGAACCTTGCGGCGAGTTCGTCGGCGTCCGATTGGGGGAGCGGAACCGTCAGCAATCGGGTACAGCAAGCAACCTTCTCCATGGAATGATATTGACATATGTCGATATGTGTGTCAACCTACGTATCGACATATGTCGATACGTGAAGGGAGGTGTGTCGTGAAGCGGTTCATGGTTCCCCGTACTGCACATTGTTCGGACGGCTGCCAAGCCATGTCCTGGGCATGACCGGAAACGGCCCACAGAGTTGACGAGTGCTCCCGGACGCGGGAGCACTGTCGCGTCGGTGGGCTGGTCCCGTCGGTCTGCGAGAATCGGTGTCATGGCGGCATACCCGACAGACTACGAATTCCACGTGGTGCTGGCGGACGGGGGTATAGCCCGCATTCGCCCGATCAAGCCCGACGACGCGCCCGAGCTCGATGCGCTGTTCCACCGGATGGGTCGAGACTCGGTGTATCACCGATTCTTCAGCCACAAGAAGGAGCTGTCCCCCGAGGAACTCGAGTATTTCACCAACGTCGACTACGACGATCGGATGGCCTTCGTCGTCGAGATCGGCACCCAGTTGGTGGCGGTCGGCCGCTACGACCGGCTGGCCGAGGATTCGTCTCTCGCGGAGGTGGCGTTCGGGGTCGAGGACGGCCAGCAGGGTCGCGGCCTCGGCACTCAGCTC
This sequence comes from Acidimicrobiia bacterium, assembly GCA_029263095.1. GTDB lineage: Bacteria > Actinomycetota > Acidimicrobiia > Spongiisociales > UBA11373 > JACZWZ01. The sequence goes on along the minus strand of JAJCYA010000028.1, from coordinate 29,580 downwards.
TTGACCCACCTAACCAACTATGCACGCAACAACGGTGTGGAGGGCTTCAGGGCTTTTGTCCTTGCGGACAATTACGCGATGACGCGGGTCTTTCGCGGCGCCGGATATGCGATGAGCCGCGATCTGGAGGAGGGCGTATACACGGTCGATTTCCCGGTTGTGATGACCGCCGACGTCAGCGAGGCGGCTGGCGCTCACGAGCAGAGAGCCGTGGCTACCTCGTTGCTACCCGTCTTCTATCCGAAGTCGGTGGCCATCGTCGGGGCGAGTCGCGACGAGCACTCGATTGGCGGCCGCCTCATGCGCAACATCCTCAGCGCCCGCTTCTCTGGGACCGTCTATCCGGTGAATCCGAACGCAGCCAGCGTGAGTTCCGTAAAGGCGTATCCGACTGTGTCCGCCGTTCCGGATCCCGTCGATCTGGCGATCGTGGTTGTTCCAGCGAGACACGTGCTGGATGTCGCTCGGGACTGTGCGGCAAAGGGCGTCAAGGGGATGGTCGTTATCAGCGCAGGGTTTTCAGAGACCGGCGAGGCCGGCAAGGCTCTCGAAGACGAGCTGGTGTCGATTGCGCGCGATGCCGGAATCCGGGTGATCGGCCCCAATTGCATGGGCCTGCTCAACACCGATCCCGCAGTTCGACTCGACGTCACGTTTGCTCCAGCGTTCCCTCCGCAGGGCAACGTGGGAATGTCGAGCCAGTCCGGTGCGCTCGGCATTGCCATCCTCGACTATGCCAGGGAGTCCGACATCGGGATCTCGACGTTCGTTTCGGTCGGGAACAAGGCCGATGTGAGTGGTAACGATCTGATGCTCTACTGGGAAGGCGATCCCGCCACCGACGTGATACTTCTGTATCTCGAGTCGTTCGGGCACCCTCGTCGGTTTGCCCGCATTGCACGGCGTCTGGCGCGGTCAAAGCCAATAGTTGTTGTGAAGTCGGGACGGACCGCGGCGGGGGCGCGGGCGGCCAGCAGCCACACCGGGGCCCTGGCGAGTGTCGAGGTCGCAGTCTCAGCGCTGTTCCGACAGGCGGGTGTCATTCGTACGGACACACTGGAGCAGCTCTTCGAGGTTGCATCGCTGCTGGCCAATCAGCCGCTTCCCAAAGGCCGGCGGGTGGGGATCCTGACCAATGCCGGTGGACCCAGCATCCTCGCCGTTGATGCACTCGAGTCTGAGGGGCTGGAGGTCGTCGAGTTCTCGCAGTCGCTGCAAGATCAGATGCGCCCGCACCTGGCCGCCGAGGCTGCGGTTCGGAATCCTGTGGACATGATCGCTTCCGCCGGACCGGAGCAATACCGCGCCACTTTGCGAGCGCTCCTCGACAGCGACGAAGTCGATTCAGTGATCGTTGTGTTCATCCCGACTTCGCCTGGGGCATTGCAGGAGGTGCAGATGGCTGTTGCCGCTGTCGTTGCGGAGGGAACCGCCGACAAGACCATCCTCGCGGTCTACATGGAGGCAGACACCAACAGCAGACCCCCGGTGTCCCGCGCTGCGGTGCGGATCCCGCAGTACGCCTTTCCCGAGCCTGCGGCGCGAGCCCTTGCCAGAGCGGTCACATATTCGGAGTGGCGCGAGCGGCCCGAGGGTGAAGTCGTGGAGTTTGGTGACTTGCAGCGCGACCAGGCCCAGGACGTACTCGAGCATGCCCTGGAACGGCTGGGGGAAGACGGTGGCTGGCTCGAGCCCGAGGATGCCGACGCGATTCTCGAGGCGTACGGGATCGCTCACGCCAAATCTGAGATCGTGGGTACTCCGGCCGAAGCTGACGCGGCTGCCGAGAGGATCGGGGGTCCAGTGGTGCTGAAGGTGATCTCGCCCACGGCACTCCACAAGAGTGATGTTGGCGGTATCGCCCTCGATGTTGGTCCCGATCAGGTGCGAGCGGCCTTCGACCGGGTCTTCGCATCGGCCGATGACGCCACCGGCGTCCTCGTCCAGGAGTTCGTCCCCGGAGGCCACGAGGTCATCATCGGGATGACGGAGGATCCCTCGTTTGGTCCGCTCATCGCTTTTGGACTTGGTGGCGTCTTCGTCGAGTTGATCGGAGACGTGTCATTCCGGATCCATCCGCTCACCGATGTCGATGCCGAAGAGATGATCGCCGAGGTGAAGTCGGCTCGGCTGTTGGAGGGCTATCGCGGTGGCCCCGAGGGTGATATCCCTGCCTTGCGCGAGGCGTTGTTGCGGATCTCGGCGATGGTCGACGATCTACCCGAGATCGTCGAGATGGATCTGAATCCGGTAAAGGTGCTTGCGCCAGGAGAAGGGTTGTCGGTCGTCGATTTGCGCGTCAGGGTTCGCCCGGTGCCCCACCGTTGGCTTCCCAGCCGCAAGGACATTCCGGCCGCCAAACGCGCCTAGCGGTCGGTTCGGTTGGGTACCTCTTCAGATCGACGATCGGTCGCTCGACTCGCCCAGTGCGGCGTGGGCGGCGGCCAACCGGGCGATCGGGACCCGAGGGGGGCTGCACGACACGTAGTCGAGCCCCATACGGTGGAAGAACGCGATGCTCTCGGGATCCCCGCCGTGCTCCCCGCAGACCCCAATCTCTAGGTTGGGCCGTGACGCCTTGCCTTCCCGAGTGGCGAGCTCGACGAGCCTGCCGACGCCGGTCTGATCGACGTGGGCGAATGGATTGGAGGGAAGGATTCCATCGGCCACGTACTGATCGAGGAATGCTCGCTCGGCGTCGTCGCGGCTGATGCCGTACGCCATCTGAGTGAGGTCGTTGGTCCCGAACGAGAAGAAATCGGCATGAGCCGCTATCTCGGCCGCCTGGAGAGCAGCGCGCGGAATCTCGATCATTGTTCCCACGGGGATCGGGATCCGAACGCCGGACGCATCGATTATCTCCTGGACAAGCTCGACGACGTGGGTCAGCTCGTCCTTGTGGGACACGAGCGGAATCATGAGTTCGAGCTTCGGATCACCGCCGGCATCGATGCACCGTCGCACGGCCTCCATCGCCGCCCTCACCTGGGCTTGGTAGAGCTCCGGGTGAATAACCCCGAGCCGTACTCCGCGCAGACCCATCATCGGGTTGGTCTCGTCGAGGCGTGTCACGGCGTCGATCATCCGATCCAGCTCGGTTGTATCGCTGCCCGCGGCCATGTCGCGACGCCTGAGCAGTAGATCTATCCGATCCGGGAGGAACTCGTGCAGAGGCGGGTCGAGCAGCCGGACGATCACGGGCAGACCATCCATTGCCGTCAGTAGTTCGGTGAAGTCGTCTGTTTGGAGTTTCACCAGTTCGTCGAGCGCCTGCTCTGCCTCGTGACTCAGGATGATCGACCGTACGACCGGCAGCCGATCGCCCATGAACATGTGCTCGGTCCGTGCCAACCCGATCCCTTCAGCTCCCCAGTTGCGGGCGACCTCGGCGCTCGGTCCATCGTCGGCATTGGCTCGGACGCCAAGGCGCCTGACCTCATCGGCCCAGCCGAGCAGGATCTCCAATTCGGGCGACGGCTCGGGATCGACCAGGGGGAGTTCGCCGAGAAAGACCCGCCCGGTCCCTCCGTCGATTGTGATGATGTCGCCGGCCGAAACCGTCACGTCGCCGACCGAGAATCGACCTGCCGCCTCGTCGACCTCGATATCGGCTGCACCCGTCACCGCGGCTTTGCCCATACCGCGGGCCACAACAGCGGCGTGGCTGGTCTTTCCGCCGTGGCTGGTGAGAACGCCCTCGGCAGCCGCCAATCCGTGGATGTCGTCCGGATTCGTCTCCCACCGGACCAGGACGACGTCAGATCCAGACTCCTTGACCTCAACGGCTCGGTCGGCGGAGAAAACTGCCACGCCCGAGGCTGCTCCCGGCGAAGCGTCTAGTCCGACGGTGAGCGGCTCGATGTCGATGCCTTCCGCGATTCTGGGATGGAGCATCGCGTCGAGTGAGTTCGGTTCGACCCTGAGAAGGGCCGTCGCTCGATCGATCATCCACTCGTTGGCCATCTCGACCGCTATTCGGACTGCCGCTTGGGCGGTCCGTTTACCGACCCGGGTTTGCAGAATCCAAAGGGTTTCGCGTTCGATGGTGAACTCGATGTCGCACATGTCGCTGTAGTGCCGCTCGAGGGTCCCCATGACTTCAACCAGGTGGGCGTGGTGCTCCGGGTGACGCTCTGCGAGGTCCTCGAGGCGCAAGGTGTTGCGAATGCCGGCGACGACGTCCTCGCCCTGGGCATTGGGGAGGTAGTCGCCGTAGGAAACCGCCTCGCCGGTTGCCGGGTCGCGGGTGAAGCAGACCCCCGTCCCGCTGTCGTCTCCGAGATCGCCGAAAACCATCATCTGCACATTGCAGGCGGTTCCGAGGTCGTCGTCGATCCTGTTGAGTCGTCGGTAATCACGTGCCCGGCGGTTGGTCCACGACGAGAACACGGCCGTGATCGCGGCCCGAAGCTGCTCGTCGGGATCGTCGGGGATCTCCTTGTCCGCTGCTGCGACGACCTGTTGGAAACGCCGAGTTGCCTGTTCGAGATCATCGGCCGTGAGGCTGGCGTCGTCGTCGACACCGCGGGCTGAGCGGAGGTCGGAGAGGATCCGTTCGAACTCCCGGTCATCGACCCGCAGCACCACTTTTGCGTACGTCTGAACGAAACGTCGGTAGGCATCCCAGGCGAAATGCTCGTCGCCGGCCCAATCCGCGAGCGGACCCACGACCTCGTCGTTGATCCCGAGGTTGAGGACGGTGTCCATCATTCCGGGCATCGAGAACTTGGCTCCCGAGCGCACCGATAGCAACAGCGGCGGTCCGCCGGTGGCACCCAGGCGGCGACCGGTCGCCGCCTCGAGACGCTCACGAGCGGCCCGAACCTCATCCCAAAGAACCGCAGGAACCTCGCCTTCCGCCAGGTAGCGTCGGCAGGCCTCGGTGCTGAGAGTAAACCCGGGAGGGACAGGCAGACCGATGGCGGTCATCGTCGCCAGGCCGGCTCCTTTGCCACCGAGTAGGTCCTTATTGGTGCCGTCCCCAGTAGAGAAGTCGAAGACATACACAGGCGTGGTCCTCCAGAGTCGTCGTCGTCATGATCAGGGCCGAGGCCTATTCGTGATAGGGGCCGAATACCCTCCTATCGCAACGCTATTGATTCACTACTTCGACTGTGACGGCTGCAACGGGAACGCGACGTGGACCACCGTGCCTCGCCCCGGAACAGAGTCGATAAAGAGACTCCCCAGCGTCCGCTCGACCCTTTCGGCCATGTTGTCGAGGCCGAGTCCCTCTGATTCCTGGTCCGTATCGAAGCCGGTTCCGTCGTCCGAAATCGAGGCCCGTACCACCTCACCCTCGCACACCACTCGCACGTCGACCGTTGATGGTTCCCCGTGTCGTAGTGCGTTGCTGACCGATTCCTTTATGACGGCGAAGAGATCGTCGGCGACGGGCGTCTCGGGTATGTCGGGCGGACAGTCGAAGTCGAGACCGACCGCTACTCGGTGGGGTGCAGCCAGCTCCTCGAGCAGCCGAGCCAACTCACTCGGAAGTGATGGTCGAGCCCAGACCGGAGGCCGCAGATCGAATATGTAGCGACGCAGTGATGCGATTGTCTCGTCCAGCTTGTCGATCGAAGTGTCGAGCTGTTGGTGTACGGCGGTCGGATCATTGTCTACCTTCGCCATCGACGCCTGAAGGCCCAGTCCGACTGCAAAGAGATCTTGGATTATCGAGTCGTGGAGGTCCCGGGCGATTCTCTCCCGATCCTCGTGCAGAGCGGCTCGCCGCAGACGCTCCTGCATTCGCAGTGTCGAAATGGCGGTCCCTGCCGTCACCGCCAGGAATTCGACGATGACCTCGTCGTCTTCAGTGAATCCACCGGCCTTGTCGGTCAAGTACAAGTTCCCAAAGACACGTTCGCCGACTCGGACCGGTACCCCGATGAAGCTCGTCATGTCGGGGTGACCGTCCGGGAAACCGACCGAATCCTCGTGGTCGCCGATGTCGTCGATCCGGACCGCAGTGTCGGTCCGGGTGATTGTGCCCAGCAAGCCGGTCGCACGTGGGAGATGTCCGATCTGCCTGGCTACCCCTGGGTCGAGACCGACATGCACGAAGTCCATGAGGGCACCGTGCTCGCCGAGGACACCCAGAGCACCATGCTTGGCCCCGGTGAGGTCCATACCGGTTTGGACGGTCGACCTGAGGAGTGCCGACAGCTCGACCTGGGCGGCCACACTGGCGGCGGCTTCTACCAGATCGCGGATGAGGCTCGGGGCAATGGTTGGCACGGCCAGATCAGGTTACCGGTCTGTGCGCGGCGTCGGGCAGCCGGATGATTTCAGGACTTTCGGCCCCGTCGTGTGGGGCATGTTCGGATGGTGTGGCCGCCTCCCTCCGGTAGGATTCGGGGTATGGGTGAGCAGCTTCGAATCGAGCTTGTGGACGATCATGAGATCGTCCGCCAGGGCCTCAGAACGATGATCGAAGCCGAAGAGGATCTCCTTGTCGTGGGCGAGGCGGGATCGGTTGAGGACGCCATCCGGCGGGTCGGATTCGACGAGCCTCACATCGTGATTCTCGATGTGAGGCTTCCCGATGGGAGCGGTGTCGAGGCCTGCCGTGAGATCCGAGCCAGGTGGCCTCACATCAACGTTCTGATGCTCACGTCATTTGCCGATGACGAGGCGCTGTTCTCGTCGATCATGGCGGGAGCATCGGGCTACGTCCTCAAGCAGATCAAGGGCTCCGACCTCCTCGAGAGCATTCGCAAGGTCGGCAGGGGCGAGAGCCTTCTCGATCCGGAGATGACCGATCGAGTGTTCCGTCGAATTCGGGGGGAGGAGCCCGATGATCCACTCCTGGCCAAGCTTTCCGCCCAGGAACGCAAGATCCTCGACTACATCGCCGACGGGCTGACCAACCGCCAGATAGCCGAGGAGATGTTCCTCGCCGAGAAGACCGTCAAGAATTACGTATCGAACGTGCTCTCAAAGCTGGAGATGAGCCGTCGCAGCGAAGCCGCCGCATATGCAGCCCGAATCCAGGCGGAGAAGGAGCACCGCTATCCACCGGAGCAGTGGCCAGCATGAAGATCGTCGTCGGCATCGATGATTCACCTTCGAGTGCCGGCGCTGTTCGACGAGCCAGGGCGCTCGTCGAACAGTTGAACGGCGATCTCCATGTGGTGTTTGTCGCCCACGTGCCCGCTACCGTCCTCGCAGCAATGAGCGGGCTGCCGACGGTCGGCGACGACTTTGCCGAGGCGCAACGAACGAATGTCTGGAAGAGGATCGAGCCGTTTCTGGAGGGCTGTACCCGGCCCGTGGTACGAGTCGATCTTGAGGGGTACCCACCCGATGTGTTGGTTGAGTACGCGGACGAGCAAGGTGCCGACCTGATTGTGGTCGGCAGCCGGGGGCGGGGTGACATCGCCTCGCTCGTCCTCGGAAGTACGAGCCATCGGGTTGTAAACCACGCTTCGTGCGACGTTCTAGTCGCTCGCCAGCGTGAAGAGGAGGAGTGACCATGAAGGTTCGCGATCTCATGTCCACCGAGCCGTTGACGGTCTCGCCCGACACGCTGCTTAAAGAGGCAGCCAGGACGATGGTTCGTAACAAAGTGAGCGGATTGCCGGTGATCAGCGACGGCGCCGTTGTCGGAATCGTCACTGAAGGGGACTTCCTTCGTCAGGAAGCCAACCGCGATCAGCCGTACCGATTCAGCTTGTTGGATGCCCTCTTCGGTGAGGGTCCGTCCGATCCGCCTGCCGCGGAGACGGTCGCAGAGGTGATGACAGAAGCGGTGATAACAACCTCGCCTGAGGTCACGATCGGTGAAGCGGCTCGCGTGATGGCGAACAAGCGGCTGAAGCGGCTTCCCGTGGTGGACGAGGACGGTGCTCTGATTGGCATCATCAGCCGGGCCGACGTCGTCAATGCCTTCACGAAACCCGATGAGATCATCGAAGACGAGATTCGCGAAGACATAGTCCGCAGGCTGTTGTTCCTTGATCCTGAGGACGTAGGTGTCAGTGTCGATGATGGTGTCGTGATGCTCGACGGGGAGATGGAGAATCGAACCGAGGCGCACTTGCTCGAGGAGCTGACCAGGCGGGTCGAGGGAGTCGTCAGGGTGGACTCTCAGCTCACGTTCTTGGTGGACGATCAGAAGGTTGAGCGGCAGTACCCGCTCAACAACTAGACACACTTCTCCCCGATGCTCATATCCCGACGGACGCTGACCGAGATCGACGAGGCGCTCCGTACCGACTCGGGTCGGTTGCGAGTCGCTTCGGTCGATGTCGATCTCGACCCGCTCGACCTGGTTCGGGCGGGATCCGAGGCGTTCGGGTGGGCGGGCTTCTTCGCATCGCCCACCGGCCGTTCGATAGGAGCTCTTGGTACGGCAGCGACGTTCGTAGCGAGCGGCTCCGGGAGACTCCAGGCGATCGACGCTGAGATTGCCGGTCTTCCCGACGGGATCAGCCTGCTCACCGGGTTCTCGTTCGACGAGGAGGGTCCGGCCGGAGTGGACTGGGAGGGCTTCGCCAGTGCGACTGCGGTGATCCCTGAAGTCAGCGTCGTTCGTGTCGGAGGGCGTTCGTCGCTGACCGTCGCGGTTCGGCCGGGATCTGATGGTCGTCTGCTGCTCGGACTTCTGTCCGCGTTGCGTGCTCCCGCCGACGTGAGCGAGGAGCGAGAGGTCGACCACACCGTGGAGTCCCGGCCTGGGCCCGACGACTGGCGTGACCTCGTGGGAGAGGCTGTGGGATCGATTGGTGCCGGGGTGTTCGAGAAGGTCGTGTTGGCGCGAACGGTCCTGGTCCATACACCACGGCCGCTGGGTTCTTTCGACTTGGTGGCGCAGCTGCGGGACCGCTATCCGGACTGTCGGATTTTCGGCTGGCAGCATGGGGAGTCGACGTTCCTCGGAGCCAGCCCCGAGTTGCTGATCTCTCGCGAGGGGGAGCGTTTCCAACTGAGCCCGCTCGCCGGTTCAGGACCTCGCGGCGCCGATGCCGATGAGGACCGCAGGCATGGAGATGCGCTGCTGGCCTCGGAGAAGGACCGGCTGGAGCATTCGATAGTGGTCGAAGACGCAGTGCGCAGGCTGATGCCGATCGCTCATGGTGTCACCCATCCCTCCGACCCCGTGCTGCAGCGGTTTGCCACCGTTCAACATCTCGCTACTCCGATTACCGGGAGCACCGACCGGCGAATCCTCGATCTGGCCAATGCGCTTCACCCGACCGCGGCGGTGGGGGGTTCACCTCGGTCCGAGGCGTTGGCCTTCATCGCCAAACAGGAGGGGATCGACCGCGGGTGGTACTCCGGAGGCATCGGCTGGGTCGACGCGGGAGGAGATGGGGAGCTCGCGGTTGCATTGCGGAGCGCTCTGGTGCGGGGCGACCACGCGATCATCTATGCGGGCAATGGCATAGTGGATGGGAGCGATCCCGACGAGGAACTTGCCGAGACCCGCCTCAAGCTCCGCCCGATGCTCGACCTACTGACGGCCCGCTAACCGCCAGGTCTTTCGTCGGCCTCACACGAGACCCCTCGCAGATCGCCTCACACACTCGCCGGTCGCCGATTGCTGGTCGCCTCTTCCTGGTCACAGCTCGGCGATCGCGCCCTTCACCTGTTCCGCGATGCTCCGATGAACCTCCACATTGGCCGCGCGATCCGTCATCACTTCGACCAGCCTTGGACTCTCCCCGGCCGCTGCCACGGCGTCGGTGATTGCCTGTGAGGCATCTACGGCGACGGTGTCGACTCCGAACGACCTTCCGATCTCGGAGAACGAGAGCCCGTGAGGCGTTCCGAAGTGACGTTCGAAGTGATCGTGGCCGGCCTGGGGGAGGAAGTGGAAGATGCCGCCGCCATCGTTGTTGATTGCCACGATCGTGAGCGGGATCTCGAGGCGGGCCATTGAAGCGAGGGCGCCAATGTCGTGCAGCATCGATAGATCACCGGCCAGAGCGATCGTAGGCGTGTGGTTCGACGCCGCTCCCAGCGCCGACGAGACAAAGCCGTCGATTCCGTTGGCGCCCCGGTTGGCGTGGATCGCTACGGCGCGGTCTGTGACGGGGAAGAACGAATCCACATCGCGAATGGGCATCGATGATGCAGCCCACAGCATGGAGTCGTCCGGGAGCCCGTCGTAGACGGCGGCTGCGATCCCGGGCTCCGATGTGGTTTCGATGGCGTCGATGGTGTGTCGAGCCGCTGCCGCGGCCGCGCCATCGGCGGCCTTCCATTGCTCCAACCATCCGTCGGGAGCCGGTTGTGCAGCTCGCAGCGGTCCGACTGCGGCCGCTGGATCGCCGCGCAGCACCAGGTCGGACGAGGCCATTGGGTCCGGCCAGCCGCTGGTGGCTATGAGTGCCTGCGGGGTCTCGGGGTGCCGCTCCAACCACGTAGTCAGTGCCTTGGAGGTCGGTCGGGCACCGATGCGGAGGACGAAGTCGGGAGACGCCGTGTCCAGCCATCCAGCCGAGGCCAGCAGGTCACTCCCGACGATGGCCGTGGTGTCGTGGATACCCGTACGGAGACCAGAGGTCGGATCGGACATGATCGGCCAGCCGAGCACGGCGCCCAATTCAGCGATGGCCCCGCAACCCGACCGATCAGTCTGGGGACCGGCGATGACGACGCCCCTGCGACCGGCGATACGGGCGGCGAGGTGGGACAGTGCATCAGGGTCGGGGGTGACGGAGGCGCGCGTGATCCTGGGAGTTCGCAATCCGCTCACCGCGGCATCTCCTATGACGAGCGGCTCCCTGATCCGGACGTTGAGGTGGACCGGGCCGGCGGGTATCCCCAATGACTCTGCGACGAGCCGGGCTGCAAGAGCCGCAGTACGGCTTGGTCCCGCGTCGGCCGGGTCGGGTACGTCGAGATCGTGTTCCCATCTGACGGCGGAGCCGTAGAGGTTGCGTTGATCGATCGTTTGGGCGGCGCCGATGTCGAACAGTTCGGATGGTCTGTCCGCCGTGATGGCGATCAGCGGTACGTGCGATGCGTTGGCTTCGGCGATGGCCGGATGTAGTTCGGTGGCCGCCGTGCCGGAGGTGGTGACCACCAGTACGGGCCGACCACTCGTCTTGGCAAGTCCCAGTGCAAAGAATGCGGCAGAGCGTTCGTCGTGATGAGACCAGTCCTTGATAGGTGAGTCGGCCAGGGCGAGCGAAAGCGGAGCGTTGCGGGATCCGGGGGCGATGCAGGCATGTTCTACGCCTGAGGCGGCAAGAGCGGCCATCAGAGTGCGGACGAACAGTGTGTTTCGGTCGGTCACCGTGACGACGCTAGTGGTCGAGCGGGGCGTTCCCGCTAGAGCTGTACACCCACAGCGAGGAGGATGCCGACTGCTAGGTGGAGTCGGGCGCTCGCCTTGAGAGCTCCGATGAGCTCGGGGCCGTCTGTCGAAGTCGCGATGGTCCGTATCGGGGAGTAGGCCAGGGGGAGTGCAGCCAAGGCGATCAGCGTGCCTGTTGCGGTTTCCCCGATCACCGCGTACACCGTGATGAGGCTGAATGCTCCGACGATCAACGCGGCAAAGACGATCCTGGCGACCCTGCGTCCCAGGACTACGGCCAGCGTCCGTTTGCCTGAGGAGCGGTCCGTGTCGATGTCCCTCACGTTGTTGGCCACCAGGATTGCCGTGACCAGGAACCCCACCGGGACAGCCAGCAACCAGGCTTCGAGCGGTGTGGTTGTGTCGTGGACGTACCGGCTTCCCACTACTGCGACCAGCCCGAAGAAGACGAATACGAATACCTCACCTAGCGCCCGATACCCGTAGGGCCACGGTCCCCCCGTGTAGCCGAGCATCGCCAGAATCGACGCGGCTCCGATCGCGAGGATCACCCAGGAGGAGATCCAAGCGAGGTAGGCGCCTAACCCTGTTGCCACTGCGAGCACCACCGCGGTCCCGATCCATACCTGTCGAGCGGTGAGCAGGCCGGTGGCGACAGCGCGAGGCGGACCAATCCTCGATTCGGTATCGGCGCCGCGCTTGGCATCAGATGCGTCATTGGCGAAATTGGCAGCGATGTTGATGAGCACGGCGGCGGCGAGGGTGGCGCTGAAGGCGTTCCAGCGGAACACACCGTCCGCCGCCGCCAATCCACTACCCACCAGGACTGGGGCGACCGCGGCGAGGAGAGTTGCCGGTCGCGCTGCGACCAGCCAGGGTCTCATGGGAGGCGTGGGAACTCGTCGAATCGTGGATCCCGCTTCTCGTTGAAGGCGTTGCGGCCCTCCTGGGCCTCCTCCGACATGTAGAAGAGGAGAGTGGCGTCGCCTGCCAGTTGTTGCTGTCCGGCCAACCCGTCCGATGCAGCGTTGATCGCCGCCTTCATGAGCCGCACCGCCAGAGGTGACTTCTGGAGGATCTCGCGCGCCCATGCAACCGTCTCCGTTTCGAGGTCGGAGAGGGGAACGACCTTGTTGACCATGCCCATCTCGAAGGCCTCATCTGCCCCATACTGACGACACAGGTACCAGATCTCGCGGGCGCGTTTGTCGCCGACCATGCGGGCCAACAATCCGGCCCCATATCCGCCGTCGAATGACCCGACCTTGGGACCGGTCTGGCCAAAGATCGCATTGTCCGCCGCGATCGTCAGGTCGGCCACGAGGTGGAGGATGTGCCCGCCGCCGATGGCGTAGCCGGCGACCATGGCGATGATCGGCTTGGGAAGGCGTCGCATCTGGATCTGGAGGTCGAGCACGTTGAGCCGCGGCGTGCCCTTGGGATCGACATAGCCGGCGTCACCTCTGATCCTTTGGTCTCCGCCGGAACAGAACGCCTTGTCGCCCTCTCCTGTGAGGATGATGACGCCGAGGTCCGAGTCATCTCGAGCGTGCTCGAAAGCTTCGCTCAACTCGAACAAGGTCGTCGGTCGAAAGGCGTTGCGGACCTCAGGCCGATCGATCGTGATCTTGGCGACGCCCGGGATTGTCTCGTACCGGATGTCGGTGTACTCGCCTTGCGGCTCCCAGTCGAAGGCCATGGCCCTCCAATCAGATGACGGCGGCGATGCTACCGGGGCACTCGTTGCGACGCCGCCGCACTCGTAGGGCGGTAGCGTGATCGGATGGATCTGTTGGCCTCCGCAGCCGACGCCAACCCGGATGCACCGGCAGTGATCACGGCCGAACGAACCGTGTCATTCGCTGAACTCGATCGCGCCGCCAATGGTGTTGCTTCGATTCTCTCGGCCAGCGGCTCCCTGGGCTCGCGTGCCGTCGCGTTTTGGGGGGATCGCTCGATCGAGACGGTTGCTGCGGTGTGGGGCATTCCGCGGGCCGGTGTGACCGCGGTGGCGGTTGATCCTCACGCCGCTCCTGCTGTGGCTATGGAGGCGACCAGGGCGGCCGGTGTTCGGGGTCTATGGGTTGCTCCGACGGGTGGCTTCGACCGTCTCCTCGACCGCGCTGCCGAGCATCCGACAATGTCTCGACCCGATGCGTCGTACGTTGTCTTTACATCCGGCAGCGAGGGTCGTCCCCGCGGGGTGCTGCTCACCGACGACAACGTCGCCGCGGCCGTCGCGGGGTCGCGGGAGCGCCTCGGCAATGGACCAGGTGATGCCTGGTTGTGTGTGCTTCCCCTGTTTCATGTCGCCGGACTGTCCGTGTTGTGGCGCCAGGCCGAGTCGGGGGCACCGGTCGTGCTGCTCGACCGGTTCGATGCTGCGGCGGTCGCGGCGGCGCTCGACACCGTCACATTTGCCTCGCTCGTTCCCGTGATGCTGCAGAGGGTTCTCGATGTCGGCGGGGAGTGGGCGGATCTCGTTGCCGTACTGATTGGGGGAGCGGCCGCCGACGATCGTCTGATCTCTACTGCCCGCTCGGCGGGTATTCCGGCGGTGCCCAGCTACGGGATGACCGAAACGTGTTCGCAGATAGCAACTGCCTCGCCCGGAGGGACCCTCGATGGGTCGGTGGGACTGCCGCTGCCCCGGGCCGAGGTCAGGGTCATGGCGGGAGATGCGGTGGTGGTGGGAGCCGAGGGCCGGATCGAGGTGCGGGGACCGATGGTGAGTCCGGGATACGTGGGTGAGCCGCTTCGCCCCAAGGAAGCATGGTTGAGGACAGGAGACCTGGGTCTGATAGACGACCTCGGCCGACTGACCGTGCTGGGGCGGGCCGACTCGGTGATCATCACTGGGGGTGAGAACGTCCATCCGGGTGCCGTCGAGGCCGAGTTGCGGGTGCATCCCGATATTCGCGGCGTGCGGGTGTACGGCATCGCCGACGAGGAGTGGGGAGCGATCGTGGCCGCCGACGTGGAGACCGATCTCTCGGTGGCGGAACTCGACGCCGTGGCCGTCCGGCTCTCTCCTGCGATGAGGCCGCGCCGCTGGGCCAAAGTCGCTCGGGTGTACGACAAGCTCGACTCCTAGAGCGCGATCCCGATGGCTCTTCGCAATTCGGTCGGGGGCTCAACCCAGGCCTCGTTCTGGTCATTCGAGCGAATCGAGGAGGATCGCAGCCTCGAGCGGGATTTCGATGGCATCGGGTCCGTAGCGGAGCCAGGAGATCGTGATGGCGATTTCGGCACTCTCAGGCTCGTAGTCCGCTTGGCCGGTGCCCGGTTGCTTCTTGAGCATCGTGACTCCAGACCTGGTCGGTGATACCGGGGCTGCTTCACGCTGTAGGAAGGCGGCCCCGCCCGACACGGCCACCAAACTGACGGGGTTGGTGGTCTCGCCCTCGAGCGTCACCGCCATGTCGAGCATCGCCCGGACCGAGCCCGGGTCATCGAGCGTCCACTCTGCCGTGGCGTTCGTCCAGTCGATCGTGAGACGGTCGATTGTGACCCAGGTGAGGTTGCTCCGTTCCACACCCGTCGCTGTTTGCTCTACCAACTCGGTGGCTTCAAGTGGTGCGATGGTTGTCAGCCTTGCGGGGAGGTCTCCTATTGGCATGTTCACGTTGTGGTTTCGCGACCCTGTGCCGACCACCGGTCGCAATGTGAGACTGCGCACATCACCGGAGGGCGCGCCGAGACCAGCGAATTCGACCGTCACGATTCCGGGAGCCGTCGCGTCGAACATTTCGCGTGTGTGATCGACCCGCTCGCCGCCACTCATGTGCACAGTCCAGATGCCCATTCCGCGTCGGTTGTCACCTAGGCCTGTCGCTCCGACGTCGGTGGGTGGGGCATCTACCGGTGCCGCGATCGCTACCCCGACCAGGAGATCGGATCCCCTGGTGTAGATCCACGACACGCTGGCACCGCCACCGAGTCCGGTATCGACGAATCCCGGCGGCAGATCCGGCAGCTCGGCAGGCGTGGTGGTTGTTGTTGTGATCGTTGTGGCTACCGCAACGGGATCATCCGGGGCGCCTGCGATCCAACCGGTGGCGATTCCCAGCATCAGAGCTATCGCCACTGCCAACACCTCGTGGCTCCGGAATCTGGGTTCCGGCATCTCGTCGAGCGGGGAGCGGAGGATCTCGCCCAGCGGGTCAGCCAACTGGGACTCTTTCCAGCGTCGATACGAGGTCGGCTTCGAGCGGGAGCCACATGACCCCGCGGATCACGATCGGGAGAGGATTTGGAAGCTCCGATCCTTCGAATGAGAGCGTCCAAAGACCGCCGCCGCCAAAGTTGGAGCTGGCGGAAGCCCAGCCGGGACCGCGGCCCTCGGCACTCAGATCGGATGAAGCGCCGGCCTGATCTCCTCTGATCTGGATTCGGACGATCGTGCCGTTGCTCTGCTCCTGGATGAGGTCGACGGCTGCGGTGACGCCGGGGATGATCTCATGCGCGGTGAAGTCGCCCGATGTCGGGAGGAAGTCCGCCTGGATCGGGCTGAGAGCGAAGTAGCGATCGAGACGGACTCCTGTGATCGCCGCGGGATCGAAGGTGAGGCCGACATCGAACACCACCCGACTTGCCACTGGATCGATCTCCGTCTCGTATTCGGCGTCACCGGCAAGCAGTGTCCAAGCAGCCGGTCGAATCGGCGGCTCTTCCCCCACCACCATCGATTGCACCTCGAAGTCCAGTTCGAGCAGGCCGTCGGCATATCCGAGCCGGGTGGGCAGGATGATCGCGGGCGGGACCACTATTTCGGCTGGCTCGACCCACACGGGAAGGAGGACCGTCGTAGTCGTGGTCGTAGTGGAAGAAGCCTCCGGAGCCGCAGCGGTGGGCTCGGATCGGAGAGCACCAGTCACAAGAGCGGCCCCGATGGCAACGCTGATTGCCACCGCGATTGCCCGCCAACTCATCGCGGCGAGCCTACCGGTTGTACCGATTGCACCACACAGGGTGGTCCCGATCGCTAATCTCGCAAGGCGATGGCGCGGTTCCCACACAGTCGCGGTTTCCTTGCTGTCGCCGCGAGCGCCTTTGCATTCATGGCGGCCTGCACTTCCGGTGAAGCTGAGCCGACGATTCCTCCAACCACGGTCCCGGTCACCACTACGTCCACGACGTCTTCGACGACAACCACCACGACGCCGTTGATTGCCAACGGCCCGCCGATCGCCGTGGAGGGTGATCGCAACGAGACCGTCGAGGCACTCCAGTTCCTTATCAACTGCAACGAGAACGAGTACGCCTCACTCACGGTCGACGGCGCATTCGGACCCGCCAGCTTTGCTGCGGTCGAAGCGGTACAGACCGACCTGGGCCGGGAGGTGACCGGGGCTCCAGATGAGGAGACGTTTGCGATTCTGGCGCGGGCGTGTTCCGACGACCGCAGGGTGTCGATCGACGATGCAGACGAGGGCCGAGAGACTGTCGTTGGCAATGTCGCCGACGGCGACGCCGACATCTACTTCATCCGCGCCGGCGAAGGGGAGCGGATGTCTGTTGTTCTCTCCACTGAGGCAGGAGGCGCCGCGGTCAATGTTCGTACGGCCGACGGTGGCGCTGTGGGTAGCGGCGGATCGGGAGTCTGGTCCGCCGATATCGCCTCCACCGGCGACTACGTAGTGGAGGTCAGCGGGCTGGCGCCCGTCACCTACGTCGCCACATTCACATTGGGCACAATCGATCCCGATGACGTCGAGGCTGCCGACGACGGGATGATCGTCGTCGACGGTCTGGAGAGCACGGTGTCGGCCAGTTGTCTCGACACCGGTGGTGACGGCTCCTATGTGGCGGAGACCGCACTGGGTCATTTGGCGGTGACCACCGGCACGGTGGGCAACTTCGCTCTCGACAGGGGCGGCGTCGGTGCGCCGGTCGAGTTCCTGTTCCGCGACGGTAGCCCCGGGTATATCGGATTCGCGATCGACCTCGATGTCGAGGTTGGTGAGCAGGTGGTCGGGACCGGCATCGTCTTCCTCCGGGGGGCGGACAACGCTCTCGAGCCGCTAGGCGTGGCCTTCGAGTTCGACCGAGCGGTCACACCGTGCGATGGCTCCGGGGGAACCTCGGTCGTCTTGGCGGCGAACGGCTTGGGGATCGTCGACTTCGGAGCCGATCCCGACGAGGCCATCGAAGTAGTGCGATCCGCGCTCACCGGGGCATCGCCGAGCGTCGATAGCGACTGGGTGACTATCGACAACTTGTCGAACGAATTCGGCGTCTGCCGAGAGGGGACCACTGAGGTGCGGTCGGTACAGATCGACAATCTGACGATGTTCTTCACCAACGGCGGAACCAGTTTCAGCGCTGAGGGAACCCGTCACTTTGCGGGGTACACGGCTGACGACGGCGTCTTCCCGTTCAAGACGAATCGAGCGGTGGGCGTCGGAGACACCCTCGAGCAGGTAGCGGCTGCGCACCCGGATGCTGGAGTTGCGGCCGGTCTGACCGGGGGAATCGATGTCTACATCTCGTCGCCCCCGGGGAACGACAGCTGGTTGCGTGCCACGGCGGACGATGCTTCGTCGGTGACGGACATCACGGCCACGATCACATCCGTCTCGGGCGGTAGGTTCTGCGACGAGTCCTAAAGGGCCCGTTCGACGGACTGCTAGATCAAGTGCCGGGCCAGCTCTTCGAGTTCGGGCAGCGGCACGCCCGCCGATTCGGTGATCACCTGGATCGACACGTGATCGGCGCCTGCTTCGTGATGAGCCGCGATCGTCTCACCGATTGCCGCGGCTGAACCCCAGGCGACTACTGCATCGACGACCTCATCACTGCCGCCGCCGTCGAGGTCGGAATCGGTCCAGCCGAGCCGCAGCAGGTTGTTTCGGTAGTTGTCGAGAAGTAGATAGCGCTCCATGTGCCCTCTTGCCAGCGCTCGGGCCCGGTCCGGATCGGTTTCGAGCACGACCGCTTGCTCGGGAGCGAGGTAGCCGTCGGGTCCCATGACCTCGCGAGCGAAGACGGTGTGGGACACCGGTACGAAGTAGGGGTGGGCGCCGGTTGTTCGTGCGGCGGCGAGCTGGAGCATTCTCGGTCCGAGTGCTGCCAGCACGACCGGCACCGGGCTCTCCGGCTCCGGACCCACAAGGATGGCCGACTCCATGGCGTCGAGATACTCCTGCATGCGAGCCAGTGGTCGGGCGTACTCGTGGCCTCGCGCACCCACCGATGGAGCGTGGCTCACTCCCAGACCGAGCGTAAACCGTCCCGGCCAGGCTTCACCGAGCGCCATGGCGGCGCCGGCAGCCGCGTTGGCGTCGCGAGCCCAGATGTTGGCGATCCCTGGAGCCACCTTGATGTTCGACGTCTCGGCCAGGAGCATCGCCGAAAGAGCTATTGCCTCACGGCCCCTGCTCTCGGGGAACCACAAGGCTCCGTACCCCATGTCCTCGATGGCCCGTGCGGCCTGGCGGACGTGGGAGGCGGGCGCGGTGACCAGCGGCCACGTCCATACGCCGACTCTTCCCATCTCAGGTCGGTTGGCATTGATCTTCATGACGCCAGGTTACGCAGGGCGATCGCCTCGGCGAGCATTCCCTTGCGGAACTCGCTGAGGTCGAGGCTTTCGTCCGGACCATGAGCCCGACTGGTCGGATCGGCGACGCCGGTGAGCAGGATGGCGGCGTCGGGGTAGGCGTCCGAGAAAGCTGCGACGAAGGGGATCGACCCGCCGACGCCCATTTCGACCACCTGGCACTCCCACACCTCGGCAAAGGCGTCGCGAAACGCCTCCACCCGGGGATCATCGCCGGACAGGCTGAACGCCTCGCCCGATTCGAGGGGCGAAACGGTCACCCGGGCCCCCCATGCAGGCAGATTCTCGATATGAGCGATGAGGGCGTCCATGGCTGCGCCGGCGTCCTGTCCCGGTGCGATTCTCATGCTCACCTTGGCGCGAGCCGTCGGCACCAGTTGATTGATCGCCTCGTCCACCGGGGGCGAATCGATGGCGAGTACCGAGATCGCCGGCTTCATCCATAGGCGAGTCGTGAGGGAGCCGGTGCCGATCAACTCGACACCATCGACGACTCCGGCCTGCGACCTCAACTCCTCCTCGGTCAAGTCGAGATCCGCCGTTTCGCCGGCCTCCAGCCCTGCCACCGCGACGTTTCCTTCTGCATCGTGCAATCCGGCGAGGATCCTCGAGAGGGTTGTCAGGGCATCGGGGATCGCTCCACCGAACATCCCTGAGTGGACACCTGTCTGGAGGGTGTGGACCTCCACCAGGACACTCACCAATCCTCGCAGCGAGGTGGTGAGGGCCGGTACTCCCACCCGCCAGTTGGCGCTGTCGGCGATGACGATGACATCCGACGCCAGCAACTCGCCGTACTCGGCCAGGAAGCCGTCCAAGTGAGCCGACCCGGTTTCCTCTTCACCCTCTATGAACACCTTGACGTTGACCGGCAAATCGTCGCCAAAGGCGCGCACGGCTCCCGTGTGGATGACTATGCCCGCCTTGTCATCCGAAGACCCGCGACCGTAGAGACGCCCGTCGCGTTCCATCGGCTCGAAGGGCGCCACCGTCCAGGAGTCGGCGTCGCCTGGTGGCTGAACGTCGTGGTGGGCGTAGAGCAGTACGGTCGGCGCACCTTCTGGACCGCGCCGCTCGCCAAAGACCGCGGGATGAGCCTCACCGAGCTCCAGCATCCTGACGCCTTCGAAACCCGCCTTCTCGAGCAACTCCACCGTCTTGGCGGCAGAAAGCCGCACCTGCTCACTGTCGAAGTGGGGCGCGCTCACCGAGGGAATCCGGATCAGGTCGTCGAGGTCGGCGCGCAGCTCCGGCAGCAGTCCGTCGATGGCCGATGTGAGATCTTCGTGCATGGCGGCGACGGTAGCGGTGGCCTGCCGTCGAGTCAGATGGCCGTGGTCAGCACGACTCCTGCGATGGCTCCGGACAGGCCGGCGCAGGCGGCTGCGATCAGTCGCCACCGCCACCCGTCGTGCTTCCAGGCGGCGCCTGCGGCAGCGGTCAGAGCAACGACCACCCCAATCCACTTGATAGCGGCGAACACCGATCCAACGGCAACGAACGCTGTGATGGGCGTTTCGGCGGTGATGGCGGGCTCGATGGCCAGAAGGTGAAAGGTGTTCTCCAGCCAGTCGGCGCCTGCTGCTCCAAACGCCACCATGATGGGCCACGCCGAGCCCCTCCAATGGTCGGGTCCGGCCGCCCGGGCCCACACCCCGCCGATTGCCGTGGCGTAGGCGATGGGGTAGACGAAGTCGAGTGTGGCTGTGAGGCGGATGAACTCGGCGATGTTCCAGGTTCCGGTCACGTCTGCAAAGCGATCGACCGTAAAGGTCAGCTGGGACCGGATGATTCCCAAGGCGTCGTCGGTCACGAGGGCTCCCCACACCCTGAAAAGGACGCTGAGCACTCCGACCGCGACCAGGGAGGTGGCAATGACTGCCGGGCGCGAGAGCGTCATCACAACGGCTTGTGAACGCTCGTGTTTCGTCGACATAACGGCGACCCTAGCCCCCGAACCCGAAATCGTGGGCACCGCTAGCGTGCCCGCATGACCGACGACCGCCTGCTGGGGGAGATCCTTCAGTCGCCGCTGGACGACATGCCGCCGCGACCGCACAAGCGCGCCGTCGTCGTCGGTGCTTCCTTCCTGGCCGTGCTCGTTGTGGGCGGGGTCTTGTTGCTGTTGCTTTCGGGTGACGACACCGAGGAAACCGCCGTCGCTACGACGGTCGTTGTGGACGGTTCGGTGATCACCTCGGCACCGCAGAGCACAGTCGCGGGTACCGAGACCACCGTGACGACAGCCGTGGCGGTGCAGGTGTTTCCCGAGCCGTCAGTATTCCATGAGATAGTGGCGCTGGGTGACGGGAAGGTCCTGATGTTCGGGGGTGCCGTCCCTCTCGGCGATACGACCATTCCACTCGAGGGCACCTGGGTGTTCGATGCCGCGGTTGGGGAGTGGTCGGTCTCCAACTCTGATGTTTCTCCTTCGCCGCGTTCTGGCCATGCCATGGCGCTGCACCCGCCGACGGGCAAGGTTGTGCTGTTCGGTGGCGGCGCCGCCGAATTCCGGCCCTGTCCGCGGACCCGCTTCTGCCCCGGTGTAGAGGACAATCAGGTCTGGCACTACGACCCAGGCACCAACACCTGGGAGGACATGACGCCTCCGGTCCCTGACGAGGAATCCTGGCCGGTCGTCCGATTCGGGACCCGGTTCGTCTTCGAGCCGATCGGCGGCCGCCTCATCATGTTTGGCGGTGTGGGCGTGTTCGGCGAGGGCCTTACTCCGACGTTCTATGAGGACACCTGGGCGTACGACCCGGTCACAAACGAGTGGGAGAACCTCACCTCCGCGGACGAGGAAGCTCCTCGACCGCTCGGTCGGACGACCTACGGGATGGTGTGGAGCGAGGAGGCGCAGCGGATCATGCTGTTCGCCGGTGACAGCCTGGCAGGCACCGATGATGACCATCTGTGGGCCTTCGACCCGGAGACGGCGGTTTGGGAGGATCGCGGGGTCGGCGAACTGGGCCCATACGACCGCTGGTATCACCTGCTGACTACGGACCCGCAGTCGGGCCGTCTTGTGCTGATCGGGGGCAGCGGGAGCATTCTCACTCCGATTCAGGGTGGGTCGATTCGCGAGGTGGGTCCCCTGGACGAGGTGTGGACCTGGTCGGAAGCCGAGGGCTGGCTTGCCCAGAACCGCATGGAGGGACCGATGAGCCCGGTGTCGGGGGTGGCCGATGCCGGGACGTTGGCGATCATCGTGTACGACGGCCACGAGGTGATGTCGTACGACGTGGCCGTTGATCAATGGACCTCGATTGCCCATCGGGAGGAAGACGATGGCGGTTAGGCGACACCTGGCCGGGTTGATCGTGCTGGCGCTGGTCGCAGCAGCCTGCGGCGACGACGCCGGAGAGGCCACGGTCGCCGAGTCGGCCCCGATAGAGACCTTGGTCGCGACCGAGGCGGCCCCGGTCCAGTCGGATGCGCCTACATCGTCAGCAGCACCGACCACTCCAACGTTGCCGGCCACGCCTGCCACCGGTCCGCCGGGAATCGCCGCTCTCACCAGTGGCCGCGGCGACGATGGGTCGCTCGAGATAGGAGTTTGGTTCAACTCCAACCCGTTCGAAGACGATACGGCTCGCTTGTTGGTCGGGACGGACGCCGACGGGTCCTATCCGGGGACCGGCGATCCGGTGCCACACATCGATGGTTGGGCCGAGCTGGCAGATGGCGCGGTCTCGTTGCTCGACGGAGGCAACGCCATCGCCGACGAGACGACCGGTGATCTCGACGATTGGTTGTCGTGGACCGGACCAGGCCAACTGGTCTGGGTGTACTTCATAGGGAATGTCCCCGTGCGAGCAGGCACCGTGTGGATAGCGCTCGAGATCGATGGTGAGGTCGCCGCGGCCGGTGTTGCCGGAGCCCCCTTTGGGGATGGCTGCTCGTACCACTCAGCCGGGATGGACCTGGGTCCGCTACGGGGCGACGTCCCCGACTTCGGCGCCCCATGTCGCTACCCGCTGGGGTGACCTGCCCCGCATAGGACCGACAGGTCATCCCCCCGATCAGAATCCCCCCCCACCAGTTCGCTTTGCTCGCTGACTCCCCCCCCAAGGGGGAGTAGTTCGGAGTGAGAAGACCAGACTGCCCAGCTTCATGTCTGACCACTCTCCCCTTTGGTGGGGGGTCCGCCGTGAAAACCCCTACCGCAGTGGAACCCCGGCTGTGGCTTCGATCATCTTGATACCGCTGCCGTCCAGCGCCGCGGCGAGCTCGGCTGGTGTCCCGGCGAGGATCGGGAAGGTCCCGTAATGAATCGGGACCACCGCGGACGCCCCGAGCATGCGGGCGGCACGAGCGGCGTGGTTCGGACCCATCGTGAAGTGCCCCCCGATGGGGAGAAGAGCGATATCGGGTGACCAGAGCTCGCCGATCAGGTTCATATCGCCGAAGACGGTCGTGTCACCTGCGTGGTAGATCGTTGGCCCTTCGGGGACCGCCAGCACCCAACCGGCGGCCTCGCCGCCCGGCAGTATGCCGTCGTCGGTCGACAGTCCCGAAGAGTGGACCGCGTCTACGAGTGTCCCCGCTACTCCGCCCGGGCCGATGACGGTGCCGCCCTTGTTGGAGCCGACGACGTTCTCGACGCCCGCACCTTCGAGGAAGACGGCGATCTCGTGGATCGCAAAGACCTGCGGCGAGTGCGCGGCCGCCAGTTCGAGGGTGTCGCCCATGTGATCGAAATGCCCGTGGGTGAGGTACACGGCATCTACCCGCTCCTGCGTGTGTTCCGCTTCCGGGCAGGCAGGGTTGCCACTGAGCCAGGGGTCGATCAGAAGCACGGTCCCGTCTGTGAGGCGAAGCCGAATCGCGGCGTGACCCAGCCAGGTGAGTTCGACACCTCGGAGTTTCATGGTGCTCCTCTCGTCGTAGGTGGGAGTCTATGTGAAGCGCCGGTTGCCGGGGCGTGCTATCCGTGGGAGAACGATGATCGGCCGTCCCCACTGCCTGCAACTGGTTTCGTTCCTGCAGGCTGCATGCTCACATCACTACCCGATCCCCAGGAATCTCAGGAACGCTTCCTGATTTGGTTCGCGCCCCAGGAAGTCGCGCAG
Organism: Acidimicrobiia bacterium; assembly: GCA_029263095.1. Lineage (GTDB taxonomy): Bacteria > Actinomycetota > Acidimicrobiia > Spongiisociales > UBA11373 > JACZWZ01. The sequence goes on along the minus strand of JAJCYA010000028.1, from coordinate 5,678 downwards.
CAGTTCGGCCGGGTCCTTGGAACCACCAGGACCGAGGATCTTCGTGCGGTAGTCCATACCGACCACCGGGCTGAGAACCCCTTCGGCTTCGAAGCGGCTGAACATGTCGTCGCCGAATACCTTCGACCACAGGTACCCGTAGTACCCGGCGTCGTATCCGAATAGGTGGCCAAAACCACCTGGATAGAACGTGTCCTCGTGGAACGGCATCTGACCGATCTCGGTGGTGGCGCGGTCGATCGCTCGCAGGTCCTTCTCTTCGCCTGGGCCGTGGAAACCCATATCGAGCTTTCCAAAGCTGACCTGACGTAGGTTGGCGAGACCCACGTGGAGATCGCGGGCTGCGACCAGTTGGGCGACCAGATCGTCGGGGATTGCCTCGCCCGTCTCGTGGTGTCTGGCAAAGCGCGACAGCACATCGGCGTTCCAGCACCAGTGCTCCATGATTTGTGATGGCGCCTCTACGAAGTCCCACTCGGTGCTGAACCCGCTGAACCGCACCAGCTCGGTGTGGCCGAGGCTGTTGTGGAGCACATGGCCGAACTCGTGGAACAGGGTCAGTACCTCGTCGTGGCGGAGCAGTGATGGGGTGTCGCCGGTCGGTTTGGTGAAGTTGGCAACGATGGCCGTCACCGGCAGTACGTAGCCGTCGTCCTCGCGATGGCCGGGCACCAGGTCGAAGGCGGCTGCGTGTCCGAACTTGCCTTCTCGCGGGAACAGGTCCATGTAGAAGGTGGCCAGCTGATCATTCGACTCGGCGTCGTAGAGCTCGTAGGCGAGAACATCGGGATGCCATGCCTGCGGGTCGTCGATACGGCGGTAGGCAAGGCCGAGAACCTCCTGGGTGATCTCGAACATCCCGTCGAGCACCTGCTGGAGGGGGAAGTACGCCGCGACTTCCGATGGGTCGATCCCGAACCGTTCCCGTTTGATATTGGTGTGCAGGTACCGGTGATCCCAGGCGTTTACGGGTCCCTCACCGTCGAGGGCGGATGCCAGGTCGGCTACCTCACCCTGGGCCCGTTCGGTAAGACCGGGGACGATTCCGGCGTACATCGCTTCGACCGCTTGGGGTCCGTCGGCCATCTTTACTTCCATGGCGTAGTCGGCCCACGAGGGCATCCCGAAGATCTCGGCGATCCGGTGGCGGAGCCTGACCGCCTCCTCCAGGATCGGTTCGTTCTCCTCAACAGCCTTGTTGTAGAAGATGAATTGGATCTGGCGGCGCAGGTCGCGATTGTCCGCCATGTCCATGAACGGGTAGTAGTCGGGGTAATCGATGCTCACCCGGAAGGTACCTTCGGTCTCGCCGGCCGAGAGTCGCTCCAGGTAGTCGTCCGGCATGCCGGCGAGCTGCTCGCGGGTGAGGTCGAGACCGCCCTGCGCCTCGTCGATGTTGCGATTGAACGCGACTCCGAGTTCCACCAAGCGGGTTCGGTGTTTCTGGACCTCGTCCCTTTCCTCGTCGGACAGAGCGTGTCCGGCTCTACGGAGGTCACGTCGGGTGAATTCGAGGTAGCGGGCGTGTTCGCCCGACAGAGCGGCGGCTTCGTCGGTGGCGGCGTAGGCCTCGATGGCCTCATGCAGGTCGCGCCGGAACACTAGGTCCGACGTCCATTTGGAGATCTTCTCCTCTGCTTCCTGGGCGGCGTCGCGCACCTCGCGATCGAGGTGGACTCGCGCCATGAAGGGGCCGATCCCGTTGGCCCGAACGACAATGTCGTCGAGGGTGTTGAGGGGCGCCAGCGTGTTGCCCCACGTGCGCGGCCCCTCGGTTGCGACGATGGCCGCTACGAGCGCTTCGCCGCGGCCGATGGCGTCATCTACCGCGGTACGGACTGACTCAGAGTTGGCGGTGGTGTAGTCGTAATGCACGATCGGTCAGGTTACTAAGAGAGAGTGTCCCAGCCGGCGATCGTCGGCAGAGATACCGATCAGCCTTGTGGCTAGGGGACCGGGTTCTTCTCGCCGATGGCGTACATGAATCCGTCGCGGCTACCGATATAGATCATTCCCTTCCACACTGCAGGCGTAGATTCGAGGTGGCCGGCGCCGACTTCGATGGTCCACTGGAGTTCCGGGTTTCGCTCGTCGCCTCCGATGAAGAAGTCGCGCAGCAGGCCATCGTTGGAGGCCACGATGAGATGCCCATCGACGATGGCAGGTGACGACCACGATCCGACTCCGATGTCGCGGAACACTTCCTCATCGCCGGTCTCGAGGTCGACGAAACTCAGGAAACCCTTGTTGGAGACGGTGTAGAGCACCTCATTGCCAAGGGCGGGGGTGGACCAGAAACCGCCCTTGATTTCCGGCTCAGTTTGCGAGTTCACACCCCACAGGTAGGCATCTTCGCCTTCGAGGTATGGGTTGAGCTTGATGAGCTGACCCAACTCCTTGGCCCGGTCGAGGTACCGCTCATACTCCACCGAGACGTAGAGCATCCCCTCGCCGTCGATAACGATCGAGGCGTCGACATCGTCTCCCACCCAGTAGTCGAAGACGATCGGGGCCTCGCCGCTCTCGACGTTCGTGATATCGAGTCCCAGGACCCGGCCCCCGGAGTTGGCGAAGTACACCCTGCCTTCGAAGATCGCTGCGGTGTTTTCGACGCTTACCGCCAGAGCGATGTTGTTCACTCCCCAATACCCTGAACCGATGTCTCTGAGCAGTTGTTCGTTGTAGGTCTCCATCTTGATCAGCAGGTGGGGATCGAGCGTCACCAGACCGAGGTCGTCGTAGTCGCGGTTGAGCTTGAAGATGTGGAACAGGCCGTTCTCGGCCCCCTCGAACATGATGTCGTTGACGATGCGGGGGCTGGCATCCCAGTCGTCGTTCCAGCGACCTTCCGACACTTTGGCTTCCACTTCCCAGATCACGACAGGTTCGGTGCGGTCGAGAGCCACGGCCCGCAGGAAGTTGTCGCGACTCCCGAAGTACACGATTGGGTATCCGTCTGGATCGATCGTCGGAGTGCCCTTGACAATGTCGCCGGTGGCGATCGGCGAGCGGGTTTGCTTGCCCGAGTCGGCGTCGACGAAGTGAAGGCGTCCGTCGTACGCCCCAAAGATCAGTTCTGTGATTCCGTCGGGTCGCTCCCATATGACCGGCTGTCCGGTCCACCCATTGCCGCACCACGTTGAGGTGACCCCGAGATCGGTGGAAGCCGAGCACATGGGTACCTCGGGGTATTTCCAATGGATTTCGGGTGTGATCGGGATCGGACCGGTTCCGTAGTAGGTGTTGGTGGGGTTGCCACGGAAGGTGAGGAGACCCTCCACCGCGCTGCCCCACGGCTCACCGACGGTGCGCCTGTCCACCCAGGCGTGCAGCGGGGTGTCGGGGATCGTCCCTTCGGTGGTGGTCGAGGTCGACGGTTCGATGACGGTGGTCGAGATGATGGTGGTGCCGGTGGTGGAGGTCGCCTCGGTGTCGGCGGGTGCGACCGTGGTTTCGGCGCCGGCGACCGCAGGGGTTTCCCCGTTGGGGGAGAAGAGCCAGAACAGCGCCAGGCTCATGCCTATGAGGATTGCGCCGAGTGCGATGCCGGCAATTGCCGGCCGTTTCGAGTCGAGGGGCATCGATTGGGGAGTCTATGGCCTGTTCTGCGAAACAAGACTTCACCTCCAGGGGGAGTAGTTCGGATCTGATCACTCTCCCCTTTGGGGGGAGTCAAACGCCGTAGGCGTTTGGTGGGGGGTGGTTTGAGCTTTCCCCCCCACCAGCTCGCTTTGCTCGCTGACTCCCCCTCCCGGGGGGAGTAGTTCGGAAGGAGCCGATTGGTGGGGGGTTCCGGGGGAATGCCGTCCCAACCAACTACCCGCCACCGCAAGGGTGGGACAATGCAACGATGGACTTCCGGTCTGGTTGGAGGATCGTCGTGGGCCTGTCGCGGCGACTCCGCGAGTCCGGCCTTTCGATCAACGCCGCCGCTGTTGCCTATAACGCCTTTCTGGCGCTGGTGCCTCTCGCCTTCGCCATGCTGGGTATCGCCGCTGCGATCGGTCGGAGCGATTCCGCCGTGAGGCGGGTCGAAAACACTCTGGAGCCCGTCGTTCCTGAGACCGTCAGCACGTTTATCACCAATCTTCTGGTGGATGCCGGCGATCGGGTCGGCGGCGGCGAGGTCTGGCTGGTCGTCGGGTCGGTCCTGGTGGCGCTGCTCTTCGGGTCGCGGGCCGTTGTGGCATTGCAGAAGTCGTTGGCGGCGGTTGAGGACCGCACCGAGCGCCGCCCTGCCCTCCAGATGCGACTGGTCGCAGTCGGTTTGACGGTGAGCGGAGGAGCGGCGCTGATCGTCACTTCTCTGCTGCTAGTGGCCGGCCGTCGCTTCGCGCAGTTCTTTGGGGAGCTGATCGGCAGCGACCTGCTGCTCGACCTGTGGATTTGGCTGAGAGTCCCGACTGCGGCGGCCGGTCTCTTCTTGTTCCTCACCGCGCTGTACCGGTACGGCCCGCCGGAGCCTCTGCCCCGATCCTGGTTGGCGGCGCTGGTCGCCACGGTCGGAGCGGTCCTCGGGAGTCTCGGATTCGGGTTGTATTTGGGTGCCGCCCCCGAGCTTGGGGCCACGTTTGGCGTGCTTGGTGCGGTGGCGGTGGCTCTGGTGTGGCTGTACATGGGGGCGATGGCGATCTTGCTGGGTGCGGTCACCGTTGCCTATGTGAGCCGCAACGGCACCGCGCTGAGGTCGGAGTTGCCCCTATTCCATGGTGACGGGTCGTGACCGACTCACGTCAGGACGACGCCACCGATTCGATCGATATCACCACCGGGCTGCGGCTGCTGGCTCACACCATCCGCGGCTACCGCCGCGAGCTTGCTCTCTCGATTCTGGGCGCCTTGTTGTGGATGCTGATGCTGGTGGCCGTCCCCTATCTCGTGGGGCGGACGGTCGATGAGGCGATCATCTCCGGCAACACCGACCGCATCCCGCCGCTGGTCGTCATGCTGGTGGTGGCCGGTGTCCTGCTGGGGGTGGGTATCGGGGTGCGTCGGTACTTCAGTTTCAGGGTTTCGTACCGCGCCGAGGCGGATCTGCGGAATCGGATGTTTGAGCACATCCAGCGCATGGCGTTCTCGTTTCACGATGTCACCAGCACGGGCGAGCTGATGGCGCGGGCGTCGAGCGACCTTGGCCAGGTGCGGCTGATCTTCGCGATGACTCCGATCACGGTGGCCAATCTCGCCATGTTCCTGCTTGTTGTGACCGTGCTCATCGCACTGGACCCGGTGTTGGGGGCGGTGGCGTCGTTGACGGTCCCGACGGTGCTGTTCGCCGCCCGGGCGTATGCCAGACGGGTGATCCGGTTGTCGTTCGAGGTGCAGCAGCGTCTGGCAGATCTGAGCCGGGTGGTTGAGGAGTCGATCGGCGGCATCCAGGTGACCAAGTCGTACGGCCAGGAGTTTCAGGAGCAGGAGAAGCTCGACGGAACCGCCCGCCGTATCTACGACAGGGCGACCCGTCTGGCCCGGATCCGCTCCGGGTTTGCCCCCGCCTTCGAAGTGATTCCGTCGGTGGCGACGGTCGCGGTGTTGTGGCTGGGTGGGGTCAGGGTCGTGGGGGGTCAGCTGACCCTCGGCGAGTTCGTCGCCTTTACCCAGTACCTGGCCCTGCTCAACTTCCCGCTACGCATCACCGGTTGGTTCTTTGCCCAGCTGCCGCGCGCCGCGGCGGCTTC
>JAJCYA010000027.1 GCA_029263095.1 Acidimicrobiia bacterium | reverse complement strand
GTCGTGAACTGAACCGGGGGCGAAGTAGCCGGAGACGCAACGAGTAGATCCACTACAAGGCGGATTCACCTTGTACTGGCCGCCGAAGTTGTATCCGGTAATGACGAGCAAACCAAAGCCCGAGATGTGGTACTTCCCGCCGGCTCCGACGCCCTCAATATCGTCGAAGATTGGAAGCGGAATGGGCGCCCCCACCAAGGCGCTGATGTCCAACGGAGAGCATCCCTGCGAAGGCGAGGAGCCGGGATCGGCAAAGACCCAATTCCCGGTCGCCAGATCGGAGGCGCAGCCACCTTCGGTGGCGAGCCAGCCGAATCCTCCAGAGAGCTTGCCATCACCGTCGGCGTCCTGACCGGCAACGGCATTGCACGGCTCAGTGTTGTTCCCCTCGTGGAATGTCAGGATCCGGTCCAGCGTGGGGACCGCAGTGCCGAGCGGGAACTCGCATTCGGAGATGATCAGGGGCAGGACACCGCGCATCGAACTGGGAAACCCCCACAGCGCGGCGGCCGATGCGTAGACCGTTGATCCGTTCCAACCGACTACTTGGGCGAAGAACGGGGAGAACACCCGACTGCCGTCGGACTCCAGCGTGCTCGTCTGCACTCGCACCGTTCGGGCGGTGGTATCGAGAGAGACACTCTCAATGAAGGCCGCACCATCGCGGGCGTTGGCATCTGCGAAGGCTTGTGCGGTTGCTGCGGCACTCGACGGATCACACGATCCGATCCCGAGGGCGCAGTCCTCAGCGATGGCGAGCACCGCGGCGTCGGCACCGTTGCTCAGTTGGCGCCGCTCGTCGTAGAGAGCGCCAACGTCAACGGCGAGGCCGAGCATGCCTAGCACCGTGGCCATGGTGATGGCCACGAACACACCAACGGCACCGTGTTCGGTCTTCAGCCGCTGCATCGCATCACCGCCGTGGAGTCGAGGTTGAGACTTCTGGTTCCCCAGAATGGGATGTCCAGTTCAAAGGGATAGGAGGCGGTCAACTCGGTGGGCAATCCCGGCGAGCAGGCGCCTGTAGTGATCGAGAGCAACCCCGGATCGAGGGTGGGGGCTGCATCCCTGGTCGCCTGGGTGGCAGCGTTGGCGTCTCCGGTAATCGCCAGCACCCGCACTCCCTCACGAGTGGCGTGGGTGAGCGTCAGCTGTGCGTTGTATGCCCGGCCGAATCCGATGATCCCAAAGGTGATCAGCACCAGCAGGCTGAGGACCATGGCGAATTCCACGAGGGCTGCTCCGTCGTCGCGTTGCATAGAGCCTCCGTCCTGGTCTCGGGCGGTCCAGCCGCCCGAGACCCAGACGGTGTTGTCACGGGGTCAGCGTGTTAGCGACGTTTTGGAAGATGCCGCTGACGCTGCCCCCGAGCGCGGTGACGGCGACCAGGGCTACAACGGCGATCAGTGCGACCATCAGGCCGTACTCCACCATCGTTGCCCCATCGTCCCTGCTGCTCAGGGCGGTGTAGAGACGCATCAACATTGGGCGCTACCTCCTCGTTCGGTTTGTCCGACGCACTAGTCATTTCGTGCCCAGCGACGTAGTACGTGCGCCCACCATGACCACTCTGGGTAGTCGTGTCATGATGCAGATTCATCAAAGGCCCACCAGGAATTGATTGTCAGGCGGACCGAAGCATCCAGTCGTGGCGGTGCACTGTGGCGACAGCCTCCAACTGGGAATGCACATTCAGCTTGGTGAGGACCGCCTGCACCTGGTTGCGCACCGTGGTCACCGAAACAAAGTCCCGCTGAGCGATTTCGGCGGGACGCAATCCGGCGACGAGCCCGTCGAGCACCTCACGCTCACGTCTGGTGAGCCTCTCCAATCCGATGATGGCGTCGCTCACGGCGCGCCAGTCGCGGCTCAGGAGCCGGCGGTGGGTGTGCTCGGGGAAGACCGACACTGCACCGTTGCGCAGCGCTTCGGCGGCCCGGGAGAACTCCTCAGCCTCCGACCGATCGGAGACAAATCCGACGGCACCGGCATCGACGGCTTCGAAGAATGCCGCGCCCTCGTCCCGCCCGTAGACGATCACCCGTCTCTCACGTGCGACCAGCAACGCCACCACGGTCGCCGCGTTCGGTGTCGCCAGTGCTACCACCCCGATGCCAGAGCGAATAGGCAGATCCATTGCTGCCTCAGGGAGGAGAACGTCCACAAGCCAGTCGTTCGAGTCGAAGCCTGCGGCGATGGCCCGAGAGAGAAGAGGGCGCGGATCCACGACCAGCAACTGCCTGCGGAAGCCCCGCTCAGAGTTGCCTGCGTCCTCCCTTGGCGCAGCTCTCATTCCCCTCCATCGGCAGCGAGCGGGGCGAATCTTCAGTCCCCGATCAGGGGAGCTGTTCTTCGAAGCCGGGCATGGTGACCCCGTTGAGCGTCAGGCCACCTCGACGAAGGCATCGACGCCATCGAGGTAGCGTCGTCGATCGGTCTCCTCGAGCCAACTCGCTTCGAAGGAGTTCCTGACGAGCTGCACGATTTCCTCCACCGTGAGATCGGCCTCCTGCTGCAGAAGGACGAGGTTCTCGGCCAGGTACCCCGGGAAGTATGCGGGATCGTCCG
>JAJCYA010000026.1 GCA_029263095.1 Acidimicrobiia bacterium | reverse complement strand
TGATCTGAGCCCGATGCACATCCAAACCGCCTACGATCGACATCAGGGACCTCCTTCGAAAGCTCCGCCCCAAAGGGCCTATTCAGCACACCAGTGTGCTTGAGCCGGAGGGGGTCCCCCACATGTCATCTGTCAAGACTTCGCCACCCCGGGCGTCGCTTTCAGCCTCGTCGTGGACGAGTGACATCACACCGGCGGAGGCTGGTGTTAGGTTGCCGCGAGGGGACAGGCAGCAGGCGAAACGGGGGCGAGCGGCAAGGAGTGGCCATGCCCACCTTGATGAACGCGGAGAATCGGGACCGGTTCCTGACGGTCCGATGGAACAACGCTCTCGCCGTTGGCCTGGGGCTACCGGCGCTGATCTTCGCCGCGTTCGCCCTGTCGACCTCCGCGTTGTCCGACCGCTCTGCCTTCATCGGGCTAGTGATCTTTGGTGCCGTCTACTGAATAGCGGTCGAGCAGCACGCGGCGATGCGGTTCGCATGGCTTTGCAGCAACAAAGGATACGAAGCGCCCCTCGTGATGACCTCGGCCGAACGGCTGATCTTTGTTAGCTACAACCTGATCTGGTGGGTGCCGGTGCTCCTAGCTGTTCTGGGGATTCTGTCCTTCTGGGCAGGCTCTCTCGGATTCCTGGCCATCAGCGTGTTGCGGGCCGTTGTCAATGCCTACCGCATCAATACCCTGCCGATCGAAGCGGCTCAGCGTTTCCCGCTTCGATCACCCTGACCCTGCGCAACCAGGACGACCACACTCGTGGGCTAGGGCATTGGCCCCTCAGCACCCCCGACCTCGCCGACAGCCCAATGCACGACCAATCCTCGATCTCAGCGGCAAGCCGAGTCAGATTGGAGGGTGGTCGCGCTCCATGACCCTGCGCGGCATCGCCGCGACCATGGGAGCGAACTCGGGATACCTCACGAACAGGTAGCTCCACATGGCCAGCACAGGTGCCAAGACCGCCAATCCCCAGAAGGGGTCACGGACCACTGAGTAATTAAAGACCCCAACCAGTGATGCGCCAAAAACAAGGGCCGCAACAACGTAGGCCGCTTTGCGTGTGCGCAGTGTCAGCGCCCATCCGCAGCCCACGATGCCTGACAAGAGCGCATACGTCGGAATGGCGAGAATGGGGTAGAAGCCGAATGCAGCTCCCACTGCGACGAGACCCCAACGTTCCACGGTGTAGCCGAGGCCGACGGTATAGGTGGAGGCAGCTGTGATCGCCACCGCCAGACCAGTAACACCAAAGACCACCATCGTCTGACGGATCGTGGTCAGCGACGCACGCCGCATGACGCCTACCGCCGCACCAGCAATGACCACCTGCAAGATGAATCCGGCTAGAAGCCAAGAGCGAACGGAGTAGGTCAGATAGGGACTTGCGTGAACCGGAAGGAGGTCGAATACCAAACGATATGCGAAAACGATGAGAGCGCCAGCTGCGAAGAACTCGATTACAAGCATCCGCATCCAGTCGATCTCATAGAATTCGGGTGCGACGAACCAGATGCCCACCCCCGAGACAACGACCGTCGCCGCCACCACAGCTACCTCCCGGTCGCCCGGCGCACCGAGCGCCAACCATCCGAAGAACGCCACGCCACCGACGCCTACGACCAGGAGCAACACTTCAGGCGTCATCCGCCATCGCGACCCGATCGATCTACGGGACTGACCGGTGGGTTCCCTGTCGGTCATGGCCGGTCCTGGTCCCTGGGGAATTCCAAGGCGCGCGGCCCCTCAGCGTCTTGGAACGTCTCTACATGCGACTGAACGCTCTGAGCGAGGTCGAGAGCATCCGTGACGTCTTCGGCCCCCACGAACAACACCAACAACGCCACGTTGCCGTAGCTCCAGGCAGCGACAGCGATCGGAGCTTCCTGTGCTGCCTGCAGAGCCTCATACTGAGGGTTGAAGATCAACCACGAACCATCGTGGCCTCGCTGCCGATCGGTCGAGTTCAGCGTGAAGTCATGCCACCGCTCCCAGAGAAAACCGGTGACGTCCTCCTCGTCTTCGAACCACAGAGCCGACGACGTGACGTAGACCGCGCCATCAGTGAAGTCGTGCTTCCAGAACCCAGCTTCATATTCGACAGTGGAGAGATCGGTGAAGACGGAGTGGAAGGCAGCGTCACCTCCAACCCGATATCCCGGGTCGAATCCCTCGGTGAGAACTCCGACGTGTTGAGCGACCTCGGGGCCCTCATCTGGCTGGAGTACCAGGCTCGCTAGGGCGTCCCGATCAGGAAGCCGATCGGGCTCGGTCCCGGACGACGCGAACTGTGCCACGAGCAGAACGATGACAGCCGCCGGGATAGACCAGGCAACCCACGTCGGGAAGCCCGTACCCCGATCGTTCGATGCCGTGACCGGCGCGTCTCCGTCGATGCCTAAAGCGTAGACCCACCTTCGTGTTCGGCGACAGAACCACGACGAAACCACAAGATCACCCGCCAGCCCCCACGCCACCGGTCTGCTGATAGGTGACCAAGTCGCCCAGGGACCAGATCCCGCCCTAGGCACCCCTGTCGCTATCCTGCCGGGAGGTGGAGACTGAGCCCCATCAGCACTCCTGTCGAGACTTCGCCACCGGGTCGATCCCGTTCAGCGTCACGTGGAGCTGTTGAGGGAAAGCAGCTGTCGGCATTCTGAGTAAGCAAATCTCTCTCCTTGTGCGACATACTCATTGAGAGCATGAATTGGGAGCCCCAAACCGTGGCAGCGGATGTGCCGGTACTGATAGGCCGAGAGCCGTTCGATCAATTCTATGGCCGGGAGTATCGATCAGTCCTGGCGTTGGCGCATGTGATGACGGGGAGCCTATCGCTTGCCGAAGAGTTGGCTCAGGAGGCTTTCTTGGCCGCCTTTCGGCAATGGGATCGGATTGACAATCCAGAGGGATGGATCCGATCCGTGATTTCCAACTACACGCGATCGTGGTTCCGTCGCCGCTACGCCGAGGTGAGAGCGTTGACCCGACTGGGGCCCCGCCGGGAGGTGGGAGCCACGGAGATGCCAGCCGACACGGCTCACTTCTGGAGGGAGGTGCGACGACTTCCTCGCCGGCAAGCACAAACGATCGCCTTGGTCTACGTCGAAGACCTCTCGATCCAAGAAGCCGCACAGATCCTTGGATGCACGGAATCGACAACCCGAGTTCACCTTGCAAGGGGACGCAGAACCCTCGCCAGTGTGCTGGGAGTTCAGGAGGGATCATGAAACTCGACACACTGCTGCGGCTCCACGCCGACGCTGCTAATCAGGCGGTCAAAGACGCACAACCGCCGCCCCTCGATCGGATCATCGGTTCGGCCCGCAGGTCGCGGCGCCTGTCTATTGCCATCACCGTCACAATGATCGCGGCCGCCGCAGCGACACTTGTTGTCTTCCTAATGGCAGGTCCAACCGCCGATCTGACGCCAACCACAGCAGCTCCGGCCACCCAGCCCTCACCCACAACGGTCGCCACCAACATTAGCGACGGTGGGGCCGTCGTCACCACCAGAGTCGTTCCGAGTCCACTAGAACAAGCAGGAATCGACCTCCAGGACGACATCCTCGCCGACGGCAACATCACCCGGTCTGAGTTCGAGCTGGCGGCCGCCGCCATGGCGACCTGCATGAAAGGCCACGGCCTGACCGACGTGACATGGTCCGTTGACGATGACAGAGAAGGCTGGTCGCTGTCGACCGGGTACGCGTCCTTCGACGAGGCTGGCGAGGAAGCCATCTTCGACCTCTGCTTCCACAGCTACGTCGATCGAGTGCTCATCAATCCGTGATCGCCAGCCACGCCTGCTGGAATCATCGCACACGGGGCGATGAGCACGAACGCCTCAGCACCCCTGACCTCGCCAACAGCCCAATGCACGGTCGACCCCGACCAACCGCACTGACCCGCACGCCTGTCGTGGCGGTTCGGATGTAGGGCGATCAAACAGGTCGGGAGGTCGGGAATCCCGCCCCGCCCCACGCTGTTGAGGAGGAGCTATGAGCACACTCACTCGATTCAGAAAACAGAAGGACGACTTCTTCCGGTCCTCCCCCGATTCACCAATCGGCGACAGATCCGGGTTCGAGAAGCTCGACTACTACGACGAGGACCGGTCATTGGCTCTCGAGCTGGACGTCGAGCCCGGGGACGGATCCAAGGTCCGGGTGCAGACCTCGGATGGCCAGGAGAGGGTCTACACCCGCGATGCCAAGGTCTTGTTCGACGTTGAAGGCGAAGGCGTCTCGCTGACGCTCTACGGCACCGGTCACGGTCACGGCTACTTTCTGCCGTTCCGCGATACGACCTCCGGGAAGGAGACATACGGCGCCGGGCGCTACCTGGACGTCCATCCTGCGAAAGACGGCAAGGTGGAGATCAACTTCAACCTCGCCTACAACCCCTTCTGCGCTTACAACGACGCCTACTCGTGCCCACTGCCTCCCGGCGAGAACTGGCTCCAAGTGCCTATTCGGGCCGGTGAGAAGTCGTACAGCAAGTAGCGATCTGCGGAGATTGCGTCCGCTCTTGGGTACAAGGAGCGAAAGGACTCGAGAGCCGACACCCGCGCCTCGTTGCTCCCTCGGACACCCCCCATCCTCCTGGTCGCTGCGCTCCTCGCGGACATCCCCCACAAGGGTGATCTGTCGCGGTTGGTGGTCGACGGCTCGCAACGAGGAGTGGCTCGGTGTTCTGATCACTCTCCCCTTTGGGTGTCGCATTTCGCGATTGTGCGACGGTTGGGTCATTTGATGAGTTTCTGGTTGGGGTGGATGATTTGGGTGGGGGGTTTGCCTTGGTTCCATTTTCCTCGGTGGGGTCGATGATGGTTGTAGTAGTCGAGGTAGTCGGTGAGGTCGCGGCGTAGACCGCTGATTGATGGGGTGACATATCCGATCAGTGCTGGCTGGTAGCACTCCTGGAGGATGGTGCCTTGGACCCGTTCGACCTTCCCGTTCGATTGGGGCCGCCCGGCCTTGATGAACCGATGCTTGATTCCCGCCGATTCCAGGCTGTCACCGAATAGGGCGGCACGGAACTCGTTGCCGTTATCAGTCGAGATCGCTTCGAGTTCCCATCCCCAGGAGGCCAGGTCGGCTGCGACCTGATGCGCTAGTCGGGTGGTGATCACCTCAGACGGATTATGAGCAGTGACCTCGAGCTGAGCCCAGGTGTATGACGAGGCGACATCGATCGCGGTGTACTGCCAGATCACACCCTTACGTGCCTTGTTGGCACCCATACGGGTTTCTTTGAACGAACCGACCTGGAAACAGTCCATCTGCACCAGATCACCAGGCTTATCAGCATGGAGTTCACCGACATAGACATCGCGACGCCTCGACAGCTCAGGGGCACCATCACGATGGGTCCGCAGCAACGCATAACGCAGCCGACGGGTGTTGAGCCGATGCCGGACCAGAGTCCTCCACACCTTCGAGGGTGACACCTTCACATCGGTCAGAGCCAGCTGATCAGCAACATGCTGGGAACCCGCATCCGGCGACGCCAACGACGCCGCGACGATACGACGCTCCAACAACGACTCCGACCATGATCGGACCCTGGGCTCACACCGATCAACACGGTTCCGCCACCGATAGAAAGTCGAGTGATGAATACCGGCCTGCCGGCACGCTGCCCGCTTGTTCGGTGACCGCTCGATCACAGCCACAAGTCGCTTGCGGTAATCGGATACGGCATCATTGACACTCATCAGCGGCGCCTCCTTCTAGGTCTTACAACAACCCAGAAAGGATGCGCCGCTGATCGCGCCACACACAAACCCGTCGCACAAACCCGCGACAGGACACCCTTTGGGGGGAGTGAATCGGCGGAGCCGATTGGTGGGGGGCACCGCGATGCCACCCGTGTCTCGGCGGAGCCCACTACCTGGTTGGCGCCGCAACCAGCAACGACCCCTCGCGTCCGATCCACAGAACATCAATCCCAGGGTCTCGGTGCCGCAGGAGTGGTCCAGAAGGAAGGGACTAATCGGACAAGCCCTCTTCGAGCATCAGGGCAAAGCCGGCCTCGTCGAGCACCGGCACGCCAAGGGTCTCTGCCTTGGCGAGCTTCGACCCCGGGTTGGCTCCCTCCACGACGGCTGAGGTCCGGCCCGACACCGATCCGGTGACCTTGCCGCCCCGGTCCTCGATGGCAGCCCGGGCGGCGTCGCGTGAAAGACCCTCGAGGGTTCCGGTGAGTACAACGGTCACACCGGCGAGCAGGGCGGTATCAACGCCCTCGGGCTCAGGATCCGACAGGCGAACCCCTGCCTTTGCCAACTTGGCTACCAGTCCGCGATTGGCGGAATCGGCACCCCATTCGACGACAGACAGAGCGATCTCCGGTCCAACCCCCTCGAGGTCGGCAAGCTCCGCTTCGGATGCCGCTACGAGCGCATCGAGGCTGCGGAACCGGCGGGCCAGCAAGCGGGCCATCGTTCCCCCGACCAGAGGAATACCCAGGGCGGTGATGACTCGGGCCAACGGGCGATCCCTGGCGGCGTCGATGGCCGCCATCAGATTCCCCACCGATACCTCGCCCCATCCTTCTCGACCCAGCAGATCCTTCGCGTCGAGACTGAACAGATCCGCCGCGTCGTGGATCAGCCCCTCGCTGAGAAGCAGGTCAACGGTCTTGAACCCGAGATGCTCGATGTCCATCCCGCCCCGGCCTGCAAAATGGAACAGGTGCTCCCGGAGCCGGCTTGGACACTCGAATCCGCCGGTACACCTGGCGACCGCTTCACCCTCGGTGCGCACAATCGGATTCCCACAGAACGGACAGCGCTTCGGCATGCGCCACTTCTTCTCGGAGCCCGAACGCAACGAAGGCACCGGGCCCACCACCTCGGGGATCACGTCACCGGCCCGGCGTACCACCACGGTATCGCCCACACGGACATCCTTGCGGGCGACCTCGTCGGCATTGTGCAGCGTGGCGTTGGTGACCGTTGCTCCTCCGACGAAGACGGGTTCGAGCACGGCATAGGGGGTTACGGCGCCGGTTCGGCCCACATTGACCTTGATCGCCTTGAGGATCGTCGTCCGCTCCTCGGGTGGGAACTTGTAAGCGATCGCCCAACGAGGACTCTTGGCGGTGTAACCCAACTCCGCCTGTTCGGCGAGGTCGTCGACCTTGATGACCACCCCATCGGTTTGGTACCCGAGGTCGTGGCGACGCCGTTCCATCGACTCGACGTACGACACGACCCCGGCGAGGTCGTCGAAGTGGCGTGACTCTGGATTGACGGGAAGACCGGTCGAGCCGAGCCATTCGAGCGTCCCCGTGTGCGACGTTTGCGGTGGACCAACCTCCGCCATCCCCAACTGGTAGACCCACAGCCCGAGTCGACGTGACGCGGTCACCGCCGAATCCTTCTGACGTAGCGATCCTGCCGCAGCATTGCGAGGGTTTACGAACAGTCGCTCCCCTGCCTCGGCCTGCGAACGATTCAGATCCTCGAATGCGGCATCCGACATGTAGACCTCGCCCCGCACCTCCATGACCGATGGATGCTCCGAACCCATGAGCGCAAGGGGGATCTGGGAGACAGTGCGAATGTTGGCGGTGACATCCTCACCCGTTGCCCCATCACCCCTGGTGGCCCCCCGCGTCAACGACCCGTCCTCGTATGTGAGTGAGATCGCCAACCCATCGATCTTCGGCTCACAGGCGTAGCCCGACGGTATTCGGCCCAGCTGACGTTCCAGACGCCCCTCCCAGGCCGCAAGGTCCTCTCCCGTCTCGGCATTGTCGAGCGAGAACATCCGAGCCCGATGCGTGACCTCGACAAAGAGGTCGCCGACCGCGATCCCGACGCGCTGCGTCGGAGAATCGGGAGTCACCAGCGTGGGATCGGCCTCCTCGAGGGCCAACAGCTCATGGAGAAGACCGTCGTATTCGGCGTCAGATATCTCCGGCTCATCGAGGACGTAATAGCGATAGGCGTGGTGACGCAGCTGATCGCGCAGATCGGTGGCCCGTTTGGCCGTCATGCCGGAGCACCAACAAGTGCTGCGGCAATCGTCCCGCCTCCCAGTACCTGATCACCCCGATACACGACTCCGGCCTGACCGGGCGCAATCGCCTCCTGCGGTGTATCGAACCACACCTCCCAACCCTCGGGAGTCTCCACAAGGCGAGCCTCGGCGGCATCGGAGCGGTACCGGATTTGGATCTGGATGGAGGAATCTCGGGGTGCCCGGCCCGCGATCCAGGACACATCCATCAACGAACACCCGTCGGCCAACAGCGCACTCCTCGGTCCCACCACAACGGTGCCGGTGTCGGGCACGATCGACACCACGTAACGCGGTTCACCCACCGCCACCCCCAATCCTTTGCGCTGGCCGATCGTAAAACGGGTGGTTCCAACGTGCTCACCGAGCACCGTTCCCGCGATGTCCACAATCGGACCGGGCCGATCGGCGTCGCCGAAACGTTCTCTGATCATCTCTCGATAGTCGCCACTAACGAAACACAAGTCCTGACTGTCTGGTTTGGACGCGGTCCGCAACCCCAGGCCGGCGGCGCAGCCGCGCACCTCGTCCTTGTCCATCTCTCCGATCGGGAGGAGGATCCGATCTAGTCGGGGTTGATCGAGCATGTGGAGTACGTACGACTGATCCTTCGATCGGTCTACCGCCCGCAGCAGACGCCGAGCCCCGGACTCGCCGACGACGCGGGCATGGTGGCCGGTGACGAGTACCTCGCACCCGAGAGCCTCCATCCGGTCGAACAGGACCCCGAACCGGACCTTGCGGTTGCATTCAATGCACGGGTTCGGCGTCCGGCCCGCCAGATACTCGCTCCCGAAGTGATCGACGACCTCTCGGGTGAATTCCTCCACGTGATCGAGCACGTAGTAGGGAACGCCGAGTCGATTGGCGACACTGCGGGCGTCCTCGGCATCAGACACGGTGCAGCAGCCCGTCACAGGTAGCTGCCCATCGGGTCCTTGCCACTGTTTGACCGTCACGCCTATCACTTCGTGACCGGCTTCGAGCATCAGTGCGGCAGCGACGCTGCTGTCCACCCCTCCCGACATTGCCACGAGAGCCTTCATCTGAGTGCCTCGACACACTCGACAACAGCGGCGGCGGCCGCCTCGCCGTCACCCGGCCGTGAGGTCCACCCGAAGCTGACGCGGATGCTCGACCCGGCCGCCTTCTGATCGAGTCCCATGGCCAGCAGAACATGGGAGACCTCGGCGGCTCCGCTGTGGCAGGCAGAGCCGGCCGCGGCGGCCACACCGAGGCCGTCCAGCCTTATGAGCAGCGTCTCGGCATCGACTCCTGGAACCCGGAAGTGGGAGTGCTGAATCAAGCGCTGCTCAACTGGCGTGGTAAAGATCACCTCTGGCGCCGCTGCGGAAAGTCGCGCCTCGAACGTATCCCGAGCCACCAGCACGTCGGTCCGGAATCGATCTCGATCCTTTGCGGCCGCCTCCATTGCAGTCACCATCCCGACGATCCCCGCCACATTGTGGGTACCGGACCTCCGACCGATCTCCTGCCCGCCTCCGTGGAGCACAGGTTCAAGGTGGATATCACGCCGCACGTGGAGGAGACCGACACCCTTGGGGCCACCGAACTTGTGGGACGCGAGAGTCACGAGGTCGGCTCCCAAGGACCCGATTGTCGTCTCCTCCGACACAAAGGCTTGAACAGCATCCGTGTGTATGAGCACCCCCGGCCGGGCCTCCCTGGCGGCGGCAGATATGGCGGCAATCGGCTGACGCACGCCGGTCTCGTTGTTCGCCGTCATCACCGAAACGACCGCTGTGTCGGGTCCGACCGCGCTCGCAACTTCGGCAGGATCGACCACCCCGTTGGCGTCGACACCAACCACCGTCACACTCTTTCCCAGCCGGCCCAGAAAGGCAGCCGTTTCCAACACCGCCTCATGCTCGACGGCCGACGTAACGACACCGCCCCCGGAGGCGAGCGACGGTCCGGCCACCCCCAGATTGTCGGACTCGGTACCGCCCCCGGTAAACACCACATCGAGTGGGTGGGCGGCTCCCAACAATGCCGCCGCCCGCTCCCGCCCATCCTCCAGAGCGGCCTTGGCCTCTCTGCTCACAGCGTGAATCCCAGAGGGGTTGCCAAACGCAGCTTCGAGAAACGGAGCCATCGCATCACGCGCTTCTGGACGCAACGGGGTGGTTGCGGCGTGATCGAGGTAGAGCGTGGTGTTCACAGGCGCCATGGCAGTCACAGCATGCCAGAACCCAGCGATCGAACCCTCACTGCCCCGGATCCACCGGGTCGAATCCACTCCTGGCAGCTGCCACCCCTTCGAGAAATCTGACCACAACGCCCTCGTATCGGACGGGGTCACTGTTCCACGACGCACCGGGACCGGCTCCGGGGAAGGTGATCAGCAACGCGTCCTCCCCACGGGAAATCGCAAATGCTTCTGCCGAATCCAGGGAGTGCGTCTCATCATCCCGTCCGTGGAGAATGAGCACCGGAACATCCCACTCGGATGAGCGCGCAACATGATCGAGGGCCCCGAGATCGAGGCCGAATCTCATCGAGGCGATCGCCTTGGTCCAACCGATCGTCCACGCTGGTACCCCTCCGTCGACCCAAGCATCGTGGATCGCAGTCGTCAGGCTCAACACCGGCGAGTCGAGCGCGACGCCAACCACCCTCTCGGCCAAACGCGACTCATAGAGAAGAGTTCCCGCGATCGAGCCGCCCGAGCCGTATCCGACGAGCACGAAGTCGAGAGCACCCCGGCCAAGTGCGAACTCGAACACGGCCTCGACATCCCGCCATTCGTCGTAGCCGAAGCCATGGCGCCCGTCGGGCGAGCTGGGGGCCGCGTCGTCATTGCGATAGGCGGCCACCACGACGGGGTATCCCGCGGCCGAGACAGCCTGGACTAGACGGAGAGCCTCAGTTGATCCGGCCCCATTGCCGTGGACGAACACGACCCACGTGTCGTCGGTTCCGTCGGCGGTCCATACGGGAAGCGGACCATCTGGTCCCTCAATGACGTCTTCGGCAAGCCCGAATCGGTCCATCGCCTGCGCATCCCACACAGCAACATCGAGGACGACCTCCGTCCCCGGCGTAAGCGCGCCCGATACCTCCAGCAGTCCGCGGGAGGCATTCCCTCCGGAGACCGACTCGACCTCGCCAACGACCGCCCGGCCGCCATCGAATACCAGCCCCCACACACCGGGGAGGTCGGCTCCTCCACCGCCCAGAACGACACCAGCGGCATCGACCGAAACGACCACAGCCGAACCGGACCGCGTCTCGTGCGACACCGACAGCCAGTCCTCTTCGACCGTCCCTGCCTGGAACCAGGTGGCAACAACGAAGATGACCACCACCAGAAGCGCCCCGATGGTCACCCCCCTGGTCAGCCACAACTTGGCGCGTTTGGTAACCATCACGTCTGCTCGTGCAGCTCAGCTCCCGCTAAAGCTCGGGTCGCGCTTCTCCAAAAAGGCGACGACTCCCTCAGCAGCGTCGGCAGTGCCGAACACCTGACGGAACCCGACTGCTTCGATCTCGAGTCCCTCGTCCAGCGGGCGTCCCACTCCGTCGTTGATGGCGTGCTTGGCCAGCCCGAGCGCGCTCGTCGGACCCGCGGCATACCGTGCCGCCGCCTCCATCGCCGCCTGCAGCACCTCAATTGATGGATGCACCTCGTCGGCGATTCCGAGCCTTTGGGCTTCGTCGGCGTCGACTGTTCTCCCGGTGTATATGAGGTGCCGCGCCGCACCGAGGCCGATGAGCCGAGGCAGGCGTTGCGTACCCCCCGCCCCTGGGAAGATCCCCAGCACTATCTCGGGCTGGCCACATCGAGCGTCATCGGACAGGAACCGGAAGTCGCAAGCGAGAGCCAACTCCATCCCCCCACCCATCGCAAAGCCGCGTACCGCGGCGATCACCGGTTTGGCCAATGCCTCCAGCCTGTTGAGAACCCGGGAGAGATCCACGGCAACCGCCGCCGGGTCATCTCCGGCATCGAGGGCCGCCTTGAATGCCTTGATGTCGGCACCGGCCGCGAAGTGAGGATCGCCGGTCACCACCACGGCTCGAACGCCGGGATCCTCGGCCCCGTCGAGAGCCGAGTCGAGGTCGGCCACCAAATCAGACGAGATCGCATTGACGGGAGGCCGGTCGAGGGTGATGACTCCCACCGTCCCTTCGGTGGTGAATCTGACGGTGTCGGTCAAGTGCTCTCCTGACATCGGCTCACCACCATTGTCGTCGGTTGTGACCGGACTGTCGGTGAGACGTTCCGGAGCGGCCGCGTCCGTCAGACTCGATCGCCCCTAGATGCCCTCCATCTGATCGGCCGCAGTCCACGGATCGATAGCACCCTGTTCGACCGCCGCCGCCAGCTCGGCACCCGCTCCTGCGGCGAGTGACCCCATCACGCGATCGTTGATTCGAACCGTCAGTGCCGTGGTCAATTCAGCGCGTCTCCTCGAACGACGACGCGCTTCGAGGCCCGCTTCGCCGAGGTGGGCACCGTGCCGCTCAACGGCCTCCCACACCTCCTCGACGCCCGAGCCGGAGTAAGCAGTGGTCTCGATGATCGGCGGCTCCCAAGCGGGCTCACCACCCAACGCCAGCATCGATCGCAGATCGGCAACCGTGTCCCTCACTCCCGGACGATCAGCCTTGTTGACGATGAACAAGTCGCCGATCTCGAGAATCCCCGCCTTGGCCGCCTGCACACCGTCACCCCAACCCGGCGTCAGCACAACCAGCACCGTGTCTGCTGCGCTCGTCACTTCGACCTCATCCTGACCGACACCCACCGTCTCGATGAGAATGCGGTCGAAGCCGCCCGCCTCCATCGCGACGAGAGCCTTGGGAGCAGCCACCGACAGTCCGCCAAGGTGTCCTCGGCTCGCCATCGATCTGATGTAGACGCCGGAATCGAGAATATGGTCCTGCATCCGCACCCGATCTCCGAGCACGGCCCCACCGCTAAAGGGACTGGTGGGATCGACGGCCAGCACGGCTATCGACTCGCCTTGCTCCCGGGCCATGGAGATGAGGCGATCGGTGAGCGTGCTCTTGCCGGCCCCCGGCGCGCCGGTGATCCCGATCCGATGAGCGGGTTGGGCGGCCTCGAAGGCCAGTCTCAGAGCTTCATTGGCGCCGGCGCCACTCTCTTCGACGAGGGTGATGAGGCGGGCCAATGCTCTGCGATCTCCAGAAGCGACCGCGGTCACGAGTTCCGACGGATTGTGGGAAACGACCACCGGGCGAGGATACCGAGGTGGACACGCGGTAGCGTGCGGCGGTGATCAGGTCACGGGAACTCCTAGAACAGATCCTGCGCGCAGGAGTAGCGGCCGTGGATCCGGAGAGACTCGTGGTGGATCACCTCCGGCTGGGATCCCCCATCCCCGAGCACAACGAAATCATGGTGCTGGCAATCGGCAAGGCCGCGGCAGGAATGGCCCGCGGCGCAGTCCGAGAGCTGGGCATCCCCACCCAAGGCATCGTCGTCTGTCCAGTCGAGCTCGACCTTCCAGGATTCGACGTCTTCGTGGGAAACCATCCGATCCCGGGGGCGGAATCGTTCGAAGCCGGTCGCCACCTCATGGATGCCGCCAGCGCCGCAGGTCCGGACGATCTCGTCCTTGTGCTGCTCTCCGGTGGCGCCTCGGCAATGGCCGAGGTCCCGGTACCGGGAGTCTCGCAACAGCAAGTCAGTGATGTCACGTCGTCGCTTCTAACCTCGGGACGTCCGATTGCAGAGGTCAACGAAAGGCGGTCGGCCCTCTCCGTCCTCAAGCGCGGTGGGCTGACCTCCGCGGCGCGTCCCGCCCGAGTAATGACCCTCGCAATCTCCGATGTCGTCGATGCTGGGCCCGAAACAATAGGGAGTGGCCCCACCACCGGCTGCGACGTCTTCGAAGTGCTGGCCGATGGCGCTACAGCTTCTCGGGCGGCCGCAACCGCATGCCGCGAGGCAGGCCTGCGGCCGGAGATGCTCACAGCTCCGATCACGGGCGAGGCATCTCGAGTCGGGCGCCGACTCGGCAGATCCGCTGGAGAGTTGGCCGGTCACACCGCTCTGGTCGGCTTCGGTGAAACCACCGTGCGAGTGAGGGGAACGGGCCGGGGTGGCCGCAACCAGGAGTTGGCACTTGCCGCCGCCCCCGAACTCGAGGGAACGAGCGCCCTGCTCGGATCGATCGGAACAGACGGCATCGACGGCCCCACAGACAATGCCGGAGCCATCGTCGATGGAACCACAGCCGAGCGAGGTGAGGCCCTAGGACTCGATGTGGCCGCCCACCTGGCGAATCACGACAGCGCCACGTTCCTTGAAGCGGTGGGGGACGTGATCGTCACCGGCCCGACCGGAACGAATGTGGGCGACTTAGTCGTAGCGATGAGGCCGTAGGGGCCTAGACCGCGTTGACGGCCTCAACACCGGGGACCCGGTCCTTGAGGATTCGCTCGATCCCCGCTGTGAGCGTCATGGTCGACATCGGACAGCCGCCACAGGCACCGACCAGCTGGAGATTCACGACCCCAGAATCGACACCGAGCAACACCAGATCGCCACCATCAGCCTGAAGCGCGGGGCGGATGTACTCCAGCGTCTCGTTGAGAGAAGCGAGGTCGATAGTGACGTCGCCGCTCGGCTCCGTGGTCATGGTGTCGTCGGTCATGGCTCCTCGTTCGCGACGGGGGAACTCGTGTCCTCCCATCATATGAGGGGATGCCTGCCTAGCCGAAGTCCCAGGGCTTCCGCCGGCGGCCCGGAGCCCTCTCACGGTGCCCTTGACTCTCAGGCGTCGATAGCCTCACGGCGGATCTCTCCGCCGAGACCCGTCAGCTTCTCGACAAAGCCGTCGTATCCGCGATCGATGTGTTCGGCATTGATAACGGTGGTGTAACCATCTGCGGCCATGGCTGCAAGCACGAGAGCGGCTCCGGCGCGGATGTCGCACGCATCGACCGGACAGCCGCTCAATTGATCAACCCCTCGGATGATGACGTGTTGTCCTTCGATCTGGACGTCGGCACCCATCCGGTTCAACTCGCCGACATAGCGAAACCGCGCCGCGTAGATGTTCTCGGTTATGACCGATGTCCCCGAGGCCCGAGACAACAAAGCGACCATCGGTGGATGCATATCGGTGTGGAATCCCGGGTAGGGCAACGTGGCGAAGTCCACCGGTGATGGTCTCTCCGGACCGCGGACGGTGACCCAATCGTCGCCGGCTTCCCACTCGCATCCTGCGCTCGCCAGCTTGCGCAGCTCCATCCTCAGGTGGTCGGGTACGCAGTCGTGGACGGTCACCTCGCCTCCCGTGATCGCAGCGCCCACCAGATAGGTGCCCGCGGCAAGACGATCTGGAACCGCCCGATGAGAAACCGGTGATAAGTCTGAGACGCCTTCGATCTCGATCGTCGAAGTCCCTGCGCCCTTGATCGAGGCTCCCATGCTGGAAAGCAGGAGGGCGAGATCCTCGATCTCCGGCTCACGGGCGGCGTTGCCGATGCGAGTGGTTCCTTTCGCCATCACCCCCGCAAGCAGCAGGTTCTCGGTGGCTCCAACGGATGGGAATTCGAACATGACCTCGGCGCCTACGAGGCCGTCCGGTGCAGAAGCGTGGAGTACCCCGTGAGTCAACTCGAATTCGACACCCATCGCCTCAAGCCCCTCGACGTGAATATCGATTGGGCGCGAACCGAAGTCGTCACCGCCCGGCAGTGCCACCCTCGCTTCTCCCGACCGCGCCAGAAGCGCACCGAGAACGAGGATCGACGCCCTCATCCGCCGAACCAGGTGGATTGGCGCCTCGGGCACAAGATCATGCGGTACATCAATCGTCACGCTCGAGCCGTCGAAGTCACACCGGGCGCCGATGTGGGCAAGCACCTGGCTCATGATCTCGACATCGAGTATTCCCGGCACGTTGGTGATCTGATGCTTGCCTGGGGCCAAGAGAGTGGCAACCAAGTGCTTGAGGACCGCATTCTTCGCTCCAAGGACCGATACCGACCCCTCGAGGCGCGCTCCTCCTGCCACTACGAACTGCTGCATGGTCTCGATTCTACGAAGTCTGGGGGGTGTTGCTCCATTGCCCGGATCGGCAACGCCGCGACGCATCGAGAGGTAGCCCGGCGTCACAGCATTCACCGCGACACCACCAACCTCAGCAGCCAACGCGCCAAGAGCAGTAGCCTCGCCTCATGCGAGTGGCCATCGCGGCAGATCACGCTGGGTTCGAACTCAAGGACAGGCTGACTCGCGTCGTGGCAGATGCAGGTCACGCTGTCACCGATCTCGGAACGCACTCCGACGATCCCGTCGACTACCCCGACTACGCCGCTGCGGTCGCAAGAGCGGTTGTTTCAGGACAGGCCGAACGAGGAATCGTCGTGTGTGGCTCAGGGGCGGGCGCCTCCGTCGCAGCCAACAAGGTCCGTGGCGTCCGGTGCGCCCTGGCCCACGACACCTACACCGCTCACCAGTCCGTCGAGCACGACGATGCCAACATGCTGGCGCTTGGATCGCGTGTGGTTGGCGTGCTGCTCGCCGACGAAATCGTGTTGAGTTTCCTGGGTGCCGAGTTCACCGGCGAGGAGCGGCATGTTCGTCGCTTGCAGAAGGTAGAGGATCTCGAGCGGCAGTTCGCAGGCGAGTCCTAGGAGGCGGTTCGGCCCGCCCGCGGATACGCGACATACAAACTCGATAGGCCACTTCCGGGACTTCGTCGACGGAGCCGCGCCCCGACCGGCCCGGGCTCCTGTAACGCAGCACGGTACGATTGCGCACCCCGACCGGTTCTCCATGACACCCACCTATCACAATCGAGAGCTCTCGGTCCTCGACTTCCAAGAACGCGTGTTGGCGCTCTCAGAGGACCCGAACCTGCCGATCCTGGAGCGCGTCAAGTTCGTGGCCATCGTTGGTCACAACCTCGACGAGTTCTTCCAGGTCCGGGTGGCGGGCCTCCGCGAGCAGGTCGCAACCGGTGTGATGAAGCACTCGCCTGACGGGATGCTCCCGGACGAACAGCTCGACGCCATTCACGACAGAGTCAGGCATATCGATGCTCGCATGAACAGGGTTGTCGAGGTTGAACTCCTCCCGAGTTTGCGCGAGCACGACATCCATGTTGTCGAGTGGGAGGAGCTCGGGACTGAGGAGCGCAAACACCTCTCAGCACAGTTCTCCGACGAGATCTATCCGGTGCTCACCCCGCTGGCAGTTGATCCTGCCCACCCGTTTCCATATATCTCGAATCTCTCGATGAATCTCGCCGTCACCGTGCGCGATCCGAGATCAGAAGTGGACCAGTTCGCAAGGATCAAGATTCCTCCACTGCTGCCACGATTCCTTTCCTCGAGCGAGGGCCGGCTCGTCCCGGTGGAACAGGTGATCGGTGCCCACCTCGACGATCTGTTCCCGGGGCTGGAGGTGACGGGGCATCACGTGTTCCGGGTGAGTCGCAGCGCCGACCAGGCAGTCGAGGAGGACGAGGCGGAGGATCTGCTCGAAGCGATGGAAGCTCTCCTCCAATCAAGGCACCGCTTCTCGCGCCTCATTCGCCTCGAGGTCGAGAACTCGATGCCCGAACAGGTCGTCCAATTGCTCATCACCGAGATGGGCATCACCGACGAGCGCGAGGTGTATCGCCAGCACGGGTTGCTCAACCTCGAAGGTCTGTGGACGATCTACGGTCTCGACCGCCCAGAGCTGAAGGACCCGACCTGGGCCCCGACCACCCAGCCCGAGCTTGCGGAGATCGAAGGTGATGAGTCGCTATTCGACCGCATCGCGGAGTCAGACGTCCTCATCCACCTTCCTTACGACTCCTTCAGGACGGGCGTCGGAGCTTTCATCGCCGCTGCGGCCCGCGATCCAAAAGTGTTGGCGATCAAACAGACTCTCTACCGGACGGCGGACCCGGCCGACCCCGCCACTGGCGGCGAGGAGGCGATCGTCAATTCTCTGGTGTCGGCGGCTCGCTCCGGCAAGCAGGTGGTCGTCCTCGTCGAGCTCAAGGCTCGTTTCGATGAGGAAACCAATATCACTTGGGCCCACATCCTGGAGGAAGCCGGCGTTCACGTGGTCTACGGCGTGGTCGGACTGAAGACGCACGCCAAGATTGCCCTGGTCGTGCGACGTGAAGACGACGGGCTGCGACGGTACAGCCACATAGGAACCGGCAACTACAACCCCAAGACGGCTCGCCTCTATGAAGACCTCGGCGTGCTGACGGCACGCGAAGAGATAGGCGCCGACCTGTCCGAACTCTTCAATGTCCTCACGGGCTACGCCCGACAGGCCGAGTTCCGCCGCCTTCTGGTGGCACCCACGGGCATGCGCGACGGAATCATCGCTCGAATCCAGGACCAGGCCGCTCGCGGCTCAGAGGGTCGAATCACCTTCAAGATCAACCACCTCGTCGATCCCGAGATCATCGACGAGCTCTATACGGCATCGGCTGCAGGGACGAAGATCGATCTGACCATCCGGGGCATCTGCTGCATCAGGCCCGGCGTCCCCGGACTCTCGGAGAACATCACGGTCCGATCGGTGATCGGCCGGTATCTCGAACATTCACGCATCTTCAAGTTCGGTGACGGAGATGACGCCGAGTGCTTTATTGGTTCTGCCGACATGATGCAGCGCAATCTGAACGGTCGGTTGGAAGCACTGGTCCCAATCGAGGATCAACGCCTGATGACTCGGATCGAGGAGATCCTGGCAGTCGTTTCTGCCGACGACCGCCTCGCATGGGAACTCCACGACGACCAATGGGTCAAGATCCCAACCGAGGCAGGCCTCAACTCGCACCTCAGGTTCCAATCGTTGGCCCTCACGAGGGCTCAGGGGGCCCATCCCGATCCCGAACTGGCCCTGCAAACACCCGATGTCGTGCTCGCCGCCGGTGGAATCGTTGCCCGAGTAACGGACAAGGGCCGCATCCGGGTGCTACTCATACACCGCCCCGAATACGACGACTGGTCGTTCCCCAAGGGCAAGGTCGATCCCGGCGAGACCGAGGACGCGGCCGCTCTGCGCGAAGTACTCGAAGAGACCGGCGTCGAGGCCAGGCTCGGAGATGAACTCGGCACTGTCGAATACGTGGATCCCAACGGCACCCGCAAGATCGTCCGATACTGGGCGATGGATTCCCTCGGCGGAGAGTTCACGCCCAACCGCGAAGTCGATGAGATCAAATGGACGAGCAGGCGCAAAGCGCTCGACGTGCTCTCACACGAGCGTGATCGAGCCCTGCTTCGATCCACAATGAAACCTGCATGATCTACATCGTCCGCCATGCCCATGCGGGAAACCGTTCCAATTGGTCGGGACCGGATCACAAGAGACCCATCAGCCACAAGGGTGTCCTCCAGGCGAAGTCCCTCTCCAAGTACCTCGCCAAGAACGGTGCCCGGCAGATCTTTACCAGCCCCTTCCTGCGCTGCGTGCAGACGATGGCACCCCTGGCCCACAGACTCGGACTCGGCTATGTCGATCTCCCCGAACTCGCCGAAGGTTCGCCGCCCGAAGCGGCCGCCGCGTTGCTGCGAACGGCCAAAAAGGGAACGGTGATCTGCTCGCACGGTGACGTGCTCGCCAACCTCGTCGGTCATCTCGCCGCCCACGGCGCGCCGATCAACCCCAAGACCGAGATAGAAAAGGCCGGGATCTGGCGGCTCAAACTCGATGACGGCCGAGTCACGAAGGCGAAGTACGTTCGACCGCCCAAGGTGTAGCACCGCCCGACCGCCCAGCGGCACCCTTTGGGGGGAAGGGGTGCGCGAAAGGGCCGACGGGTATTGGCTCCTTCTGGACTACTCCCCCCTTGGTGGAGGTGTCAGCGCGCGGAGCGAGCTGGTGGGGGGGGGGACACAGCACCACCGATCGCCATGCTCCTAAAAGGCCAGAACAACAAAACCAATGGGGATCGATGCTCTGCCGATCGGACGCGAGAGCTCGTTGCTGGTTGCGGCGCCAGCCAGGTAATGGGCTCCGCCCAAAGGGGAGAGTGATCAGAAACACCGAGCCCAACCCGAGTCAATGCAGCTCCTCAACGAAACGCATCGTCTTGGCAGCCAGCAGATCGAGAACGTCGTCCCGGCCCAACCCGGTTCGTTTGGGCATTGCAAACCCGTGGTCGGCGTCGGGCACAACCTCGAGTGTCGCCTCCGGAGCGTCGAGCACGATCTGGCGAACCAGCTCGGGTGGCCCGAGACGATCACGTTCACCTTGGATGAACAGCATCGGGATATGACATGCCGAGAGATGAGTCACATCCCGGGGCTCGGTCTTTCCGAGGGCAACCAGGGGGTATCCCAAGAACACCATCGCGGTCGCGTCCAAGTCGGCCTCGGCGACGAGATGACCGCCGACACGGCCCCCCATCGACTTCCCGACTACTACCACTGCATCCACCCTCTCCGCCAGCCTCTCGAAGGCTGCTGCATGGCACTCGAGGAGACGACCCAGCCGATCGGGGGCGCGCCTTCCTGCCTCAACGTAGGGATAGTCAAAGGTCATAGTCGCGACACCGGCACCACCGAGGCGACGTCGCAGCCCCGCCATGAAGGGGTGGAGCTGCCCGGCACCGGCACCGTGCGCGAGCAGGATGCCGATCGGCCCCTCCCCCGGACCCGTCAGAAGCCCGGTGACCTTGGATCCGGGCGACCACTCGATGCGAAGACGACGGGTCATGGTGAGAACGGTAACCAGCGACCGGCAATCAGCAATCAGCAATCAGCAATCAGCGACCGGCAACTGGCAAAACCACTCTCTTGCCAATCGCGGGAGACGGCGACAGCTGACGACGTCTGCGGACTTCAATCCATGCTTGGCCGCCCCACAAACCAAAGAGTTCCGTAGGGCTCGATCGCTTGTCCGAGCATTCCGCCCGTAGCACGGACCTGCTCGCCAGTCACGAGATTCGTGAGCTCAAGGGGCTCTACCAGGGGTGTACCGCGGACGTCGAGTGGCACATCAAAGGACCTGGATGAAACGTTGTGGAGGCACAAGACGAAGTCGTCACTTTTTCGGGTGACGCGGAGCAATGCAAACACCGAATCGTGGGACGGAATCACATACTGATCCGCCTCGGGACTAAACGCCGGGTGGGAGGCACGCAGCTTCAGCAACTGCCGGAATCCCTTGAACACATGATGGCGGAGCGAACCCTTGTCGCTCAGCTCCTCCTCAATCGTGTCTCGGGTGATCTTCTCTCTGTTGACCGTCCGTGGCATCCCGCTTTGGTTCGCTCCCTCAGACCAGCCCCGGGAGCCGAAGAGGCTGTGGAAGTAGACGCCGGGAACGCCACGAAGGGCGAGCATGATCGCCTGTGAAGTGAGAAACCGACGTGCAACGGACGCCGCGCCCATGTCGGGAACAGCCGGATCCTCCAGTGCATCCAGGAAGTTGATGTTCAGCTCATAGACGCTGCTGGTGTCGTCGACGTTGGTCTTGTATGAGACGCTCCCACCGAGGTCTTCCACGCGTTGGGCCATTTGGAGAATCTCGGTCTCGGTCAACAGACCTCGTGCGCCGCCGACGCCGACACCGTCATGAGATGCCAGGAAGTTGAAGAACGTCGTCGTTCCGGTCGGTGCCTCGAGCTTGCTCGCCCAGCGAGACAGCGCTCGGGCGTCGCCGGTCTGGAAGGCGTGGAGCGTCAGCGGGGGTAGGGCGAAGTTATAGACCATGTGTGATTCGTTGGTTCCGTCCCCGAAGTAGGAGATATTCTCGGCGTGCGGGACGTTGGTCTCGGTGACGATCGAGACATTGGGTGCGACGGCATCGAGCACTTTTCGGAGCAGCTGAATGATCTGGTGCGTTTCGGGGAGATGAACGCAGGGGGTGCCGAGCTCCTTCCAGATGAAGGCGATAGCGTCCAAGCGGATGATGCTGGCCCCCTGCGCCACATAGAAGAGCAAAGTGTCGATGACAGCCAGCAACACATCGGGGTTCTCGTAGTTGAGATCGACCTGGTCGGGACCAAACGTCGTCCACACGTGCCGCGGGCCGGTCACGGTGGGTACTTCCGTCAGCAACGGCTGCGCCCTTGGACGAAACACCGATTCCGTATCGGCGTCCGGTCCGACGACTGTGAAATACTCCCGGTAGCGTGAATCGTCACGGAGAAACCCCTGAAACCAATCACTCTCCGCTGATATGTGATTGATCACGCCGTCGAACATCAACCGGAATGTGCGGCCGATTCGCCTCACGTCATCCCAGTCTCCGAGGTTGGGATCTACGCCGCGGTAGTCGATGACGGCAAAGCCATCATCTGACGAGAATGGGAAGAACGGGAGAATGTGAACCGTGCTGATGATGTCCGCAACATGTTGGGTCATGAAATCGCCCAGCGTCGCGAGCGGGCGTTCTCCTGCTCGTCGAACCATGTCTCCATAGGTGATCAGCGCAACGTCCTTCTCGGTAAACCGATGCGGCGATGACGCGAGCTCACCGCGAGAGACGACGAGAGCGTCCAAATCCTCCAGGATTGGCTGGGCCCTTTCCTCTCCGTACAGGAATGCGAGATGCTCGAGAAGGGAGGAGCTTGTCTCAGACATCACTCGTCCCACTCCACCTCAATCACAGACCGACCGTCGACGGCGTTGTCGGAGGCAGAAGGGGACAAGTCCGGCGGCACGGGCTCAGTCCGCATCCATGACAGCCGGTATCGCGATCGGCTGGCCAGCGCGAGATGATTCGTACGCGGCGAGGGCCATAGCGAGAGCGGCGCGACCGTCTTCTGCGGTGATTGGAGGTTCGCTGCCTTGGGTGACGGCTTCGATGAAGGCGGTCAGCTGATCGTCTATGTCGCGTCGCAGCCATGCCTGACGTTCGTGGCCTTCGCCGGTGTATAGCGCCAGGTCGTGGTGGGGTTTGTCGATCAGATAGACCTTCTTGGTGGTCAGGATCTCGAACTTGACATCGAGCCAAGTGGGGTAGCCGTCGGGGTTGGCCCATCCGGCGCTCAAGGCGCCCACGACCCCGTTGTCAAACTCGAATGTCGCCAGCCCGAAATCCTCGACGTCGAGTTCGTCGTGGATCATCGTCCCGACGTGGGCATGCACCCGGCGTGCCTCCGAACCCGCCAGCCACCGCAGCGCGTCGATCGCGTGGATGCCGATGTCGAGGAACCCGCCACCGCCGGTAAGGGCCGGATCCAAGAACCAGTCCGCAGATTGCGGGCCGGCCGCTTTGGTGGGCAGCCGCCCATACTTGACCGCGTAGATGGCCACCAGGTCCCCAGCCTCGCCGCTATCGAGCGCCTCCTTGACCTGGACCAGAGGCAACTGGAAACGTGGGAAGAACGAGGCCATCAGTGTGATCCCGGCGGCACCGGCGATCTCCGCGATCGCGTCGGCATCGGCGAGGGTGGTAGCGATGGGCTTGTCGCACAGAACATGAACACCCCGACCAGCCGCCTGATCTACCGCGTCGCGGTGATATGCCGGTTCGTTGCCGAGATACACCGCGTCAAGACCGTCTTGATCGAGTAGTTCATCGAAGGTGTCGAAGAAAGGGGCACCATGTTCGCTAGCAAGAGCCCGTGCCGCCTCTGAGTTGACACCCCCATCGGCGATCCCGACCAGACGGGCCTGATGGTGAGCCGCGATGCTGGCAACGTAACGGGGGGCATGCAGATGGGCGTATCCAAGAACCCCAATGTTGACGATGCTGCTCATACGCCGACATTCCTCGGGCGACGCGACACCGCAGCACCGTGAGTTCCGTCGCCGGAGCCGTCGGCAGCCGTTGGGAACGCCACTACGTCGCCGGTCACCGCCGACTCTTGGGCGGCCAACGCCATTGCCAGGGCAGCCCGAGCATCACCGGCATCGACCAGAAAGGCCCGGTCATCGCGAATGCGATCCAAAAAGTGTGCGATCTGAGCCTCGAAGGCATACTCGGTCGACGACATCAACCCGAAGTACCTTGGAAGCTCTGCTCCGGCCTCCTCATCGAACACCAACATCGGATTGGAATCCTGATCGCTGTACCCGAGCTTCCCCTCAGACCCGACCACATCCAGACTGGCATACAACCCCGAGCCGAATCCCTCAGGATGAGCCCAGCTCGCCTCGGCCAACCCGATGCCACCGCCATCGAATCTGCAGGTGATCATGGCGTGATCAAACGAACCAGCCTCCCGCGCCGAGTCACGCACCGCCTGAGCCACCGCCCGGATCTCAACCGGTTCATCGCCGAACAGCCACCGAAGCAAGTCAAGGACATGAACACCAATATCGAGAATCACTCCACCACCCGCAGCCGGATCCCACTGCCAAGCATCAGGCGGAAACGGTAGAAACTGCCGCTCAGCCCTACGGATGAACACCGGCCGACCCACTCGACCGGCCTCGATCTGCTCCTTGACGGCCGCGTAGCGATCGTCAAACCGCCGAACCTGGCCAACCATCAGCCGAACACCGTTCTCCGCAGCTGATGCGATCATCGCATCAGCATCCTCAAGCGAATGAGCGATCGGCTTCTCACACAGAACGTGCCTACCCGCATCCATCGCCTGGATCGAAAGCTCAGCATGAGTTCGAGGGGGCGTGCAGATATCGACGGCATCGACCTCCTCGCCTTCGAGGAGGTCACCAAGATCGGAGTAGGCGACCGCTCCAGTGAGTAGAGCAGCGGAGTTGACCCGTTCTGCGTCTGCATCGCACACCGCAACCAGCGAGGCATTCGGAATTCGGGCATAAGCCGGGATATGGCCCTTGACACCAATATTCCCGCAACCAACCAACCCCACCCGCATCTGTCCTCCATCAGACATACGTGTCGACGCCCTTCCTTTCCTGTCGCGTCACAGCAACACACGGCCATCCGCGAATAGGCCCACACATCTCATGCATAGAGATCGGGTCTGCGGGTCCGAAGCGAAGGTTCACGAGACCTCTCCGCGCCAATGGCATCCAAATCGAGTGTGGCGCGCAGCACCGTTGGACCGGTGTCGGCGGTGGCCAGCACCTCGCCGCGAGGTCCCGCGATCAACGATCGCCCCGAGAATCCATTGCCGGACTGATTCGCGGCCACGACGAATACCTGATTGTCTTGGGCGCGCGCTCTCGTTCTGAGGGTCAACACATGCTCATAGCCGGCAGGTACCGCTGAGGGAATAGCGAGAATCTGCGCACCGGCCAGGGCCAGCGACGTGGCAATCTCGGGAAATGCGTGCTCGAAACAGATCATCACACCGAGCGGCCCCCCGGGTGTGACGGCGGTTGTGAGCTCGTCGCCGGCGCGGAACCTGGCCACCTCCGGGGGATATAGGTGCGTCTTTCGATACACGATTGGATCCGCGCCGGGTGAGACGATCGCGGCACTGTCATATACAGCACCGTCCTCCCCGACCTCGAGAAAACCGACGACAAACGTTGCTCCGAGGTCGTGAGCGAGGTCGGCAGTCATCGTGACTGTGGGTCCGGTGCGGGGTTCGGCCAGTTCGTTGCCCATGAGATCGAGCACATCAAGGTCGTACCCAGTGTTGTACAGCTCGGGTACCACAACGAGATCCACCCCCGCATCGAGCGAGGAAACAACCTGCTCGAGTTGCCGCAGATTGTCGTCGACCTGCCCGATTTCGGAGACGAGTTGAAGCGCGACTGCCTCGATGATCATCCCTTGACTCCTCCGGCAAACAGGCCCCGCACGTAGTACCGATTCAGAGACGCGAAAAGCAACACCGGCGGCAGGATCGCCATGATCGCTCCCGCCGACACCAGATCCTGTTGCGAGAGATGTGGCGACTGGAGATTCGCCAGGCCAACCTGGAGCGGCTGCGTGCTCCGATCAAGCAGCGTCAAAGCAACCAGCAGATCGTTCCACACGAAGACGAAATCGATGATGGCAAAGGAGATGATTCCCGGCAGCGCCAACGGAAGAACAAGGTGCCTGAATTGAGCCCACTCGCCAGCTCCGTCGATGCGGCCCGATTCGAGTATCTCTCGCGGCACGGCGGCGAAGAACGACCCCATCATGAATACTGCCCACCCCGCTCCGAAACCGGTGTGGACCAACACGACGCCTACGAACTGCCAATTGCCGTTGTCGAGGCCGAGGGTTCGGAACCACGGCAGCAGGGGAATGATGATGAGCTGTATGGGAACGATCATCGTGGTCATCAGCAAGAAGAAGGCGACACCCTGAAAACGGAACTTGAGGTGGACGAAGGCGTAGGCGGCCAGGGCCCCGACGACGACCGTGAGGGCGACACTCCCCAGGGTGATGATGAAACTGTTCAGAGCAAACCCGGACACACCCTGTTGCCAGGCCCTTACGTAATTGTCGAGAGTGAAGGTGGCGCCGCTCAGATTCCATGGCCCATCCCGGATCTCATCGAGAGGTCGGATCGAGATCATCGCGGCTGTTGCCACCGGCACCAGCCATACGACGGACAACGCAGTCAAACCGGTGTAGAGAGCCACGATTCCCCATCGCCGCTGGCGCATCACGCATCCTCCCGACGTAGCAGACCCTTGAGGTAGGGAAAGGCGACAACAACGAGCGCTGCCGACATGATTACCGCCAGCGCAGTCGCCGTACCGGCCTGGGGCGAGTCGAGGAAGACAAACGCCTGCTTCCACACAGTCACGGCGAGAACCTCGCTGTCTTGGACCGGACCGCCCTGCGTGATCACCCAGACAACGTCAAACGTGCGGAGCGCAAAGATGACGCTGACGGTGGCCACAATCGTGAGCGGGCGCCGCAGGGCCGGCACCAGCACATGGCGAATCACCTGTGAGTTACGAGCGCCATCTACGCGGGCGGCATCGACAAGCTCCTCGGGCACCGCGGTCAAACCAGCGGTCAACGTGATCACGCCGAATCCGGTGAATGCCCAGAACCCGGCCACGATCAGCGAAATGTTTATCAAGGGGATTTGGGCAAACCCGAGATCGACAGTGCCCGGGTTCGACAACCACTCCGCAGTCTTGAACTCGAGCGGACCCCAGTCGATGGCGAAGTCAATCCCGAGGTTTCTCACCAGATCACTCAGGACGCCGAAGTCGGGGTCGTAGATGAAGGTCCAGATCACTCCTGCAGCGACGAGCGAGATCGTCATCGGGAGCATGAAGATGGTTCGAAAGGCACGCTGTCCGGTTGGCGCCTGCCAGATCATCACTGCGATGAAGAGCGCCCCGACCGTCACCGCGAGTGGGAACACGACCAGCCACACAGCCGTGTTGAGCGCCGAATTCCAGAACCGTGGCGAAGTCAGCGTGTCGATGTAGTTGCTGATCCCTACGAAATCCCACTCGGCCGGCGAAAAGAGGCTCCAGGGTCGGAGCAGGCCCCAGCGAAAGAAGCTGCCCAAGATCGTGTTGACCGCGGGCCACAGGTAGAACGCGCCAAACACAACCAGAAGGGGCCCCACAAAAGCCAGCGGAAGCAGCAACCGACTGGGTCGGAGAGTGGCGGCGGCGCTGCTCGGACGCCGCCGCCACTTCCTACCGTTCACAGTTCGCACGCTGGCCTACCCCGCGTTCGTGTCTGGCCAGAGTGTTCCAGCTAACCGCGAACCCGGTTGTCGACCTCCACCATCGTGTTGACGATCTTGTCGACATCCTGATCTCTGAAGAAATCCTGAAGTGCCTCACGGAGAGCGGATTGGATCTCGCCTCCGATGAAGTCGTCCAGGTCGTACACCGCGAGAACGCCGGGATCTCGCGGCCAGAGCTCCGCGGCAGCCTGATCGTTTGCATCGGGATAGACGCTGATCGGGACGTCGGCGTTGGGAGCAACGAACCCGCCCCGAGCCGCCCAAACCGCTTGGGCTTCAGCAGACCCCAGATAGCGAGCCAGAGCCAACGCTGCGTCGGGGTTATCGGTGCCGGCCGAGACTGCAAACAGATCGCCACTGACGAACTGTACGAGAGGTGCCGATTCGTCGAACTTCGGCATCAGGAAGAACGAGTAGTCCTCTCCCGGAACCAGGTCCGGGTCACACTCGCCGGTAGTGATCAGATTGACGAAGGCGCCTTGGTTTTGCAGCGCCGCATCACCACCGGTTCGCGCGCACAACGCCTCGATGAATCCGCGATCTAGGGCATCGGGTGGGAAGTAGTCCGCGATGAAGTCCCCAAGGGCTTGGAACGATTCGACGACGCGGGGATCATCCCAGCTCACCGAGCCATCAACCAGACCGTTGTGCGCTTCTGCGCCACCCACGCGCGCCAGGAACGGATCCCACCACTGGGTGGATGCCCACTGATCGGCCGCACCCACGGCATACGGTTCCACGCCCGCAGCCTGAAGCGCATCCAGGACGTCCTCGTACTCCGCCCAGGTAGTCGGCACGCTCAACCCGAGATCTGAGAACTGGGGTGGGCTGTACCACTGCAGGGCATTGACATTGGCCTTGAACCACACCCCGTATGCGGTGCCATCCGCAGAGGCGATGCCGCGCAGGGATTCGGTGTACTGACCCGCTCCGACCCACTCATCCCAGAGTCCGTCGAGCGGCATCAGGAAGCCTTCACCTGCGAATAGTCGAATCAATCCCGGGAGCGCCACTGTCACATCTGGTCCCGATCCGGATGCAAACTGCTGCGTCAACTGGGCGCTTAGCTCGCCAAACGGGATCTGAATCACGTTGACGTTCAGACCAGGATTCGCAGTGCGGAATCCTTCCAGAGACGCATCGAACGCCTCGCCTTCCGATCCAGACCACGTAATGACGACATCGAGGTCGCCGGCGAGTCCGGCTGGGGCGGCTGGGGCGGTCGTTGCCGGCGCTGCTTGCGTGGCCTCGGTCGTGTCGCCACCACCGTCGTCGTCGCCGCACGCACCAGCAACCAAGGCGACCACCGCTATCAACGCCATCATTCGTCTTAGTGAAGTGACCATGTTCCTCCTCGCATTCCTTAGCAATCGTGCCAGAAGTCGAAGCTTTGTCTTAAACCTATGGCAATGAGCGTGCACCATAGGGATTCACCACGGTATTCGTCAATTGACACCGGCCAGAATGTCATGTCTTGGTAGCATAGATGCCGGCTCCGAGAGACAGGAACGGAACAATCATCGATCGCGACGGCCCGATCCCGGTCTACTACCAACTCAAGCTGTACCTCCTCGAAGAGATTCTCTCGGGGAAATACGGCCCCGGCGACCAACTCCCCACCGAGGCGGAGCTTTGTCGGGTGCACGGAATCAGCCGGACCCCCGTAGGTCGAGCCCTGTCAGAACTCGCCAATGAAGGTGTGATCGTGCGCTATCGATCGCGCGGCACCTTCGTCAATCCACACTGGGCGCGCCGCAATCCCCTGCAGGCAGAATTGCGCGTCCTGGTTCCTGAGGGACCCTGGGAGAGCCTCGTCAGAGAGGGAGCACCTCCCCACTTCGATCTGACTCTCGCTGTGGTTCCCCCCCGCGAGCTCCGACGTGCCCTCAAGCTCGCAGTCGCCGAAGGCCAAGCCCCCGATGTCGCGGTGCTCGACTCGGTGTGGGTGCCCGAGTTCGCAGATGCCGGATTCTTGTGGTCCCTGGAGGATCTCGATAAGGAGTGGCTCACGAGCAGCTTCCAGTCCGACGCGCTCGGTCCCCTGTCTGAAGCCAACACGTACCAAGGACACACCTATGCCGCGGCGGCGGAGGCCGACGTTGCCGGTCTGTGGTGTCGACGAGACATACTCGAGGCCGCTCACCTGGAGAAGCCCACAACGTGGGCCGAGCTTGCCAGCGTCGCCAGAGCGATATCTGAACGCCACCCAGACATCCACTCACTTGTGATGCCGGGCGGCACCCAGGGCGGAGAAACAACGACCTACTGCCTGCTCGCCTGGCTGGCATCGAACAGCGTCACCGTGCTCGACGACGAAGCCGTAACGCTCGACTCGCGACGGGCCGTCGACGCACTCCGGTTTCTTCGAATGTTGGTAGTCGAGGATCTCATGCCTCGTGACGTGGTCCGAATGTCCCGCGACACACCAATCCGAATGCTCGCCGAGGGTGAGGCGGCAATGAGTGCGGGGGGAAGCTACGAGGCCAGGGTCTTGGCGTCGTCCCTCGGCCTCCCGTCTCAAGAGCTCTCCGAGCGGTTCGACTTCATTCCCATCCCCGGCGGGCCCGACGGCGCCCAGGCGAGCCTTGCCGGTGGGATGGTCTACGTTGTCTTCAGGCAGGCCGCCTATCCAGCACTCGCCGTGCAACTCGTCGAACACCTTGTAGCACCCGAAGCCCTCGCGGCCATGTCCCGCGCCACCGCCCAGATCCCTCCTCGGCGCTCAGCGCTACCCCTCGTCGCGGGCGACGATCCCTTGCTCCTGACGACCGCGGACATGCTCAAGCAGGCCACTATCAGGCCGTCTACGCCCGAGTACGCCCGCGTCTCCACGCAGCTTCAGGCCATGCTCCAATCAGTCCTCACCGGAAGGATGGGTCCCGCCGCAGCCGCCGAAGGCACAGCGTCACTCATCGCCGCCATCACCGGCCTCCCGGTGAAGCAGAAAGCCTCCCGGGAATAGGGCGGAACCACGGCGACCAGCGATAC
This sequence comes from Acidimicrobiia bacterium, assembly GCA_029263095.1. Taxonomy (GTDB): domain Bacteria; phylum Actinomycetota; class Acidimicrobiia; order Spongiisociales; family UBA11373; genus JACZWZ01. Next base: position 2,505 of record JAJCYA010000026.1, on the reverse strand, counting down.
CACCTCTCTTGCCAATTGCAGGAGACGGCGACAGCCGACGACCTCTTGCTCATCGCAGGAGGCGGCAATAGGCGCCAACCTTTACCATCCCCACTGATGGGCATCGAGGTTTACGCGAATCCGACCGAACTCGCCCGAACGGCCGCAATCCGGATCGGCGCTTGGCTACGCGCCGAGGGGCACCGAACCATCGGGCTGGCCGGTGGCTCGACCCCCCGGCTCACATATCAGTTCCTACGCTCCGAGGACGTGCCGTGGGAACGGACTCATGCGTGGCTCACCGATGAGCGGCACGTCCCCATGGATCACGCCGACTCCAACGGCGGGATGGCACTCGAGTCGCTCGTAACCCACGTACGCGCCCAATTCCATCCGGTGGAGTACAACGACGATCCGACGGTCGCAGCCGACGCCTACGAGCAGACGCTCCACAAGATGTGGGATGACGTGGGCGGCGGACACGGACCGGGTCTAATGCTTCTCGGAATAGGCGACGACGGCCACACTGCTTCCCTGTTCCCTGCCACAGCTGCACTAGCCGAGAGCAATCGGGACTACGTCGCCAACTGGGTGGACGACAAGGACACGTGGCGCCTGACGGCCACACCGCACCTGCTGGCCAGAGCAGACCCGTTGGTGTTCCTCGTGGCAGGCGAGACCAAAGCGGCGGTCGTAGAGGAGATCCTCCAGGGGGACGCCAACAACCCCGCAGCCGTAGTGAGCCGAGCCGCCGACAATCCCATCTGGATGCTCGACGAAGCGGCCGCTTCCCGGCTCACGGAGTAGATGTCGTCGTGTCACCAGCCTCAGTGGTGTCCACGATCTGAGTGGTGTCAGCCGCCTTAGTGGTGGTCGTTGTAGATGTCGTGGGAGGCGTCAACAGCTCGTCTATCAGTCCCTCACTGAGCGGACCTCTCGGATCCAGATTGGCCTCGTCGAGAGCCCGTTGCTGAATCAGGGCAGGATCGCACGCCAGGAACCCGGCGCGGATATCGAGATCCCTGCTCGCCCGCTCCAGATCGCTCAGGTCCTCGGGCCACGCCGCACGGTCCTTGAACTCCTCCAGTCGAGTGTCATCCAGGACCCGAATCAGCGAATCGAGAAAGGCCACGGTGTCGGTGGCAACCAACTCACAGTTGTCGTTGATGATCGTCGTCGTAGTCGACAATGTCGACGCTGAGGTTGTTGTGGGACCAGATTCCGATGTCGGAGTCGCCGAATCACAGGCAGCAAGCGCCAGAACGACGACGACTAGAGCGGAGAATCTCGACACGCGGCAACGTTACCGGTCTTTGCTCCCAGTCGGACTCTGGCAGCGGAGCCAAACAGTTGCCGATCCGGACTGCTTCGCCAGATGGAGCCCAACTCCATCGGTACCGTGTCTGGGTCAAGCGACGGAGGAACAACCCCTCGCCGAGGACCGACCCCGACCCGTGCTAGTCGCCGAAGAAGTCGCCGTCGCCGGTGCGCACACTTTCGAGGATGAACTGACCGAAGACCGAATCGGCGGAGAGCTCGTCAACTCGAGCTACCAAGAGCGCCGTCATCTCCTCGTCAGAACAACCGATCTCATCAGCGCGGGCCGTCAACTCGTTGCCGCGCTCCTCGAGCGCCGCAAATTCGGGCGAAGGCTCGCTCTCCGGATCGGCGAATTCGGCAAGAGCAGCAGCATCGAGACCATCGATCAGATCGATCGTCTCCTGCAGCATGGACAGGCCGGCACCGGCCAGACCTTCACAGGAGTTGAGGTCGGAAGGGTCTGCCGCCGCGTCATCACCACAAGCAGCCACCACGAGGGTCAAAGACAGGAGGAATGCTACGAGCCTCTTCATTTGATAATCCTTGGATTGCGATCAGCAGCGACACCCTACCCAGGAGCCCGCCGGGCGATCCACCTATCCGCCCGGCTCCCACTGGAAATCAGACCGCCTCGATGGTCTCCTCATCTACCTGCCACTGGTCGACGATCCCGACGATGACGGCGCGAACCGGTGCCTGCGGATCACCAAGCACCTGCCGTGCGCCGTTGCCTTCGTCGAGGATGAGAACGATCTCCCCCGATCCAGCGTCGACCGTGTCGATACAAATGAGGTAATCCCCGGTGTCCTCACCCACTGAGTCGAGCAGATCGCACATGAGGAGCGGGCGGGCGTCGTATGCCGGATGGCTGATCGTCGATACGACCGTTCCGGCAACACGTCCGAGCTTCACCGCGCCACCTGGTCGACGATCCCGACAATGGCGTGGTCCACGGGCACGAACGGCTCAGGCATGGCAAGAGCTGCCTCGCGGCTGGCGACGACATAGACCAGTTCGCCGGGTCCTGCCATCTCAACAGCATCGGCCGCAATCACCATCTCGCCGTCGGGACGACGATCCCGATCGAGCGGCTGGACTACGAGAAACCGCACACCTTCCAATCCCTCGTACTTGACGGTGGCCACCAACGTCCCGGTCACCTCAGCGAGTTGCATCGTCGTCCTCCCTGCCGAGGCGAACCGCAAA
>JAJCYA010000025.1 GCA_029263095.1 Acidimicrobiia bacterium | reverse complement strand
TTGGCCTGTACGTAATATGTCTGTGTCGTCTCCGCGCGCCGGTGCCCGAGTAGCGAGCGTGCGTGCAGGGCATCCTCGGGTGACGACTCCGCGAGCAAGGTTGCCGCGATGCTGCGGAACGCGTGTGGATTGATCTTCTCGCCGAAAAGGCGCTCGCTTGCAAAGCGGATCCGTTGATAAATTGCGTCGGGCCGCAAGGGACCGCCATGCTGAGCAAGCCAGAAGTGATCCTGTGGAACGATGCCGGCAATCGATGGCCGAACAGTATCGAGGTAGAATGTAATGTACGGTGAGAGCCGTGTCGGCAGAACCAGATGGATCGGTTGATGGGTCTTGGTCTCGTTCGCCGCGAAGCGTAAATGCCAAGCACTGTCTATAAACTGAAGGTGTTCGGAGACCTGCATCATTGCGAGGTTCCTGCGACGGATCGGAGCCCCCAAGAGTATCCCGATCATTAAGGTATCGCGGTATTCGAGATTGGCTTTCGTCTCTTGTGGCTTGTAATCGTAGCGCGATTCAAACGTGGCAATGATCTTGCGGAACATCTCCTGGGGCGACATTCGTGGCAAGCTTTTGGCGGCGCGCGGACGCGCGAACTGCTTGACGCGGTTGGACAGATCCATCAACCAGCGCCAATTGCGATCCGGTGCCATGACCTTGATCACCACCTTTAGGTCGCGCAATACGGAATCAGCCGTCTTCGGAGCGACGCTGTTCAGAAGCTCGCTCACGTAGGCCCTGACACGATTCGGTGTGACCCTGTCAGCGGGATGATCGACGGATCGGGCCAAGTCCCCCTGCCGATCGAGCCAGCCAAGCCAGATGCCATAGTGATGCGCATTCGTGCTGCGCGTGGCGGGTGCCCAGTGTGCCCCGGCGCCCCGCCCTTCGAGTATATCGCCTTCCCGCAGGAGTTCCTCCCACGCGCATCTGTCCAAAGCTGGCCAGCGTTCGTAAGACAGCCGTTTCATTCGGACGCTCCAGAGCCGTCGTCTCGCACTTGCTGCAGAAGGGTATTCACGCGCCGGCTCGCGGCCGGGCCTTCCGTGCCGAGATAGGACTGATAGGTCGTGTTAATCGACTTGTGCCCCAGCCTGCGACTCACGTCGTGTACCAGTTCGGGGTGCCGCTCGACCACGATCTTGGCGATCGCATGCCGATAGAGATGTGGCGACATACGGATGCCGGCATGCCGCCAGAGCGCGTCGCTCAATGCATGTCGCATGGCGTCGTAGCTCCGAGGCCCGCCACGTTCACCGGGAAAGAGGTAATCGCTCTCGCTTGCGGGCAGCGTACCGCGGTGCTCAGCGATGAACAGGTCGAGCAGGGCAATGCACTCAGGCGGCAGTTCCAGTTCGAGCGGTGCGTGGGTCTTCGCCTCCTCTTCGCTGATCCTGACGAACACACGTCGGCCGCTGCGTCGGATATTGTGGGGGATCCTGAGCTGCCTCAGGTTCTTCACCCGCAGTCCGGTAAAGATCGCGAGCGAGACCGCGAAGGCGCGTTCGACGCCCTTGGACCGGTGCAGGGTCCGCTTGCGTGCCAGCGCCCGTGCCAGTTCCTGTTCCGGGAATGCGAGCAGGCGCTGGACCACCTCCTCATCGTCGAACTGCTCCAGCCGCGCCCGGTTGCGTGCGCCCATGACGTGTCCTCCCTGCGGTTTGAGGCGGTCTGCGATTGCCTTGACGGGGGCCAGCGTCTCTTCATCCAGACCGAAGTGATGTTTTCCGACGACGACCACATGACTGGCCATGCGGTACGCATAGCCCTCGGTCTTGACCCGCTCACCCTTGAGGAAGGGGCGAAGGGCCACCTTGAGATGCGCTTCGTCGAGGAACACCGCGAGATCCCGAATGTCCTCGGGACGAAGGCGGCTGCTGCGCACGAGCGCCGAGGCAAGGCGCCGGAACGTGTAGCGATAGCCCTGCAACGTATCCGGCCGATAAGCCCGGACCGGTGCGCGAGAATCGAGAACGTCCGGCGCGCGCATCCGCTCTTCCCAGGCGGCGACGTCGTCCTGGAAGCTCTGCGGAAACGCCTCGAGTGGCATCATGTAGGGCTCCCGCTTGCCGGGCATCGTGAGCATCCCGCCCGGCCAGCCGGGTACCGCCTTGCGGCAGCGGTTCCACCGATTGATCGTGACCTTGAGGATCAGACGTGGATCCTTGTAGGCCGCTTCGGCATCGGTCGCCTTACGGAAGCCGATGAGGGTGTCACTGGCGACGTCACTCGGAGCGATGCCCTTGGCGGAGCAGTAGCAGGCGAGACGGTTCAGACCCCAGCGCCACTCGCGCTCCGGAATATTGTCAAGCAGCGTTGTCCATTCAGGCACCAGCGGCATCTGTCGGGTAACCCAGGTCCGCGGCTGGCCGAACGCCTCGACTGCCTTGGTCACGCTCGAGCGGATGTTGGCCAGCCGCTTTTGGCTAACGCCGAGATTGACATGGTGCAGGCGGTCGAAGATCTCACGAATACTCTTGGCCGTGGCGATCGTGCCAGACAGGTCGATGCTCGCCCTTTCAGAAAGAACCCGGAAGGCGGAGCGCGCATCCCTGAGCTGCGTGCCGGTATACTGCACCTCTACCTGCTTCAGAACGTCGGCCAGCACGATCCTCGGGACCTTGGTGAAAACTTCTTCGTCCAGTATCGCTTTCGGGTCATGTTGCATGTCGGGAAGCTTTCTCTTGGTCATGCGAGGCCTCGGGAGGACAAGAAGGGTCAGGAGGCAGGATTCGGGAAACTGTAGCACGTTTTCTCCCGCTCAGACTGAGGGGGACATTCTCCCGACAGGTCCGAAAAACATGACATTGCAGGACCTTACGGGACAGCACGGGTCATCCCTCGCGCCTGATCTTGATGTAGCGATCGAGGTCGCTGGGATGAACGCGAACCATGCGGCCATCCCGAATGACCGGCAGGGCATCTTCTGCGACACGGCGCTTCACGGTTTTGAGAGAGCACTGCAGAATCGTGGCGACATCCTGAAGGGTCAGAAGACGCACGAGAGGGGTATCGCTGGAAGCCATGACTACTTACCTCTGCTGTTTCCCAAGACGACCAAGGATGCGATCCAATTTTCGACATCGGAGACCCGGTACCTGATCATGCGCGGGGTGATCCTGACCATGGGCGGCCCCTCACCGCGGCACGCCGCAACTTCAAGCCAGCGGTGGCTCAGGCCATATTCCTCCGCGACCTCACGACGTGTGAGGAGCCTCTTGCGATCCGCAGCAGCCTCTTCTTTGTGTGCAACTTGTTCGGTGGGCAGGAGCTTGGGCATGGCTCAGATAGAACACCAAAATCTATCGAATGGATGATCCCAAAACTGTCCACTGAGATGAAATCCGAATGGCACCCTCAACCTAAGGAAGAATGTGGATTGTTACTGCATCCAAATGTTTGCTCGAAGAAGGCAAATATCGATTATTGACGTTCCGACATCGTGCACTCTGCCGACGGGTCGATCATACTTCACCACAGTCCTGTTTTCGTCGTTGCCAGCGGCGCGCTAACGCTTTGCGACTGGTCTCCGACGCATCTGCAAAGGGCCCGAGTGCGATTGAAGCAAACTGGATAAAACGACTGTTTTCGCTGTGTGGAAGTTCGTGGATGTCTCCATGC
>JAJCYA010000024.1 GCA_029263095.1 Acidimicrobiia bacterium | reverse complement strand
TCACAGCAGGCCTGGGTCAGGTTGAGTTCGCTACGCGCGTCGGCGTAGCGAGCGGCTCTGTCTCGAAGCTCGAGAATGGTCGAATGGCCAATTCCGATGAACTCATTAGGTCGGTCTCTCGGGTCTTGGATTGCTCTTCGTCGTTTCTCCGTGCTCCCTGCGACCTTGTCCCGACCACTCGCCCGTGGCTCCGCGCATACGCTGATGCCCCGAAGCGTGCGGTTGACCGTCAATTGGCCGACTGCACGACGGCCATTGAAGTCATAAGTGTGCTCGGCTTGAGATCGATCCCCGACACGGTGCCCGCCTTTGGTGGCGATTTGTCCGATGACGACGGCATCGAGCAGTTCGCTGCGGATGTGCGCGCTGCTGCCCAGCTCGGAGAAGGAGACGTGGTCGGAAACTCGATCCGGGCTGCCGAACGACTCGGCTGCCTGGTCCTCCCCATGCGCGAGGAACTCGGGCGTCACGTCGGTCTGTCAGTGAGGTCGAATCTGGCTCCAATCATCTGTGTTAGTCGTCCATCGCTCGATCCAGATCGCCACGTGCCAGGGGATCGCCAGCGTTTCACCGTTGCCCACGAGCTTGGGCATTTGGCAATGCACAGCTCGCTTGGGCCGCCAGAATCCGCTGAGGACGCGAGTCGCATCGAACGGCAGGCGCACCGGTTCGCGGGTGCGTTCCTCGCCCCTGGTGATGCGATGCTCGATGAGCTGCGAGAACGCGGAGGACGCGTCACGCTCCGGACGCTCACCGGAATCAAGGAGAGCTGGGGCATCGCGATCAAGGCGCTCGTCATACGATTCAAGTCGCTCAGCGTCATCGACTCAGATCAAGCCAGAGGTCTCTTCAAACAGATATCGGCTCGTGGTTGGAACAAAGACGAACCTGTCTGTGTCGGCAATGAACAAGCGATCTGGCTGACAAAGGCCTTGCAACAACGCGTCGGCACCAACATCGATCCCATGAAGGCTGCTGCCACAGCATCTGGGATCGGAGTCTCTCATCTTGCGCGCTGGATAGATTGGAGTCCGACCGGATCACCGAAGCAGCCCGCCGATGTGATCGACTTGGGAACGCGATCGAGGCGCACGAACCGCCGTGCGGCGCACGGCGACGGTGTTGTGACGGAACTACCTGTGCGGGGTCGGTGAAACGTCGGCTATCAAGAGTCGTCTCGCGTAACTTCATCCCGACCTTCGGGAATCCTCTGGAGGACTTTCTGAGCGGGTTCCGTCTCTCGGACGGTCCGGTCAATCGCCGGTCAGATGGGCTCCGGCGGCCGACCCCCTATTCAACTCGATGCCAGACCGCGTTCCCGAACCGGTTCCTTGACATCGATCGTGGCAAGATCCATGGCATGTCGCGACGGATCGGCCTCGTTGGGTGTGTGAAGAAGAAGAAAGGCCTGGCCGCCCCGGCACGGGACCTCTATATCTCGACCTTGTTTCGAGGCCGACGCTCGTACGTCGAGCAGTCTTGCAGCGAGTGGTGGATCCTCTCGGCCGAACATGGCTTGGTTTCCCCAGATCAGGTTCTCGCCCCCTATGACGTGACACTCAAGGACTTGGGAAGTCCCGAGAGGCGGTACTGGAGCCGCCGCGTTCTCGTGGATCTGAAGTTGCAGGCCAGCCCCGTTTCAGGCGACGTTGTCGAGATCCATGCGGGATCCGAATACCGAGACTTCGGGCTCGTCCAGGGCCTGCAGAGGTTGGGCTGCTTGGTCGAGATCCCCACGCAGGGGTTGCGATTTGGTCATCAGCTCCGTTTCTATTCAGAGCAGTCGCGAGAGCAGCGCGGTCGTGGATAGGCGAGGGACACTCGATCGCTTCTACGACCTGATCGACGATGTGCGGGTTCGCTGTGGTGGAACTAGGCAGCTTGCCAGCTGTGACGGCCGCATGTCCTGGCCGCACCGAGGCGTGTACTTCTTCTTCGAAAGGGGTGAAGTTCGCGAGGATGGAGTTACGCCGAGGGTGGTGCGCGTCGGCACGCACGCGTTGCGCCCGTCGTCTACCACCCTGTGGGGGCGCCTGGCGCAGCACCGCGGGACCCTCTCTGGTCGCTTCCCAGGTGGGGGGAACCATCGAGGATCGGTCTTCCGGCTTCACGTAGGCACAGCACTTCTAAAGAGTCAGCAATGGCCAGCATCATTGGCAGAGACCTGGGCGGTGGGCGGGACGGCCGATCGCGAAACGCGCCTCGATGAGCACCCCCTCGAGGCGGCCGTGTCCCGCGTCATCGGCCACATGCCTTTCCTGTGGATGGAGGTGTTCGACCTGCCGACCCCCTTGAGCGATAGAGGCATTATCGAGCGAGGAGCAATCGCCCTGCTCAGCAATCATTCGCGGGGAACGATCGATCCACCCTCGCCCTCTTGGCTGGGTCGGTTGGCTGGGTCGAATGCGATCCAACGATCTGGCCTATGGAACGTGAACCACGTTCTAGATCCGGTCGATGAAGGCCTCCTCGCTGTGATGGCGAGTTACATCTCCTCGATGTAGCAGCCGGGGCCACACATCACTGATCGTGTACCAATCTGGCCACCGTCTCGGCCGCCTCCGCCTGCATCCCCGGAAGCGCGTGGGCGTACTGCTTCATCGTGAAGGCGGGATTCTCATGGCCGAGGCGTTCGCTGATGACCTTCACGGGCACCCCAGCCTTGATGGCGATGGTTGCGTGGGTGTGGCGAAGATCGTGGAGTCGGATCTTCGGCAGGTCCATCTTCGCAACGAGTCGCTCGAATGTCTGAGAGAAGGTGTGTGGGTGGATGGGTGTCCCGTCCTCCTTGCAGAACACCAGGTCCCGATCGTCGTAGTCGGAGTCCCATTCGCTGCGTTCCTGCTGCTGTCTCAGCCGGTGTGTCTGGAGATGCTCGACTGTACCGGCGTCGAGGTCGATCACCCGTGCCTGGTGGTTCTTCGGTGTCGATGTGATGACCTCGTAGGCGACGGAGACCAGGGCTTGTCGAACCGAGATACGACCGCCATCGAGGTCGAGGTCCTTCCAGCGCAGTCCGAGGACCTCGCCGCGGCGCATGCCCGTCATGGCGGCGACGTGCCAAGCGGCTTCGAGCCGATGACCGCGTACGGTCCTGAGGAACGTTCTCAGTTCCGTGGGCTTCCAGAAGCAGATCTCGCTGGTCGTCGCAGCGCGAGGGCGGGGTGGTTTTGCTCGTTCGGCGACGTTCATCGCCACTAGGTCGGTGTCGACGGCGTCGGCGAGGACCTTGTGGACGATGGTGTGCACGTAGCGGACGGTCTTGGCGCTCAGACCAGCCCCGGTCTTGCGATGCCCATTGGTCAACAGATCGGAGTAGAGCCGGTTGAGCATCGCCGGCGTGAGTTGCCGAAGCTGCCGGCTGCCCAGCCGGGGGAGTACGTGGAGCTCGAGGTTCCTGCGGTACGAGTCGAACGTGCTGGGCTTGACCCGGGCCCGGGTTGTCGACAACCAGTACTGCTGCACACATTCGGAAAGTATGATGGCGCTCGGTTCGACGTAGGTGCCTGTGTTGAACTCGTGGATGAGTTTCGCTTGGGCGGCTTCGGCTTCCTTGCGGGTACGGAAGCCCCCGTGCCACCTCTGACGCCTTTTCCCCTCTGCATCTCGCGGGAGATCGACGACGACATACCAGTTGACGGTCTGGCGCCCATCCTTGGTGGCATGGACGCGTTTGCGGATGTGCCCCTGCATCAGCGG
>JAJCYA010000023.1 GCA_029263095.1 Acidimicrobiia bacterium | reverse complement strand
CGCAGACGACGCCCCGTTGGGTCCCGAGGCGAGATCCCTCGACGACTCGTATTCTCGACATCCACATGTTCGATCTCCGCCCTACAACCCCAGACGACACCGAGCTCCTGTGGTCGATTCAATGCGAAACATTGAGCGAATACATCACGGCTGAGTTCGGAACAGATCTGGCGGAGCAGCGGGTGTTCTTCGACGAGCACTTCCTGGTCCTGAGCCATCAGGTGATCCTGGTCGAAGGCAGAGTCGCCGGTCATCTGCTCTACGAAACCCATGACGACCACGTGTATTTGGCGAATATCGCACTGCTGCCCGAGTTCCAGCGCCGCGAGATCGGTACCACCATCGTCCGCATGGTGATCGACGAGGCTGCCGAGTCTGACCTTCCGCTTCGGCTCCAGGTGATGACATCCAATCCGGATGCAAAGCGGTGGTACGAACGACTCGGCTTTGTCGTCACCGGTGTTGGCGATCACCACATTCAGATGCAGCGCGAGTCCCGACGCGACTCGTGAGGGCTCCCGGCAGTCTCAAGATTTGGTAACAGTCGGCCGATCATCGGTAGGTGACCACCAACCGTCTTCTCCGTCTCAGGTACCCAACGTCCTGTCACCGATGTGAACGGGACCTTCCTCGCGGTACCAAGGCTCGGTGGGATTCGGCGAGCCACAACGCAGCTTGCCTCGTATGTGATGCGGAGAATCCAGCCGATCCATTCGCCGAAGTCGATCCAGAGCTACGAGGCACCGCTGGTGGCTCGGCACAAGCCGAACACGACCGCCGCGCCAGCCGTCCCGACCACAACAAACGTTCCACCGATGCGTGGCGAAAGGGCGCCGACGGCGAACGCCACCTGTCAAAGGTCCTCCACAAGGAAGTCGGCAAAGGACGGATCGTCGTATTGGATGACCGCGCCATTCCGGGGAGTCGGGCCAACATCGACCATCTCGCCATCGCTCCCTCTGGGATCTACGTCATCGATGCCAAGAACTACACCGGCAAGGTCGAACGCCGAGTCGATGGCTTCTTGCGTTGGCGCACCGAACACCTCATCGTTGACGGCAAGGACCAAACCAAGCTTGTCACCGGGATGGACCACCAGATTGCAGCCGTTCGCGCCGCGATCGATCAACTCGACTGGTCACGAGGCGTGCCGATCGTCCCCGTCTTGTGTTTCGTCCAGAGCGATTGGGGTTTGCTGGATCCAACATTCACGGTCGATAACGTCCATGTGCTGTGGCCCCAAGCCCTCAGAAGGCGTTTGCGCCGCGACGGGCCGCTCGACGGGAGTCTGCGATCCAAGCTGGCGCGCCTGCTGGCCGCAGAGCTGAGTCCGGCGGTTCCGTCCGGATAGCTGGGTCGGTTCGAGCTAGCTGCGATCCACGGGTCCGACCCGCTGCCGCGGGGTCCGATTCACTCCAACCTCGGCAACTCGGCACGGCCTTCGTGCACAGCTCGGTGATGCCGACGGCACAGCAGGATGAGGTTGTCGAGATTGGTCGATCCACCATCGGCCCAGTGCTGAAGATGGTGGGCGTCGCACCATCGATGTGGCCGCTCACAGCCGGCGAATCGGCAGTGGCGATCCCTGATGATCAGCGCCTTACGAAGTGCAGCGGGGACGGTGCGGGTCGCTCGACCGACGTCGAGGGTCTCTGACTCGCCACGAACGATCACTCGGCTGATTGACGAATCGCAGGCGATCCGGCGTGCCGTCTCAGGGGTAATCACAACCCCGTCGTCGAACTCACACGGCTGGGCTGCGCCGCCCTCGAGTGCTTCGAGCGCGACGATCACCGATACCTGTGGCCGAAACGCACCGGTCACTGCAGTGTTGGTGTGGGTGAGATGATCGGCACAGATGTCAACCAGCGCATCGGCGCGCCGCTGGGCTGGAGTGCAAGTGTCGTCGGGATCGAGTTGCAGGGGATCGGTCAGGGACCTCAACGCGGTCAGCACAGTCTGGCCGCCCGCGGGGTCCAGCTCACCGTCGATTCGAACCATTCCACCCAACGTCACAGAAGCGTGCAGCCGACGCCGCGCATGGGAGCGCTCGGCATCAAACTCCGCCGCACTCTGATCGGCGGCCTGTTTCCAATAATCGAGCGCCCGACACGAGTCCTTCATCGACAGACCCGACACGGTATCGACCAGTAGTCGAGTGTCGCGATCGAACGCTTCGGGCGCCACCCGTGACGCGGCGAGCAGGATCGCTACTCGCGGCCGATCGATCTGAGCCGACGAGTACGCCTCAGCGATCCCGGCATGATGCCGCAACGCACGGGCCTCACCGACCTGTCGTGAAGCCTCGGTGGCGGAAACACCGACTCGATCTCGGAGCAACGCCGCTGTGCTCAAGTACCCGGCATCCTCAAACCAGCCATCAGCATCGATCCGACCCACCAGGTCGGTCACTCTGGCCTGGAGCATCGTGACCTCGAGCGACAATCTCACGAGTTCATCGACGGGGGTCTCACTCCAATTCTGGGCCACATCGGCCCGCATCGTCACCATCCATCAAACATACGACTTGGGTGTGACACGTACCGGACCCCCGGCCTGACCGTCCCGGCTCCGTCAAGTGCAGCCGCTCAGCCGGATAACCCCTTCACTCGGTCCCAACCCTTCGGAAGCACGGTGGGAACGGTCCAATCGGGTCTTGGAGTCCACTGCGAACCATGAAACCCGAGCAAGCGCCCCGCAACCCCGAGATCCACCTCGACCGTCGTCGGCAAACCGGCAAGGAAACCCATGTGGTCGGCTGACAGCTGGGTGGCGCACCAACGGTTGATCGCAACGACACGCTCCGTCGGTGCGGGGGCACCGACCGCAGCAGGGTCGTCCCACCAGTCGGGCACGTTGGTCATGTCGAGGTCGGTGTTACCCACCGCGGTCAAACAGCTGAGTTCGGCGATGCGCTCCACTGCGCCCGCCGGATCGGGGCCAAAGGCCGCAAGGTCGCCCAGGCACAGAATCAGATCGATGTCCCGCCGAGCTACGTCCTCCAGCACCGCATCCAGCGCCACGGTGTTGCCGTGAATGTCCGAGATCAGCGCAACCCGCATCTGCTCATCATCCCATGAGGCTCGCTCCGCTCGCGCAACCCGACTCATAAGGGGGAGAGATGCCTGAGTGGAGGTGAGGGGGTTGAGCCTTCAGCGCCCGGCCACAGGGTCACCGCAGCAGACCCACCAAACCGCCACAGCACGCCAGCTCGCAGGGAGCAAGAGCCGCAGCACCCCGCCCCGCTCAAGCCTCGTTGAACCGTTCGAGGCCGATCAGGACTCGAACGGGAAGAAACCTTGGTGGAGGTGACGGGACACTATTCGAACTCCATTCTGCAGTTTCCCGGTTCCCGGACGTTTGGAGTGGGCAGTCCGCCCCGGCATTTCGGTGGCGGGTGCTTCCTCTTTCGTGGAGCTGACGACCGCCTGACCAGGCGGTTTCTGTTCCGCGCTGTCGGCAGGAGTCTTCGGCGGGCCGTATCCTATTGTGATTCTATTCTGCAGTGCCGTTTGACGATGCGGATTTGGGAGGGCTGTGCCGGACGAACATGACGATGACATAGTCCTATCGGCGCTGGGCGATGACGAGCTCGCTCTGCAGATGCACGACGACCTCTACGACGGCCTCAAAGACGAGATCGCGGAGGGCACCCAGATTCTGCTTGCGCGTGGGTGGGGGCCGGAACAGGTGCTCGAGGATGCTCTCGTCCAGGGCATGCGGATCGTCGGCCAGGACTTCCGGGACGGAATCCTGTTCGTACCAGAGGTGCTGCTGGCCGCCAATGCCATGAAGGTGGGCATGGAAATCCTGCGGCCCCTTCTCGCCGAGGTCGGCGCCGAGCCGATCGGAAAGGTCGTGATCGGCACCGTCAAGGGCGATATCCATGACATCGGCAAGAACCTCGTCGCCATCATGCTGGAAGGAGCTGGCTTCGAAGTCATCGATCTCGGAATCAATACCGACGTCGACGAGTATCTGGCGGCCCTCGAGGAACACCGGCCGGTCATCCTGGGAATGTCGGCCTTGCTCACCACCACCATGCCCTACATGAAGGTCGTAGTCGACGAGATGGTGAAGCGTCGCATCCGCGACGACTACATCGTCCTGGTGGGCGGCGCTCCCCTCAACGAGGAGTTTGGCGAGGCAGTCGGTGCCGATGCCTATTGTCGTGACGCCGCAGTGGCGGCCGACACGGCATCCACGCTCGTGAAAAAGCGCCGTGGCGAACTCTGAGGCCATAAACAGCCGGATCCTCGTGATCGGATGCGGAGCGCTTGCCCGTGAGCTGCTCCAGCTCACGGGGATCAATTCCCTGGATTGGCTCACCGTTGAGTGCCTTCCGGCATGGCTGCACAACCACCCCGAACGGATTCCGGCGGCAGTCCAAGAGCGCATTTGGCGAGCCCGTCCGGACTACGGACGTATCCTCGTGGGCTACGCCGATTGTGGGACGGGCGGAGCCCTCGACCGAATGCTGGAAGGCGAAGGCATCGATCGGCTTCCGGGCGCCCACTGCTACGAGTTCTATGCGGGCGCGGGCGTCTTCGCCGACCTCCAGGAAGCCGAGCCCGGCACGTTCTACCTCACCGACTACTTGGCTCGACACTTCGAACGCCTCGTCATCGGTGGACTGGGTCTCGATCGCCATCCCGAGCTGCTCGGCGACTATTTCGGCAACTACCGGCGTCTTGTGTATCTGGCTCAGGTCGATGACCCTTCACTCACCCGTCTGGCACAAGCGGCCGCCGCCGCTCTCGGCCTCGAATTCGAGCGCCTCCATACCGGCTACGGGGAGCTCGGCGAGGCGTTTTCCCATCTGACCTCGGTGGGCGCTGCCTCGTGAGCGCCAAGCTGATCACGATCCTGTGGAGGGAGATCCCCGCCCAGATCGTCGCCAAGAAGAGGCGGGAGACACATCGTGTTGAATTACCGTCCCGTTTCCAAGCCGCCATCGACCGGGCGGCTATGGAGGCCGGGTTGACCGGGACCGACGAGTATCTGGCCGAGTGGCGTCAAGAGGTTCGGGAGTTCGAAGGCGACTTGGAGGCGGAGGCGGCGAGCCTCGTCAGCGACCTGGACGCTGCCTTCCCGCAGGAAACGCTGAACCAGTACGCGGCCAACCGTGGAAGGACACCTACGAGCGAGGGCAACGTGTGACCGACACGGTCGTGAGTTCTGCTAGCCGAGAGACAGTCATCGGCTTCGAACGGCCCTTCGTCATTATCGGCGAGCGGATCAATCCCACCGGTCGCAAAGTCCTGGCCGAAGAGATGAAGCTGGGCGATTTCAGCCGGGTCGAAGCCGACGCTTTAGCCCAGGCCGAAGCCGGAGCGCACATGCTCGACGTGAATGCGGGCATTCCGCTCGCCGACGAGCCGGCACTTCTGGCCAAAGTCGTGAGGCAGGTTCAATCCCTCACCGATTTGCCCCTATCCATCGACTCATCCATTGTCGGAGCTCTCGAGGCGGGACTGGCCGTCTACCAGGGCAAGGCCCTTGTCAACTCGGTGACCGGCGAAGAGGATCGGCTGGAGCGCGTGCTGCCCCTGGTGGCCAAGCACGGAGCTGCGGTCGTGGCCATCACGAACGACGAAACCGGCATCTCGCAGGACCCGGACGTTCGTTTCGAGGTCGCCGTCAAGATTCTCAACCGGGCCGCCGATCACGGAATACCCAAAAGCGACGTCGTCATCGATCCGCTCGTCATGCCAATCGGCGCAATGGGCACCGCCGGTCAGCAGGCGTTCCATCTGGTGCGGCGGCTGCGATCGGAGCTCGGCGTGAACACCACCTGCGGAGCTTCCAACGTCAGCTTTGGACTGCCCAACCGCAACGGAATCAACGGCGCCTTCCTGGCCATGATGATCGCCAGCGGGCTCACGTCGGCCATCACCAATCCGCTGCACACCGAGATCAAGCAGGCGGTGATGGCGTGTGACGTCCTCACCGGCCAAGACCGAAACAGCGCCCGTTGGATCGCGGCACACCGCGATCCCTCCACACCTGGTCGGAATCGCCGGCGCAGGAAGCGAAGCAATGAGGCACGCCCTGAGTGAGCCAAACCATCCACAGATAGTCTTTACGCCTTCGGGGCGGCGGGGACGGGTGTCGCCGGGCACGACCGTGCTGGATGCCGCCCGCAACCTTGGAGTCGATATCGACTCGATTTGCGGTGGACGTGGCATCTGTGGCCGATGCCAGGTAGAGATCAGCCCCGGAACCTTCGTCGGTGTCGACACCGACGAGTCACACCTTTCGCCGATCGGCTCCACCGAGGAGAGCTATGCCGACCGCAAGGACCTCGCCAAGACACGGCGCCTCAGTTGCGCCGCGACGGTGCTCGGCGACGTCGCCATCGAAGTTCCTGCTATGAGCCGCGTGCACAAGCAGGTCGTGCGCAAAGAGGTTCATGTCGAGGCCCTGCACGTAGACCCGGCGGTACGGTTGTACTACGTAGAGCTTCCCGACCCTGCCCTGGGTGCCACGATCGGGGACCGGGAGCGGTTGCTGGCTGCCTTGCTAGCCGAGTGGGGTCTGTCGCCGCTCTCCGTCGATCCGCACGTACTGCGCGGGCTTCATCGGGCGATCACAGATGGCGAAGGCAGCTTGACGGTCGCCATTCACGACGAAGCCCAGGTAACCGCCGTCTGGCCCGGCTTTCGCGAGCTCGCCTACGGCGTGGCATTCGACGTCGGCTCGACCACCGTCGCCGGCCATCTCGCCGATCTGTCGACCGGCGAAATCTTGGCCTCGGCCGGGACCATGAATCCGCAGATCCGATTCGGCGAGGATCTCATGAGTCGTGTGTCCTACGTCATGATGAACCCGGGCGGCGAGCACGAGCTGACCAGGGCAATTCGAGAGACGCTCAACCAATTGATCGAGCAATTGTGCGCCGGCGCCGGCGTTGAGACGTCCGACATCCTCGAACTGACCCTGGTCGGAAACCCGATCATGCATCACCTCGTGCTCGGCATCGACCCCACCCCGTTGGGGACTGCTCCGTTCACCCTGGCCACCACCGAGTCGATTCGCATGCCGGCAGTCGAGCTCGACTTCGGCGTGAATGCCGGAGCCCGCGTCTATGCGCTGCCGTGTATCGCCGGTCACGTCGGCGCGGATACTGCTGCTTGCATCCTCGCCGAGCGACCACATCGAGACGAGCGTGTGCAGTTGCTGGTGGACGTCGGCACGAATGCTGAGATCGTGCTCGGTAACTCCCACCGGCTGCTGGCGGCGTCGAGTCCGACCGGACCTGCATTCGAAGGTGCGCAGATATCGAACGGACAACGAGCCGCTCCCGGTGCCGTCGAACGAGCGCGAATCGATCCCGAGACTCTCGAGGCCCGGGTGAAGGTGATCGGGAGCGAACTCTGGTCGGACGAAAACGGCTTTGCAGAATCGATCTCCACAACCGGCGTCACCGGAGTCTGTGGGTCCGGCATCATCGAGACGGTCGTCGAGCTGTACCTGGCCGGTGTGCTATCGGCGGCTGGCGTTATCGAGGCTCGCCCCGGTAGCGACCGGATCATCGCCGACGGTCGTACATTCGCCTACGTGCTCATGGACGAGCCCCGGCTGCTTGTCACACAGAACGATGTGCGGGCCATCCAGCTGGCCAAGGCGGCGCTGCGGGCCGGTGTGCAACTTCTGATGGACCGCCTCGGCATCACGCAGATTGACGAAATCCGCCTGGCCGGTGCCTTCGGAAGCCATATCGACGGCCAGTACGCTATGACGCTGGGTTTGATCCCCGATTGTGACCTGGGCTCGGTGCGGTCGGCCGGTAACGCGGCAGGTGTTGGCGCCCTGATGGCGCTACTCAGCGTTGAAGAACGGGCCGAGGTCGAGCGAGTCGTCCGAACCGTCGAGAAGGTGGAGACCGCTATCGAAAAGAGGTTTCAGGAGCGCTTCGTGGAGGCGATGGCGATACCGCACACATCAGACCGGTACCCGAACCTTCGCCGCGTCGTGGGATTGCCGACCACCCCCGACCCCACCCGATCAGACTCTCGCCGGCGCAGACGTACCGGAGCATCAAGGGAGAACCCATGACCGAATACACCCGCTGGCACCAGGCACTCGCCGACTCCGCACAGCATGGCGGGGCCACGTTCCCAGGTTCGGATGTCTGAGCGGACCGACCCACGAATAGACCCCGGGGCAGCAAACGCGCTCCGCCACATCCTGCTCGGCTCGAATTTCGAGCTGATTCCGCTCAAGAACGTCATGGACCAGACCGGATTCCTTCCAGCCGGAGCCCAGGTCTCGGTGACGGCTTCGCCCACCAGGGACCTCGAGGACACCATCGACCTGAGCAGGGACCTGGCCGCCAGAGGCTTCGAGGTTGTCCCCCACCTGGCGGCCCGCATGATTCGTGATCGCCAGCATCTCACCGCAATCCTCAAGGATCTCAGGAAGCTGGAGATCGGCCACGTGTTCGTCGTGGGAGGAGACGCAGATCAGCGAGGAGACTTCTTCGACGGGCTGGCGATGCTGGAAGCAATGGTCGAGATCGACCACGGCCTTACCCGCATTGGGATTGCCTGCTATCCGGAGGGACACGGCTTCATTCCCGACGAGGACCTGTGGAACTCGCTGGCGGCGAAGCAGAAGTACGCGGACTACATGGTCACGCAGATGTGCTTCGACCCAGAGGCGATCACTGCCTTCGTTCAAACCTGTCGCTCGAAAGGCATCACCCTGCCGTTGCTGATCGGCCTTCCGGGGGTCGTACCGATCCGCAAGCTGGCGATGATCGCGGCCCGTTTGGGAGTCGGCCCTTCCATTCACTTCCTGTCTCAGCACACCGGCTTGCTGGGCAAGCTGGTCCGTCCCGGCGGGTATGCCCCCGACGAGCTGATCCGACGGTTGGTCCCCACCATCATGCATCCCGAGGCGGACATCCGCGGCTTGCACATCTACACGTTCAACGAGGTAAGAAGCACCGAGGCATGGCGGCGCCGAATGCTCGCCGAACTAGAACAGGGCGACTAGCTGTACCGTCTCGTCGTCGATCTGATCACGGACTCGTCGACCCACAGGTCAACGATGGCTTCCACGAGGAATCAGGCTTTCGGTCACTCCAGTGGGCCGATGGCAACGAGCCGGTCCCAGATATGCCTGCCGAAGGACCTCGACATCAATAGCAGATAGGACGGCTCCCCTTGGGTGTCATCCCTGACAAGCTCGGTGGCGACATCGGCGACGAGCGTGCGGGCCGCGGCCCGGTCCGGGGTGATCGAGTCGCTGAGGTCAATGGCGCACACGTGCTCGAGAACGTTTCTGGCACCGGAGCCACTGAGTCGGAACATGGCCCGCACATGCGTGAGGTCAACAGCGCCCGCCGGAGGTGGGCCGCCCACGACGATCCACTCGCCGGGCGAGATCGAGAACGCCAGTCCGTCCTCCACCCGCTGCGACCGGCCGAGTGGCACCGACCATAGGTCCTCCCATACCCGCCATTTGGATGCGGCCGACTCGTCGGTCAATCGGGCGGTGCCGATAATCTCGACCTGCTTCTTCACCGGGCTCTCGAAGTGCTCAACCACGGGCCCGCTCCCCCTCCGGATCGAAATGGGCGTGGTGTTCCATCACGTGGGCGGCGGCGTTGGTCCCGTCCGGAAGACGGATGGCCAACGACGTTCCGGGCTGCGCCAGCGCGGCATCGACCAGGGCAAGACATACGCCGCGTTCCAACGTGGGCGACATCCGGCTCGAGGTGATTCGTCCCACGATTGCGGCGCCGTCAACGATCTGGCTTGCTTCAGGCGGCACGAGCTGCGGGTCGGCCGGTTGGACAGAAACCAGCATCCGGTCAGGTCCCGATGCGCCCTCCCAGACCAGCTCCGGCCTGCCAGCGAAGTCCGGCTTGTCGGCCTTGACCGCCCATCCCAGAGCAGCCGCGTGGGCCTTGGTGAGGCCATCCGTGTCCTGACCGACGATGAGGTGACCCTTCTCCAGCCGCATTATCCGTTGCGCCTCGACGCCGAAAGGGGCGACGCCCAAATCGGCACCGGTATCGAGGAGGGACGTCCACACATGGAGGCCGTGTCCGGCAGGCACGTGCAGTTCGAAGCTGAGTTCACCCGTGAACCCGGTGCGGAGCAGGATGCAATCGGCGACCCCGGCCACCATTCCGCTTCTCGCATGCATGTACCCGAACGCGTGGCGGGAGAGATCGACGCCCTCGACGAGACGCTCCAGCAGCCTGCGCGACGCCGGACCTGCCACGTTGATCGCGGCGTACCCGTCGGTCACGGCCGTCATGAGGACGTCCCACCCGGGGAAAGAGGTCTGCAGCCACTCGTCGAGCCAGTTCCAGACCCTCCCCGCGCCCGAGGAGGTCGTGGTCATGTAGTAGCGATCCTCTGCCAGGCGCGCGGTGACGCCGTCGTCGAGCACCACACCGTCCTCGGCACACATGGCCCCGTAGCGAACCCGACCAACAGCGAGCTTGGACCATCGGTTGATGAGCACGAACTCGAGCAGCTTGGGCACGTCTGCGCCGCGCAAGTCGATCTTGCCGAGGGGGCTCACGTCGATGAGCCCCACGTTGCTCCGGGTGTTGCGCACTTCGGCGGAAGGGTCGCCGTAGTGGTCGGGCCGGATCCACTGCCCGGCGATGAGCGGCGTGGCACCACGTTCGACATGCCAGTCGTGCATCGGAGACCGGCGTATCGGGTCGTCGTCGCTTCCAGCTAGAGCGCCGAGAGTTACCGGCGCATAGGGAGGCCGCCAGGTGGTTGTGCCGGTCTCGGCAATCGTGGCGCCGGTCGCCTCGGCGTGCATCGCCACCGCGTTCACCGCCTCCAGCTTGCCCTGAATGGGCCCCATCGTTGCGGTTGTGTATCTCTTGGAGAGCTCAATCGAGTCGTAACCCTCAGAGGCGGCCAGGGCTAGATCCTTGCCCCGAATATCTTCGGAGAAGTCGACAAACCCGTCTGTCGGTCCCGCGAATATCTCGGGGTGAGCGGCCGGTTCCAGGTGCGGGATTTCGGCCGGCTCGCCGGCAGCTAGGGGCGAGGGTGATACCGCCCTCGGTGTCGACTGTGCCCAGTCCGAGGCGCGTCGCAGTGCCCGGCGTCCCGCCTCGATACCGACCGCCCGGCCGTGGGTGATGATTTGGTCCGGGGACCCGTCACCGACGATTCCACCGGTGGCCAAAACGTCGTCGGGCAGGCTGCCGGGCAGGAAACGGGCTGCGGGAGGGTGGTAAACAGGCAGGTCGCCCGCCATGTTCAACAGCGAGGTCGCCGTCGTCCACCCGACCGCGGTGACCAGCAGATCGGCTTCGACCGTTTGGCCATCGGCGATCTCGACCTCCGCCACTCGCTGCCGGCCTCGCGCCCGAACCAGCCGCCGGCCTGGTGTTCGCAGGTCGACCGTCTCGACGACTTCGACGCCACCTCTCTCCAGGTGCTCGACGACGGCATCGCCTGAATCATTGGCAGCAACGACGACGGCACGGCTCCCAGGGGCCACCGCCCACAGGTTCATCAACCGCAGCGCCGCGCCGGACAGCATCACTCCGGGCAGGTCGTTTCCTGCGAACACGTAGGGTCGCTCGATCTTTCCGGCGGCCACCACAAGGCACTTGACCCGCGCCTTGATGAGCTGCTCCCGGGCACCATTTCGGTTTACAACCGCCACCCAGTTGTGGTCGTAACGGCCGGTTACCACAGCATCGGTCAGCACTTCGATTCCGTCGGTGGCGGCCACCTCCTCACGCAGCTCGGCGAGCAGGCCCAGCGTCTCATCGCCCGTATAGCGAAGGTGGCCGCCCAACTGGTGGCTCTCTTCTACGAGCAGCACTCGGGCGCCGGTCCCGGCGGCGGCGATGGCGGCCGCCATCCCGGCCGGCCCCCCACCGGCAACGAGCACGTCGGGGTGCGCGTACCGTTTCTCAGGGTGCACAGGCGTGGCATGGTCGCTGACGGTCCCTCCCACTCCGAAACGCCGCAGCACCCGCTGGTAGAGCGGCCGCAGCGGGCGGGGCCTCATGAACGTCTTGTAATAGAAGCCGGGCGTGAGGAACCTCCCGACGAGACGATTGGCGCTTCGCAGGTCGAAACGCAGCGAAGGCCAAACGCCTTGAGCGTCCACCACCATCCCGTCCTCAACCAGCCGGTGCCCGGCGCCCACGTTCGGCTCATCACCGACCTGGACGAAGAGGTTCGGGTCGTGATGATCGGCTGTCAGGATCCCGCGCGGTCGGTGGTATTTGAAGCTCCTCGAGAATATGGAGACACCCGATGCAGCAAGCGCCGAGGCCACCGTGTCACCGGCGAAGCCGGACACCGGCTTGCCGTTCCACAAGAAACGGCGGATGTCGGAGCGGTCGATCACCTCGCCGGGCTGAACGGGCATCCGATGCGCCATCACGCCGTGCCCTCGGCGACGTCGCGGACCAAACGGATCTCGTTGGTGATCGTATTGCGCTCAACCTCGAGAAAGCGCCTACACCCCGACCCGTGGAACCATTGCTCGCGTTCCCATCCGGCGAGATTCTCTTTCGTGTACAAATAGGCGCGCCATGATTCCTGGCCCGTGTCCGGTCCGGGCCTGCGGACCAGCTCGCCTCCGAAGGAGAACTCGTCCGCGTTGCGAGGTCCGCAGTGAGGACAGAGGATCAGCAGCATTTGGTTGCCTCAGTGTCCAACGGCGGCGGCCCCCTTCTCGGCGGTGAGATCTCCTCGCTCAAAGCGATCCAGACTGAAGGGGGCGATCAGTTCGGGTACCACTCCGGTGGCCAGTAGCTGCGCCGTCTGCTCCCCAGCCACCGGGGCCCCTTTGAAGCCGTAGGTGCCCCAGCCGACATCGACATAGAACCCGGCAACGGGCGTCATTCCAATGATCGGCCCGAAGTCGGGCGTCATGTCGCACAGGCCCGACCACTGTCGCACCATCCTGACATGCGAGAGCGACGGCATGAGTTCGAGCACGTGGCCGGCCAATCCTTCGGCGAACTCGAGAGAGCCCCTCGTCGAGTACGCACTGAACGGGTCGACACTTGCTCCGAAGACGAACTCGCCGCGTGCCGTTTGGCTGAGGTAGACGTGCAAAGACCCGGAGACGACGACCGGATTCAGAATCGGCTGCACCGCCTCGGTGACGGCAGCCTGGAGCGGCCGGGTCGTGATCGGGAGCCTCACGCCGGCCAGATTGCTGACCAATGTGCTCCATCCCGCCGTGCAATTCACAACCACCGGCGTCGAGATCCTGCCGCCCGTGGTCACGACACCGGTCACGCGCCCCCCAGCCACGTCGATTGCCGTGACCTCGGTTTGCTGATGGATGTGCACGCCCAGGCTATCGGCGGCGCGCGCATAGCCCCACACAACGGCGTCGTGGCGAACGATGCCGCCCGGCGGATGCCAGAGAGCGCCGAGAATCGGATATCTCGGCCGGTCACTCACATCGATGGCCGGTGCCAATCGCTTGATGTCGTGAGTACCGATGACATCTGAGTCGATGCCCGCCAGCTTGTTGACCTCGGCTCGCCACTGCATCGTGCGCAGCGAACTGTCGTTGTGGGCCAAGGTCATGTGGCCCCTCTTTTCGAACATCACATTGAAATTGAGGTCGTCGGCTAGACGCTCGTAGAGCTCGAGCGAGCGGTCATAGAACGCCGATCCTTCCGGCGTCAGGTAGTTGGATCGGACGATGGCCGTGTTTCGCCCGGAACCGCCGCTGCCGATGTAGGACTTCTCGATGACGGCGACGTTGGTGATGCCGTGGTTGCGGGCCAGGTAGTAGGCCGTGGCAAGCCCGTGGACTCCGCCGCCGATGATGACCACGTCATAGCTGGCTTGAAGATCATGATGGCGCCATGCTCGTGACCACCTCCGCCCGGTGACGCTCTGCTTGATGAGCGAGAGCGCCGAATACTTGGCTATGCGCCTGCGATTCTTCATCCCAGCACGCTGAAGGAGGAGTCCCTGTTGATCTCGCGGTTGCGGCTGTAGGCTGCCATGTCGAGTTCGAGCCCAGTGTACCGCTGGGTGATCCGGACCGGGTCGGCGTCATGATCGTGACCGGCTTCCACCCGCCAGATGAGCTCAGTCATGCAATAGGCCGCTACCGAGGCGTTCTTGAACTGGTTCCCGCTCGATCCCACCGCAACATAGAACCCATCCAGATCGGTGCGGTCATAGATCGGAATCCAGTCATCGCTGACGTCGTAGAGGTCGACAACGCCCTTCTTGGCGCTGGGAACGCCGAGTGCCGGCAGCCGCCGAGCGAGGCGCATGACCTGGTTCTCCCACTGGCCAGTCGAGATCTCACGATCGTAGTCGTCGGGATCCGCCACCCAGATTTGCGGGTCACACTCCGGGTCCTGGCTGCCGACGAGGATGTGATTCCCTAGCTCGGGCCGGAAGTAGGTCCCGAGGTCGTCGTCGCCAATCAGCGATGGGTTGTCGGCGAACCCCAAACCCTCCGGCGCCGGCACATGATGCACCTCATGGCGAAGAGCCCTGGTCTTGATATTCATCGAGTCGGCCACCCCGGCCATCTCGTTAATGACGAACGAATGGGGACCGGCCACGTTCACGACAATCGGCGCATCGATGAGGCTTCCATCGGCGAGCGTGACACCCGTTACACGCCCGGCCTCAGAACGAATGGCGACGACCTCAGTATTGAATCGGAACGTGCCTCCCTTGGCCTCGGCGGCCCGCTGCAGGTTGTGGGTGGCGAGCTGGGGGTCGCTCACGTAACCAGCGGCCGGGCTGCACACGGCGGTCTGGAGCGGGGTCGTCGCCTCCGACCAGAAGGCGGCGTCTTCAACTCGTTTGGGCGGCGAGTAGCTGCCGGTGTCGATACCGGGAAAGCGCTTGGTGACGGCTTCCATGTCCCATACCTCGTACGGGACACCGATCTCATCGAACAGCGGCAGGACCTTTTCTGTGTAACGATCGGTGTCCCCCAGGTATACGGCGCCGCAGTGGATGAACTCCGCCTGACCTCGCTCGTCGTTGGTCTCGAGGTAGTTGGCCCAATCCTTCCAGTAGAACAGGCCCTCCCAGGCCATCGCCACCCCGGGCCAGGTGGAGTAGTGGGTGCGGATGATGGCGCACGTGTTACCGGTCGACCCATGACCGGCCGCCGGGAGCTTGTCGAGGTTGAGGGTTTGGTATCCGGCTTTCGACAGCTCGAATCCGATGTTGGCCCCGATGATCCCGGCGCCGATGATGATGGCGTCGTAACGCTTGTGCTCTGGCATGCGTGGACTCTACCGGCAAGCGGCCCGGTGGCGCGAGTGCGGGCCGAAAGCGCTCAAGATGGCGGCATCGCTCCCCCCTCGGCGGTACGCCGGGCCACATAATCGTCGAGCTCTCCTCGAATCGAGCCCTCGAGGTGGGGCGGCTCGAAGTCGGCGACAATCCTCTTCCAGATCGGGTTGGCTCGTTGTGCGGCCGTCTGAGAACCCGCCTCGGTCCACTGTCCAAAGTTCTGGCGCGTGAATACGATCGGCTCATAGAACGCCGAGTCGTAGCGCTCAAGCGTGTGATCAGTACCAAAGAAGTGACCTCCGGGCGCGACTGCTCCAATGGCGTCGACGGCGATCTCGGCCTCTGAGGTTCCTACCTGCTGGAAGACCTCGGCGAACATCTGGACCATTTCGACATCAAGGATGAACTTCTCGAACGATGCACTGAGGCCCGACTCGATCCATCCGGCGGCATGGATGATGATGTTGGCACCGGCCAGGGCGGCGCCCATCATGTTCATCATTGTTTCGTAGCCGGCCTGGGCATCGGCGACCACCGAGGTGCTTACCGCCGATGATCGCCAGGGAAGTCCGATGAGGCGGGCGAGCTGCCCACTGGCCAGGGCCGCTTTGACGGCTTCGGGTGTGCCGAAGGCAGGAGCGCCCGACCGCATGTCGACATTCGACGTGAAGGCTCCGTACACAACGGGCGCGCCCGGCCGAACGACCTGGGCGAGGGTGATTCCGGCGAGCGACTCGGCGTGCTGGAGCGTCAATGCTCCCGCCAGCGTCACGGGCGCCATGGCCCCGGCCAGCGTGAACGGCGTGATGACCGACACCTGGTTGGATTCGGCAAACTGGATGAGTCCGAGACACATCGGCTCGTCGAGCTGACGGGGTGAATTCGTGTTGATGATCGTGAAACAGCGTGCCTGGGTGGCGAACTCATCCTCGGTGAGACCGTGGACGATGCGGATCATCTCGAAGCAGTCGGCCACCTTCTCCCGACCACGGGCGTAGATGAACGGCGCCTTGTCACTCAGTGTCAGCATTGCTGTCGTGCTGGCGAGGTGCCGCAATTCCAACGGCACATCTTGCGGTTCCACGATTGGATTGTTGGTGTGAATGACGTCGAAGTGTTGGGTGAGCCGTACGAAGTTCTCGAAGTCCTCTCGGGTCCCAGTCCGCTTCCCCCGGTCGAGGTCGGTGGCATGTGGCGGGCCTCCGGCCGGCATCATGACCACGTTGCGACCCCCCACTGAGATTCTCCGGGTTGGCTCTCTGGGCGTGATGTCGAACTCCGGCGGAGCCGCGGCAAGCGAGGCGGATACCAGGTCGGGACCAATTCGTACGAGTTGCTCGTCCTCGTCGACGGCGGCGCCGGCGGCTCCCAATCGGGAACGGGCTTCGGGCAACAGAACGCGAATTCCGTGGTCGGCCAGCACCTTCAGCGCCGCCTGGTGAATGTCCTCAACCTGGTCATCGTCGAGCACTCGGAGCGGGTCGAAGGGGTTGACAAGGCGGCGATAGTGGGCAGTCGACGGCACCCGGACCTCCCGGTCCTTCCGTCCCCGGCGCCGTCCCGCGGCATGCTCCGCTCCTCGGCTCACTGCCATTGGGTGATCACCTCGTCCGACCATGGCTCAACCAGGCCAGTATCACTGCCGCCCCCATGCTCCAATCCTTCCCTCGAAGAGGTCGAGTCACTCTATTCCCCACTGAAGCCGGAGGCTGCACCACGATGAGGGAGCAACGATGACCCCGGCCCTGCCTAAAGCAGCCACATACCTGATCGTCGGCGGCGGTGTACACGGACTGAGCACCGCATGGCATCTGACGATGGAACTCGACAAGAGCGGCGCCGGGTCTGGTGCGGATGTCGTGTTCCTCGAGGGCCTCGCGGCGGCACCTCTCGCGTCACCCACCACTTCGACACGTTCGACATCTAGCAATGCCGGGTACTCGTCTCGGAAAGGCTGCTTCCGATCGTGGGCCATGTGTGTGACCAGCGCCGCGTCTTCGGCGTAGCCATCTTCGGCTACGAAGCGACCGTCATCGCTGACGAACCAGCCATAGGCCACCGTGCCCGGCTCGTCTTCCCTCACGAAACGGTCATCCGCCGGCCGAGATCCCGGATGGTGCCGATCTGGCGGCCCTGCACTCGGCCATCCCCGAGCTCCTCGTGTTGTTGGGCTGCCGCTGGCGAAACCACACCAGCCGGTTGCGGCTGATCCCCGTGCGTGGCACCGGTTGTGAATCCGAGTGTCAGAATGCCGTCTATGAGAGCCGCCGTTTGCCACGTGTTTGGAGAGCCGCTGCTAGTCGAAGAGGTCTCGCTGCCAGCCCCCGGACCCAATCAGGTCCGGGTCGAGCTGGCGGCCGTTGCCATCTGCCACAGCGATATCGCGTTTGCCGAGGGAGCGTGGGGTGGCGATCTGCCTGCGGTTTATGGCCACGAGGCTTCGGGTCGGGTCGCTGAAATCGGTGCCGGGGTGAATGACCTGGCGGTTGGTGACCACGTCGTGGTCACACTTATCCGCTCTTGTGGAGAATGTAAGTACTGCCGGAGCGGCTATGAAGTCGCCTGTGCAACGACCTTCGAAGAGAACGCGCCGCTTCGGGACGCCGAGGGAAACCCCGTCTATCCGGCCATGAAGACGGGTGCGTTCGCCGAAGAAGTAGTGGTTCATCGATCCCAGCTGGTGGCCATTGACGAACGAATATCCCTGGACGCGGCGGCTTTACTCGGCTGTGGAGTGATCACCGGGGTGGGGTCGGTGACAAACGTTGCCGACGTCCAGCCTGGCTCGAACGTGGTGGTGATCGGCTCCGGAGGTGTCGGCCTCAACGTGGTCCAGGGAGCGGCGCTGGCGGGGGCGGCGGCAATTGTTGCCATCGATTTGGTCGACGACAAGCTGCAAGCAGCCAAGGAGTTCGGTGCCACCCACATCGTGAACGCCTCAAGTGAGGACGTTGCCGCCGCCGTTGCATCGGTGACCGGAGGGGAGATGGCCGATCAGGTCTTCGTGACCGTCACTGCCAAAGCGGCCTTCGACGAAGCGCCCACCCTGCTTGCGCCGACGGGGGCGGTGGTGCTCATAGGCCTGCCGCCGACGGGTGTGACGAGCACCTTCATTCCCCTTACCTTGGCCGACCAGAGTCAACGCATGCTTGGCTCCAAGCTGGGAGCGGCCCGAATCTCTATCGACATACCGAGGCTCGTGCGGCTCTACGAAGAAGGCCGGCTAAAGCTCGACGAGCTGATCACGGGCCGGTATCCCCTCGAGGAGATCAACGAAGCGATCGCATCGGTAGAGCGGGGCGAAGCCCTCCGGCATCTGATCGTGTTCTAGTGATGCGTGGGCGGTTGCGATCGCCGGCTCCCGGTCCCGTCGAGTGTCGGGAGCACACTCCCGGGGCGCGTGTTTTGACCAGACTCTCAATCTGGCCGCGAGATGTCGAGCCCTGCTGTGCGAGGCGGACTCTTACATCCTCATCGCCGCGCCGGTGGGGTCGTACGGGGAAGGCGCGATCACCCGGGCGGGCCGCTCGATACCGACGATATGGGTCGTCAGCTCGGTGCCTTCCGCCGCCAAATCCCGATCGACCAGCGCCATTGCCAAGCTCTTACCGACCGTATGGCCGTAGTCGCCCGACGTGATGTAGCCAACCCGTGTGTCGCCATCCCAGACCGGCTCATATCCGGTGGCATCGGCATCGGTGGCATCCACCTCCAGCGTGATCAGCTTCCGGCGGGCACCGTTGGTGTCTCGTTCCTTACGCGCCGCCTCCGCGCCGATGAAGTCGTCCTTCGACCAGTCGATCCATTGGTCCATGCCGGTCATTCCCGGTGTGTACTCCTGCCTGAACTCGGCGGACCAGATGCCGAAGCTCTTCTCCATCCTGAGCGACAAGAGAGCGTTGGAGCCATATTCAATCGCTCCCAGGTCCTCACCGGCTTCAAGCAGAAGCCGCCGCAGGGCAATGTGCTCGGCGGCGGAGCAATTGATCTCGTAACCGAGCTCTCCGACCACCGAAATCCTGCCCACCCTGGCACGGATAGTGCCGACGTCGAGTTCCCGGCACGCCATGAAACGCATCGCTTCGGGTGAAATGTCGTCCCCGGTCACCTTTTCCAGCAGCTGCCGTGACTTGGGTCCAGACAGCGCGAAGCCCACGACCGAATCCGATATGTCACGCACTGTCACTCCGTCGCTCAGGTGGTCGTTGAACCAGCGCATGTGCCAGGCCCGCAGGTAGTAGGAGCCGATGATCCACCAGGTGCCGTCACCCCAGTTCGCCACGGTCAGATCGCCCTTAAGACGGCCATCGGGGCCCAGCATCGGGGCAAGCTTGATTCGTCCCGGGGCGGGCAGCCGGCTCGAAACCAGGTGATCGAGCCAGCCCTCGGCGCTTGGCCCGGTGACCTCGTACCTGGAATACCCCGAGACGTCGAGAATTCCGACATCCGAGCGCACCCGGCGGCATTCCTCGCCAACGATGTCGAATGCGTTCGAGCGCCGCAGCGTCGGGACCTCCTCGAAGTCCCGATCCGCAAAGTAGATGGGGACCTCCAGACCGTACGAACACCCCCAGAAGGCACCTGCCTCGGTCATTGCGTCATAGGCCGGTGACATCCGCAGCGGACGTCCCGCCCAGAGCTGCTCGTTGGGATAGGTCATCACGAAGCGTCGCGAATAGAACTGGCCGGTCGTCTGCCGGATGTACTCGCGGTTCTCCGCATAGGAGCCAAACCGGGCGACGTCCATCCCGAAAACGTCCTCCTCGGGCTCCCCTTCGATCATCCACTCGGCGAGCGCCTTGCCGACACCACCACCTTGCAGGAACCCGGCCATGACGGCGCAGGCCGACCAGTAGTTGCGCAGACCAGGCACCGGGCCGACGAGCGGGTTGCCGTCGGGAGAGAAGGTGAAAGCCCCGTTCACCCACTGGGTGATGCCTGCGTCGTCGAGTACTGGGTAGCGCGAAACCGCGAATGAGAGCTCTCGCGAGATTCGATCGACGTCGGGCGGAATCAGGGAGAAGCCGTTGTACTCCCAGGGAGCACCGTCGATGTTCCAGTGCTGGTGGTCGAGTTCGTAGATGCCGACCAGCAAGCCGTTGAGCTCCTGGCGCATGTAGGTGAAACCCTCCAGGTCGATCATCATCGGCATCTCGAAGTCGAGCGCCTCAATCTCAGGAATCTGCTCGGTGAGCAGGAAGTGATGGGCCAGCGGCGAAAGCGGGAGCTCGACACCGGCCATGCGGCCGACCTGCTTGGCCCACAACCCCCCAGCGTTCACGACATGTTCGGCCACGATCGTGCCCTGCTCGGTGATCACGTCCCATGAACCGTCCCCCCGAGGATTCAGGTCCATCACCCGGTTGTGCTCGATCACCTCGGCACCGCGCATTTTGGCCGCCTTGGCGTAGGCGTGGACGACGCCCGATGGATCGACGTAGCCCTCGCGGTCGGCCCACAGACCTCCGAGCACGTCGTCGATCTTCACGATCGGGCACCACTCCTTGATCTCGTCCGGACCCATGAGCCTGATGTCCTCGATGCCCATCGTCTGATACACCCGATAGGTCGCCTGCAGCCACTCCCACCGCTCCGGCGCGGAAGCGAAGGTGATGCCACCCGCCATGTGCATGCCGATGTCCTGGCCGGACTCTTGCTCGATTTCGGAGAGAAGGTCGATCGTGTAGGCCTGGAGGGCGGCGATGTTCGGGTCGGCGTTGAGGGCATGGAAGCCGCCAGCCGCGTGCCAGCTCGAGCCGGCCGTCAACACGTCCCGTTCCACGATGGCCACATCCGTCCAGCCGTACTTGGCAAGGTGGTAGAGGACGCTGGCGCCGACGACACCCCCTCCTATCACTACCACCCGGTACTGTGATTTCACGGTCTCTCCTCTGCGCTCCTGCCCGAGCCTACGCACTGACCTGACTGCCTGTTCTCCTGGGGGAATCCAGCTGGTCGGAACGCGCCAGGCGTGCAGCTTCCGGCCTCCCCGGAATCTCTAGTCCACCCGCCATCGTTCCAAGGCGTCGAAATCTGGCTCGATACCCAGGCCCGGGCCTGCTGGTGGCCTGATCGTGCCGTCGCCGGCAATCTCGAGTGGTTCCGGAAGCATGAAGTCTCTCCGGGCGGGCGACCATCCCGGTGGGTCGTAGGGGACCTCGATGAACCGGGCGGTCGAGAGTGCGAGCGCAACGTGCAGGTTCGCCAGCAAGCCGTAGCCGGTCGACCAGGTGTGAGGCGACCACCTCACTTGGGACTGTTCCGCCCATTGGGCGACCCGTCGGGTGCCTTCGACGCCACCGGCGAGAACGACGTCGTTCTGGACGACATCGAAGGCACCGGCGCCGATCAGTCGTTGGGTTTCGGCCAGGCTTCGCACCATTTCGCCCCCGGCGATCGGTAGATCTGTCAGCCGGCGCAGCCGGACATAGTCGTCCACCAAGGCCGGGTCGAGGGGCTCCTCCAGCCAGAGCACATCCAGGTCCGCAAGCGCTCGGGCACAGTCAGCCGCCGTAGCCAGATCCCACCGCGGCGAACGGTCTCCTGGCATCCGCCACCCGTGGTTGGCGTCAACCAGGATCTCGACCGTGTCGCCGACCGCGTCACGAACGGCTTCGACGATGGCCACGTCCTCACGCCAATCGCCATGAACAAGTCTGAGCTTGATCGCCCTGATCCCCTGCTCGCGCCACTGCAATGTCCGTTCCGTCCGAGCCTCGGCTTCGAGCCGTTCACCGGTAGACGCGTAAGCGGGGAATGACATTCGTGAGCCTTCCAGCAGCTCACAAAGCGGCTTGTCGAGCGATCTTGCCACTACATCCTGAACGGCGACTTCCACCGTCCAGTTGCGGCCGCCGTGAAAGTCGACCGATTGACATACATCGAAGATTTGCTCGCCATCGGCGGGGTCGCATCCGACGAGCAGCGTCTCCAGCAGGCCAAGGTCCGGAGTCGCGGCACCTCCGGCGTAGCCTCGTAAGCCGGTGTCGGTGTGGACTATGACGATCGACTCGTCGAAGTGGTCTCTTGGCCGGGGGTCCCAGGCCGCTTCGAATGGCGGCACCAGGGGTAGTCGGTAGCGGCGCGACTCCAGCGCCGTGATCTTCACTCCTGTGGCACGACCTGCTGCAGCGCGGCCAGCTCGTCGATCGGAATATGGCACCTAATCGAATAGCCGGGCTCCGCCTCGGTGAGAGGAGGCTCCACCGTTTCGCATATCTCCCCGATCTTGCGATGGCAACGAGTCTGGAAGGGGCAGCCCGGCGGTGGGTCGGTGGCGGCCGGAATCTCGCCTTCCAACCTGATGCGAGTGCCCTCTTCCCTGTCGGGGGCGGCGGACAGCAGGGCCTCGCTGTAGGGGTGGTGCGGCCCTCCAAAAATGCGCTGTGCCGTTCCCACTTCCATCAGGCGGCCGAGATACATCACCGCCACTCGATCTGCCAGATACCGCACCACGTTCAGGTCGTGGGAGATGAAGAGGTACGCAACGTCCTCTTCGGCCTGGAGCTCGGACAGGAGATTGATGATGGCAGCCTGGACGGACACATCCAGCGCGGAGGTGGGCTCGTCGAGCACCACCAGGGCAGGAGACCCGGCGAAGGCACGGGCTATAGCCACCCGCTGTTTGAGGCCCCCCGAAAGGTGCGACGGCTTGGCGCCGAGGTGCTCATGTCCCATCCGCACGTCGGTGAGCAGATCTCTGGTGTGCTCCTGCACCCCTTTTCTGCCGAGGCCCCGCAACCGTTGCACAGCCCGCCCGATGATGCGGCGCACCGAGTGTCGCCGATTGAGCGCACTGTCGGGGTTCTGGAACACCATTTGCACCGACCGGATCTCATCGCCGCTTCGGGAATGCAGGCTGTCGTGCAGCACCTCTCCTCCGATTTCGATAACCGCCCCATCGTCGGGCACGTGGATACCGAGAATCACCTTGGCCAGGGTGCTTTTGCCGGATCCGGACTCGCCGACCAATGCGACCGTTTCTCCCACTCTGATCGAGAGGTCGATGTCGCTGAGGGCAAAGACCGGCCTCCCTTCTTGCACGAAGGTCTTGGACGTATCGCTGATCTCCAGCAACGTGGCGTCGGAGCGCTGGCGTGGCGGAGGATCGGGGGCAACCACTCGTGGCAAGTTCGGAGCCCGATCGGGAAAGTAGCACCGGCTGGCCCGATTCCCCGGAAGCGGAATCAGGTCGGGTTCTTCGTCTCGGCAAACGTCTTCGGCAATCGGGCATCGAGCGGCGTAGATGCATCCTTGAATCTGGGCTCCCAGGGGTGGAAGTGTTCCCGGAATGGTGTCGAGCTGCGCCTCCTTCCGGCTGACCTCACCGGTAGGAAGGCTTCTCAGCAACCCAACGGTGTAGGGATGGCGGGGATCGGTGAAGATGCTCTCGGCCGGCCCCTCTGCCAGGAGCCGGCCGCCATACAGCACCCCCACCCGGTCGCACATCCTGCGAATCACAGCCAGGCTGTGACTGATGAACAGCACCGAGGTGCCGGTCTCGGCGCGCAGGCTCGACACTAGATCGAGCACTTCGGCCTCCACCGTGGCGTCCAGACCGGTGGTCGGCTCGTCCAGGACCAGCAACTCCGGCTCTGAGGCAATGGCCATCGCAATGACAACTCTCTGGAGCATGCCGCCCGACAACTGGTGGGGGTAGCGACGGACGACGCTCTCCGGATCGGCGATCTTCACCTTTCGGAGTATGTCGACGACCCGGTCGTCCCACTCGCCCTTCGGAAACCCCATGAGCTCGAACACATCGGCCACCTGGCGGCCTATACGGATGGAGGGATTCAGGGACTTGCCGGGATCTTGGTAGACCATGGACACCTGGTTCACGCGCATTTGCCGCAGCTCGCTTGCGGAGAGGTTCTCGATCTCGCGTCCCCCGAGTCGAATCGAGCCCTCGCCGACTCGACCGTTGCGGGGCAGGTAGTGCATGATGGCCATCGCGACCGTGGTCTTGCCGCAGCCGGACTCACCTACCAGGCCCAACGACTCGCCCTGGGCTATCGAGAAACTGACGTCGCGAACCGCCTGCTTCCATTCGAGCCCGACCTTGTAGTCGATACCCAGATTGTCGACCGTGAGCACCTGAGGGGTTGTTGTCACCATGGCAGCCTCACGATTCGTAGGCCTGGGCGATTCCATCTGACAGCAGGTTGATTCCAACCACCAATGAGGCTATCGCCAACGCAGGAAACAGCACCGGCCACCAGATGTCTCCGGTGAGGAAGCCGTAATGCTGAGCTATCGCCAAGCCCCAATCGGGGACCGAGGGCTCGATGCCAAACCCGAGGAACGAGAGGGCGAGGACCGTGAAGATGGCGTATCCGAGACGGACGGTGAATTCGACGGTGATCACATTGGTGACGTTGGGGAGAATCTCGACCAGCATGATGTGGAGTGGACCCTCGCGTCTCAGCTGAGCCGCACTCACGTAGTCGAGGTGGCGTTCAGCCAACACCGCGGCGCGAACCGTCTTGGCGATCAATGGCGTGAACACCAGCCCGATCACGATGACTACCCCCAGCGTATTGGGACCCAGGGCGGTCAGGGCGATCATTGCGGTGATCACGAGCGGTATCGAGAGGAACGCATCCAGGATGCGTCCGATGATGTCGTCGACGATTCCGCCGAAGTAGCCGACGACGAGGCCGAGAAAGGTGCCGCACACCGTTCCGAGGGCAGTTGCGGCGAGAGCCACCGTCAGCGCCGAACGGGCCCCGACAATAACTCGCGACAGCACGTCGCGGCCGAGCTGGTCGGTGCCGAACCAGTGCGCAGCCGAAGGCGAGTCGAGCCTATTGAGGACGTCTTGCGGCGTGCCCAAAGGATCGAAGGGGGCTATCAGCTCGCCAAACACGGCGAAGAACACCCACATCAGGGTGATGCCGGCCCCCACCCAGAACGTGGCAGATCGCCGAAGAACGGCCCATCTTTGTACTCGGCTGGCGGAGGGAATCGTCACGTCTTGCCTCCCACGCGGATCCGCGGATTGAGTAACGAATAGGAAATGTCCGCCAACAGCATGGTGACCTGAAATGCAGCACCGACCACAAGTACGCCGCCGGCCAGCAACGGAAAGTCGGCCTTCTGGGCGGCATCGAAGAGCAGACGACCGATGCCCTGGTAGTTGAATAAGACTTCCACCACCACCAGCCCCCCTATCAGGTACCCGATCTGCGAGGCAACCACGGCGATAGTCGGGAGCAGGGCGTTGCGTAGTACTTCACGGCGAATGATCGTCGTCCGGGGAAGGCCTTTCAGGGTGGCGGTTCGAACGTAGTCGGAATCGAGAGCATCGATGACGCCGGCCCTCGTGATGCGGGCGATGTAGCCGAACAGGACCAGGACTAGGGGTATCGCGGGCAATATCAGATGGTGCAGCTGGGTGATGAAACCGCTCCCGGGAGGGGCGGCGGCCGTACCCGGGAACCAATCGAGCCAGACGGCGAAGATGATGATCAGCACGATCCCGGAGACGAATTCCGGTATCACTGTCGCAGACAACCCCCCTACGGTTATCAGCCGATCGGTCAGCTTGCCACGGCGCAGCGCGGCAAGGATGCCGCCCAACACCCCCAGCGGCACCACAATCACGAACGAGACCACCGCCAGCTTGGCCGAGTTCCGCAACGCTCTTCCCAGCAGCTCGGTTACCGGTCGTGAAGCCGAGATCGAGTCGCCGAGATCGCCTTGCACCGCGTTGCCGATCCAATCCACATACTGGACGACGAGGGCGCGGTCGGTGCCCAGCCGCTCGTTCAGCGCGTCCACCGCCTCCGGGGTGGCGAAGGGCCCCAGCACCCGGCGTCCTACATCACCGGGCAGCAGCTGCGTTCCAATGAACACCAGGATGCTCAGCAGGAATAGGGTGATCAGCGCCAAGCCGATCCGCCGAAGCACAAACCTGGTCATGGCAAAGCCAACAGGCGAACTCCCCGAAACATGGGGAGTTCGCCACTGGGTTGTCTCACTAGCCGGTGAACCCTGAACTCACCACGTCGAAATGTCCCATGCCGGTCGTCTCGAACCCCGAGAAGTTGGACTTCATGACCGAGATGAAGTCCACGTAGTAGGGCACGATGAACGGAACTTCGTCGTTGAGCAAGGTCTGGATCTGGCCTGCAACTCCCCTCTGGGTGTCCAGATCGGGGGCTGTAATGAACTCGTCGAATAGTGCGTCATACTCAGCGTTCGCCCAGTGCGAGGCGTTCCACGTCCCTTCGCTCAACAGGGGAGCACCCAGGTACACGTTGGGCACCCCGCGGTGGCCGTAGTTCACTATGCCCATCGATCCCTGAGCCGCCAGCCAATAGTCGCCGTAGTACGTACCAGAGTCGTAGACGCCAACCACGAGATTGACGTTGTTGAGCTGCGCCGCCGAGGATTGCACCAGCTGCGCCAGAGCCTCCAGCTCGTTGAACGACAGTGTGTCGAGCGCAGCCGTGAACCCGTCGGCGTACCCGGCGGCATCCAGCAGAGACTGGGCCTCTGCCAGGTTCTCTTCCCGTTGGGCCACCGCACTGGAGTCGTGCATCGGGTAGAACTCCCAGATGGGATGGTCGTTGCCAACGCTCCCGAACCCTCCTAGCAGCCCGTCGATTAGTAGCTGACGGTCCAGCATCAGCGCCATCGCCTGACGTACCCGCTTGTCGTCAAACGGCGGGGAGGTCGTGTCGAAGTAGATCTGGCGGTGCTGAGCGGTCGAGATACTCTGCACAGTGTTGCTGGGATCGTCAAAGAGGGCCTGGCCACCGGACGCCGAAATGCGGTGAATCACATCGAGACGGCCGTCCTGGAACGCGGTGACTGCCGCCGCTTCCGTATCGAAGAAGGTGACCTCCATCCGGTCGGGCTGGTTGCTGTTGTCGCCCCAGTAGTTCGGGTTCTTGACATAGACCCCCGACACACCAGGGTCGTAGCTCTCGTTGATCCATGGCCCCGTACCGTTGAAGCCGCCCTGCGCGTAGCTCCCCTCTGCATAGTCTGCCCAGAAAGAGGCGGGGAGGATTGCTGAGTTGTAGTTGTCCGAGCTGACAAAGAACGGAAAGGCGCTGCTGGCCTGTTCGAGCGTGAACTGGACGGTGAAATCATCCAGCGCCACCGCCGAGCCTGCAGACACGCCGAACGTGCCGTAGGCCGAGGCAGCGTTACCTTCGGCAATGGGGCCATTGAAGGTGGCGACCACATCAGCCGCGGTCAGCGGAGTGCCGTCGTGGAAGGTCACGCCCTGTCGGATATTGAACGTCCACACATCGCCGGCAGCGTTAGATTCCCAGCTCTCCGCCAGCACAGGGATGGCGTTGAGCTCGTCGTCGGAGAAGACCAAGTACTGAGCGGTCTGCCCAAACACGGCCAGTCCTGCCTCATCGTTGATCAATACCGGCTCGATCCCCACGGCTGGAGTCGGGTTGACCCCCACCCGAACCGTGACCGGTGCGGCAGGCGGCTGCGTCGTCGTTTCTCCGGCGGTGGTCGTCGTGGCATCCGCCGAATCATCATCGCCGCAGGCCGACGCCAGGAAACCCATCAAGAGGATTGACATCCCGAGGAGGACGCCAAGGCGAATGGGCTTGCGCCGAGACGTCTTGCCGGCTTCGTATTCGTCGACGCGTTCCTGATCCAATCGCTTCTTGGCTTTGTCCCTCATTTGCGCCTCCTTCTGGCAGCACGGACCCCAACTCTTGCCAAGACCCGGATATCGCGACTATACCCAGGCCAATAGGAGGCTGCAGGGCCTTCGTGTTGGGAGGGAACCCGAACGCGTCTTGAGGTCGGGGCAGGCTGTTTCTATGGGTATGTTGGCTTGCCGGGAGGTCCCCGAGTTGGCCTACTCGAGCGACGCCGAGGTCGAACCGTTTGCGGGAGGTTCGCGAACTGGCATTGGCGCTGGCGGCCGCCGATTCTTCTGGGTAGCGTCAGTCCATGCGGAGAGTCTCCACAACCGGCTTCCCACAACGAGACCTTGACTGAAGGCAGCGGCCGCGCGCAACGGCGGGCATCCCGCCTTGAGAGGCGGAGCCGAACCATCCAGCAACTCCCGTGGCGCACTCTCATCAACCCGTACGAGCCGATCGCGGTTGCTTCCGACGACCAGATCGAGGCGATCCACGACGCCTCGATGCACATCCTCGAAGAAACCGGCATGGACTTCCTTCATCAGGAGGCATTAGACATCCTGTCGGCGGCCGGGGCGGACGTGACTCCCGGGACCGAACGGGTGCGCTTCGACCGGCACATGGTGGAGGAGGTCGTGTCGTCGGCGCCCGAGTCCTTCAACCTGCATGCCCGCAATCCGGAACACGACCTGGTGATAGGACCTGGGTCGATCAATTTCGGGATGATCGCCAGCCCGCCCAACGCCGCCGACGCCGACGAGGGGCGCCGAACGGGCAACTTCACCGACTATTGCAGCTTCCTCCGCCTCGGGCAGGCGTTCAACATCATCCATTTCTTCGGCGGCTATCCGGTGGAACCGGTCGACCTGCCACCCGGCACCCGCCACCTCGATTGCCTCTCCGCCTTCCTCACGCTGACCGACAAGGTATTCCATGCCTACTCGCTAGGTCGACAGCGCATCCAGGATGCGCTGGAGATCGTACGGATCGGCTACGGGTTGACGGAAGCGGAGTTGAAGGAGCAGCCGTCCGTGTTCACCGTCGTCAACTCGTCCTCTCCTCTGCGTCTGGACGGCCCGATGATCGAGGGTCTGGTCGAGATGGCCAGGATGAATCAGCCTGTGGTGGCGACACCTTTCACGCTGGCGGGTGCGATGGCGCCCGTCACGCTGGCAGGTGCCATCGCCCTGCAGAATGCGGAAGCGCTGGCAATGATCATGCTGACACAACTGGCGAATCCCGGCGCTCCATCGGTGTACGGCGCGTTCACGTCCAACGTCGACATGAAATCGGGTGGACCGGCTTTCGGCACGCCTGAGTTTACGCGGGCCGCCCTCGTCGGGGGTCAGCTGGCACGACGGTATCGGATTCCGTACCGGTCGACGGGCGGCACTGCGGCCAAGGCGGTTGATGCCCAGGCCGCCTACGAGAGCCAGATGTCATTGTGGGGCGCCGTCATGGGCCATGCCGCGATGATGTTGCATGGTGCAGGATGGATGGACGGAAGCCTGGTGGCGTCGTTCGAGAAGTTCATCGTCGATGTGGAGATGCTGCAGATGATGGCCGAGTTCCTGCAGGGGGTGGCCGTTGATGACGACGAACTGGCGGTCGACGTCATCGCCGAGGTTGGGCCGGGTGGTCACTTTTTCGGTGCTACCCACACCCTGGAGCGATACGAGACGGCCTTTCATACACCCCTCATCTCGGATTGGAGCAACTACGAGACTTGGTTGGAAGCCGGCGGCCAGACGGCCGAGCAACGTGCCAATCGAATCTGGAAGCAAGCCCTCGCCGAGTTTGAGCCGCCACCGTTGCCGGACGAGCGCAGAGCGGAGCTGGAGGAGTTCGTGGCCCGCCGCAAAGAAGAGGGCGGCGTCGGTTGACTGCGGGCCGTCACGGGGGCTTCCATCGAGCGTGGACGCAGGGGTGAGCACGGAAGATGAGGCCCTCGACCTCCTCGATCCGATCCGGACCCAGCTCCACACCGCCCAGCTGATCGAGCACTGCCTCGATCGCTGCTTTTGCCTCCAGACGGGGTCTCCCCAATCTGGATCGCCACACCGGCCCGCAACGTTCCGACTCCGAGAAGAGGACACCCAGCCGCCGAAGCTCTGCAGGGATGGCGCTCCATCCTACGGCGAATGCTTCCGACGGACCCGGTCGGACCTGACTCCTGTGTCCGGCTGAACACGGCCAATACCACGACCCACCGTGACGATCTACGCCCGGCGCGTCGCCGGTTTGGTATGGTACGAGTCGCAGAGAGTGAGGTGCAGTTGCATTCTATGCACCGCAAGGGAACGGCGTCCACCCATCAGTCACTGCAGCGAGCCATAGCCATCTTGCGGGAGTTCTCGGAGCTGGAGCCTGCGCTTACTGTCACTGAGATGAGCCGCCGACTCGGTCTCCACAAGAGCACGGTGTCGCGGATCCTGGCGACGCTGCACGACGAGGGCATGGTGTGGCACGACGCCGACACAGGGCGCTACTCCCTAGGGATGGCCGTGGTCGAAATGGCCGGTGTGGCACTCGGACAGATAGACGTGCGGGCCGCCGCCATGTCACATATCGAGCGACTGGTCGCTGATGTCAATGAGACGATTACCGTCGCCGTCCGCCGTGGGCAAGAGGCCGTCACGGTTGCCCATCTCCCGAGCACCCATCCGATCCGTCATGTCGTCTGGATCGGCCGGCGAATCCCGCTCCGCACAGCAGCCGCCGGAAGAGTGCTGCTGGCGGCGATGCACTCCCGCGGCGAAGACTGGCAAGCCCTCGTCGGGATCTCCGAAGATGACCGACCCGCCGAATGGACGACGACCCTGGCGGCCGATCTGACCGCCATTATCAAACGCGGGTATGGCGAGGAATCGGACGAGTTCGAAATCGGGACCTCAGCCATCGCCGCTCCGGTGTTCGATCACACTGGAGCAGCCGCCGCGGCGATTTCGATAAGCGGCCCGAGTGCGCGGTTCGACTCCGGGGCCCGGAACGCGGCCGCACCGCTGCTCATCGAAACAGCCAACAATGTTGCCACCGACCTCGGCGTGCGTCTGCCGGCCGAACTCACCAGTACTCGCCCATGACCCACCGCATCGATTCCACGATCCCGCCGGGTCTCTTCGAAAGGAGAACTCCCCGTTGATCAAGACACTCACCGTCGACACACTTTCCGAAATCTACCGGACCAATGGAACCAGGGTCATCGACGCCCGCCCCACTGCCGGCTTTAACGGATGGCGCCTTCGCCGCGAGGTCAGAGGCGGACATATTCCGGGAGCCGTGGCCTTTCCTCAGTCGTGGGCTGCCAGCACATACGACGCAGGCTTGGCGAAGAGGTTGGCTTCCAAGGGCCTCACTCCGGACCGATCGATCGTCGTCTACGGATATGACGATGGGAACGCCACCTCCCTTGCCGACCGCCTGCTGGTTCTCGGATATGAAGACGTGGCCATATTGGAGGGCGGTCTGTCCGAATGGGCGGACCAACCAGAGCTCGACATGATCCGGCTCCCCAGAAGCCACCAACTGGTCCACACCCAGTGGCTGCATCGACTGCTGGAGGGAGAGCAGACAGATGAGGGCCCACCAGGAGCCTTTGCCGTATTCCACGTCAACTACGGCGTGCCGGAGGAGTACGCGCGCGGTCACATCCCCGGCGCCTTTCACCTCGACACCAATGCACTGGAATCAGAAACGGACTGGAATCGTCGCTCGCCTGAAGAACTGGAAGCTGCCCTACTCCAGCTCGGCATCACCCGCGACACGACGGTGATCGTCTACGGGCGGGACACCGCCGCCGACCCTGCAGAGCAAAAGCCCGGCCGTAGAGCAGGACAGATCGCGGCCACCCGGGCAGCAGCCATTCTCCTCTATTCCGGTGTCGAGGACGTTCGGCTGCTCGACGGTGGTCTCAACGCCTGGCTGGGTGCTGGATACACGCTTGAAACCGAGATCCGCACTCCAACTCCGGCGTCTGATGTCGGAACCACCATTCCTGCTCATCCGGACTGCTTCATCGACTTCGAACAGGCGGTGGACCTGATCGCAGATCCCGGCGGTGTGCTGGTAAGCATCAGGAGCCGGGCCGAGAATCTCGGGGAGACCAGTGGATACAACTACATCGAACAGGTCGGTGACATCCCTGGTGCCGTCTGGGGAAACTGCGGTACCGATGCCTACGACATGCAGCACTATCGCAACATGGACAACACCATGAGGGATTTCACTGAAGTCGCTTCTGACTGGAAGGCGGTCGGCATTACCCCGGACAAGAGGATCGCCTTCTATTGCGGAACCGGTTGGCGGGCGAGCGAGGCGTTCTTCTATGCCTATCTCATGGGATGGCCCAACGTCTCCATCTACGACGGTGGCTGGTTCGAGTGGAGTCGGCGTGTTGGTTCGTCTTCCAGCTTGACCTAACGTCCGACGAGCAGGCCGCCGCTGACAGGCCAGTTGTTAGGCAGGTAGCACTCGCAACACGAGCCATGCTTGTACCTCGTCGAACCGTTCGGGCCCGAACAGGGCCAGAACGAAGAGATGCCTGAGTGGAGGTGAGGGGATTTGAGCCTTATGCGCCCAGTCATAGGGCCACCGCGGTGGACCCACCCAAACCCCCACAGCAGGCCAGTTGTTAGGCAGGTAGCACTCGCAACACGAGCCATGCTTGTACCTCGTCGAACCGTTCGGGCCCGAACAGGGCCAGAACGAAGAGATGCCTGAGTGGAGGTGAGGGGATTTGAGCC
>JAJCYA010000022.1 GCA_029263095.1 Acidimicrobiia bacterium | reverse complement strand
CCCAAAGCTGAGATCGATATCACCCGCGAGATGATGCTGAAGCGCGGTCGGGGCATCGCCTACACGAAGCCAGCCTTCGCCTTCATCTTCGAGCGGATCCGCTGAGAACATCGCCGCTCCATCCCCCGCTGCTCGTAAATGTCATCAGAGGATTAGGGGCGTCGCCGGAAGACAGCGATACCTGGATACCGAAGTCCTACGCTCCGTCCAATGGCGAACGATCATCACATCTGGGAGCCTCTTTCGGTTGGCGAAGCGGTTGATCTCTTTCTCAATGCCCCATTTCGGTGGTGGATAAGCGGTGGCCATGCCCTCGAACTCCACACAAACCAGGCGTGGCGGGCACATACCGATCTCGATATCGGTATCACCCGTACGCAGGCACCCTCGGTTCACGGGTGGCTGAGCGGCTGGGATCTTCTTATCTCTTCTGCGGGTCGCCTATCGGGGTGGGCTGGTCGACCGCTCTCGGCGGAACGGCACGAGAACAATGTCTGGGCACGCAGAACCCCGGGGGAAGCGTGGGCGTTCGACCTCACTATCGGCAGCGGAGACGATGAACGATGGGTCTATCGACGCGATCCATCGTGGTCACTGCCCTGGGGCGAGGCCGTCCTTCTTTCACCTAAGGGTGTGCCCTACCTCGCCCCCGAACTCCTGTTGCTGTTCAAGAGCAAGAACCCCGGACCCAAGGACGACCACGATGCCGAGCAGGTGATCCCGATGCTTGGCGCAAACGCGCAGCAGCGCCTGAGAACCCATCTGGAGGCTGGGCACAATTGGCAACGGCTCTTCCGCCTCACCCAGTAGCAGCACCGCTCCATCCTCCAGGGCTCGTAAAGGTCACCAGAAGCTGGCGACGCGTACCACTTGACGTCTGTACATTGTCCCCATGAGCTCTCCGAGGCTCATATCGTTGGTGACCCTGGTACTGGTGCTCACTCTTGCATCGTGTTCGCAATCACCACAGGCCACGACCATCGACTGCCGACTCGTCGTCGGATCGGATGCCAACTCGGACACCGGATCGATCCCGTTCGGCCCAGGCGAACTGGAGCTCGCTACAGCAGAGGTGCAGGCTTCGATCGTCGTGACCTTTGGGGAGCGCGGAGGATCGATCGACATCGCCATCGACGCCACCGGAGTGACCGAGGAATCAGCAGCGATCATGAGGGCCTCTGGCGGAGTCGACCCCGACCCACAACCAGGCGCAGTACTAGTCGGCGTCCAGGGCGGGGACCCCGATACAGGACCCTTCGGAGTCGACTGCTGGAGTCAGGCACCGACGAGCTAGAGCCCTGACCGTACCGTCGGCCAGCGTCACCTCACCGGAAGTACGAAAGCAGCTCTCGAACCATG
This sequence comes from Acidimicrobiia bacterium, assembly GCA_029263095.1. Lineage (GTDB taxonomy): Bacteria > Actinomycetota > Acidimicrobiia > Spongiisociales > UBA11373 > JACZWZ01. Next base: position 31,583 of record JAJCYA010000022.1, on the reverse strand, counting down.
AACGCGGTTGCGCCCCACAGGACTCCTTCGGGAAACTCGTAGAACCACATTGTTCGGCCCGCCGCCCACTCGCTGGTGCGCCAGTTGGCGTCGGGGAGCAACTCATCGATCGCCGGCTCGATGATCGATTCGACCTCGGCCGGCTCTGGCGTATATGAGGGCGGGCGTTCGATGCGAGCGACAACCGGCACGATGAGCATCTCGGCCGATCTCGTGTGGGTCGGTTGGAGCCCTCCCAGAATCTCGACAACGTTGTCGCGAGGGAGCCCTATCTCCTCACAGGCCTCGCGCATCGCGGTATCGACCGGGCCGTCATCACCGTCTTCGACCATCCCTCCGGGGAACACGACATCACCGGGATGCGTCGGCATGTGATCGGGTCGGCGGGTAAGCACAACGCGCAGCCGCCCGCCGTCCTCGTACAAAGGAACGAGCACTGCGGCCTTCATGTGATCGGGGACTGGGACCGGTGGCAATGCCAGCAACGGCTCCCACAGCGAGGTCACACGTGCATGGTACGGCGATAGGCTGCGCAATCCATGAGACCAATCCGATGAGCCGCAGCCTGTCGGCTCGCCCCCGAAGCACACCCCGACTCGATCTCCGTCCCTTCCGCAGACGCGATCTCGAGCCGCTCATCACCGCGGTCGGTGGTTCTATGGACGAACTGGCACGATGGTTGCCGTGGGTGCACCGCGGCTACGGAAGGGCCGATGCCCTCCGCTTCATTCGCGACTCCTCAGCTGCCTGGGTCGAAGGCCGGGCCTACGACTTCGCCATCAGACGACCCGAGGCCCCCGATGACCATGTAGGCAATATCTCGATTTGGCCGGTGTCGCGCCGAGAGCGGTCCGGCGAGGTCGGCTATTGGATCCGAACGTCCGACGCCGGCACCGGGATTGCCACGGAAGCCGCAACGGCCGTCCTAGCGGTCGGATTCGAAGAGATGGGTCTGCACCGGGTAACGCTGCGAATCGCCGTCGGCAACACCCCGAGCGAGCGAGTAGCCGAGAAGCTCGGCTTCCTTCGCGAAGGGCTACTGCGCAAGGAAGTGCAGGTGGCCGGCGATTGGCTCGATCACACGCTCTGGGCAATGCTCGAAGAGGAATACAGCGTCGAGCGCCAGCGGTGGGTCGAAGAGGGTTGGGCTACCGGGTAGCCCAACAAGCAACCGACAGCTCGAGACGCTCGCACCCCCCACCAACACTGGTGCCGCGCGGCTACGCCGCGCCTATCTCACCCCCCACCAAACGTCTACGGCGTTTGACTCCCCCACAAGGGTGATCTGTCGCGTTAGTGGCCGACGGTTGGTAGCGAGGAGTGGGATCGGTGGTTCTGGCAACTTTCTCCTCGTCCGATCCTTCCCTCCTCGTGGGGGAAGTCCGTTAGGAGCAGAGCGACGAGGGGGATGGGGGGTTCCTGAGCCTTCCCCCCCCCCCCCACGCGTTTCTCGCGGACGACCCCACCAAGGGGGAGGAGTCCAGAAGGAGCCAACGACCCGTCGCCCCTATCGCGCGACCCGACACACAAGGGGGGAACGGAGGCACCCCCCACCAATCGACTCCGTCGATTGACTCCCCCACAAGGGGGGAGTGATCCCAGTTGCCTATCGCCAATCGTTCGAAGACACGCGAAAGGGGCGGGTCCTATGACCCGCCCCTTTCGGTTCAATCAACCGCTGATCGCGATTAGAAGTCCATGCCACCCGGATCCGGCATAGCCGGAGCAGCGGGTGTGTCTTCCTTCTTCTCGGCGATGAGCGCCTCGGTCGTGATGAGCATCGCAGCGATCGACGCAGCGTTCTGCACGGTCGAGCGGGTCACCTTGGCCGGGTCGGCGACGCCGGCCTTGACGAGGTCCTCGTATTCACCGGTCGCGGCGTTGAAGCCCATGTTCCCAGTGAGTTCGCGCACCTTTTCGACGATGACTCCGCCTTCGTAACCGGCGTTGTATGCGATCTGGCGGATCGGCTCTTCGAGCGACTTGACGACCAGAGCCCGTCCCGTCTTCTCGTCGTCGGTCCCACCACGCATCTTCTCAACGACCTCCTGAGCACGAAGCAGGGCCACGCCGCCACCGGCGACGATTCCCTCTTCGACCGCGGCCTTGGTCGCCTGGATGGCGTCCTCAATGCGGTGCTTCTTCTCCTTCAACTCCACCTCGGTGGCTGCGCCGACCTTGATGACGGCGACGCCGCCGGCCAGCTTGGCGAGCCGCTCGTTGAGCTTCTCGCGATCCCAGTCGGAGTCGGAGTTCTCGATCTCGCGACGAATCTGCTTGATCCGCGCCTCGACATCGACCTTGGTGCCGGAGCCCTCGACGATCGTCGTGTTGTCCTTGGACACCACGACCTTGCGGGCCTTACCGAGCATGTCCACGGTCACACCGTCGAGCTTGAGGCCGACCTCCTCCGAGATCACCGTCGCACCCGTGAGGATGGCGATGTCCTGGAGCATGGCCTTGCGGCGCTCACCGAATCCGGGTGCCTTCATGGCGACCGACGGGAAGGTGCCGCGGATCTTGTTCACGACGAGGGTGGCGAGAGCCTCCCCTTCGAGATCCTCGGCGATCACCGCGAGCGGCTTGCCGGACTGCATGACCTTCTCCAACACGGGGAGCAGATCCTGCACCGAGGTGATCTTCTGATTCACCACCAGGACGTACGCGTCCTCGAGGACGGACTCCTGCCGATCCGCGTCGGTGATGAAGTACGGCGAGATATAGCCCTTGTCGAACTGCATTCCCTCGGTGAATTCGAGGTCGATGCCGAACGTCTGGCTGTCCTCGACTGTGATGACGCCCTCGCCGCCGACCTTGGCCAAAGCCTCGGCCAGCTTGTCTCCCACCACCGGATCGGCGGCGGAATTCGAAGCGACAAACGCGATCTTCTCGGTATCGGTTGCCTTGATGCCGATCGATCCGTCCTGGATGGACTCGACGACCTTCACAACCGCATCCGCGATACCGCGGCGCAGCTCCATCGGATTGGCGCCAGCTGCGACATTGCGCAGGCCCTCATGGACCATTGCCTGAGCGAGCACCGTGGCCGTCGTGGTGCCATCACCGGCGACGTCGTTCGTCTTGGTCGCGACCTCCTTGGCGAGCTGCGCACCCATGTTCTCGTAGGGGTCGTCGAGCTCGATCTCCTTGGCGATCGTGTAGCCGTCGTTCGTGATGGTGGGTGAGCCCCACTTCTTCTCGAGGACGACATTGCGGCCCTTGGGGCCGAGCGTCACCTTGATGACATTGGCCAGCTTGTCTACGCCGGCCTCGAGGCCGCGACGGGCCTCCTCGTTGAACTGGAGTTCCTTTGCTGCCATTTAGCGATTCCTCCTCAGGCCTCAGCGGATGACGGCGAGCACGTCACGCGACGAAAGGATCAGATAGTCCTCACCCTCGTACTTGACTTCGGTTCCCCCGTACTTCGAGTAGACGACGACGTCGCCCTTCTCTATGTCCACGGGAACCCGCTCACCGTCCTGGAAATCGCCTGGGCCTACGGCGAGTACCTCGCCGAGCTGCGGCTTTTCCTTGGCGGTATCCGGGATAACCAGACCGCTCGGGGTCCTGGCATCTTCTTCATCCTTGGGCTTCACGACCACGCGGTCACCCAACGGTTGCAACTTCATCGAGAGAATCTCCCTCCTAATGGGACTCGGGGTTCCGACCGGTTTGGCCGGGTCCTAGCACTCGTCAATTGCGAGTGCCAACGGTAGCAGTCTCTTGGACCAACTGCTAGACCATCGTCCATATCTGAGTGACTACGTATCAGATTTCTTCAGCAGCACGCCGTGGTAGGGCGGATGCCGCCATCGCCGTCACTAGAAGACCGGCAGGAACCAACAACACGGAGACACCGGAGCCGGCGATCGACATCCCAATCCCACCCAGGGCCATCAACCCACCGAGAACCAGCCCCGTCCCAATGGCGACGCGCTCGGCCCGACCCGGTGACCATCCTCTGCGAACCAACGAGGACCGCAACATCCTCCCGCCGTCGAGTGGGAAGGCCGGCAGAAGGTTGAACGCAGCCACACCCCCGTTTACCAGAGCGAGCAGGGCGAGTGTTCCCTCTATCGCACCGTTGGCCGGTGCCACCGATGCCCCCGCAATCAGACCAACGCTCAAGACACCCGAGAAGATCGGCCCGGTGACCGCCACCGTCCATTCCTGACCGGGATTCGCCGCGTCGAGATCCATCTCCGAGTACCCACCGAGCAGGAACACGACCACCCTTTCCACCGCTATCCCATGGCGCCGCGCCGCCATGGCATGACCGAGCTCGTGCACAAGAATGCTCACCCACAGAAGCAATGAGGCCCCAGCGCCGACGAGTACCCGGACCAGCAAGGAATCTGATCCCGGGTCGATCGTGGCAAACATACCGAGCGCCACGATCGGCAGGATGATCAGCCAAGAGACGCCGACAACCACGCGCACCCCGCCCACCGAGCCGAACGAGACGCCGCTGCTCACGACTCCGAGAGTCGCCGCGAGGAGTCAATCTCGGCTTCCGCGGAAGTCGACTCGCCGCGGCCCAGTCGGAACGCAGCAGCGGCGCCGATCATTGCGCCGTTGTCCGTACACAAGGCGGGCGACGGGAGGAACAGGCGCAGGCCCCTCGCATCACATTCCTCGGCGAGTCGAACTCGCAGCCTCCTATTGGCAAGGACACCCCCACCGGCGGCCACCGTCGGGACACCGGTCTCCTCAGCCGCATTGAGTGTCTTGGTGACAAGTACATCGACAATCGCTTCCTGCACACTTGCCGCGATGTCCGGCATCGCCGGAAGGGTTCCCGCCGCGTGGTGCCGACGGACGTATGTGACCACGGCGGTCTTCAGGCCGGAGAAAGAGAAGTCAAAGGGTCTATCGGGAAGCGCTCGCGGAAAGCGCACCACACGCGGATCACCGTCGTCCGACTCGGCATCGATCGCCGGTCCGCCGGGATACCCGAGACCAAGAAAGCGGGCAAGCTTGTCAAAGGCTTCGCCGGCTGCGTCATCAATCGTGGCACCGAGCGTCTCATAGGAGCCCCAATCCCGCATGTGGATGATCTGGCTATGCCCGCCGGAGGCGAGCAGCACCACCGCCGGGGGCTGGTATTCGTCATGCTCGAGGCGCGGAGCAAACAGATGACCCTCCATGTGATCGATGCCGACGAACGGCACCTGCAACGCCCAGGCCAGGGCCTTGCCGTATGAAAACCCAACCATGAGGGCCCCGGCCAAACCGGGCCCCTGTGTTGCCGCCACCGCAGCGAGATCCATGGAGTGCACGCCAGCCTCTCGAAGTGCAGCATGAGTCAGCGACCGAATCGCTTCGACATGGGCTCGGGCGGCCACCTCAGGTACCACGCCTCCAAAACGGGCGTGGTCGTCCACCTGGGATGCCATCACGTTCGAAAGCACCTCGAAACCGCGGGTGACCGCCACGGCCGTCTCGTCGCAGCTCGTCTCGAAGCCGAGCACGAGTGGCGAGTCGCTCATGCGATCTCCTCCCTGATCCGGTCCAGGGTGCGGCGATACTCGGGGCCGGCCGCATCAACAGCCCACATCACCAAGGCGTCCTCGTCGGCGTAGTAGCGAGGCCTGATCCCCACAGGGGCAAAGCCGAACTTCTGGTAGAGCCGAAGCGCTGCTTCATTCGACACCCGCAATTCGAGGGTGAGATGTTGGGCTCCGTTGTCCAGGGCAACGTCGATGAGCGTCAACAGCAGATGGGTCGCGAGACGGTCGCGACGATGTGACTCATCGACTGCGATCGTCATGATGTGAGCCTCAGTATCGAGGACCATCAGCCCGCCGTATGCCGTCACTCCAACGTCGCCATCGACCACGAGATAGGTGCGGCCGGGCGCCGCGACCTCCTCGCGCAACATCTCTTCGGTCCACGGCACGCGAAAAACGCTGCGCTCGAGGGCTAGCACCGCCGGAATATCGCGCTCGACCATCGGCCGGAAGCGGTCCAGGCTCACTGCCACGGGCCCTCCGATCTGTAGTCAGTCCAATTGATGGTGACGTCCGGGTCACGCATGTAATGAGGCCGGACATCATCGGGGTGCGGGAGCTCGCCGCGCTGGACGATCCCGCGGGCGATTTCGAGCACTGCCGAAGCGTCCGGAAAACGGGGTCGCCCGGTCTTCACGGCGTGAAGACCGTGAAGCGCATCATCGGGAAGCGCCGCCCAGTCTCCGACGATGAGGGCCTGTGAGGCATCCTCCTCGATCATCGCGCGCAGCTCATCAGGCGTACACAGCTCGGTCGATCCGTCGCGGACGACGCCACCGGGGACGGGTTGGTACCTCCCCACTGCGATCTCACCGCGGCGGGTATCCACCAGCGACCAGATCTTGCGGTGCCCGGTCGCGGCCCGCATGGCCACTGCATCGACCGACGACACCGGGACAAGCTGCGCTCCGACCGCTCCCGCCACCGCCTGAGCGGTTGCCAGACCGGCTCGGATGCCGGAAAACAGGCCCGGCCCCACATCGATCGCCACCACATCCACGTTGTCCGGCTCCCACCCGGCCTGGGCAAAGCAGAATCCGAGCGCGGGCACGAGAAACCCGACATGGCCGCGCCGATCGACGCGGTGCGCCGAGGCCACCAGATCATCGCCGTCGGCGAGCGCCACCGACGAAGCGGCGGTCGTGGTCTCGATGGCAAGCATCTTCACGCTAGCACCTCACCAAACGGCCGATCGGCCCAGGAGCCATGCGGGATCAGCCTGATGTGACGGGCATCGTCGTCACCGGGGATGATCTCCACCAGCAGACGATCCTCACCGAACTGTTGCTCGACGACATCGCCCCACTCCACTACAAGTGCGCCCTGGGCCGCCTCATCAAGAAGGTCGAGGTCCTCGATCTCCGCCGAAGATCCGATGCGATATACGTCGGCGTGAATCAGGGGCATGAAGCCCTCATAGCTACGGGCAAGCACGAACGTAGGACTGGTCACTTGCTCCTGAACGCCCAGTCCTTCGGCGATACCACCGGCAAAGACGGTCTTGCCGGCACCAAGATGTCCCTTGAGCAACAGCACATCCCCCGGCCGAATCAGGCTGGCGAGCCTCCTGGCGAGAGACCTGGTGTCGTCGGGCGTTGGACAGCCGATCTCGATCATCCGAACAACCCCAGCTGCTCGACCGTCTCCTCAGACTCAGCACCGACCGGCACATCCGGTGCAGCGCTGAGCAGTTGCGAGACGAGAGCAAAGTCTTCCCTCATCTGATCGGTCACTCGGTCCCCGCTGCGGAGGGCCGCCGCCGGATGGAAGGTAGGGACGATGTGACGTCGCCACCACGGGTACACCTGACCGCGCAACCGGGTGATACCAACATTGCGCTTGAGGAGCAGTTTGGTGGCGAAGTTGCCGAGAGTCACCACGACTTTCGGATCGATGAGCTCCATCTGAGTGCGCAGGTATCCCTTGCAGGCGTCGATTTCCTCCGTCCGAGGATCGCGATTGCCGGGGGGTCGGCACTTGAGCACGTTGGCTATGTAGACGTCCTCACGATCGACACCTATTTCGGTGAGGAGCCGGTCGAGGAGCTTCCCCGCAGCACCGACGAACGGTTCTCCCTGAAGGTCCTCGTTCCGACCGGGCGCCTCCCCGACGAACATGATGTCGGCATCGAAGGCGCCGACTCCGAAGACGACCTGTGTTCGGCTCGGCGCCAACCCACACGCCGTGCATGAAGCAGCCTTCTGACCCAGTTGCTGGAGTTCGATCGCTGCGCTCACGATCCGTCCTCCACGGCCGGTAGACCACCTAGAGAGGTGGCTGCCCTTATCCCAGCCTCGATCGCTCGCCCAACGACCTCGAACGCGGCGGCGCCAATCACATCCCGATCGGCGTCTACGGCGCCGCAGGACAACGCAAACACCGCATCACCATCGTATCGGGTGTGACTCGGACGGAGACAGGCCGCCATCGCGTCGTGACCTTGAACGCAGAGTCGAGTCAGTTCTGCCCGATCGAGTGCAGCGTCGGTAGCGACGACAGCCAGAGTGGTGTTCTCCTCCATCGGGCCGATCGGCGGTCCGCTCGGAACGTGTTCACCGCCGGTGAGAGGCACTCCCTCGAGGGTAAAGACGTCACCAACGGCATTGACGACGACGAGAGCACCGATGGTCGCCTCCCCCACCCGAACCGACGCCGACCCGATGCCTCCCTTGCGAACGTGAGGCGGCCCGCGCCAGCCGGCAACCGCGGCACCGGTCCCGGCTCCGATGCTCCCCATCTCCACCGGTTCGGTAGAGGCGGATCGATAGGCGGCGGCGCCAGACTCCGGACCGGGACGGGCCTTCGAATCTCCCAGCCAGAGATCGAATATCACTGCGGCGGGAACGATCGGCACCATGCCGGCGGGAGTCTCATGCCCGAGTCCATCATCTTCGAGGGCGGCAACAACACCGTCGGCCGAGGCGAGTCCGAAAGCGCTTCCCCCTGTGAGAACGATGGCCTGAACGGTCTCGATCCGCATTCCGGGTGCGAGCAGCGCGGTCTCACGCGATCCCGGAGCGGCTCCCCGAATCTCCACCGCCGTCACATTCGGCGTCGGAGGTACCACCACCGTTACCCCGGTCACCCCAACGGGATCGGTCCAGTGCCCGACACTCACCCCCGTCACCGCAGTGAGCGTCATCCGATATGCCTCCGGGGCAGCCTCGGACCAAAACCGCACACGATCTCCCAGTTGATCGTTTCGAGCCGCTCGGCCCACTCGTCGGCGGGGATCTCCTCATCACCCTGGCGCCCCAGCAGCACCACTTCGTCTCCAACTTCCACCGGATCGGAACCAACGTCCACCATGATCTGGTCCATCGTCACGTTCCCCGCAAACGGGTACCGCTTGCCGTTGATCAGCACGCTCCCCCCGGCGTCCCTCAGGTGCCGGTTGACTCCGTCGGCGTACCCGATGGGAATCGTCGCCACCGTGCCATCAGAAGGCATCGGACGGGTACGTCCGTAGGACGGGCGGGACCCGGCGGACAGCCGCCGAGTGTGCGCCACGTGGCTGATGACACGCATCGCAGGTCTGAGGTCGGCTTCGGGGGCGTAGCCCGGTGCCGGACGCAGCCCGTACACGCCTATTCCGGGACGCACCAAGTCGAACCGGGCCGCAGGATGACCCAGCGCACCCGCCGTATTGGCCGCGTGGACGATTTCGGGGCCGATCCCCGCCGAACGCAGCTCGGCAACGAAATCGGCAAGCATTCGGGTTTGTCGGGCGGTGAAGTCGTCGTCCTCCTCCGAGACGGGGAAATGGGTCCACACCGCCTCGAGGCTGAGCGGACCGGCGACGACGGCGTCGACCAGTGCCCGAGCCTGTTCCGGCTCGGCACCTACCCGGTGCATCCCGGTATCGATCTTTACGTGCACGGGATAGCCTTCGGGGGCCACTGATTCGAGCTCTTCGAGAAACTCCGCCCGGTACAGCGACGGGGTCAGTGACCACCGAACCACCTCCGCGGCGTCGCCTCGATTCGGCTCTGACAACAGAAGTATCGGGGCCTCGATGCCCGCTTCGCGGAGTCCGGCGCCCTCAGCGAGCAGGGCGATCGCCAGCCACTTGGCTCCTGCTTCGAGGGCGGCCTCGGCGACCGGGACGTCACCGTGGCCGTATCCGTCGGCCTTTACGACGGCACACACCTCGGCCGGGGCAACGATCCGAGCGATCTCGGCGACGTTGTGCCTGATCGCATCGAGGTCGACCTCGATCCACGACGGCCTCAGTTCGCCCACCTCCCGATTACCTCAAGTAACCCCATGGCAGTCACGCTAGTGACGCCGGCAAGGTGACTCCCGGCGAGACCGTGCCGGTACGCCGCGGAGCGAGCCGCTACCTCGGGATCCAGACCACGGGCGACCAGTGCCCCGATCATCCCGGCGAGGACGTCGCCGGTGCCGATGGTGGCAAGCTCCGGCCCGCCACTATCGACTGCCCAACGCTTCGCACCGCCTATGAACGTCGGTGATCCCTTGAGCAGAACCACAGTCCCGGTGCTCTCTGCAAACTCGAATGCGGCCTGTGGGGCAGCCGTCGATCCGGTGAGACGCTCGAACTCCCCGGCGTGCGGGGTGAGGATCGTCGGTGCCTGACGGGCCGTGATGGCGGCGACGTTGGCGCCGCTGATCCCATCGGCGTCCAGTACCAACGGTCGATCCCATCGATCGAGGAGAGCCTCGATGAGGGTGCCTCGACCCTTGCCGATACCGGGGCCGAGCACGAGAACGTCGAATCGGCCAAGCGCCTCCAAGATCGGCCCTACATCTGTGGGCCCGAAGGAATCGACGCCACCAATGCCCATGGTCATGATTCCGGGGTGGCCTGTTGCCGCCTCGCCCCGCAGCCCGGCCGGAACGATGAGCCTGACCGCTCCGGCTCCAAAGCGAAGAGCCGCCTCCGACGCCATGACCGCCGCTCCCACCAGACCCGATGACCCACCAACGACGGCGACCGATCCTGCCGACCACTTGTGGGCGTCGTGACCCCGGGTTGGCACCGGTGCATCGTCGGAGTCACACATCGTGAATTCGGGATCCGGTTTGGGCAGACCGATCGGTATGACGCTGAGCCTCCCGGTGTGCGTGGGCCCCGCTCCCAAGTAGTGCCCAACCTTGGCCGCATCGAATGTCACGGTTGTCGCCGCGCTGAAGACGGCGCCGGCGACGGACCCAAAACGGCCATCCAGCCCACTCGCCAGATCCACAGCCAAGACCGGGGCCGGATGATCGGTCCAGGGAACGATCTCGTGGGGCAGCGACCCACGAAAGCCGGATCCGAATAGGGCATCGATGATCAGATCCGCCGGCTCGGGGGCGCCTATCGGAACCACCCGGACCCCGGCCACCACAGCGGAGGCAGCGGCTCTACGGGCCGGCGAGTAATCACCCTTGGGAAAGCCGAACGCCCGGACTTCGACCTCGACTCCACGCCTTCTCAGGTGGCGAGCCGCCACGTACCCGTCGCCCCCATTGTTCCCGGGTCCAGACAGGACGATCACCTTCGACCCGTATCCGGCGCCCATTTCGACCGCAGCAAGCGCCACCCCGAGTCCGGCACGTTCCATGAGCACCTCGAGCGATTCCGCGGCCGCCGCGTCGAGCCGAGCCGACTCCTCTGGGGTGATGACGGGACGCATGAGCGAATGGTACGCGGCTTGCCGACGTCCTCGGCCTCAGACCTCGGTCGCTATCGGCTACTGCCGCCAAGGCGGCCGAAGGCTCCTACTCCTCTTTGTGGCACACCGCTTCGATGTTGTTCCCATCCGGATCGAGGACAAAGGCCCCGTAGTAGGTGGGGTGGTAGATCTCGCGGAGACCGGGGGAACCATTGTCCTCACCTCCTGCTTCGATGGCAGCCTCATAGAAGCTGTCCACGACCGCTCGCTCTCCGCACTGAAACGCCACATGAACCGACTGGGTCACGTGTTGTCGTTCGGCGAGCCACAGGTAGGGCACCTTTCCTTCGCCCAGACCGATGAAGTCCGGATACTCGGCGAGCACCGTTATGCCAAGCGGCTCCAGAGCCTTCTCATAGAAGGGTCGGCTGGCGGCCAGGTCACTGACGTTGAACACCACATGATCGATCATCATCGCCTCCAATTCGGAACTCGATCGAGGCTACCCGAGCGACGACGAACGTCGCGCTGTCCCCGTCGGACACACCTCGAGTCTCCGGCAAGACCGTCCGACGATCTGGCCGGGAACTCCCGGATTACTCTCCGGTCTCGATGCCACATCTCATCAACGTCCTACGCGGCTTCCTCATGGGCTCGGCCGATGTCGTCCCCGGCGTCTCCGGGGGCACCATCGCCCTCGTCCTCGGTATCTACGAGCGGCTAATCCACGCCATTCGCACCGGTGCCGGAGCGCTCGGCGCATTGGTACGGGGACGGTTCGCCGACGCGCTGGGACGAGCCAAGGAGGTCGAGTGGCGCTTCCTCGTCCCGCTGCTGGCGGGAATCGGGCTTGCCATTGTGTCGCTGGCCGCACTCATCGAGCACTTCCTCGACGAGGAACCGACCAATACCGCGGCGGTCTTCTTGGGCCTTGTGGCCGCTTCGATCGTTGTCGCCTGGCAACTGATCAAGGATTGGACCGGACCTCGACTCGCCACCGCAGCGACCGTCGCGGTTGCCGCATTCCTCATCCTCGGACTACGTTCGGAGGAACTCACCGATCCGACGACCGCCCTCTTCTTCGGAGCCGGTGCGATCGCCATCGTGGCAATGATCTTGCCCGGTATCAGCGGCTCGTTCATCTTGCTCATGCTCGGCATGTACGAAGCGGTTCTCGCTGCCGTCAACGATCGCGACCTGGTCGTCATCGCAGTGTTCGGGTTCGGAGCGGTGGTCGGGCTTGCTCTCTTCTCAACGTTGCTCGACCGGATGCTGAGGGACCACCACGACACGATGATGGCCGGACTCATCGGCCTGATGGCCGGGTCGCTCCGGGTGTTGTGGCCCTGGCCCGATGGGACAGACACCGCCAATCTGGGATCACCAACCGACCCCGTCGCCCCAGTGCTTCTAGCCATCGCGGGATTCGCAGTGGTGATGGTGATCGGACAGCTCGGAAAGCGATCAGCTGATTAGCAGTTGGCAATTAGCAATTAGCAATTGGCAATTGGCACCGAGTCTGGTTCCCTCTCGCCAATTACAGGAGGCGGCGACAGCCGCCGACCCCCATCCCTCAGAACCTGACCAACATCAGCTTGATGATCGCCGCCTCGGCTCGCAGGGCATCAAGCGCTTCCGAGTCGGGCTCGGAGTCGAGGTTGATAAACGACATCTCCTCGGTACCGGGACCGTTGCGACCCATGCGCCACCCACCGATATTCACACCAAAACGTCCGAGGGTGGTCCCGACCATCCCCATGACGCCGGGGACGTCCTTGCTGAGCATGATGAGCAGCAGGCCGGACGGATCGACATCGAGGTGGTAGTCGCTCACCTGCACCAACCTTGGCTCGCTCCCCCCGAAAAGGGCACCGGCCATTACGCGACTTCCATCATCCCAGTGCACCCGGCACGAGATGAGATTGGTGTAATCGGCCGCAGCCACACCCTTCACCTGGGATATGGCTATTCCCTGCTCCTCGGCGCGTACCGGGGCGTTGATGTAGTTGATGTCTCCCGCCAGTTGATCACGCAAGACCCCGGCCAACAGGGCCGCTGCGATCGGGCGAGTCAGCTTCTCGACGGTGTCGCCGTTGACCTCCACCTCCACCCGGCGGATCGGATCACCCGCCATGTGGAACTGAAGCCGTCCCATCTTCTCGGCAAGAACCATGTATGGCATAGCGTCCGCAAAGTCGGGACCCGCTTCAAACGGCAGGTTGACCGCGTTTCGGATGTCCTTGCCACGAAGGGCGTCAATCACTTGCTCGGCGATCTGGGCCGAAACATCCCGCTGTGCTTCAGCAGTGGACGCACCCAGGTGAGGCGTGTGCACGACGTTCGGTAGTCCGATCAGAGGATGACTCTTCTCAGGAGGCTCGGTGCGGTAGACGTCGATGGCGGCGGCTCTGACCTTCCCGCTCCGCAACGCCGCGGCCAGGGCAACCTCGTCAACAAGCGCACCGCGAGCGACGTTGACGATTACCACGCCGTCCTTCATCGATTCGATCGCCTTCTGGTCAATCAGGTTCTCGGTATCTGGAGATGCGGGAAGGTGCAGCGTGACGTAGTCGGCCTCGGCATACAGCTCATCGATGTTGACGAGCTCTACGCCGGTATCGAGAGCGATCTCCTCCGAAACGTACGGATCGAATACCACGACGTTCATGCCGAAGGCTTGAGCCCGACCAGCGACGAGCCGGCCGATTCGACCAAAGCCGACGATCCCCAGGGTCTTGCGATGCAATTCGGTGCCGGCCCAGTTGCTGCGCTCCCACCGGCCTTCCGTGAGCGCCAGATGGGCCGCGGCGGTGTGGCGGGTCGCGGCCAGCATCAAGGCCATCGTCTGTTCAGCAGCCGCAACAGCGTTGGCCTGCGGCGTATTCATCACGATGACACCCTGCTGGGTGGCGGCCGTTACGTCGATGTTGTCGATGCCCATTCCGGCGCGCCCCACTACCCGGAGCCCGGTTGCAGCGCCGAGTACATCGGCAGTCACCTGGGTCGCCGAGCGCACAATGAGAGCGTCGTAGTCGTCGAGGGCGGCGGTCAGTTCGGCGGTTGACAGCCCAGTCTGGATGCTGCACACGACGTCGCCCGCAGCTTCGAGCTTCTCGATCCCGTGAGATCCAATGTCATCGGCCACCAGGACGCGGAACATGGCGGGGAGAGTACCGCGTGGCTCTCACAGTCTCGGAATCGCGCCTTCGGTGCTATCCCGACCCAGTCAGTCCGACGCTCCGGTCTGGGCGGCAGCAACCGCGTCATTGAATCCGATCTCGAGGCCGGCGTCTCCGAACCGCGTCCTGGTTTGGACCGCCTCGACCCCTTCCCTGAATAGGGCCCGGTGCGAATCGTCCTCCAATCGAGACACCGCACTCGGTCCGGCCGCCAAGGGCACGACTGGAGCAAGACCGCCGGAATCGATGAACACCGGTGCGCCTTCCCTGACCTTGGATCGCGCCGTGACGCCACCGAAGCCCACGAATAGATCCACGGCCTCCCCGGCCAGCAGGTCGCTGGCGCCGTCGCCCACCAGCAAGGTTCGGCCCTTCTCATCCCCGATGAGCTCCCGGATGATCTCGGCCTTTCCCTCACTGACGGCCAACGCTCCCTTGGTGTAGTCGAGGTAGCGCTCCGCCCGATCTTCAGTGTGCGACCACCAGGTCCCGACGAGCTGGTCGTACTCCACTCCCACCGCCCGAATGTGATGCGACGGAACGCCGAGAGAAATGCCGAACTCCCGCACCGGGTCCTCGAGTCCGCCGCTTATCACGTAGACCTCATGACCGAGATGCTGAAGAAGTCGGACGACGGCTCTGGCATCGGGGAGGGCGTTGTCCTTGTAGACCTGTCGCAATGCCACGACGTCGGCTTTCAACGGACGGATTCGGTGCAGACGTTCCCCGTAGACGTCCTCGAGGTCCACCTCTCCAGCCATGGCCGCCTCGGTGAGTCGCCGTACATCATCCCCTCGCCCGGCCCGCTCGGCGAGCACATCTATGCCCTCGACCGTCGTGAGCGTCGAGTCGCAGTCGAAGAGGACGTGCCGATACCTGGGCCACCTCATGCGCTGTTGCCGGAAACCGCCCCGCATGCGGTCAATGGTCCCCCAATGCGATCGCAAACACCATCGCGTCCGTGTCGGTGTGCGTGATGCTCACCTCGAAGCCGGTGACACCGAGCATCTCGGCCCGCTGCTTGGCGGTCCCGTAGATACGAACCGTCGGCTTGCCGCCACCGGTGATCTCGATGTCGCGCCATCGTATGCGGCGCCATCCCGTCCCCATCGACTTCATCACTGCTTCCTTGCCGGCAAAACGGGCCGCCAGCCGTCGCTCCGGTTTGGCGAAGCGGAAGGCGTAGTCCCGCTCGTGCTCGGTAAAGCACCGCTCGGCAAACCTCGGATACTTGGCAAGCACATTGCCGACGCGCTCGATGTCGGCAAGATCGATGCCGGTTCCAACAATGCGCAAGAGATCGTCCGTGGTCGAGAGTCGTCGATGGTATCCACCCCGCGGCGGCAATAGACAATGACCGAACGCATCGAGGCGACCGTTGACTACTCCACAGTCACACTCTTCGCCAAGTTCCGCGGTTGATCGATGTCGTGACCGCGTGCCGACGCCACGTGGTAGGCCAGGAGCTGAAGCGGAACGATCGACACCACCGGGCTCAGGATGTCCGGGACCCGGGGAATGCGAAGCACTTCGTCGGCGTGCTTGGCTACCTCCCCGTCGTCTTCGAAAGCGACGGCCACGACGAATGCGCCACGTGCCTTGACCTCCTGGATCGCCGAAACCGTCTTGTCGTAAACGTCCGACTGCGTGAGTACGACCACAACAGGAGTGCCCTCGGTGACCAGCGCCAACGTTCCGTGCTTCAACTCGCCCGCAGGCATCGCTTCCGAGTGAATGTAGGAGATCTCCTTCATCTTGAGGGACCCCTCCATCGCCACGGCATTGTCGAGACCCCGTCCGATGAAGTACACGTCCTCGTGGCCGATGAATCGATCGGCCACTTCCGCCACCTCGGCATCGCGCTCCAGAGCCTCTTCGATCTTGACCGGAAGGTGGCGAAGCGCCTCCACGAGTTCGGCGTGATCGGAAGCATCGAATGCCCCGCGCCTCTCCCCTAGTGCGAGCGCCAACAAATACTCGCCGACGAGCATCGTGAGATAGGCCTTGGTGGAGGCGACCGAGATCTCGGGTCCCGCCCTCGTGAAGAGGACATCATCGGCGTCTCGGCTCAGCGTCGACCCGACAACATTGGTCAACGCCAACAGGCGAGACCCTCTCTCCTTGGCCAGGTTGGCCGCTGCCAGGGTGTCGGCCGTTTCTCCCGATTGGCTGATTGCCAACGTCATCGTGGT
The DNA here is from genome assembly GCA_029263095.1 of Acidimicrobiia bacterium. Lineage (GTDB taxonomy): Bacteria > Actinomycetota > Acidimicrobiia > Spongiisociales > UBA11373 > JACZWZ01. The sequence goes on along the minus strand of JAJCYA010000022.1, from coordinate 15,081 downwards.
GCCGGTGATGATCGGATCCCGGTACCGCATCTCGTGGGCGTAGGCAGCCTCGGTCGGAACCCGCAGCAACCGCTCGAATATCTCTTTGCCAACGAGACCGGCGTGGAACGCCGTCCCGCAGGCGGTGATCCAGATCCGATCCAGATTCTCGACGAGTCCTTCCGGCCAATCGACGCCGTCGAGATCGACCGTTCCGTCTTCGGTGATTCTTCCGCTCAGAGTCTCGGTGGCCGCCGCCGGTTGCTCGAAGATCTCCTTGAGCATGAAGTGGGGGTAGCCACCCCGCTCCGCTTGCTCGGCGTCCCAATCGACCTCAAGCAAGTCACGTTCGACAGCTGTGCCGTCGAGGGTCTCGATGTGCCAACCGTCGGGAGACAGATCAACCATCTCGCCGTTGTCGATGACGGCGAACGAGCGGGTGTGGTGCAGCACCGCAGGGATGTCGGACGCGAGGAACATCTCACCATCCCCTACCCCCACCACCAGCGGACTGATCATCCGGACCGCAACGATCCGCCCCGGTTCCTCCTTCGACATCGCCACGAGGGCATAGGCGCCCTCGGCGCGCCGGACCGCTCTACGCACCGCCTCGAGCAGATCACCGTCGTACTCCTCGGCGACGAGGTGAGCGATCACCTCGGTGTCGGTGTCCGAGGCGAAGGCCGCTCCCTTAGCGATGAGTTCCTCTTTGAGAGCAGTGAAGTTCTCGATGATCCCGTTGTGAACCACGGCGACCTCGCCGTCCGGGTTGGTGTGCGGGTGCGCGTTTCGATCGCTCGGGGGGCCGTGAGTCGCCCACCGAGTGTGGCCGATCCCGTACGACCCGACCAATGGCTGGACGTCGAGTTGGCCGACAAGTCGGTCGAGTTTGCCTTCGGCCTTGGCAACGCTGAGCGAGGTCCCGTCGTGGACCGCGATCCCCGCTGAGTCGTATCCACGGTATTCGAGACGGCGTAGACCGTCGAGAAGGATTGGAGTCGCTGCCTTCGGCCCCAGATATCCCATGATTCCGCACATGAGCGCGTGTCTCCCTTCGTGTGGGAGACCGGGACCTGGTCGGTCACGAGCTCAGATAGAGCCTCGTCTCACACCGATCCGGTCTTTGTCTCCGAGATCACTCCCGGGCTTTCTGCCGGATCGTCACGACCGTGAGCGGCCGAGAGGGCACCCGCCGAACATTTCGATAATCCCTCTACCTCGTCCCCTCGCTTAGCGAGGGCAGGCGCTGGGTTCGTTGTGCCGGGTCGCCGGTCTATTCGGTTGTGGGGTAAGCGTAGTTGCTATCGGTCTTTTGGGAGCCGGAACTGAGGATCCCAGCCTCGGGCTGTCTCAAGATCCGACACGATCCACCCGATACGCGACGGGTACATCGTTGCGGCTACACCTGCCTCCCAGAGAGGAGCGACGGTGAATACCAGAAGACTCGGCCCCAGCCGCGCAGTCACAACGGTGCTGGCTTTCGTGGTGTTCCTCGCCGCTTGCGTCTCAGACTCCGGGAACGCAGATCTGACACTCGACGGCAGCTCCAACTCGACTCCGACGACGGCAGCGCAGGTGGTCTCGACCACAACAGCAGCGGTGACCTCGACCACGACACCGTGTATCGGCTCAGGAGACCATCTCGCGATCCAGAGCGTCCTCACCACCGTCGGGTCCGAAGCGGTGCTTTGTCCCAATTCGGTCTTCGAACTGGGCGCCACCATCGAGATCACGGCTGCCGACCAGAAGGTCTATACGCAGGGCTTGCCTACCGACGACTCCAGGGCGTTGCTCAGAGTGAGTAGTCGCGACATCGCGACGGCACTGCAGGCCGGCAACCACGACGGAGCAGAACTACGCAACGTCATTGTGGACGGCAACCAGGCCGAATTGGGCGAAGGCCCTACAGGCGCTCTGATCGATTGGGGCGGAGGTTCCTCGGGTCACATCGTTGAGTGGGTCAAGGGATACGAGCCTCGCGGTTGGACCGTTCTCTACTTGGGTGAGGGCGACGGCCACCGTTGCACCCGGGCAACCGCCAGGTACAACGAACTCGGACCCGCCGGCGACCACATCTTCGGGATGGCCGACGGCATCTCGCTGGCGTGTCGCGACAGCATCGTCGAGCACAACACGATCGTCGACGCCACCGACGGCGGAATCGTCATCTTCCAAGCCACCGGCTCCCTGGTCGCCAACAACAACATCATCTCCCGGACCCGTGTCGCGTACTACGGAATCTCGATGGAGGACTACGGACCGTTCGACGGCGACTTCACAGGAACCCGCGTCATCGACAACGTCATCAACGCCGAAGGGGCGATGATCAGACGTGGCCTGGCAATGGGACCACGACTCGGCTGCACCGGACCGGACCATCCTCCCTTGGTGAGCCGAGGCGCACTCGTGTCTGGCAACACGCTCATGGGAATCCACATGGGATACGGCTTCCTGCTCGGCGGCGTAGAAGACTGGACGGTCACCGACAACATCGATCTTTCGACCCATCTTGTTCCACCCCGTGAAACGGACTGCTTCGGCGACGCCGTCGACCCACCGGCAGGCTTCCAGATGAACAGCACCAATTCGGCCGGGACCTTCCAGGAGGAATTCGAGGCTGCAACGCTCGGGTTCACCACCGATTGGTGGCCCAATCAGGCCGTCGTCTCGGTCGAATGCCTGAGTGATCTGATCGGTGCCGAACTCGTAGACGACCTCAGATACGGAAGAGCCGGTGAGATTTGGCCTGCCCTCGAAGCGGCCGATGACGCAGAGTTCCTCGTCAGTTGCATGACCGTCTACGAGCCGCCACTGGGTGAGAACGCCCCCGGCATGATCCAGCTTCTCGTAGCCCCCTGCGAGCCGTATTGCGGAGTCGTCGAAATGATCAACGCCTCCGATGACTCGGCCGACATGAGCAACGCCGAGTTCATCCTGCAGGACTTCCAAGTCGAATGTGACGGCTTGCCCGACTTGATAGAACCGTGGGGCAGCGCCCAATGCACTATCGAAGACTTCGTCGCCGACGGCTTCCAGACCCTCTGGTTCTACGGGTTCCCGCCCGGAGGCCAACACTGGGGATTCAACTACCCGTTCGAATGATCGACCCTTGGAGTGTTGCCGGTGGCGGGACGGTGGCAGCCGTCGACCGAGCTGCGAGCGGAGCGGCTACTCCCCACCCAATTGGGTACGCACCACCGAAACCAACTCATCTGCAACCGCCGCGGCTTCGTGGCTCTCGCGAGCCTCGACCATCACACGAACCAGCGACTCTGTGCCGCTTGCCCGAACGAGAACACGGCCATCTTCGCCGAGCCGTTTCTCCATCATCTCCACCGCCGACCAGACCGAGTCGGCATCGTCTAGACGCTCTTTGACCCGTACTCGCACGTTCCGGAGCACCTGAGGGAATTCGATCATCACTCTGCGCAGCTCGCGTAGCGGTGCTCCGGTATTGGCCACCACCTCGAGGAGACGGAGTCCGGTGAGCAGTCCATCACCCGTGGCATGGTCACGCAACAGGACGTGTCCACTCTGCTCGCCGCCCAGTCCGGCACCGATCTTGCGCATCGCCTCGAAGACGTACCTGTCGCCAACCGCGGTCTCAACCACATCGATACCGAGCCCACGCATGGCGATCCTGAAGCCGAGGTTTGCCATCACAGTCGTAACGACCGCGTCGCCGGGCAACTCCTGGTGCTGGCGCATGTGGCGTGCGAGGATGGCCATCACGACATCCCCGTTGCAGACACGACCATCCTCATCTACTGCGATGAGTCGGTCCGCGTCTCCGTCGAAGGCGAGGCCGATACGCCCATCGGCGCGCTCGGCCAGTCCCTCCGGATGAACCGCGCCGCAACCATCGTTGATGTTCATCCCTGTGGGCTCAACGCAGATCGCTTCGACGGTGGCACCGGCAAGATCGAACAGCCAGGGGGCCGCCCGGACCGCAGCGCCGTGCGCGCAGTCGAGCACGACGTCTATCCCCGACAGACTGTGATCTGCCTGAGCAATCAGGTGATTCACGTAACGATCGACGGCGTCGTCGGCCTCGAGATTGATCCCCACCTGAGCGCCACGAACCTCAGTCCACGGCTCGCCGTGGCGAAAGCGGGCCTCGATCGCAGCTTCACGAACATCGTCGAGCTTGGCGCCACCTGGGCCAAAGAATTTGATCCCGTTGTCCGCTGCCGGATTGTGGCTGGCGCTCACCATCACACCAAAGTCGGCTCCCAGGGTCCCTATCAGGTGGGAGACACCGCCCACTGGAATGATCCCGGCATCGGTCGTATCGAAACCGGAAGCATTGAACCCAGCCTGGACCGCGGCCGCGAGCATCTGGCCCGACCGTCGAGTGTCGCGGCCGATCACCACCGAACCAGTACGGCCATCACCGGCGGCGCGCGCCAAGCCATACGCCAGATCTGCGGTGAGATCGACGTTGGCTACGCCACGAACACCATCGGTCCCGAAGAGGGGGGTATCCGACATCTTGCGACTTCCTTCGGCGTGTTGCGCCGGAGAGTTCAGCGCTTCGTGTACTGCTCGGCCCGGCGGGCTTTCTTCAGACCGTACTTCTTGCGCTCGACGGCACGAGAGTCACGGGTCAGCAGACCAGCCTTCTTCAAGTCGCCACGCAGCTCTGGGTTGAGATCGATGAGAGCACGCGCGATCCCCAGGCGGAGTGCATCGGCCTGTCCCGTGGTGCCGCCGCCTTCGAGTTGGGCGACAACGTCGTACTTGCCCTCGAGGCTCACCGTCCGCATTGGTTCGAGCACGCGAATGCGCTGCGCCATCGTCGGGAAGAAATCCTCGAGCTTCTTGTCGTTGAGCGTCATCTTTCCGGTCCCGTCATAGAGACGGACCCGCGCGACGGACGTTTTGCGGCGACCAATAGTCTGGGTGAGGGGCTTCGGCATCAGGCTTCGACCTTTCGGATGTCGATGGTGAGCGGCTGCGGGGCCTGGCCGGCGTGGGCGTGCTCGGCTCCGGCGTAGACCTTGAGTTTCTTGAACATCTTGCGACCGAGCCGGTTCTTGGGGAGCATTCCCCGCACAGCCTTCTCGATCACTCGCTCGGGATACCTCTCCAGCATCTCCGTAAACGATTGCTCGGTGAGGCCGCCGGGATAGCCGGAATGGCGGTAGTACCGCTTGTCGTCCGCCTTGGCCCCGGTCACGGCGACTTGGGAGGCGTTGACGACGACTACGTAGTCACCCATGTCCATATGCGGGGCGAACGTCGGTTTGTGCTTGCCACGCAGCACCTTGGCCACCTCAGAGGCCAATCGCCCGAGCGGCAGCCCGGAGGCGTCGACAACCCACCACTCCCGATGGATGTCGTCGGGGCGAGGTGAGAAAGTCTTCTGCTGCTTCATGTTCGGCTCCTCAGCGGAAGCGACGACGATCGGGGCCCTCAGATGGGGCACCGGTGAGCATCCAACCGCACACGGAAATGACCTCGCGAGTGCGAGGCAGGCCCGCATGATATTACGCACCTCGCTACGTCGCCAATCGACCGGTACCGTGGTGGATTGCCATGTCGAGTCGCTTGATAACCCTCGAGGATATTGAGACCGCCCGTGAACGCGGCTCCCACGTCGTCATGACGACGCCGATTCTTCCGACGACCACATTCTCTCGGATGTGCGACCGGGAGATCTGGCTCAAGTGCGAGAATCTGCAGCGAGCGGGCTCCTTCAAGATCCGCGGCGCCATGAACGCGATCGGCCTGCTCGATGAGTCGCACCGCGCCGCGGGTGTAGTCGCCGCCTCGGCCGGCAACCACGCCCAGGGCGTCGCGCTCGCTGCGACGACGCACGGGATATCCAGCACGGTCTTTATGCCAGAAGGCGCCCCGCTTCCCAAGATCGATGCCACCCGCCAGTACGGCGCTTCGGTGCGCCTGGTGGGGTCCAACCTCGGTGAGTCGGTCGACGCAGCCCAGGAGTTCGTCACCCGCTCCGGTGGCAGATTCATCCACCCCTACGACGATCGCGACATCATCACCGGTCAGGGAACGCTCGGACTCGATCTGCTGGAACAGGCGCCGGCGGCGACGACGGTGGTCATACCCATAGGCGGGGGCGGTCTCGCAGCCGGTACCGCCGCCGCCATCAAAGCCGTCCACCCCGGCACTCGCATCGTCGGAGTCGAAGCAGCTTCCGTCGCCACCTACGTCGCCAGCCGCGCCGCCGGAACACCCACTCCGGTCGAACCGAGATTCACACTCGCAGACGGGATCGCGGTGTCGCGGCCCTCCGAGATCGTGTTCGAACACCTCGAAGCCCACGTGGACGACATCGTCACCGTCGACGACGGCCAAATGACCGAAGCCGTGGCGCTCCTCCTCGAACGGGCCAAGCTTCTCGTGGAGGCCGCCGGCGCGGCACCGCTGGCAGCTGCGATGGCCGGCCTCGTTCCACCTTCCGATGGGCCGACGGTGTTGGTGCTCTCTGGGGGAAACGTCGATCTTTTACTCCTCGACCAGGTGCTTCGCCACGGACTCGAGGCCGCCGGACGATACGAATCGTTTGCAGTCAGGGTGCCCGATGTACCGGGCCAGCTATCCGACGTCACAGTGGCCATCGCCGACGCCGGAGCCAATGTGCTGTCCGTCGATCACGGCCGACAGGGCATCGGACTGCCTTTCGGATATACCGAGATCCGATTCGCCGTGGAGACGCGATCGGCCGAGCAGTTCGAGGCGATGCGCAGATCGCTCGAAGAGATAGGGATCGAAATCCTCAGGTGAAGCACCCCGGATTGGAGCGTCGAGCCGTCTCCCGGAACCCCACTTCGTCCAGAAAATGGGCAATGGACGAGGCGAGTTCTCACATTCGTACAATCCCCCCACGACCACCGATCAGGAGCAGCCATGGATCTTGGCTACAACGGAACATTGTTCATCCTTGCCTTCGACCACCGGGGCAGCTTTCGCAAGAAGATGTTTGGCATCGAAGGTGATCCTTCGGCCGAAGAGCACGCCCGGCTCGAAGACGCCAAGCAGCTCGTGTGGGATGGCTTCAAGGCAGCGCTCGAGGCCGGTGCGCCCGCCGGTGACGCCGGAATCCTGGTCGATGAGGAGATGGGAGCGGCAGTCGCGCGGGAAGCCAAGGAGATGGGAGTCCTATTGGCGATGCCGGTGGAGAAGAGTGGGCAGCCCACCTTCGATTTCGAGTACGGCGATGATTTCCCCGCGCACATCGAGGCATTCGACCCGTCGTTCGTCAAGGTCCTGGTCCGATGGAACCCCGATGACTCCGCCGACACCAAGGCGATCCAAGGCGAACGTCTAAAGCGCCTAGGTGACTGGCTCCACTCCAACAACCGCAAGTACCTGTTCGAGCTTCTCGTGCCGGCCAGCCAGCGGCAGTTGGAATTGGTCGGAGGCAGCACTGCCGCCTACGACAGCCACCTCCGGCCGACGTTCATGCTCGAGACGATCCAGGAGATCATCGGAGCGGGTGTCGAGCCCGACATCTGGAAGATCGAAGGCATAGACACCGTCGAAGACTGCGAACTCATCGCCGGGTTGACCCGGTCCGGTGGTCGCGACGGGGTGCGTTCGGTAGTCCTCGGTCGCGGGGCCGACGACGCCAAGGTCGACCACTGGCTCTGCATGGGAGCTCCTGTGGATGGATACGCCGGATTCGCCATCGGCCGATCCATCTGGTGGGCGGGTGTCGAAGGTTGGAAGGATGGGGCAATGGAGCGCGATGCCGCGATCGCCTCGATCTCCGACAACTTCATCCGGTTCATCGACGTGTACAACTCAGCTTCGGTTGAGGGCGAGTAGGGGCATGCGGATCGGCATCCTTACCGGCGGGGGCGATGTCCCCGGTCTCAATCCATGTATCAAGGCGGTGGTCAATCGGGCAGCGGGAGCGGGCCATGATGTGATCGGTCTGCGACGGGGGTGGGCGGCCCTCCTAAGCACCAATCCTGACGATCCAGAGTCGATCGCGATGAACACCGAGCTGCTCGACCCGACCTATGTGCGAACGATCGACCGGACCGGGGGCACATTCCTCCACACTTCTCGCACCAACCCGGCGCGGGTCCGCAGATCCGAGGTGCCACCGTTCCTTGCATCATCCGCCGTGGGCGACGACCCGTTCGATTTCACCGATCACGCCCTCAAGGTCCTCGATCACCTTGGTATCGATGTGCTGATCCCAATCGGCGGCGACGACACACTCTCATACGGGCTTCGACTCCACCAGGAGGGCGTACCTGTCGTCGCCATTCCGAAGACAATGGACAACGACGTCCACGGCACCGACTACTGCATCGGGTTCTCGACCGCTGTGACCAGAGGAGTGGATTTCATCCACAACCTTCGGACCAGCACCGGGTCTCACGAGCGGATCGCCGTTGTCGAGCTCTTCGGCCGCTACAGCGGAGAGACCTCCCTGCTCACCGCCTACCTGGCCGGCGTCGACCGCGCCGTCATCTCGGAGGTTCCGGTGGATGTGGAGCGGCTCGCCGGATTCCTCACTGCCGACAAGCAGCTAAATCCAAGCAACTACGCCATGGCGACCATCTCGGAGGGCGCCGTTCTCGAGGGTGGCCAGATGGCGCTGCGTGGCGAAGCCGATGCATACGGCCACCGCAAGCTCGGCGGCATCGGCGCCGAGCTGGGAGCCGAGATCACACGGCTGACAGGCGAAGGCATCATCTTTCAGCAGCTCGCCTACCTTATGAGGTCCGGGTCGCCCGATTCCCTCGATCTCATGGTCGCCATGAACTACGCAGCCATGGCAACCGATTTGGCTATCGAGGGAGCAAGCGGCCGAATGGTGGCGCTCCGAGGCGGGACCTATACGAATGTGCCGATTTCGGTGACCGGCGAAGGCGTCCGCCGCGTCGACGTCGATGAGCTTTACGATGCCGACCAATACCAGCCGAAGATCCGCCACGTCGGCGGAAAGCCCATGTTTCTCTACTGATCGGATGGTGTTCGCGTGAGCGTCGTCGGTGTCCTCACGGCCGGAGGTGATTGTCCGGGACTCAATGCGGTGATCCGCGGCGTCGTAGCACGAACCCTCAAGAGCGGGCCGCACGAAGTCGTCGGGATCATGAACGGTTGGGAAGGTCTCATGGACGACGACACCCGGCCGCTGGACCGCGACGATGTGCGAGGGATCCTCGCCACCGGGGGAACGATCCTCGGTACATCACGGCGCGACCCCTACGTGCACGGAGATGGCTTCTCGAGCGTCCAAAAGACCCTCGAGAAGAACGATATCGATACGCTCATCGTCATCGGGGGCGACGGCACCCTCCAGACTGCCCTCAAACTGGCAGACGACGGAGCACGTGTCATTGGGGTGCCGAAGACCATCGACAACGACATCGCCGCCACCGACTTCACGTTCGGATTCGACACCGCCGTACAGATAGCGAGCGAGGCCATTGATCGACTCACAACCACTGCGGAGGCCCACAACCGGGTGATCCTGTGCGAGGTGATGGGTCGGACCAAAGGGTGGATAGCCCTGTACGCCGGACTCGCATCCGGTGCCGATGCAATCCTGATCCCGGAAGTACCGGTCGACCTCGAAGAAGTCGCCAAGATCATCAGGCGCCGCCACCGTCACGGTCGCAAGTACTCGATGGTCGTGGTTGCCGAAGGAGTTGATCCGCCCGAAGAGATGGACCTCCCCCGCGACATCTTCGGTTTCGAGCGGCTTGGTGGCGTTGCATACCGCATCGCCCCAATACTCGAGGAACTGACCGGATTCGAGACCCGGGTCACCGTGCTCGGACATCTGCAGCGAGGCGGAACACCCACTGCATTTGACCGCGTTCTGGCAACCCGGCTCGGCTCCAAGGCGGCCGATCTCGCCATCACCGGAGAGAACCGGGTGATGGTGGCGCTAAAGGGCACCCAGATCCTCCCCGTTCCTCTCGAGGAGGCATGCGCAGAGATCCGCGGTGTCGACCCCGAGCTGTACGAGGTAGCCACCACCTTCTTCGGGTAGAGCCCCGAATCGCCATCATTCGCGCCAGGATCGCGGCAAACGGTCGGGGCGCTGACAGCCGGGTACTCGCATGACAAGGTCGACGCCGAATTCGATGCGGCTCTCGATGCTTTTGTGGAGTCGATCGACCAAGCGTCGATCTCCCAGCTCCACTTCGAGCGTCCCCGACAAGAACTCCTCCAATGGCTCTGAAGCGACAGCGGTCTACCTCGGGCCGTAGTCGGTGCACGTTGTCGTCGGCCAGCGTGCGTAGATGTAATGAGAGGCTCGATCAGGCGGTATCGGGTGCATTCGGTGGCGGTATGTCGCGTCCACAGTGCTTGCAGACGGTCGCGTTCAGCTGGATCGACTCCGCGCAGAACGGGCATGACTTAGTGGTTGCCTTCGAGGAGAACAGAAGTACCAGACCGACCGCGCCAATAACACCGGCGAGGACGAGTCGACCCGTCCTCTCGGCGCTGCACCCGCTGTTAGCCAACTCCTCGAGAAAGAAGTCGTTGAGATCGTTGCCCCGTCGGTCGAACGACTCCTGCGCCACGATGGAACCGCAGTCGTTTCCGCCATCCGTGATCGGAACGAACAACAGTGCGATGGCAGCGGCAACTCCAATGACACCCAGAACCTGGATTGGCTTAACAATGCAATCCTACGTCGCGAACGCGGAGCCTTGATCACGTAAGACGGTCACCTGCTGGACGGGTGACCTTAAGAATCATTCCCCCACTGATCCTCACAGTCATCTGAGGGACTTGCTCGAGGTCTTGACTTATGTAGTTCAATAAGTTATCGTTCTACATAACCATGAGAGGAGACAGATGAACCTCGCTACCAGGCTACGCGTAGCCAGAGAGGCAGCAGGAATGACTCAGACTGCTGTATCCCGCGCATCGGGTATCGCTGTTCCCAACCTCTCAAAGATCGAGAGCGGCAAGGTGGATCTCCGCCTAAGCACTATCGATCGGATGTTGGATGCGCTCGGACTTGAGATCGAACTCGTCCCTCGCCGGACGAGCATCTCACTTGACGAAGTGATCAGTCGGTCACGGCAGGGCCGCGAGAGGATCGCTGAGGTGGGACTTACCGCGTCACGTCCACAAGAGCGGCTGGACGCCAAGCGACGTCGAGGGATCGATGTCACGGTGGAGCAGTCGATTCTGAACGCCGGTGGCTGAGCCACAAGCGGCAGAGTTTCTCCGACGCGCCTCTCTGGAGAACATCAACTCAACTCCCCGGAGGATTCTCACGGCAGCAGCATTCGCTGTGGTGGCCCTTGACCGGGCGGTTCTCGTCGGTGGTGCTGCCACCGAGGTTTACACGGGTTCGTACCGTCCGACTGACATCGATCTAGTTGGGCACCGAAAGGCCGGCCACGCCGATGGACTCAACGCACTCGGGTTCAAACAGGACGGTCGACACTGGCTGTACGACTTCGCTGATGGCGAAACAATGGCGATCGAGGTACCCGATGACACTCTGGGCGACTTCGCATTCGATCCACCAGAGACCATCGATCTTGCTCCAGGTGAATTGGCTGTCATCTCACTCAATGACCTAATGATGGATCGTCTCCTCCAAGCTACGGGGGGAGAGCCGGTGACATTCGAGGAGGCGGTGCGACTCGCCGTTGCTGCGTACGACCGTATCGACTGGATAGGTCTCGAAGAACGTGCACAGAGCGCAGTCAACGGAGGGTCACTCGCTGGGGAATCGCTTCCGGCTGTGACGTCACAGGTGCGGAGGAGAGCGATCCAACTCCTCCGCCGCACGCCGGACTCGTAGTTCGCCGGCCAACGATCGGTTGGCCGAACTCTCGCACCTCTCAGTCCCTCGAGACAAGGCCGTCCTCTCGGCCACTGATCCTCACAGTCACCAGAGCCGAAGTCCCCTGGCGAGCCAAGGAATGGTCGATAGCCTTCGGCCATGGAGGTCTTCGTCGGAGCTGCAGCCATCCTGCTCTCGTTCGGAGGTTTCGGCCATCGTGGCATCTCGTCGGGGCCACAATCCGATCGTGTGGTACCTGCTCGGGTCATTCGGAGGCCCAATCGGCCTTGCGTTTGCCTTCAGCCTTGAGCCGCAGAAAGGCAGCATGACCGAGCGTCGCCACGCCGGGGGTTAGACGCTGCGATCCCCCAACGTGACGAAATGTCACTTGAAGAATCTGTCAGGTCCGCCTTCCATCGTGGAGAGGTCCGGGGTGCTGAGGGGCCTCTGGCGCACGCCGGTCGAACCTCTACTGTCACGCTGAAGTGTCCCAGACAAAGGCCAACAGCGATTCACACCTACCACTTCCCAGACCCGGATTCTGCTACCGCTCTGATCGACACCCAGATCGGCTTTGGGCGAAGGGCGCGGCAGGCACTCATCGATCTGGTCGACGATCTCACTCCGGAACTGCCCGATGGCGTACCGGGCATTTCGCGTCTTCGGGATGACCTGGCTTTTGCGGTGCAGATGCACGGCGCCGCGCACTTGCTTCTGGAGCAGCAACTGCAGCCAGAACGCATGGAGACGAACATGGCAGAACCAGCGGCAGCTCTCGTTCGCCAGCTATTCGAGATATACCTCGAAATCGCGTGGATCTACTCAACGCCTGTTCCCGATGGTCTCGGTCTACCTACCGACTTCGGTGACCCCTACGCGCTTGCCGATGCGGTTGCCTCTGACTGGCCCGAAGAGGAGGCCCGGTTTCATGCGGCTGCGATCGTCGCTCTCGCGAATACCTGGATCGACTTCCAGGCGTTGCGCTGCGAGCGAGAGGACAATGACGAACAGCGGAAGCTACGCACTCTTCAGTACGGAGCGGACGACGCAACTGTGAGCCTGATCCGTGCCAAGGACGAGATGGTCAGACTTCGACTCGAAGAGGTGGGGGCCCCGACCAGCAAGCCGCCAGCGTTAGTCGACCGCGCTGCAGCAATCGATACCGAGTTTCACGAGTTCTACCGGATCTCTTCGAGTCAGCTGCACTTTCGAATGGTGGCTCGGAACTACCAGTTCGGACCATCGACCGCCGGACGCAGGTTGTGGCTGGCCGCTCGCTCGAACGCGATTCTCCTGGACGCAGCAAGGACCGTGCTCATGGCGGCGACCGGCGACGCGTCCGATCTTGACGATCTGACAGAAGGCCCAAACGGATTCAGGGCGATCATTCGACTCACGCCAGAAGAGGCACGGAAGCTCCTCTTCGACGTCGAGGACTTCCCGATCACCGAGTAGTCCGGAGCCCCTTGGTGAGACCCAGCGACGCGCCACCCACTGCAGTCGTGGGCAAAGGGGGCTGGGTCAATATCTCTGGGCAGACCTAGTAGCGCTCCGTAAAGGGTCCGAGACACCCGCTGGCCATCCGCCGCTTTCTCGGAGCCTTGTTGAGCTTGGTGGTTTGGGGTTCCGGTCGAGCGCATGGAGTAGTTGGCTGCCGACTGATCGATTCGGGTGAGCCTGGTCATCCTCAGTGGATCGAGAACCTGAACCCGAGAGCGATGTCCCGACAGGGGTGCTGAAGGATCGCCCCTGGTGTCAGCTCGGGAACACCGTGTCTGGATGGTCTACGGGCTCGCGGTTGATCATTGCGGCTGTGACAGAAATCCACAGCAGGAATGCGCCTACGAATACGCGCTGTGCGATGCCAGCGAAGGCTTGGGCGTCTGTTGCTTGGGTGACGACAAACCAGACGAGCCCGGCGATGGCCACGGAGGCGGCGGCCCGAGTGAACGGAACGTGGGTCTGCCATCTTGGGTCGTGTGACCAGCGTCGCGCCAACACGAACATGCCGACGATCGCGGCGATGAAGCCAGCGAGACCTGTGATGTTGTGTAGCAGACCGATGGTTGTCTCACCCTTGCAGCCAACGTCGCACGGCAGGAGCCCATTGGCGATTGAGCTGGAGATGCCGAACAACGCAATGAGCACCGGACCGATGTACGGCGGCCCCAGGACACGAGCGAGGCCCCAGGAGAACCCGATCACGAGGATTCCGAGCATGATGAAGTTGAGGTTCTGGAGGCTCGCGTACTCCGCACCCTCACCCCCGAGTTCGCTGATCTTCTGGCTTACATGGCTGTAGCCGTCGTAGAGAACTCCACCGACGACTACCAAAACCGCGAACAGGATCGGTCCGATGACTCCGCCGATGGCGGCGAGTCGGGTCATCGAATCAGTGTCGTGGCTATCTCGTTCGGTTGCCTGCATGTCGGTCCCCCTCACAATTGCTGTAGTAGTCTCTATTCGTTAGGGAGGACTATATTCGGTATTGTGTAGTTGTGTCAACCAGTCGCTCCTATCAGTCGTCTCTGCGAGAACAGCAAGCCCAGGAGACGAAGCACCGCATTCGAGAGAGCGCCCGCAAACTGTTCGCCTCCCAGGGATTCGCCGAGACCACGATCGCTCAGATCGCAGAGGATGCTGGGGTGTCACCCCAGACGGTCTACGCAGTGTTCGGAACCAAAGGCGGCATCGTCGGTGCGATGCTTGAACTCCTCGAAGAATCGGTCGGGGTCGAGAGTTGGGTGGTTCGGATGGTGTCGGAGGAGGATTCGCGAAAGCAGCTACGCCTCTTTGTGGCTATGAATCGCTCCATGTTTGAGAACGGAGCTCCTATCTTGCGGGCGGCGATCGCGGCTCGCAGCGATCCCGAGGTCGTTGCCATGGCCGAGCGCGGGGACGAGAGACGTCGCGAAGGAACGACGCAGCTCTGCCAGATGTGGGCCGCCAAAGGGGCGCTGCGTGGCGGCCTGGACGAGGCAGATGCCGCTCAGCGGCTGTGGCTTCTCACAAGCGTCGAACAGTTCCTTATCGCGACCGAGGGACTCGGATGGCTTCCCGACCGATACGAGAGATGGCTCGGAGATTTGCTCGAGCGAGAGCTGTTCGAGACCATCCAGGCCTAAGCCACCTCAGGCAACGGAATCTGAAGAACTCGTCCACGGAATCTGACAAGGGCATCACGGAAGCTCAAACGTTGATCTCGAACCTGATTCGGGTAGCGAAGTCTTGACAGATGACATGTGGGGGACCCCCTCCGGCTCAAGCACACTGGTGTGCTGAATAGGCCCTTTGGGGCGGAGCTTTCGAAGGAGGTCCCTGATGTCGATCGTAGGCGGTTTGGATGTGCATCGGGC
>JAJCYA010000021.1 GCA_029263095.1 Acidimicrobiia bacterium | reverse complement strand
TCAGGTTCGAATCCCACTCCCTCCGCGAGGTTCTCGTGGTTCGAGTCCTGTTCGGCCTCGAACCACTCGACGAGTTGGTCGCGGGGCGCGTACTACGAGTTGGTTTGCCTAGGAGCTGGCCTGCTGGTCCGGTTTGGTAGGTCTACTGCGGTGGCCCTGTGGTTGGGCGCATCAGGTTCGAATCCCACTCCCTCCGCGAGGTTCTCGTGGTTCGAGTCCTGTTCGGCCTCGAACCACTCGACGAGTTGGTCGCGGGGCGCGTACTACGAGTTGGTTTGCCTAGGAGCTGGCCTGCTGGTCCTGAACACGCTCTTCTCGTGGGATCCTTCCCCCCTTGTTGGGGGAAGTCCGTGAGGAGCGCAGCGACGAGGGGGATGGGGGTTTTTGAGGATTCCCCCCCACCAGCTCGCTTTGCTCGCTGACTCCTCCTCCAGGGGGGAGTAGTTCAGATCTGATCACTCTCCCCTTTGGTGGGGGGATACGGCGTAGTCGCGCCTGATCGGCCTCTGCTGAGGCTCATCGAGGAATCGATCAGCTTCGTCAGCCACGGCTCCTGACACCCCGCCACGCCTCATACCGGCTGGGGTGTCGGGGTTTGCACCCCCTAACCCCACGGCTAGCGTGACCGGCCCGAACGGCGCGAATCTCTAAGACTGGCGTGGGGTCGGCAAGGGGATCGACTCCCGGTCCCCGGCTCCGGACGGATTGGCCCTGAGGGGCTGACGAGGCGTAGCCTCGGTAACGAATGGTGACCGGGCTCTCGTCGGTCGCTGCGAAAAGATGGAGAGGTGGCCGAGTGGACGAAGGCGCTCGCCTGCTAAGCGAGTAGGGGGTTTATAGCCTCCTCGAGGGTTCAAATCCCTCCCTCTCCGCGAGGTTCTCTCCGTTCGAGTCCTATTCGGCCTCGAAACGGTTCGACGAGTCGTGCGCGGGGCGCGTGTTGTTGTTGCGGGTGTTGATCACTCTCCCCGTTGGGGGGAGTCAAACGCCGTGGGCGTTTGGTGGGGGGTGGGCCCCTGGTCTGCTGGTCCGGTTTGGTGGGTCTACTGAGGTGACCCTTCGGCTGGGCGCATAAGGCTCAATTCATAAGCGCTGCTGCCGATATACAGGCGTAGCGCCCTGCTCCGTTCCCCGGCAAGGACTAACCGTGACTCAGTCGACCGCCTCCAAGAAGGCTCCACCCAGCGCCAACGGCACCGCCAGCCGCGAAACAGGTTCGTCGGTGGATCTGACTGCCTTCTTCGAGCTCTCGCTCGACCTTCTCAGCGTGCTGGGGTTCGATGGACGTCACCGGCAGGTGAACGAGGCCTGGGAGCAGACTCTCGGGTACACACGTTCAGAGATATACGCGATGCCGTTCCTCGATCTCGTAATACCCGAGGACAGGGAAGAGATCGGGGCAAAGCTCGACAGAGTCATGAAAGGCGAAGGGTTGATCCAATTCGCCAGTCGCGTCACCCACGCTGATAACTCCGAATCCTGGATCAGCTGGACTGCGAACGCCCAGCCAGACGAGGAGCAGATGTACGTCGTCGGTCGCGACGTCACCAAACAACGCCTGAGGGAAGAGGAACTGAAGAAATCCGAGGCTTGGTTCAAGGCACTGGTTCACACAGCTCCGCACGGGATAGTCATCATCGACGGGAACGGCACCATTGTTCTGGCCAACGAACTGACAGAGACGCTATTCGGCCACCCGGTCGATGAGATCGTCGGGCAACCGATCGAGTTCCTGATTCCGGAGGCGCTGCGTGCTGATCACGTGGCGAAGCGCGACGGATTCATCCACGAGGCCGAACATCGAATAGTGCAGGTTGAAGCAAACCTGATCGGACAGCGCCAAGACGGCAGCGAGTTTCCGGCCGCGGTCGGATTGTCGTCCCTTCCCGGCAGCGATGGTGTCCATGTCTCGGCCACGATCATCGACATGACCGAACAGCACCGCCAACAGAGTGAGCTGCGGGAAGCCAACGAGTCGCTCGAGAGCCGGGTCGCCGATCTGCAATCCCTCGGGCAGGAGGCCGACCTGATCAGCGAGATGGGGGAGATGCTCCAAGCGTCGCAGGGCAGCGAGGAGGCCCATAGCGTCATTGACCTGTTCGCCGGACGCCTGTTCACAACTGGGGCGGGAACGGTTGGCCTGATCAACGAATCACGCAATCTGACCGAGAGCGTCGTTACTTGGGGAGCGAGTGGGGCGGGAGAACCAGTGTTCGACCCGGGTGACTGCTGGGCACTACGCCGAGGCAAGCGACATGTTGTCGGTGACGATGCAGTACGTGTCGTGTGTCCACACCTGCAGGCGGTCGACCCACCGCAGTCGTTGTGTCTGCCGTTGTTGGCTCAAGGCGAGGTACTCGGGGTGCTTACGCTTGTCTCCACCGGAGCCGAGGAGGAGTGGACCCAAGCGTGGCCTCGAATACGCCGTCTATCTGCCACTTTTGCCGATCATCTGGCTCTCGCTCTTGCCAACCTCGGCCTGCGCGACATGTTGCAGATCCAATCGATCCGCGATCCGGTCACCGGCCTGTTCAATCGTCGTTACCTCGAGGAGTCACTGGAACGAGAGGTAGCCCGGGCCGAACGGCGAGAAGGCTCACTCGGGGTGGTCATGATGGATCTCGACCACTTCAAGGTGTTTAACGACACATACGGCCATCGAGCGGGTGACGCCGTTCTGGTCTCCCTCGGTGGATTGCTGCCGACCCTGATCAGGGGTGAGGACGTTCCGTGTCGGTATGGCGGTGAGGAGTTCGCCGTCATCTTCCCCGACGCAACAGCGGAGCAGGTAGCTGGTCGGGCCGATGAGATCCGTGAGGCCCTTTCCGCGGTTCCTCTCAGACATGCCGATCGCGAACTCGGCCGAGTCACGCTCTCGGTGGGTGTCGCTTCATATCCAGAGCATGGCCAGACTCCCGAGGAGCTGATCCTCGCCGCCGATCGAGCGCTCTACGAGGCCAAGGAGCAGGGACGGAACCGGGTGGTAGTCGCCGGGATCTAAGGCGGCCGCCGGGGTCTCCGGTCCGATTGCTCCGGCACGAAGCGACTCTTCCTGGGCCTTGTCGATACGACAGGAACCGGTCTTGCGCATAGCCTGGTGCCATGGTCGAATTCACCCCCACCGACATGGTGCACGGCGGCGCAGCCATCGGTCGCATCGATGGCAAAGCCCACTTCGTTGACGGGGCAATGCCTGGAGAGCTGATACGTGGCGAAGTGGTGCGGGACAAGGACGCATGGGCTCGGGTGGCGTTGCAGGAGGTGGTGCAGCCCTCGCCGAGTCGGGTCGTACCCCCGTGTCCTCTCTTCGGGCAATGCGGCGGCTGCCAGTGGCAGTTCGCCGACTACCCGGCCCAGTTGGAGTGGAAGAGATCAATCGTCTCCGGTCAACTCTCCCATCTCGGCGGTGTCGACGATCCGCTGGTCAACGCGACCGTCGCACCCGGACCGGAGTACGGCTACAGGAACCGGATGGACTTCTCGGTGCTGGATGGCGCTCCGGCTCTGAAGCAGCGCAGAAGCCACACGCTCGTACCGATCTCTGAGTGTCTGTTGCTTCACCCTTCCCTCGTAGGAGTATTCGAACGCCTCGGTGATCTCGGTGGGGTGAGGGCCGTGACGCTCCGCGTGTCTACGGCGACAGGAGCTGTGCTTGCAGTCGTCAGAGGGAGGGTCCCAGACGGGGCCGGAGATTGGGGATGCGCCGTCTCCCGTCGAGATCGGCGCGGAGTTCATGGAGTGATCGGCCGCGGAGACATCCACGAGACGGTCGCCGGAGCGGATATGCGCATTACCGGCGATGCCTTCTTTCAGAACAACACCGCGGGAGCAGAGGCCCTCGTCGCCCTCATTCAGGAGGCTCTCGAACCACAGTCGGGCGAGACGCTGCTGGACGCCTACGCGGGCGGCGGGTTGTTTGCGGTCACGGTCGGAGGGAAGACGGGCACCGTGATTGCAGTGGAGGTGAACGGCCTTGCCGTCTTCGACCTGCGCCACAACCTGGAGGAGGCTGCGATCGACCACCGTGTGGTGAAGGGCTCGGTAGCGGAGGCGACCATTGGTGGTAGCTGGGATATCGCTGTTGTCGATCCCCCCAGGGAGGGACTGCGACACGCCGGAATCGCGGCGGTCACTGCCGGTCGCCCCCGGTCTATCGCCTATGTCTCGTGCGACCCCGCGTCACTCGCCAGGGACGCCCGTCTCTTGGACGATGCCGGTTATCGCCTCGATCTGGCGACTCCCGTGGACATGTTCCCCCAAACCTTCCACATCGAGACGGTGGTCCAATTCACCAAGAGGTAGCGCCGGAGTCGGTCCGATCGGGTGAGGTACTCGCTGACCGGGCGATGGTACGTCTGGAGCCCCTCGAGGCTCCCGGAACCTCCCCAGCTTGGTGTTCAGGCCTGGAAGCGTTCACATCCGTTGAGTGGCTCTCGTTGCGCGCGTTCAGCGCGCCAACTTGGCACGCGGTTTGCGTCTTCCATCTAGCACGAGAGTATCCCCGCTCACTGGGTTCGATTGAGCAAGGGACCTGGACCGTGCTCAATAGGATTCCATCCAATCAACAGTTGGCCATTGAAGGAACAGGGACACATGAAACCGGGAATCACAATCAGAGGCGAGACGGGTGGCGATGTCGATGGCATAGCCGATGTGACGATTGCAGCGTTCAAGACCTTGGAGTCAGCAATCACACGGAGCAGTTCATCGTCGAGGCTCTACGTGCCGCCGAAGCACTCACGATATCTCTGGTTGCGGAATTGGACGCCAGGGCGATAGGCCATGTTGCCTTCTCTCCCGTGGCGATTTCCGATGGCACGCCAAGCTGGTATGGACTTGGACCGGTTTCGGTGCTGCCTGAGCACCAGCGACAGGGGATCGGCAAGGCCCTGATACAGGAAGGTCTGTCACGACTGAGAGATATGAATGCTCGCGGGTGTTGTCTCGTGGGCCATCCAGAATATTACAGACGATTCGGATTCACTAACACCCCGGAACTTGTGCTTGAGAATGTTCCACCACAGGCGTTCTTCGTTCTGTCGTTTGACGGGCATACCCCGCAGGGCGCCGTCACTTTCCACGATGGATTCAATGCCGATGGTCAACAAAGCGCTCCAGCGGACGGCTAACCGCACCCGCTGCGCGGCGGAGGACGGAGCCCCTCAGCACCCCTGTCCTCTCCAAGGGGGCGCACTCAAACAACGCTGGCCGACAGTGAGGTGATGTCTCTCACGTCCGCAGCGCCCACACCGAGGTTGGCAAGAGACTACGCGCCGGACACCCCGGAGGTTGGGGCAAAAGTGACGGGAGTGGTTGCCGCTCGTTGTTGTTGTCTTCGCTGGTTCCCCAACGACTCGGGGCCGACAGACGACCGCGGTCCCTCTCAAGGGACCGCGGTCGGATTCGCTTCTCCAGTCCTCTCGGCCCGTTCTAGCCCTCCCAGTCCGGGGTCGGTGGCATTGGGATCAGCGAATCCTCCTTCGGATCCCTGCGGAATGCCCACATGGCTCCAGCACCGATCACCAAACCGGCCAGGAGAAGCAGCCACCATGGGAAGGATGGTGACGAGTCCACCACGGACTCCACCACGGACTCCACCACGTACGGGGGAAGCAGGAACGGCACCTCCGGATGCTCATTGAGACCGTAGAAGAAGTCATCGATGTCGAGCGGGATGTGCAGCGGCTCACCATCGACGGTGCGAGGCAAGATGTCGATGAGGAACACCGACGCCGGGTCGACCTCTCCGATCGTGTTGCGAGCAATGATGCAGTGGGTGACAGGCTGCGGACCCGGTCCCAGCGTGAGCGTCACCGGCTCCCATGAGCCTTGTTCGATAGTGGTGCCGTCGGGGGCCTCCATCGGCATCACACTCACCCGCAATTCGACAACAACTTCATCGGGGGTTTCGAACCCCTCACCAAAGTGGCCGAAGCCGACATAGAACCCGACATAGTCGAGCTGACCCTGCAGCGGCGCCCAGCCCCAACCCGAGGTCAGAGTCCAATGGGAGTCGTCGATGAGCCGCATCACCATCGGCTCCGAAACGGTTGACAGGCCGTTCGACGGGTTGTCGGCGATGAATCCGATTGAGTCCACCCGGGGCGGATCCAACGAGACCGGGTAGTAATTGCCCGAGGAATCGGTATCGACCTGGTAGCTGTCCCACTGCCGGAAGTACAGCGGATGGAGATCGTCCAGAACCTCGTCCTGAAGCTCACCCATCAGATCCTCGGAATCGCCCAGACTCGGATCCCAATCGTCGAAGTCCATCACCACGGCATGCTCCGGGATCGGAGGACAGACCGCCGGCGCGGGAGGAGCAACGATTGTGGTCGTCGTCGTTTCCGGCGCCGTTGTGGTCGTCGTGTCACCCGGCGGCGGAGGTGGAGGCGTTGTCGTTGTCGAAGTGGTCGTTGTCGTTGTCGAGGTGGTCGTTGTCGTTGTCGAGGTGGTCGTCGTCGATGTCGAAGTGGTCGTTGTCGTGGGTGGAGGTGTGACCACGTTGAAGACCGTGGTCGTCGTGTCGTAGAACTCGCTCTGGGTGCACTCCTGGCACACGGTGATCGTCAAAGGCCCATCCGGAGTGCCCGGAGGGATAGTCACTGGAAAGGAGCCGGAGTACGGAGGGCCGCCCCCCGACGGGACTCCCGTGCCAATCACGGTGGTCGAGTACCGCCCGTTCGGTCCGATCTTGGCCTCAATGAGTCCGGGATAGGTGAAACCACTGGCATTGATCGTCACCGTGGAGCCGGCCGGTCCCGAGGGCGGTGAGACCGAGGCAGATGATGCGTGGGCAACCGGTGCCAAAACCAGCACCACCAAACTCACTGCAACGGACAGGACTGCGATTCTCTTCATGATCCCTCCAGACCATCGGCTACCCACACGATGCGCAGCCCCCACACCGAGGTTGACAAGAGACTACGCACGGAAGGCCCGTCCCAATCAAGATTCAAGGAACCGCTCTTCGAATCCCAGCGTTGCCTCGAACCCCGCAACCCCGGCAGAGCAGCTCAGACGGTCACCACGGCCGTCCAATGAGCCGTTGCCTCTGTAACTGTTGCCCCATTCACTCCCCGTCAGGGAGTCGCAGAGTCCTACCCGAAACAGGCCGATGTGCTGACAACTGTGATATCGGTCAACGCAGTTGAGCTGTTCCCTGAGAAGTCCGTGGCAGTGATCGTGATCGTCACCAGCTCAGATTCATTGTCTGCAACCGTCAAGAACGGGAACGGACCGAACGTCCCTGAGTAGCCATCCGATCCACTCATGGTGGCCGATCCGCCGGCCCCCCCTTGGAATTGCCAGGAGAGCGCGACCGACGCCACACCTCCGTTGTCAATGACCTGGGCAGTGACAGTCGCCAGCCGTGGATTGGTGCCACACGAGAGCGCTTCGGTATCGAGCTCCCAGATCGGGTTGGGTGCGATGGACTCTCGAGCAATAGTCGGGGGTGTGGTGTCGGGAACCCTGGTGGTGCCGGTGGTCGTAGGAGCCGCGGTCGTCACGGATGTCTCGACCGGCACCGTCGTGTCAACAACAGCGGCAGTTGTCACCGTCGTAACTGGCGGAACTGTGGAGGTCGTAGCGACAGTGGTCACAGATGCCGGATTCGAGTCGAAGACTCCCGACGAGTTGAGCCCAACACCGATCAGCCCGCCGAGAATGGCCGTCATCACAAACCACAGCGCGATCCGGGTCCCTCTTGCGAGACCGCCCCCACCAGCTCCCCCGGCGCTCCCACCGCCGGAGGCACGACTCATGAGGTCGTCGAAGAGGGCGTCAGGATCGATGGGTGGGTCGTCCGGGATCGCATTCTGCAACTCTCTGCGCAGTCGGTCATCGAAGGTCATCGCGGATCCTCCTCACCGATCAGGTCGACCAGAGCTGCCCGGGCCCGGTGGAGATGGGTCTTTACGGTGCCGGAATCCACGCCGAGTGCCGCGGCCGTCTCGATGACCGACATGTCGAGAAAGTAGTGGAGCAAAACAGCGTCGCGCTGTCGCTCGGGAAGCGCCGATACCTTCTCGCGCAGAGTGCCACCGATCTCTACTTCGTGGAACGGATCGGTGGGAGGTGGAAGAACCGTGCGATCGATGGCCCGAGTCTCAGCACCACGACGCCGAATGACCTGACGAGCCTCGTTGATTGCCACGACGGTGACCCAAGCGGCCATCCGGTCGGGACGGTGATCGTTACGGAGGACTGTGACCAGAGCATCGTGCACGGCGTCCTCGGCAAGGTCGCGAGATCCGACGGCCATGCTGACCGCCCCGACGACCCTTCCGTACTCGCCGTGAACAAACGAGCGGACCACATCGGAGTTGGAGGCAGTCCCCACGGCGCGAAAGGGTAGTGCCCAGGTTCCCATGGCGGATATCGCCGCGATCATGCCCAACTGATGCACGGGCGCAGCAAATCGGTTGACGTACCGGCGCTATTGCTCGGATACCGGGACCCGCCGTATGACCACCAACGCGGAGCATCGTCGCGTCATTCTTGAAGTTGATGATCGTGGGCGGGTGTCCTTGGGCAAGGTCGGCTTCCGGTCTATGCAGGTAGTCGCAGATTCCACAGGGGACGGCGGATTGATTCTGCATCCTGCGGTAACCATGACCCCCGCAGAAGCTACTGACGACAAGAATCCGGCAGCAGTTGTGCTTCTGGATCGAGCGATGGTGTCAGCATCTGAGGGACGCTCTACGGACCTGGGCTCCGATCTGACACCCCAGCAAGTAGGTGAGTTCGCTCAGCACCTCAGCACCTGATCGAGGGCTTGACTTGCGTCGTGTGTAACCCAAATAGGGTGTCGGTGGCGACTTATGGGTGACATGAGGATCG
Organism: Acidimicrobiia bacterium; assembly: GCA_029263095.1. Taxonomy (GTDB): domain Bacteria; phylum Actinomycetota; class Acidimicrobiia; order Spongiisociales; family UBA11373; genus JACZWZ01. The sequence continues at coordinate 3,737 of JAJCYA010000021.1, read as the reverse complement.
ATAGGGACGTGGGTTTGGTAACCGACCGAGATTTGTACGAACGTCATGGTCTGGAAGTCACGCGCTTTGCGGCATCGATCGTTGGGCCTGTGGATGCCGCTGACGTCGTTCAGGATGCGATAGCGAACTTGATCGCATCGCAGGGACTGATTGGTGCGGCGAACCCAAGAGCACTGATGTATCGCTCCGTGCTTGCCAGAGCGAAGACGATGCAGCGATCCGGTTTCCGTCGTCGTCGTCGGGAGCAACGCTTCGCTGAGAGCATCGTTACCTCCGATCCCGAGGTGATACCCGAGGTAGCACGAGCTGTGGCCCGTCTCAGCCCTCAGCAGCGGGCTTGCATCTTTCTCACCTATTGGGAAGACATGACGCCAGCCCAAATCGGCGGGCAGCTCTTGATAGCCGAGGGCACCGTCAAGCATCACCTGGCGCGGGCACGGAACAATCTCAGGGGGGTACTAGATGATTGATCAGCAGATGGACGAGCAACTCAGGCGCCTCACGCGGGCCCTCGTGGACAGCAGTCCCGAGCCGCCGGCGCTCACGGCGGGAGCAGTTCGGCGCACAGATCTCCGCGTTCGGGCCTCTGCGGTCGGTTTTGCTGTCGCTTTGGCTATCGGAGCTGTGACGTTGCTGGTGGTCGCTCAGTGGAGATCAGGATCTGATGACCCGACGGCGCCCGCCGAAGGTGATTCGACCGAGACACCGGTCGCACAGGTGACAGACAGCAGCGAAATCCCGCAACTTCTTCCGTTGACGGCGGTCTCCTCACCGTTACAGAACGGGGCAAACCCGCTGCTCGCTGCGAGTGGTGATGTGCTGTTCGCGGCTGCATCGATTCCGAATCCGGACTTCTGGGATGAGCGTGTATGGCGATCCACCGACAGTGGAGCGACGTGGGCTGAGGTGCTTGCGGTCCGCGCTGAGGGGATCATCGTCGACCTCGCAGCTTCCGAGTCCGAAGTGACTGTCCTGATCTCGGGCCACGTCGTCCCTGGCCCATCGATCCTTTACCGGTCGGTCGATGGCGGCGAGAGTTGGGAGGGTCTGGCGATTCCTGTTCGTGACGAGGCAATCGACATGAGTGTCTCCGCGATAGCGGTGGGTGATGTGACGACCGTCGTCGGAGCGTCCTGGGTGGATCGCATTGAAGAGAGCTTCAACGACGGCAAGGTCATCGTTGGAACCCAGGTCGGTCTCGTGGCTCACGCCTGGCATCTTGACGGTGATCGATTCACCGGGGCCTCCGACATTGCAGTGAACGGGCGCGTCTATGATGTGGTCTGGAACGGGTCTCTCTTCGTCGCTGTTGGAAGAATCCAACAGGGCACAACCAACGCCGACCGTCAGGATCTGCGGGCGATCTGGACCTCATCCGACGCCATCACATGGAAGGCGGCCGTACTTCCCGATATCCCCGACGACGTCTGGCTCAAGGGCGACGATTTCAACTTCGTGGCGGCGAGCGCAGACGGCACGACGATCGCGATGGCCAGGGCAGGCGATTCGTCCATTCCCTTCGGCTCACCCGATTACCCAGGTACTGCGGTGTTCGGCACAACCGACGGAGCAACGTGGAAGCTCACATACCTGCCAGACCTATCGCTTCACAATGTGATCGGAACCCCATGGGGCTTCGTTGCAGGAGCCATCGAAGAGGTATCCGACGACGGGAACCGCGATACCGAGGATGAGTATCTCCTCTTCCTCGTTGTGTCCGCTGATGGTGAAACCTGGGACATCGCCGGGCCTATCAGTGGCTTCACCTCCCGGGGCGTATCGACCACCGATCGCATCTACCTATCCGGCAGCTCTCCGAACGGCGACAACTCAATATGGATGACCCTCCCCAATGCGGCACCCGCTGGCACGCAAGTCCCTGCTGACACCGCTTCGACTCAGCCGCCGACAGCGCACTACGCCGTCGAACTCGCCGGATGGGTGATCAACTCTGCATCTCAGAGATCGGACGGATCCACATATATCCAGATCGTGAACACCGACCCCGAAGATGTGGAGCATCCCGAGTTCGCCATCATTACCGGTCCAGAAGCAGCCGCTGTTCACAAGCAGATCACCGACGGGGTTCTTCCGTCACTTGATACTCGATCGGTCCAAGGCACTACGGCAACGACCTTCCGTCTCCGGCAGGGAGGGAGCTTCGATCTCCTCTGGGTGGACAATGACGGAGCTCCCGTGATCGTCGAGTTCACCAAGGTGAAGGATGGCGATGTCGAACGTATCCTCTCGGCGCTTCAACCGATGACCGACGAGGAGTGGGCCGCACGCAGCATCGACTTCTCCACGACGACGTCGAGCGTTGCGGCCCCGACCGGTTCGGGATAGTGAGTGGGTCCACCCCTTCAGGACTCCTGTCCGGAGTTCGCCAAGCGGGCGATCACCTTCCGGCTCTTCGTCCGCTGATCGGCCCAGCGCCTACGATCCCTCCATGGCCACCGCCACCGTGATCAGCCTCGCCATCTCAGTCCTCGCGCTCACCGTGTCGCTGATTACCGCTTGGCGGACCCTCTTTCGGCGGGGAGAGCTTCGGATGACCCAGCCCACTGTGGTCTTTTTCGGTCCCGATGGGGGTTCAAGAGCGGACGACTCCTCTGCCAAGGTCTTCCTGCGGACCCTTCTCTATAGCACCGCACTGCGCGGCCAGACCGTCGAGAGCATGTACGTCAACCTCCGGCGAGGTGAGACCCGCCAGAACTTCTCGATCTGGGTCTACGGTGAGGACAAGCTCGTACGAGGGAGCGGGCTGTACGTCGGGCACGACGGTGTCGCCTTCAACCATCACTTCCTCCTGCCTCAAGACGGCGCCTCGTTCCCTCTCAGCGCCGGGACATACACCCTGAAGGTGTTCGCTAAACGCGTCACCGACACGGCTCCGAGCGAGCTGTCGACAGTCAGTTTGGCGATCTCTGATGCCCACGCTGCTCAGCTCACAACGCAGGACGCTGGCATCTACTTCGACTGGGGGCCAGACGAACAGGCGTATCAAGCGCATGTCGAGGTGCAACCGACGCCCCCCTTGCCGCCTTGGCTCCTGGATGCGGCCACGGTCGCAACCCCAAGGCCGCCCGAGGCCGACCCCCCGCATTGAGACCCGCAGCACCCAGGCTGATCCGCTCACACTCCACGCGCGACCGGTGTGCTGATAGGTGATCGAGTCGGGTGGCCCGCCTGGGCCTCACCGGCCGTAGTAGGCATGGACCGCCATCAGATCACCGATACCCAACTCGCCGAGACCCTCGAACAGATCAACGACGAGAGGACCACCCTCGCCGGACATCTCGCACAACTCGACGCCTGGGACTCCGAACGCAGCGCCAGTCGTGCCCAACTCTCCAGACTCGAACACCTCGCCCGCCAGGCGACCACCAACCTCACCGGCACGACACCCGAAGATCAACGCCGGGTCTATGAACTCCTCGACCTCCGGGTCGACGTGACCCCCGAACGCACCTACGAGATATCCGGAACCATCCCCACACACGGACCCCTCACTGGTGGAACGCTCAGTGAAGTTTCAACAGGAGTCCCTCAGCACCCCTGACCTCACTGTTGGGCCATATTGCTAAACCGCTCGCTCGCGCACGATCTTGGCGATGTCGAGGCGGCGGATTGCCCGGAGACCGGGCCATTGAGACACCAGTGTCACCAGGGTTATGAAGAGCGCTGAGAGAGCAAGGGTGGTCCAGCGCATCGACAGCGTGAACTTGAATTGGTCG
>JAJCYA010000020.1 GCA_029263095.1 Acidimicrobiia bacterium | reverse complement strand
AAGCAGATGCATGCCGATCTGGTGCAGCTTGGCTTTGATGGCTCATATGAGCGGGTCGCGGCCTTTGTGCGGGACTGGAAGGGTGAACGGCAACGCGCGTATCACACGACTGACCGCGGGGTCTTCGTTCCGCTGGTTTTCCAGCCTGGCGAGGCGTTTCAATTCGATTGGAGCGAGGACTGGGCCTATGTCGGGGCTGAGCGTATCAAGCTCCAGGTGGCCCATATCAAGCTGTCACACAGCCGTGCCTTTCTGGTGCGGGCCTATCTGCTGCAAACACACGAGATGCTGTTCGACGCTCACTGGCATGGCTTCCGGGTGTTTGAGGGTGTTCCGGGGCGCGGCATCTACGACAACATGAAGACAGCCGTCGACCGGGTTGGTGTCGGAAAGAAGCGCGATGTAAACGCACGGTTCCTGGCGATGACCAGCCATTATGTCTTTGATCCCGAGTTCTGCAATCCAGCGGCAGGGTGGGAGAAAGGTCAGGTCGAGAAGAATGTGCGCGATGCCCGCCACCGGCTCTGGCAGCTCATGCCCGCCTTTCCGGATATGGATGCGCTGAACATCTGGTTGGAAGATCGCTGCAAGCTCCTGTGGGCCGAGACTGCGCATGGCACCTTACCTGGCAGCATTGCCGATGTCTGGGAGGCCGAAAAGCCCGCGCTGATGCCACTGCCCACAATGTTTGACGGCTTTGTCGAGCAGAGCAAGCGGGTGTCGCCCACCTGCCTGATCACATTCGATCGCAATCGCTACTCAGTGCCAGCCAGCTTCGCAAACCGGCCCGTCAGCCTGCACATCTACCCCGAACGGCTGGTCATCGTCGCCGAAGGGCATGTGGTCTGCACGCATGAGCGCATCATTGAACGATCGCACCGTCAGCCGGGGCGTGTCGTCTATGACTGGCGCCATTACCTCGCAGTGGTCCAGCGCAAGCCGGGCGCATTACGGAACGGTGCTCCCTTCGTTGAGATGCCAGAAGGGTTCCGGAAGCTGCAGGATCAGATGTTGCGCAGGCCCGGTGGCGATCGCGAGATGGTCGATGTCCTGTCACTGGTGCTCCACCATGACGAACAGGCCGTGCTTTGTGCTGTGGAAATGGCGCTGGAGGCAGGAGTGCCAACAAAGACCCATGTGCTGAACCTGCTCCACAGGCTGGTGGACGGCACACCGATAGACCAGCCCGATGTGACCCCGCCCGCAGCCCTTTCTTTGAGCAAGGAACCCGAGGCCAATGTCGCACGGTATGATGGGCTGCGCACCACGGGAGGAACACGTCATGCGTCATGATCCCGCCGGTGCTGTCATCGTCATCATGATGCGCAGCCTGAAGATGCCGGGCATGGCGCAAGCCGTGCAGGACCTGCATGAGCAAGGATCGCCCGCTTTCGATGCAGCGATCCCCATGTTGTCACAGCTGCTCAAGGCCGAAATGGCCGAGCGCGAGGTGCGTTCCGTCGCCTATCACATGAAGGCAGCACGATTCCCGGCATACAAGGATCTCTCTGGCTTCGACTTTGCTGCCAGCGAAGTCCGTGAAGCCTTGGTCCGCCAACTTCATCGATGCGAGTTCATGGACGCGGCTGAGAATGTGGTGCTGATCGGAGGCCCCGGAACCGGGAAATCGCATGTCGCCACCGCCCTCGGCATCCAAGCAATCGAGCATCATCGCAAGCGCGTGCGCTTCTTCTCGACGGTCGAACTCGTCAATGCGCTGGAGCAGGAAAAGGCCCAAGGCAAGGCTGGGAAAATCGCCGAGGCACTGGTCAAAACCGACTTGGTCATCCTCGACGAGCTGGGATATCTGCCGTTCAGCGCTTCAGGCGGCGCGTTGTTATTCCACCTTCTCAGTAAACTTTACGAGCGCACCAGCGTCATCATCACAACCAACCTGAGCTTCAGCGAATGGGCCAGCGTGTTCGGGGATACGAAAATGACCACCGCGCTACTCGACCGTCTCACCCATCGCTGCCACATCCTGGAGACCGGCAATGACAGCTATCGGTTCAAGGCCAGCTCCGAGACAGCGAAAAAGAAACGAAAGGAGACAGCAGCATTGACGCCATCATGACGCAAAGAACATAACAACTGGGTGGGTCAAGTCTCGGTGACAATCCCGGGTCAGTTCTCAGTGACAATCAACACACCATAGTGTTTGCCGCCAAACGGGCGATACTGAACAGCAATACCCCAATCTTCGCAGGCCGTTCTGAAGGCGTCGCTGTGGAACTCCTGCGCATTATCGACGTGGATCGCCTTCGGGATTCCGGCCATCGGCCAAACCAGCTCTTCCAGTGTTCCCGGAACGTGCACCGATTTCCGGCGTACGCAATGATCGAGGCACAATGCGATCGACAAGACAGATGGTGCGTCGAAAGTGACATAGACCCCGAGAACGATCCGGGTCGCGACGTCGATGGCAACCGTCAGATAGGGTCGCGCAAGTGGCCGTCGATTGACGTGATCTACCAACGTGATGTCCGAAGTTGTGTGATCGATCTGAACGACCTCCAGCGGCGCTGAAACCTCGAGACGGCCGGGACGCGCGGAAAAGACCTTGTCTGCTTCCTGCGCTCCGCGCCGTTTCCTGAAAACCTCTCGCTCATCCATAGCGTCAAGCCGGGCTTTCACCGTCCTCCGGGTCGGGGGCTGGAATCCTTTGGCTTCACATTCCGCTCTGATCTCGCGCCAGATGCGAAGAAAACTCGACCGCTCGCGGACCAGATAGTAGCGCCGCAGCGTGGCGTCGATAAGAACTTCGACATCCTGAGCGATCCGCTTCGATCCCGGTTTCGGCCCCCGACGGCCCAACTCCAGCGCCGCAGCACGCGCATCGTTCTCTCTCAACCGTCGGTAGAGCGACCAAGTGTGGCTTTTCGCCAAACCCAGTTCCCAGGCAGCATCGCCAATAGCCGCGCTGATCGGCTCCCCCCTCTTCTCAAGTTCCAGGATCGGACGGAGAACCGCTGCGCGGTGTTTCGCAAGACGTTCGCTGACCACGCCACTCCCCCTGCCCCATTTGGTCAAGACTTATCCACAAATCCGACCGTACGGCAATAAGAGGTATGGTATTGTAATTAACGGTACAATATGAAAATTAAGGGTACAGATTGCCATTGATATCGCTGGAAAATTTTAGACTAGATTCTGATTAATTAGGGTACAGTGACA
>JAJCYA010000019.1 GCA_029263095.1 Acidimicrobiia bacterium | reverse complement strand
TCGACGGTGGTACGACACGATGCCTCGTCGTAGATTGCGATCACGATCGGGTGGAGTCGGTCGAACACAAAGGTGGCGTCCCCCCGCTCCAGGGCGGCGGCGAACTCCAAGGCGAAATCTTCGACGGTCTCGGGCGGCAGCGTCGAGGAAGTCGACGTAGAAGTCGGCGTGGTCGTTGCCACTGTGGTCGATGGCTCCGATGTAGTAGTGGTGGAGGTGGTGGCGGCGGCGGCCGATGCCACCGTGGTGGAGACTGCCGTCGTTTCGACAGGATCGTCGCCGTCCCGAACGGCTCCCGCCACTCCGACGACGATCAACAGCGCGCCGACCACGATCATCGTGACGGCGATTCGTCTGCGTTGCTCCCGCTTCATGTCCCCTTCCGGGTGGCACGGAAACCTTACCGGTGTTGGTCCCCTCGACGGGCGACGATGGACCACTCTCGGTAGGGTGGGCGTCCGTTGTAGGTCAGGAGGGCGGCGTGCGCTGGTGGCGACGCCTGGCAGCAGGAATCGTGATTCTTGTGCTGGCGGCTGCTCCGGCCCTCGCCCAAACACCGTCCCTTCCCTCCGGCACCTATTTGCTCGAGTTCTTCGTCCTCGACGACGACTGTGGTCACGACCCGTTTATCAATGAGCTTCCCGAATCCATCACGATCGCGGTGGGAGACGACGGGAGCCTGACCCTCACCGGCCCCGAGCCGTGGGTGGAGGTCGCGGCGACCGTCGATGCCGACGGGTCGATTGCCGGGGCGGGACTGGGCACCGTTGCCGGGTTCCCCGACGTCTCTGTGCAGCTCGAAGGCGAGATGGTTGAACCGGGCGTGCTACAGGGGGAGTTGGCCTTTGGTGTCGGTGGCGAGTTGCCCGGCGAGTGCCCGATCATCTGGCAGCTCACATTGGTTTCCGAGTCACCGGTGCCGACTACGACGACAAGTTCCACGACAAGCTCGACAACTACTACGACCACCATCGCTGAGCGGGTCGAGGACACGACCGCGGTAGTAGCTACGACCCCGACGATCACAGTGGCGCCTACGACGACGATCGTCACAGTTCTCGGTGGTGAAACCTCCTTCCCCTGGATCATCCTGATTCTGATCGGGGTCGTCCTACTGGTCGGGGGGTCGTTCTGGCTGTGGGTGTTGCGGACTCCCTATGGCTACGGGCCGGGGATGGTGGTTCTGCTGGGGGGGCTGAGTACCACCCCACAGCCCGAAGACCCGACCGATACGGAGACGGACTCCACTACCGAGACAACCAGCACCACGACGACGGCGGATGAGACGACGACCGAGGAACGTGACGACACGACGACGACGGCGGATGAGACGACGACCGAGGAGCGCGACGACACCACGACGACGGCGGATGAGACGACGACCGAGGAACGTGACGACACCACGACGACGGCGGATGAGACGACGACCGACGAGCGCGACGACACCACGACCACGGCAGACGAGACGACTACGGAGGAGAGGGAAGACACCACCACCACCGACGGCGGCACCAGGGACGGCACAACGGTGTTCGGACCGCGCTCCCGCCCCCGCGACGACTGCAAGGAACTGGTGGACGAATGTGAGCGGCTGCGTGAGGTGGCCAACCAACTAGAGGATGAGGCGCGGCGTCACCGGGAGCGAGCAGACCGGGCCAAGACCCGCTGCGATGACGCCACAGCTGCGGTGGAACGGGCACGAAAGTACCACGATGAGATGGAGCAGCGCACCGACGCTCCCAAGTACTACGAGCGGATGCACTGGGCCGGACGTGACTTGCGTGACGCCCAGGACCGCATGCGCCAGGCTTGTGACGCGGTGGAGCAGGCCGAAGCCGATGCTGCCGCAGCTCAGGCCGAGGCCGAGCAAGCCCAAGCGGCCGCCGATGAGGCCTGCGCCCGCGCCAAGGAGTGCCTCGACAACCCGCCAGGCTCGACACCGTCCGATTCGCAGACTCCTGGCTCGGAGACACCGGGTTCCGAGACCCCGGACGCACCAGGCACCCCCGGCACTACTGATCCCGCGGGCTCGGCCACGGGCGAGAGTGCCCGGGTCTTTGCGACCCGTTGTGGACCGGAGACGGGCACACGCTTCGTCGCCTGCATGGATCGGATTCGTGTCCGGCTCGTAGTTCTCTTCGGGCGCGACACCTGGAGGGCTACCGGATACCTGTTCCTCGCTGCCAATGGAGGGGCGATGGATTACTGGATCCTCTCCGAGTACCTTGCCCCGCCGTGCAATTGCCCTTCGACTAGGTGTCGGGAGACAGTGACCCTGTTTGGGATCTGCTACCCGCATCACGTCATGAGCGACTTCATGTACGGGTTCATCGCTGCTTGGTTTGGTCTGAGCGACTCAGAGATCGACGCCGGATCAGCGGTTTGGAAGGCATGGAAGTACGCCGGCGAAGGTTTCGATGGTCCCTTCGCCGCACCGGAATGGGAGACGGTTTCGAAGCCTGCCTACGCCGGCGGCGCAGCTGCGGCTCGCGAGATTCTCCCCAACCGCAGCCTCGGTGTCCGCGAGCGCCACATCACCGACGGCCTTGCCGGTGTGACCAAGAGAGAAGACTGTGAGCCCTGTCCGTGCCCGTCGGTCGCCGAGCCCGATCGTGACTTCAGTCGAGCCCCCTGGACCTGGGACGAGCCGATCGAGATCATGAGCCGCTGGGCCGTGACCGGGGAGGATCAGCCGGAATGACTATGAGCCGCGCGCGGATCGATCCTCTCCTCGAAGACATCGAGGCACAGCGTCTTGTTGTCGATCGCAGCCTCAGTCGTCCGGCCCGCTGGCTGGGTCCGCTGCGACGCGAAGGGCGGCGCGGCCCACAGCCTCGCGAGCGGGCTCGCTATGCCCGAACCTTTGACCGACTGGCCGACCAAGTCGCCGCGGGCACCGCTCCCGAACTCGATGCTGCGCTGCTGCGGAGCCTGCACGCTTCGATCGTTGGAGGCGACGGTGCCTATCGGACTCGTGAGGTGCGGGTCGGGGGGTTTACCACTGCAGCTCGCGCCCCCGCAGTCACCGGTCTCGTCGAGCAGGCCCTGGCTCGGGCGGCCGATGGCAGTGAGGAGCCGGCATTGGCTGCGGCGCGCCTGCATATGGAGCTGTTGCTGGTCCACCCGTGGACGGACGGAAACGGGCGAGCGGTTCGGATGGCTGCCTCCCTGATGCTGATGGGCCACGGCTTCAAGTCCACTCTGTTCACTGCTGTCGAACAGCACACCACCCCTATGCCGGGCGCCTACAGCAGGGCGTTTGGCTTGCTGCGGTCATCCACGCCCACCCAGCATGAGCCTTGGCTGGCGAGTCACCTCCAGCTGATGGCGTGGAACAGCCAATTCGCCGCGGCGTACCGCCTACGGGAGGACGCGATGAGACAGGCACTGACCACCGCCGGGATCGACCCGGCGTCTCACGATCACCTGATGCTCGCTTACGACCGGGGTGAGTCCCTCCCCGCCGCTGGGGAAATCCTGCAACGTGATTTCCCGGCCTGGGTGGACCTCGCTCGGAGGATGCACCGGGACAAGCGAACCGCATTCGCCCGGCAGGTCGAGCGGTTGGTGGCCGAGGAATCCGGATAGCTAATCCACTGATCGCCGGGGTGTATTGCACTCTGGGCCTCTCAGAAAGGTTCTGAGCTACTGGCGATATCGGAAGTATCCAGCGTCGGCGTAGGTTGGACCCTCCGAACCCGTCACAGAGGCACATGAACATGAAACCGCTCCAAGCTCTCGGATCCGCCGGCCAGTCGGTCTGGGTGGATTACATCAGGCGGGACTTCACCCGCAGTGGAGACCTGGAGGCGCTCGTCGGTGATGGGGTGCGGGGTGTCACCAGCAACCCTTCCATCTTCCAGAATGCCATCGGGGGTAGTGCCGAGTACGACGACGCCCTGCGGGAAATGCTCGACACCAATCCCGATTACACACCGCTCGAGCTCTTCGAAGCGATCGCCGTCGTTGACATTCAGGAGGCAGCCGACGTGCTCCGATCGGTGTACGACGAGTCGGGTGGAGCCGACGGTTTCGTGAGTCTCGAGGTGTCGCCCACGCTGGCTCACGACGCCGAGGGCACCATTCGCGATGCCCGTCGTCTGTGGGCGGAGGTGGATCGGCCCAACCTCATGATCAAGGTACCTGCCACCGAGCCGGGCATCGCCGCCGTCGAGGAGCTCATCGCCGAGGGGATCAACGTCAATGTGACCCTCATGTTCTCGATGCAGCACTACGAAGATGTCGCTCAGGCGTACGTTCGCGGTTTGCGGCGAGCTACCGACCCGGCCGGAATCGCCTCGGTCGCCTCATTCTTTGTGAGTCGGGTGGACTCAGTAGTGGACAGCGCTTTGGACGAGGTCGGTACGGATGAAGCGGCGGGGTTGCGGGGCACGATCGCCGTCGCCAACTCGAAGCTCGCGTACCGTCGCTACCAGGAGATCTTTGAAGGCGACGAGTTCGCTGCCTTGGCAGGCGGACGGCCCCAGCGGGCCTTGTGGGCGTCGACGAGCACGAAGGATCCCGCCTACAGCGACGTCAAGTACGTCGAAGAGCTGGTAGGGGCCAACACTGTGAACACGATTCCACCGGCCACGCTCGATGCCTTCATGGATCACGGCGAGGTGAGCGTCGATGCGGTCGCCCGGCAGGTGGACGATGCTGCGGCTGCCATCGCGGCTCTCGACGAGATTGGGGTCGATTTCGATGCGATCACGGACCAGCTCCAGGTCGATGGGGTTGCCTCATTCGCCAAGGCCTTCGAGACGATGCTCGACACGATCGAGGACAAGTCGAAGCGACTCCTCGCCGACTCGGTCGATCGGCAGACGTTGTCGTTGGGCGGCTACACCACTGCGGTAGAAGCGACCATCGAGCGATGGACTGCCGACAGGGTTGTCCCCCGGATGTGGGCGAAGGATCACACCCTGTGGGTAGATGACCACCAGCCGGAGATCACCGACCGGCTCGGCTGGCTCACGCTCCCGCGGGCAATGCACGAGCACCTCGATGACATCCGCTGGTTTGCGGATCAGGTCCGATCTGACGGGATCACCGATGTCGTCCTTCTCGGGATGGGCGGGTCGAGTTTGGCCCCGGAAGTGTTCCGGCGGACGCTCGGAATCGGCGACGGCTATCCAAACCTCACCGTTCTGGACAGCACTCATCCCGCGGCGGTGACTGCGGTAGCCGATGCGATAGATCCGGCGAGGACCCTGTTTGTTGTCGCATCCAAGTCGGGCACGACCATCGAACCGCTTTCGTTTCTCGAGTTCTTTTGGGACAGAGTCGCGGCCGTTGTCGAGGAACCAGGCCGCCACTTTGCGGCGATCACCGATCCGGGCACGGCCTTGGCGGATCTCGGTGCCGACCGAGGCTTTCGCAAGGTCTTCGAGACGATCCCCGATGTCGGCGGGCGCTACTCAGCGCTTACTCACTTTGGACTGGTACCGGCGGCGCTCATCGGCACCGACATCGATCTGCTGCTCGACCAGGCGCTCCGAATGGCGGCAGCCTCGGCTCTCCCGGCCGACGGCAACCCGGGGGTTCGGCTCGGTGCAGCGTTGGGCGAGATCACACGAGCCGGTCGAGACAAGGCCACGTTCGTGACATCTGCGTCGCTTGCGGCTCTTCCCGACTGGTTGGAGCAGTTGGTGGCCGAGAGCACCGGAAAGGAGGGGACCGGGATCGTACCCATCGCCGGAGAGAGGCTTGGTTCGCCGGATGTGTACGGCGACGATCGGCTCTTCATCTACCTCGCCTTCGAGGGGGATGAAGACGCAGAGCAGTCGGCAGCCCTCGAGACTCTCGAGGCGGCGGGCCATCCCGTGGTCCGTATCGTCGTCGATCGGGTCGAGGATGTGTCATCCGAGATGTTCCGGGCGGAGGTGGCGATTGCTGCAGTCGGCGCCGCCCTGCGCATCCACCCTTTCAATCAGCCCAACGTTCAACTGGCCAAGGAACTCGCCAAGCAGGCGATGGCGGGCACACTCGACATCGATGAGATTCCTGAGACGGGTGCCGAGGATGCCGCGGCGCTGGCTGCGACAGTCGGACCGCTCCTCGAGGGGCTCGATGACGGCGACTTCTTCGCCATCCAGGCGTTCATCGCCCCCACTCCGGAGTCTGAAGCCGCCTTGCAGCGGGTCAGGCATGCGGTGAGGGACAGATTCCGGGTGGCTACCACGCTGGGGTTTGGTCCGCGCTTCCTGCATTCGACGGGGCAGCTCCATAAGGGAGGCGCCAACACGGGGGTCTTCCTCCAGGTCGTGGATCACTTCTCGCCACAGCTTGAGGTCCCCACCACGGATTACACATTCGGGGCGCTCATCGCCGGGCAGGCCGATGGCGATCACCAGGCTCTCGTCGATACCGAGCGGCGTGTCGTGCGGGTGTGTCTCGGCGATGACGTGGCCGGCGGCCTGGCCAACCTCGAGGGCGCCGTCGGCGCCCGATAAGAAAGGGATCTCATGGACATTGGAATGGTCGGACTCGGCAAGATGGGCGGGAACATGGCCGAGCGGTTGGTTCGGGGCGGTCACCGTGTGGTCGGTTTCGATCTCGACGCCGCCTCGGCCGCCGAAGCAGAGGGCGAAGGCATTGAGATAGCGCCGACGCTTGCCGAACTGGCAGGCGCATTACCGTCGCCGCGAGTCGTGTGGCTCATGGTGCCCGCCGGCGAAATCGTCGACCGGGTGATCGCGGAGGTGGCGCCGAATCTCACGGCGGGTGATGTCATCGTCGATGGTGGCAATTCGAACTACAAGGACACGATCCGTCGCGGTGGAGAGCTTGGAGCCTTAGGAATCCATCTGGTGGATGTGGGGACCAGTGGCGGAGTTTGGGGCCTGGCGGAGGGCTATTCGATGATGGCCGGCGGAAGCGATGAGGCGATTGCGGTACTCACACCCGCGTTGGTGACGTTGGCTCCGGCGGAATCTCAGGGTTGGGGCCATGTCGGTCCGAGCGGGGCCGGCCATTTCGTCAAGATGGTTCACAACGGGATCGAGTACGGGCTGATGGAGGCATATGCCGAGGGGTTCGCACTGATGCGGGCCAAGGACGAATTCGGACTCGATCTGGCCCAGATCGCCGAGATCTGGAAGTACGGGAGTGTGGTGCGGTCCTGGCTGCTCGACCTGACGGCCAGCGCCTTGGCAGAGAACCCGACGATGGAAGGGGTCGCCCCGTTCGTACCCGATTCGGGTGAGGGCCGGTGGACCGTGTTCGAGGCGATCGCCCTCAATGTCGAGGCGCCGGTGATCGCGTTGTCACTTATGCGGCGGATCGACTCGCGCGACCCGTACGACTATTCAGACCGTCTTCTGTCGGCAATGCGCAACCAGTTCGGTGGGCATGCGATCAAGCAGGGGGACTGACGCTCACACGAGTGTCTCAGGTCGGTCCAGGAGCATCTCATACCAAACGACCGCCTCGTCAATCGTGAGGTGGTCGTCGGATTCACCACGCAGAATCTCCGGAAAACGGTCGGCATCGAGTGGCTCCCGATCCTCTCGGACTATCCCTCCGGAGCTACCCAGGGTGGCGGCGTAGTACCAGTCGTACTCAGGACCGGCGGCCAGGTCGCTCATTACCACCCTTGGTCTTGCCTCAGACAGGTCTTGCCAAGAGGTCATCGCTTCGTCGTATTCGTGGCCCCAGCGTTGACACAATTGCGCAAGGATCCGGTCGGGGCCGGCGCGGAATCGGGCATTGTCGATGATTGTGAATTCAATGCCCTCCTGCTGACACAAGTCGACGAGGGAAATGAACGAGTACCAGCCGTTGTCGGGTTGCGTGACTCTGGTGGTGAGTGTGTTTCCCAGGTTGGTGAAGTCATTGGAGTCGAGTGCCGCGCGCCAGGTGAGCGCATCGGATGAATCTGGGTCTCTCGCCAGCCACTCTCGCAGCATGATTCGCCAGCGAGAAGGCCACGCCAATAGAGGATGTCGCATGACGAATCCGATCGGGTGGCGTGCCCTGCGCAGGAACCAGCGGGCAATCTCCTTGGATGTGAACTGGTAGGCACTCTCCTGGATGATGTCGCGCTCGGTCAAAAGGCCACCGGTGATTTGGAGGATGCTTTCGATCGGCCTGTCCTCCCAGAAGACCGGGGCGACCGGCTCGTGGATGTAGCGGTCGAAGACGTGCTCACCGTCTCGATCGCGTAGGAGTAGAAAGATCGTCCCCAGCAACGTTGACCCGGTGCGGGGCATGCTGATGATCAGCGGCCCGTTCCACGGTCCAGCCGTCGTCAGCTCTTCGAGCTTCGCCAGATCCGCCGTACCGGCATCGAATCGCCAAGCGCGGTCTTCGTGGACTGACGGCAGATGAGAGGAGGGCATGATCTGATTGTCGCGCATTGGTCAGTTTCTGATCGGAGCCGTACACGAGGGGAGGGCCGGTCTCCCGACCCTCCCCTCCCGCTTGAAGCACCAGTTCAGCGGGTGACCATCTGCGATCGACCGTATGCCAAGCGTTCGCCGGCGGCGATGAGGCGGTGCCCGACACGCCGCCGGATGCCGTTGCCGGGTCCGGCGCGCTCTTTTGCCAGAGAGGCCAATCGATGGCTCTCGAGTTGTCGAGCGCGATCGTCATCCAACGCTTCGGCCAGTTCGATCATGTGCGATCCGTGTTGCATTTCATTGCTCCTTGTATCAAGAGTTAGGTGAGAAACTCGGCCAGCAGGTCGGCGGCCTCTGGGAAGGCCTCGCGACGCAGGCTGTATGCCTTTTCAGTGCCGATCGTGATCAGTACCAGGCCGGCCTGACGGAGGATGCTCAGGTGATGGTGGACCGTCGACTTGGCGAGACCAATGCGCTCAGTGACGTCGGCCAGAGATGTTGGGCCGTCGGTCAGGATTCGCAGCAATCGGAGTCGTCGCTCGTCGCCGAGAGCCTTATAGACCTCGACGAGATGGAGGGGAGGGCTGTCGGGATCCGCCGTGAGGTGCTCTTCGGCGACCGGGTAACAGAAGATCCGTCGGCGGTCGTGGCTGCCGATCGTCACCCAAGGCCGGATCACGATTGACGGGATCAAGACGATGGCGTCTACGTCGGACTGGAGTTCGAACGTGATTCCGTTGGTGGCGGTTTCGACCAACCGTGGCGCCTTCATCGTCTTCGCCATGGCTCGCTTGTGTTCGGCATCTCGCTCCAGGACGTCGATGATGTCGCCGCCTCCGTGAAACACGTCCCGGTCGAACCATTCGATGGCGGAGGCGAGTAGGTCGATGGTGGCGGTTGGATCCATATCGAGCAGCCGCCGGAGACCATCGGACAACTTGCACTCGGAGACTGCGTCGAGTTCATTGATGGCGCTGTCATCGCCCTCAGCTGCGCGGCGCTGGGTTGCGCCATCGAGATCGGCGCGGCAGTGCATGCACCCCTTGACTATGTACTGCAGTCGCTGCTCGATCGGGTCGGTGTTACGCATATGGTCCAGCAGATCGGCGACCGAGCGGGGAGCGGGGAGGGACAATGCGGTCCCGATCAGCTCGATCCAGATCTCGGCAACGCCATCCAGCGCATCCAGTGCTCCTTGGAGATCGGCGGAGGAACGGGTGCGCACCCCTTCGAACCACTCATCTCCTACTGCGAAGCCCTTCGAGGACTCCGCCCTGATCGAGGAGTAGGTGAACAGACTCAGCAGGAGTTCGAACACGGGGTCGGCGACGATCTCGACCGGGAACCGTCCGGGATCACCGGTAAAATCCGCCACTCGTGGTCCTGTGACCGTCATTGCTACCTCCGTCGAGTGTTCCCGACACATCGAATATTCACGACTCATCGACCGTTCGATATATATCGAATATACGACGAATGTTGGTCCCCGTCAAGGGGAGGCTCCCTGTGAGCGGACGACGGGTCCATCGAGTCTCTTCCCTGCCGTCCGAGTCCTCATGGTGTGCGGCAGGTTGCCGATATGGGGAGGTGTCCGCAGATTCGTGTCATACCCCCTCCGTACGTTGCAGCGAGATGAAGGCGTGGAAATGCCCCAATTGCAGCAAGAAGGCCGGCGTACCGGTGCTCTACGGGCTCCCAACGCGTGGCTCGGCGGAAGCCGCCGAGCGCGGGGAGCTGGTACTGGGTGGGTGCGTCTTGACGGACGACGACCCGCCTCGCTGCTGCACCGAATGTCGGGCAGCCTTGTGGCATGGTGGAGTCTTTGCCGTCCCGGGTGCCGCCGATGATCTGAGGATCGGGCTGAGCGGTGGGCGCAGCGGCCGTCGGCTGATGGCCGAGGTTTCACCCGACTGGCAACTGACCATCACCTGGCGCGGT
Organism: Acidimicrobiia bacterium; assembly: GCA_029263095.1. Taxonomy (GTDB): domain Bacteria; phylum Actinomycetota; class Acidimicrobiia; order Spongiisociales; family UBA11373; genus JACZWZ01. The sequence continues at coordinate 82,204 of JAJCYA010000019.1, read as the reverse complement.
GGCGAACGCCGTGAAGCCGACTTGGTGGTTTCCCCCGGCAATGTCGATCTTGTTCTCGCGATCCTGGCTACCGACATGCTCGGGAGCGGTGCCGCTCTCCAGCGGTGGCTTCAGCGGTACGGACTCGGGTTCGTGGGGAGCCTCGAAGGTCCTGCCGATCGCTGTGTGGTCTCCTCCGATGGCATGGTCTCATTCGCGGGATGCGACGGTGACATTCTGGTGCACAGTTCGATCGAGCGACTTCTGCTGCATCTCACCAAGACGATGTATCGACGCCAGGGGTATCGCTCGATTGCAGAGTTCCAGGGACGGCTCAGCGTCTTTGGGCTTGACGCGGATAGATCCGACTCAGAGCCGCTCAGAGAGTCGTGATCAGCTTGACCGTGAGGGTCTCACCCCACTGATAGGCGCGTTCTCGCTCGCCCGGGAGGAGAGGACCGGTCTCGCTCTCGACGAAGAAACTCTCGGTCCGAGTGATGATCTCGAACCCATGTTTGCAGAGCTTCTTCTCCGCGTTCCGAGCTGCCGATCCCGTGAGCTTCCGTGACATCTTGAACCGGGTGTCGTAGGTCGCGGCAGGTACGCGCACCGAATGCTTCCGCTGCGCGGCTATCCACTCGCGGATTCCGAGCTCCTGCGAGATGATTGGGTCATCTGACTTCTTGGCGGCATCCTTGCGGGTCTCCGAACTGCTCATCCGGAAGGCGTGGGTCGGCCCACCGACCACCAGAAGGTCGATCGGAATCTCCACCAGGGACGGTGCCGACCCGACCTCGGCTACGAGGGCGTCCAGTTCGGGTCGCAGTCCCGAAGCGATGGACTCGGCCACGTGTTGAGTGTTGCCGAGCATTGACTCGTAGATCACCAGAGCACGCATGGCGGCTCCTACGGACTGCTCCGGGTTCATCATCGGCGCCGACGTCTTGTTTGGGTAGGGGCGTTGGCCCTGTCAGACGATCTTGCGATCCGAGGCCCAGCGCGCCAGCTCATGGCGATTGCTCAGCTGGAGCTTCCGTAGCACGGAGGTCATGTGAGTTTCGACAGTCTTGATTGAGATGCTCATTCGGCTCGCCACCTGCTTGTAGGCATACCCGCGGGCGATCTGGCGCAACACCTCGCGCTCCCGGTCGGTCAGCAGATCGAGCTCCGGATCGGTTGGGACGTCGACCGAGCCCGCAAACATATCGAGGACGAATCCGGCCAACCGTGGTGAGAACACGGCATCCCCGTCATGGATGCGAAGGACGGCGGCCACCAACTCGTCGGGGCCGATGCTCTTGGTCACGTAGCCGCGGGCGCCCGCCCGGATCATGGCGATGACGTCGGTGGGAGCATCTGAGGCGGAGAGAGCCAAGAACCGGAGCTCCGGTGCGACTTCTAGGACATTCTTGACCACGGTGACCCCGCCGCCGCCTGGGATGTGGACGTCGACGAGGATCACGTCGGGTTTGGTGGTGAGTATCGCCTTGGCAGCGTCATCGACATCGGTGGCGGTCCCCACAACCTCGACGTGCTCGGACAGCTCTGCTTCGACGCCGGTTAGGAACAGCTGGTGGTCGTCCACCAGAAACACGCGGACGTTCATGGATTGACCCACAACCGGACCTCCGTTCCTTCGCCTGGCGAGCTGGTGACTTCGGCTCCACCGCCGCTGCGCTTCATGCGACGGATGATCGATGACGAAATGCCCTGTCGGTCTGCGGGGATCTTCTCGGGGTCGAACCCATCGCCCTGATCGGCGACGAAGACCTCCATCTGGTCCCCGTCCCCCTCTACGAATACGGAGACCTTGTCCGATCCGGAATGCTTGGCGGCGTTCGTTATCGCCTCGCCGGTCGCCTGGGCCAAGCCCAGTGTGCTCTCGGTCATGTCGGCGTCGTCGCCGACGGCGACAACCTCCACGGGAATGTCGTATTCCTGCTCGACCCGGCTGGCGTGCTCCCGGATCGCGGCGCGGAGTTTGTCGGGGGCACCGCCGGTGCCGTACAGCCAAGAGCGCAACTCCCGCTCTTGTGACCGTGCCAGCGTGGACATTCGGCGGGGGTCGTCGGTGCGCTGAATCAGGCTGAGTGTCTGCAACACCGAGTCGTGAAGATGGGCCGCCATCTCTGCTCGCTCATCGCTGCGGATTCGCTCGCGGCGCTCGGCACTGAGATCGTTGACGAGGCGGAAGATCCATGGTCCGAGCACCAGAAAGAGTCCGGCGGCGGTCACTGCCACCGCCAGGGCAACAATCCCCGCCTGTTCGATGACATCGATTGAGCCGAGCAGGATCGTCGCTCCACCAACCAAGAGAGCCGCACCGATTGCGACCCGAATCTGTGTGTTGGGTCCAGAGTCGCTCGAGATTCTTGCCAGCCAATCGCGATCCTCCCCAAAACGTCGAGCCGTGATAGCGGCAACTCCGAACGCGAACAGGGCGACCGGAAACACGATCGTGTCCCCGAACCAGAGTCCAATACTGCGCAGCAGCAGCAGCCCGCCCGTCAGCATGATCCCAACCGAAGCCTGCTGCAGTGGTTCCATGGGTTCGGCGTCTGAATTGCTCCCCTCGCGCCCCAGCGCCCATCCGATCGCGTACAGAACCGCACCCACCCCTCCGGCAAAGGAGAGAACAACGAAGGCGGCTCGAATGAGGTCCGGTTCGATTCCCGATCGAGCTCCGAGGCCGCCGGCGACGCCTGCCAGCACCCGGTTCTCGGTGCTGCGCTGGATCACTGCCAGGCCGGTTGTGGATTCTGAGGAGTTGTTCATGACCTGTGGGAGATGATGTCATAGGCCCCGTGAGGCAACAACCGGGGATTCCCCTAGGTTCCGTCGGGGTGAGTCGGGGTTCCCATGGGGCCATACCCGATTGAGGAGATGCCTGATGCTTGAGATCGTGTCGGAATGGCACAGAAAACGAATACTCAGGAAAGGGCGGGCATGAACCGCCCTCCGGTCGGACCCATGATCCGACCACAGGACGGAAGGGTCGTGGCCGGCGTTGCGCTGGCTGTGGCCGACCGGCTTGGGATGTCACCGGGGGCCGTACGGGTGGTGTGGTTCATTCTCAGCTTCTTCGGCGGCCTCGGAGTCCTGCTCTACATCGCCGGGTGGGTGCTCATCCCCGAGGAGGGAACACGACAATCGATCGCAGAGGACGCGGTCGGTCGGCTCGGCGACGCGACGACCTGGCTCGGGGTGGCGCTCATCGTCATTGCCGGGGTGACTCTGATCACGATGATCGGGTGGGTGCGGGCTGACTTGGCGTGGGCCGTTGCCTTGCTTGCCGTTGGGATCCTCATGTATCGGGGTCACTTGAACACGATCTTCGGTTCGGGTGGCGTCGGTGGTTCCTCTACCGATGTACTCGAACCCGAACATGCCGAGAGTGAAGGCGACGAACCCGTCGAGGTCGAGGTCGGTCCCGAGGACGTTCGCCCTGTTGAGCCTCGCGAGGTCGACGCAGCGCCGGCTGCGCGAGCTCTGCGAGAGAAGTCGATCTTGGGTCGGCTGACGATTGGAACCGTGTTCATCGCGCTGGGGATCATGGCGATCCTCGACACGTCGGACGTGGTCAGTCCTTCCTTCAGCCACTACATGGCCGTAGCGGTGGGGCTGATCGGAGTCGGGTTGCTGGTCGGCTCGGTCTACGGGCGGTCGCGTGGCCTGATCCTTGCAGGAGTAGTGCTGGTACCGGTGATGCTGGCATCGTCAGTTGTCACTGCTGCTTTCGACGGAGGGTGGGGCGATCCTGTATTCCGACCGGCGACCCTCGCCGACGTAGACCGCCACTACACGCTGACCGGCGGCGACTTGGAAATCGATCTTCGTCGTCTGGACCTCGGCGGCAAGGTCATCGATATCGAGGGCGATGTCGGCTTTGGGCGTCTGCTGGTCCGTGTGCCTGAGGGAGTGGGGATCGATCTTCAGGCTCACGTCGGATTCGGTGATCTGATCATCTTCGGCGACCACGACGGCGGTATCGATCGCGATCGGACGATCCGGATCGAAGGCGATGGAGTCATCGAGATGGATCTCGACGTCGGCTTCGGAGCATTGGAGATCGTGGAGGTATCACGATGAAGCGCCATCTATTCGATCCGGTCTCGGCCTTCTTCGGAGTCCTCATTGGGGGATCGGCCGTTGTCGTCACGTTGGCCGACGAGCGGGTGTTCGACATCGACAGCCGTTGGGTGTGGCCTGCAGTGATCATCCTTGCCGGTCTGCTCCTAGTGGGATCGGGCCTCGGGAACAGGTCGGGGGACGAGGACTGAGCGGTAACCGCGACTTGCGAGAGCCCCTGCGTTGGCGGGGGCTCTCGCGTGTTCGTCCCGGCTTCTCAGTCCTCGATGGATTCGTCGGATTCGCGGCGCTTGCGCCACCACCACGCGACCGCTGCGAGCAGTGGTACCCACAAGAAGGGGATCGCAGCACCTGCGCCGAGCACGATGACCCCCAGGAACTGCTGCACTGCGTCCCAGGCGGAGTTCAGCCCGTCCATGAATCCCGGCAGCGATGTGTCGCGGGCGATCCGTAGGAAGGCCTCGTCGATCTCGATCTGAACCTGGAAGCGGGTCGGCTCGCCGTCCTCGTCCATTGCCGTGACGTTGATGTCCGGCGCTGTGAATTGGTCGGGATCGGCCTCGGTCTCGAAAGCGAGGATGAGGCGCTCGCCCGGCAGCAGGGGAACTGTGAGATCACCCTCCACGACCGCGACGTCGTCTTCGTCCATGTCGAGCCCGAAGTCGCGGACTTGGATCTCGCCGAGAGCGGTGTCGCCGGTGTTGGTGACTTCAAAGCAAATAGTGATGAGATCGTCCTCGTCGACTGTGAGCTCTTCGTTGCCGGGACATCCGGTACCGCCGTCGTGGCCGGTGTATCCGGTTTGGACAAGCTCCAGCGCCGGCTCGGGGATCTTCGGTGTCGGCTCAGTGAGGACCACCACAATCGTTGCCAAAGCCACTGCGTCTTCCAGCGTGCGCAGCTGGCCGCGCAACACCTCGAGGTCGGTCTCTCGCTTCACCAGCTCGGCCTCGAGCTCCACGACGTCTTCGATGTTGGCCGCCGCCTCGAGGAGAGTACGCAGCCGTTCGACACTGACCTCGGCGGTGCTGATACGGCTCTCCAAGTCCACCACCCGGTCTGTGACGTCGTCGGCGAACACCGTCTGGCTCAGCAGTTCACCGACTCCCGCGAGACGGTTGAGCGCGTCGTCGAAATTCTCGGGGCGCACCTTGATGGTGAGGATCGACCGCGGATTCTCGCCGGTGGTCGTCTCCTGTCCAAAGAGGATCGCTCCGAGGCCCGCGAGGGCGTTTTCGACCTCGGCGCCGGCAACGACGATGTCATCGACCTCGATATGGATGTTGGCAGTGAAGATGATCGACCGCCCGAGATCCGCCAGATCCAGTGCGGTGAGCACCGCCTGGGCGTTGGTCTTGGCGGCATCGTCGCTGGTGGCATTGCCGGGTGCCTCGGCGGCAGCATCGCCGTCTTCGGCCTCGGCCGAGTCTCGTTCTTGAGCCAAGGCAGCCGCGCTTGTGGTCTCTGATGTAGCGGCGTCACCGCCGAAGGCGGTCGTGGTCATGGCGGCGTCGTCACCGCCGCTGCAAGCGGTGGCGACGAGCATTAAGGCGACTGTCAGGATCAAGAGTTTCAAGGTGCTTCTCAATGTCTTCCCTTTGTTCTGTCGTGGCTCTGACGATCAGGGAGCCGAATCCGGTTCCTTGATCCACAGGTCACTGACGCAGGTGACCTCGATTCCGAGTGCTGTGTAGAACTGTTGATCGGATCCGACCCAAGCGATGCTGGTCCCGCGATCACGGGCACGGCGGAGGTAGTCAATGACGGTGATGCGTCCCAGTCCCAGGAGGCGGTGGTCGGGATCAGTGGCGACCGGCTCCAGGTACGCCACTCGGTTCACCGGTTCAAGCCAGATGCCGGCGTTGGAGGCGAAGTGCTCCTCTGGACTCACTGCGACGATGTTGAGGTCTAGCGAGTAGTCGGGAGTCTGTTGGACTCGCACGCGAGACTGGATCTGACTGTCGGGGCGAGACCCCTCGTGATCGAAGCCTGTCCACAGGACCCAGTTTATCTCGGCGTTTTCGTAGCCATCGGCCAGGCTCTGGGTGCGGTGGCTCGATCTGGGACAAGTCGGGCGTCGCCGCCGACGGTCCGTCGGTCGGTACTCAACTCGACCATCTGACCTCGTTTGCGACCGGGTGGTACGGATGGGCCGCCTACAACCTCGACACCGCAATCGAGTAGAGCGGCGGGACCGGTGCCGTCTGGAGCGGTGGGATCCGTCTGGGTAGCGTGTGCGGCGTGAGCTTGTGCACCGTGAGGATCTGATCGTGTCGCGGTCTTATCTGGGTGTCGTCGCGGCCGGCTTCCTTGTCGGAGGTCTGGTTCTCACGTTTGTCTCAGATCCGGGACCCGATGAACTGGCGTGGGGCGGGATTCTGTTGCGCTCCGGGATGCTGCTGGGGGCCTGGTGGTTGGTGCTACCGAATGCCCGGCGGATCCGACCCGCAACCTGGGTGTCGGTGGGCATTGTGGCGGCCGTCCTCGCCGTGCGGCCTCGTTTGGTCCTGTGGGGTCTCGTGATTGCAGCGTTGGTGATGATCGGCGCCGGGTGGGAGCGGCGCGGATCCCGCTAGTCCTCTTCGGCCTCCTCGGACACCTGATGGCGGCCTGCATCTCGCCCCGTGGCGGGTCAGGGACTGTCGCGGTCCCTATTCTCGAATCATGCCGCTTCCCACCGCGCCCATCAGAACGAGTGACGAGTACGTCGAGTCACTTCGCAACCGAGGTCTTCGTGTCTTCTTCATGGGCGAGTTGGTGGACGAACCCGCCGACAACGCCGTCATCAGACCATCGATCAACGCGGTGGCGGCCACCTACGATCTCGCTGTTGATGAGCCAGATTTGGCGTCAGCCGGCGCGGAAGCGTCCGGCGATCGGGTCAACCGGTTCCTTCATGTCGCCGAGAGTGCGAGCGATGTCGTCGCTCAGAACAAGATGCAGCGTCGGCTTGGTCAGCTGACCGGTACCTGCTTCCAGAGATGCGTGGGAATGGACGCCATCAACAGTCTCTACTCGGTCACCTATGACATAGATGCTGCTCAAGGAACCCCCTATCACGATCGCTTCACGGAATGGCTCAGCGAGGCGCAGCGGCTCAACCTGGTAGTCGGCGGGGCGATGACGGACGTCAAGGGTGATCGAAGCAAGGGGCCGGCCCAGCAGGAGGATCCCGACCTCTACGTCAGGGTCGTCGAGCGGCGAGAGGATGGCATCGTGATCCGGGGTGCCAAGGCCCACCAGACGGGCTGCATCAATTCACACTGGATTCTGGTGATGCCGACGATGCGCCTCACTGGCGACGATCGCGACTGGGCGGTGGTGTGTGCGATCCCGGTCGAAGCGGCGGGTCTGACGTACGTGTATGGCCGGCAGTCTTGCGACACCCGGGCCATGGAAGGTGAGGTCGATGTCGGCAACGCGACCTACGCCGGACAGGAAGCACTCATGATCCTCGAGGACGTCTTTGTCCCGTGGGACCACGTCTTCATGGACGGGGAGTACCAGTTCGCAGCCGATCTGGTCGAACGCTTTACGGCGTTTCACCGGCGATCGTATGTCTGCAAGGCGGGGGTGGGCGACGTGCTCATCGGGGCCGCGGCTCTGATAGCCGACTTCAACGGTGTCGAGAAGGCCGGCCATGTCCGCGACAAGCTCGTCGAGATGGCACATCTCAATGAAACGATCTACGCAGGCGGGATCGCCGCGAGTTCCGAGTCGTTCCAGCGACGGGCCGGGAACTGGGAGAACGACGGGCTGCTCGCCAATGTGTGCAAGCACAACGTCACGCGGTTTCCGTACGAGATCGGCCGGCTGGCCCAGGATCTTGCCGGTGGCGCGGTCGTGACTCTCCCCTCCGAAGCGGACTTTGCGTCCGACGAGACGGGACCACTGCTCGACAAGTACTTTCGAGGCCGGTCTGATGTGCCCACCGAGTGGAGGGTACGGGTGCTGCGACTCATCGAGAACATGACGATGGGACGCAATGCCGTTGGCTACCTCACCGAGTCGCTGCACGGCGCCGGGTCCCCTCAGGCGCAGCGTGTACAGATCGCCAGGCAGATGGACGTCGAAGCCAAGAAGGGGCTGGCGCGACGTCTTGCCGGCATTGACCAGGACTGAGCCTGTTTCGAGTTCGGCTCGAAAGGGGCGACGGCTTCGATTCGCTTGGGGCCATGTGGCGGTCCAGCCTCTCGAGCAGTCGGCGGTACGAGCCGAGATACGAGCGCCATCGGCGCGTCACGAACGAGCAACCTGACGAGACGACTGAGCGGATCAAGGTGACGGTCACGCCGACCGATGCAATTTCCCTAATGAATAACGATGTATCTGTCGGCGACGAGCAGGGCTTCTCGCTCGTCGAACTCATGATCGTGTTGCTGGTGCTGTCAGTACTCATGGGGATCGGGTTGGTTTCGTACTCACGAATGACCCGGATCGCCGACCACACGGGGACTCAGCTCGACCTCTTGACCGCCGTCAAGGTCCAAGCGCTGCAGCACCTCGAAACCGGTGAATTCACCACCGATGTGCACCAGCTCTTTGATCTGGAGCCGAACCTGCGTTATTCGGACGCCGGTGAGCCGCCGGGAACGCTGGTGGTCAGTTCGGAGTCGGGACGCCGCGACATCGATGTATGCGTCTTCTCCAAGACCACCAACGGAGATTGGTTTGCGATCTACCACTCTGTGGATGCGGGCGACTCCTACAGCGAGTCGGCCCCTGTCCAGTGCACCGAGGCCAATACGGCGTCCTGGTCGAAGGACCCCTGGTAGACGCCCGGCGGCCAACCCGTCGATTTCATCGAACCTGAGCCGAGGAAGCCGGGTTGGCCGGGTTGGGATGATTGATGCGAGTTCCATCCTGACTAGTCACGAAAGCCTCAATCCGGGACCGGTCGCAGCCGAAATACGACGTAACTGGCCTTTGCGAGGTGATTCGGATGCGCGTGCACACCTTGAGGTACGCCCAAGATTCTGGATGGTCGGCCGACCTTCCTGAGACAGATCCAACGCGATCGCTCGTGTTGTGCTTTGGGGCCGCCCGCTACATGGCAGACACCGATCCGATCACGGAACTCGGAGCGGCATACGGCTGTCCGATCTCCGGGTGCTCGACGGCGGGGGAGATCTTTGGTGACCGGGTTGCCGACGACACATTGTCCGTTGCGATCGTCGAGTTCGACTCGACGCCGGTAAGGGCTGCCGCCGAGCCGATCTCGCTCCACGGATCGTTCGATACCGGCGTTGCCATCGCACGACAGCTTGCTCACCCAGACCTCAATGGTCTGTTCATCCTGAGTGATGGACTCGATGTCAATGGGACGGAGCTGGTACGCGGCATCAACTCGATCGTCTCCGGCGACGTCACTGTCACAGGTGGCTTGGCAGGCGACGGTTCGCGGTTCGACCAGACTTGGGTGCTGGTGGACGGAAAGCCGACGCCTGGATTCGCCACTGCTGTTGGCCTCTACGGCGATGCCGTTCGCATCGGGCACGGTTCCAAGGGGGGCTGGGACGGGTTTGGGCCGGAACGCGTCGTCACCAAATCTCGGGGCAACGTCGTGTACGAACTCGATGGACGACCGGTCTTGGCGCTCTACAAGGAGTATTTGGGCGATCTGGCAGCGGAGCTCCCTGCCTCCGGCCTGCTCTTTCCACTGGCGCTTCGGCAGCCGGATGAGGACAAGCAGCTAGTTCGCACCATTCTGGGGATGGACGAGGAAGCGCAGTCGCTTACGTTCGCGGGAGACCTGCCCGAGGGGCATCGGGTTCAGCTCATGCAAGCCAATTTCGATCGGCTCGTGGACGGTGCCGAGGATGCAGCGGCATCGACCATGGCGCGGTCCCTGCCGGACGCTTCCCTGTCGATCGCGATCTCATGTGTCGGTCGCCGGCTCGTTCTCGGTGAACGAACCGAAGAAGAACTCGAAGCAGCTCTCCAGATCCTGCCCACCGGCGTAGCCCAGGTCGGGTTCTATTCCTACGGCGAGATCAGTCCGTTCACAGATGGCAAGTGCGACCTCCACAATCAGACGATGACGTTGACCACGATCGGTGAAGTGACGTGAACAGAGTGCTCGCCCGTCAGCTGCTCCGTCTGGGACTGAGTCCAGACGAAGTGCCGACGGATCCCCGCGTGTGGGGGGCGCTGCTCGAGCGCATTGACACCTCCTACGACGACGCCGATCGAGCTCGGCGCGTGTTGGAGCGGTCGCTGGAGGTCTCGTCGCGCGAGATGCAGGACTTCAATGAGAATGTCAGGGACTTGGCCCGGCGTGAAGTAGAGCGGACCCAGCAGATCTCTCAGCACAACTTCAACGAGTTGCCGGTGGCGGCTTGGCTGGAAGACTTCCGGGGCGCCGTTGCTCGTATCGAGGACCTCCGGGCCTCTGGAGTCGAGGACCTGACCGGATACCTGGCAACTCACGCAGAGGCTCTCCGGGATCTCGTCGGTCGGGTCGAGGTTCTCGACTGCAACCCAGCCGTTTCGGAGCTCGTAGGCGTTGATCGAGAGGAGCTATTGGGGACCGTGGATGCGAGCAGCCTGGGGGCGGATTCGCTTGGATCGTGGCAGCGACAATTCGAGGCGATCTGGGATGGTTCCGGACGTGTCGAGGTCGAGTTCACCGGGCAGAGATTCAGTGGATCCCCGTTCTCGGCGATCCTGCACTGGTCGGTGGCCCAGATCGACGGCGTGTTCGACTTCTCTCGGGTCATGGTGGTCGTCATCGACATCACGGACCGCAAAGCTGCCGAAGAGAAGATGCGTCAGCTGGTCTTGGCGAAGGACGAGTTTCTTGCCTCCGTCAGCCACGAACTGCGTACCCCGTTGACCTCGGTGTTGGGTTACGCAGAGGTTCTCATGGACGATGGCATCGAGCCCGACGAAAGACATTCGATGTTGTCGACCATCGCCGCCCAGGCTGCCGACCTCTCCGATCTGGTTGAAGATCTCCTCGTGGGGGCCCGCGCCGATGTTGGCCAGCTCGAAGTGGATTCGGCTCCCATCGAGATTGGTGCGGTCATCGATGGATGCCTCGTGGCGTTCCCGGGTATCGAACGGGTCGGAAGGTCCGATGGGCAGCTCGTTGCTCTGGCCGATGGGGGAAGGGTGCGCCAGATCCTGCGCAACCTCCTCACCAATGCCGAGCGGTACGGCGGACCCAGGATTGCGATCCATTCGGTGGCGGCCGGACCTGAAACCGTCGAGATCTCGGTTCGTGACAGCGGACCTCCCGTCGAAGCTGGGTTGACTGGAGAGGTGTTCGATCGCTATTTCCGGGAGCACGTCGATCAGAGCCGCACTGGAGCGGTTGGAATCGGTCTCACAATCTCGCGCGACCTCGCTCGTCTGATGGGGGGCGACCTCACCTATCGACACGACGGAGAGTGGAGCGAGTTCGTGCTGACTCTGTTGAGAGTAGGGCGACGCCTGCGCGCTGTCGGCTGATCTAGGCGTTCCGGCGCTGCAAAGGTGCGCCATGCCCATGGCTCTTCGCCATACGGCTCATCGCTGGGTGGCCCGGGGCCCCAACCCCAGGCCACCGAGTCCGCGCCTATCGGCGCGCCCTCTAACTCTCGCTGGCTGCTTTTTCCGCCAGGCATCCTTCCGGGAGTGAGATCGGAACGACCACATTCGCCGACATCAGCTCTGCAGAGGCCTCTACCAGGTACACCTCGGCCTCAGGGTCGCTGGTCGGTCCGGATCGCGATTCCACCACCATCGTGTACTTGAGGAGCACGCCGGTGTCGTTGGCCACCCAGTAGTCCATGTCGTTGGCCGTCACGAGGGCGCCTGACTCTGCACCAAACCCCGCCACCGAATACCGGTAGTGAGTTGCGGGGATTCCGGCAACGGTCTCCTGGCCGATCTCGACGGGATTCTCCGGAACGATCGTAAAGTCGAACAGCCGCTCCGCTACGTCGAGTACCTCGCGCTGTTGGTCGGTGGCTCCGGTGAAGGTCCAATCCTCGCCGTCGAACTGACAGGTGTCGCCCTCTACTGCGTAAACCTCCTGAGTCGTCGACTCGGGTGTTTCGAAGTCGGGTCCGGTCTGGGTGGTGGCCGTCCGGCTGAAGTTCGACTCGGGGTCGTTGTTGTGGCTCCAGTCGGTGATCAGATCCATCCGTTCATCTGCCGTCGGTCCGACGGTCGAGAACTCCATGTGCCACTCGTAGTTGTTGAATGTGCCGAGCCCCTCGCGTAAGGGGAGGGGTCGACTCGATGCCGATCCGAGATCCTCGAACCCGATGCCATCGCCGGACTCGTCCGGGGAGTCACCCTGTCCACCGATTCCTTCTCCGGGCCCGGTGTCCTCGCTGCCCGATGAGACACCAAACGGTCCGTCTCCGGTGCCTTCGCTCGATCCGCCCGTGAATATTGGATTACCACCGTCAGAGCTACAGGCGGCCGTCACCATCGCGAGTGCTGTGGCGAGAACGGCAATCGTGCGAGCGACTCTCATGCTCTCCCCTTCCAGGTCATTCGCCGCGCAGCAGTTCTGCGGGGCGGGCCCGGAGTATCCGGACCATGGCGACCGTGACTGCGAAGGCCAGAATGGCGATCGTCAGGGCCGCACCGCGAACGATACCCGTACCGTCGAAGATCGCGCGAGAGAGGATTCCAAAGGCCTGGATCTGGACGATGCGGCCGAGCGCTATGGCGCCCACGATCCCCGCGGCCAATCCCCCTGCAGCGACGATGCCACCCTGGACCGTGAGGTAGGCGACCGGCACCCGTCGCCCCATGCCGATGCTGCGGAGAATCGCCAGATCGCGCCGCCGTAGCCAGGCGAGCCGCCACAGGATGACGGCCAGCACCACTGCGGCCGCGATGGCTAGCGAGAGCGTCGCGTAGGACGCAAGGGACATGATGGGATCCCACTCGTCGGCCAGGTCGACGACGTCCCCGCGCCTGGCAATCGACATCGGTCCCGGGAGGACGTCCCCCTCGGTGACCGCACCGTCATCGGGCACGATGAACACCGAGACCTCGTCGCCCCAGCCGAGCAGATCGCGGGCGCCTGCGAGCGATAGCCAAGCCTCGTTATCGGTATAGGTGCCGATCTCGAAGACGCCCACGACCTGATAGCGGCGTCCCCGGAGCAAGACCGGTTCACCGGCTCCGACACCGCGGGATGCCGCGAGGTCAACGCCAAGCATCACCGATTCTTGGGTGTCCTGGGGCTCAAGTGCTCGTCCCTCGATGACCTGGAATGTCACGATGGAGCGGTACCGATCTGGATCCACACCCCGCAGGAGCACCGCGTTGTCGGCCGAGGAGCCTGCTACTGCGTGGATTTCCGGGATGGCGAATGTGACTCCCAGATTGCGCAAGTCGGCCTCAACCGACGCCGGAATGCGGCTTCCAGTTATCTCACCGACGCTGTTGGCCTCTTGAACCACTAGGTCTGTGCTCGGCTCGGAGGCGAAGTCGACATCGATGCCACGGGCGAACCCGTGGAGGAGCAGGAAGCCGGAGATCGGAACCGACACCAGGAGTGCCGCGCCTACGAGCAGGCTGGCTCTGGTCCGGAGATCCGCCAGCGCGAGTCGGAGCGCGGTACTCATCCCGTCTCCAGCAGGGACCGTACGGGACGTCGCGTTGTGGTTCTGAAGGCGACCAAGGTTCCGATCGCGCTGACTCCAATGGTGATGGCGGCGCCGAGGATCCAGGCTCGCGGTTGGATGTCGGCCTGGAAGACGAAGCTCCGCACGGTGGTAGCCGAGGTCGCGCTCAATGCGAGTAAGGCCGATAGCGATCCGATCACGAAGCCGATGGCGGCGAGCACTGCAGCGCGTAGCAACGCCACCGCTCCAATGGAGCCGCGGCTGAATCCGACTGAACGTGCAATGCCCAGATCTCGATGCCGCTCTGTGAGCGCGATGGCGGCGAGGTTGAATCCCCCAAACGCGAGGGCGGCCACTCCGACCACTGTGGCGACGAAGGCGAGGTTCTCGGCTGCGCCCTTTCGAGCGCTCTGTTGCTCTGCCAAATCCGACTCGAAGTAGACCGAGAACACGCCTCCCGAGGCAAGGTCGAGCCGGCTAAGCAGGTCGAAGTGGTCTGCTCCTTCTGCGGGCTCTACGGTCACGATCTGGAATCCGCTTTGACCTTCGAAGAGCGTGTCGGCTCGTTCGAAATCCATCCATACCGAGGCGAACTTGGTGCCCGGGGCCCGAACCAATGCCGATACGGTGAACGTGGTGCCAAAGATCTCGGCCTGTGTGCCGACATTCCAGTCGGTAGCGATGGCGATCCCCTCAGTGATGACGATCTCGTCACGGTTGTCGGGCCACGAACCCGACAGAAGGGTTAGATCGTGGATCGAGTCCCATGTGGAACGCGGCGCCGCCCGCAACTGGACTACCCGGTCGTCCATACGAATGGGGCGGAAAATCATGGGGGTGGCGGATGCAACGTCGGAGCCGCCGACTTCCCAAACGAGGTCGAGCACCTCTGGGGCGAGTCGTCCGGCGGCGGGGTCCAGGGCGTTCGGCGAGAGAAGCACGATGTTCTGCGCTTCGACGGCGACCGCCTCGTCGCGAAGGCCGCCCGCCACCGCGTTCAGGATCAGGTAGGCGGCGACGATTGGAACGATGGCGGCGATGTGTGTGAGGCTTCGCCTCCAATCGGCGGACATGTCGCGGATCGCGAACCGCAGGAGCGTCATCACCCGACGAACCGACCATCGCTCAGGGTGAGAAGCCGGGATGCATACTGCGCCAATGTGGGGTCGTGGGTTACTGCAACGATCGTCATCCCGCGGTCCCGATTGAGCGTGGCCAGGAGCTCCATGATGGCCCCCGTCGTCGCTGCATCGACATCGCCGGTCGGTTCGTCTGCGAGGAGCAGATCGGGTCGTGCCGCCACCGCGCGGGCGATCGCGACCCTCTGCTGTTCTCCTCCCGACATCTCGGCGGGACGGTGATCAACCCGATCCTTCAGGCCCAGTTCCTCCAGGGTCTCTCGAGCCTGAGCCCGCGCGCTGCTCCACCCTTCACCGCGGGCTACATGGGCGAGTGCCACATTCTCGGCGGCATCCAGGGTGCCTATGAGGTTGAAGAATTGGAACACGAATCCGACGTGCTGCCGGCGGAACGCGTCTAGCTCACCCTGAGATGAGGTGGTCAGATTGACCCCAGCAACCGTCAGTGTCCCGCCATCGGGCCGGTCCAGTCCGCCGAGCAGGTTCAACAGGGACGACTTGCCGCCGCCGCTGGGCCCCATGATTACAACGAGTTCCCCGGGGGAGATGTCCAGATCCACGCCGCGCAGTGCTTCAACCTCACGGGCTCCCCGCCGGTACGCCCTTGTCAGACCTCGAGCATGAACGACGTGTGCGGGAGCCATCGGCTGAGGCTACCGCGCGGCTAGGGGAGAGGCGCCCCCTTCTAGGCGGGTGGGGCTTGGCTCGGATCCGTGTGGGGAACGCTTCCCAGCTTGCCCGCCTGGAAGTCCTCGAAGGCTTCGATCAGCTCTTGGCGCGTGTTCATCACAAACGGTCCGTACCAGGCCACCGGTTCCCCGATCGGGCGACCACCGAGTAGCAGCACGTCGACGTTGGGGCTGCGCGACTCCTGGCGCTCGTCGGCCGAAATCGTGAGGGTGTCGCCGTGGTCAAAGACGACGAGCTGGCCGCTCTGAGCGGGGCGACGCTCCAGTCCGAATGCCGCCTGGCCGTTGAGCACGTAGGCGAGAGCGTTGAAATCGGATCGCCACGGCAGCGTCATTCGGGCCCCGGGTGAGATCGTCGCGTGGACCATTGTGATCGGGGTGTGGGTGTCGCCCGGCCCCCGGTGACCGCCGAGATCGCCTGCGATTAGTCGAATGAGGCTGCCCCCGTCGGGAGTGGTGAGCAGGGTCACCACGGATCCCCGTAGATCCTGGTAGCGGGGTGAGAGGAATTTGTCCTTGCCCGGCAGGTTCACCCACAGTTGGAATCCGTGGAAGAGTCCTCCCGATACGACGAGGTGTTCCGGCGGCTGTTCGATGTGGAGGATCCCGCTGCCTGCAGTCATCCACTGTGTGTCACCGTTTGTGATGACCCCTCCTCCACCTTGAGAATCCTGGTGCTCCATGATCCCGTCGATCATGTATGTGACCGTCTCGAATCCGCGGTGAGGGTGCCACGGCGTGCCTTTCGGCTCTCCTGGGGAGTACTCGACTTCGCCCATCTGGTCTAGGTGGATGAACGGATCCAGAAGCGATAGGTCGACTCCGGCAAAGGCGCGCTTGACCGGGAAGCCTTCCCCCTCGAAACCCTGGGGGGCGGTAGTGACCGAAACGACATTGCGATCACGAGTATCCAGCGGGACATCCACGCGAGCAAGCGTCAGAGTGTCGTCGACGGCTACTGCCGGCATGGGCGCGTCTCCCTCGTGGATGGTTCAACGAGTCAAACCGGCTGGAGGTTCACATTGTTCCTCTGGCCGCATCTCCGGTCGTGACGTCAATCTGAGGCGAGGCCGGCTCCCAGGCCGGCCGCCGAGGCCGTTGCCCCGAGCATGGACACCCAGACGATCGATGCCACCCCGAGATGAGCCGACACGAGGCCGGACCACGTGACCTTCGTGAACACGTGCGCGGCTCCGAGCCCGATGGCCACGGCATACGCTCCGAGACCGATCCGGACGGCCCATTGCTCGAAGTCGGGCCGCTGATCGCGGTACGAGCGCACGGCAAGCCAACCGAGAAAGAAGAAACCACCGCCGGCGACGACTCGGTGGAAGAAGTGGAGGGCAACGTACCGGTTCGACAGGTCCGGGAACAGCTCGTTGGAGACCAGGGGCCAACCGGGGATGTAGAGATTGTGTACGAAGGATCCCAGTAACAGCACGGCGAAGGCGACCACGGCTCCTACCCCGAACCGATAGGTCCACGCTCGATTCCGTTCTATCCCCGAGGTCGGAGTTGTGGCCACTGCGACGACCGTCAGGAGAGCTGCAACGGTCATTGAGATCACCAGGTGCAACGTCACAAGGTCGGCGTCCAAGTTCCCAACCACGACGAGCCGGCCTACCCATGCCTGGATGCCGATTACGAGGACAGCGGAGATGGCCACCCAGGCGATCCAACGTTCGGCGCGACGCCAGGCGACGACAGCGGCGGTGACGGCGAGGACACCGACGAGGGCCGCCAGCCACCGGTGCGTCCATTCGACGATCATGTGGAATTCCATCCGGGGAAGGAGCCCACCCAGCAACCCGTCTTGGCACAGCGGCCACCGGTCCGCGCACCCGTAGCCACTGCGGCTACCCCTGGTGAAGCCCCCAAACGCGACGAGGATCAGGGTTGCCGCCACCGTCCAGCGGCTGAGATTGCGTGTCGTCACGGGACGGAGAGTAGGCAGGAGATGAGATCTCGAATCTCAGATCGGTTGACTGTCTGTTGACCGGCGACCGGCGACCGATGGCATCGGCCTTATAGGTACTGCCCCGGCATCGGACGGTCGTCTGCCTCGACAACGGCGATCGCCATGGCTCGGTCGCGGGCGTCGGACTCTTGGCTCATCGTTGCGGCTGCGATTCCATTGAATAGGCCCTCGAGCCAGCCGACCAGCTCTGCTTGAGCGACTCGCAGTTCGGATGGCGTTGGCGAGGATTTCTCGAACGTGACGGTGAGGTATGCGAGCTCGACCTTGAGATCCTCTGACAGGAGCTCTCCTAGTTCGTGCAGTGTCCGCTCGTATATCCGGCGGAAACGCTCACAGCCAGCTGCATCGCACGGAGTCGTCCGTGCCTCATCCAGCATGAACTTCGCCATCGCAGCGAGCCGTATGAGCTTCTCCGGCTCGTGGATCTGGGGTTCGGGCTGTTCGGAGCGCTGTTCGGTGTCGATGGTCATGGCGACCTCCTCAATCATGTCAACAGCGTGGGCATTGTGACCGCAGTTGGTGTGTCGCCAATCCGACGGTCGCACTCACTGTCCTGCAGAGATCTGGGCAACTCGATCGATGGCCGCATCGTTTCGGAGGTAGCCGAGCTCGACCGTTCCATGGTCGGCCGCGGCTCGGGCGAGTCCACCGAGACGCCAGTACATGTTGGAGCCGGGGCATGTGGTTCTTGCCCAGTCGCGATGTCCGCCGATCAGTTGCGCAGGCACCGAATAGGTCTGCATCGCCCACGCCACCAGCCGTGTCATCCCCGCCAGCTGTGCATCGCTCGGCGACTGTCGATCGAAATGGCCTTCGAAAGACGCGAGGAGGTGTCCGGTGGGGTCGTACTCAGTGAACGTGTCGCCAATGGCACTTATGGGGCGTCCCTCGTACACATTGCCGGCGCGGTCGATGATGAAGTGGTAGGCGAGACCCGGCCACCCGTGCGACATATGCCAATCCTCGTGCTGTCGTATCAGCGCCGGAGCCCGACTGTTGTCGGTGATCTCGGCCGCCGTGTGATGGATCGTGATTCGTTCGATCTGGTGACTACGGAACGCGCCCTGCTGCCGGAAGCTCCAACCTTCTCGCGCTATCACCGCGAGTGTTTCTGGTGAAGCCGGCGACGTAATCGGTGAGGGTGGGTTGATACCCGTGGACGACGTTGTCTGTGGGACCGCCTCGGGTGCGGGCGGTGTGGTGATGGCGGTGTTGGATTCCTCGTGGGAAGCGGCAGTTGTGGCAGTAGCCACAGAGTGGGTTGCGGATTCGAGAGCCGAGCGGCATGCGGTGAACAGGTAACCAAGCCCGATCGATCCGCCTAGAAGGGCGAGCATTTGGCGGCGGGATACATCCACGTGTGCCACGGTACCGAGCAACTGTGGCATCCGATCGTCGATTCGACGACACTTGGGTGGTCGCCGACGAGCGACGTGGCGTTGTGTTGATGACAGACACAGAGGGATTCCTCCCCCTCCTGGTTGGCACCCATGACGGCCCGTCACATCGTGGCGGGCCGTTCAAGTGGGAGGGTGATGTTGGAGCCCATCGAGGAATCTTCTCTGCCGAGGTCACTCGCCGTCATCGCGGCAGGTCTCGCTCTCCTCGCGGTGTCCGGTCTGTTCGTGCAGGATCCACCGGCTGCGTGGGAGACGGACGCGTTTCGCTTCCTCAACGAGCTCCCACACAACGTGGAGTCGGTGCTGTGGGTTCTGCAGCAAATGGGATCGGCCTTGGTGTTGCCGTTTGCCGCAGTAGCACTGTGGTGGATGTCGAAACGCTGGCAGCCTCCGGTGGCGCTCCTTCTGGCCGGTTTTGTGCTCGGCTGGCTGGGGGCCAAGGGGATCAAGGCCATGGTCGGTCGTGGTCGACCAGGGGCGATTCTCGACAACGTGATTCTGGGGTCCGATGTACCGGTGACTGAGGTCGGATTCCCGTCCGGTCACGCGGTCCTGGCGTTTACTCTCGTCGCGGCTCTTGTCCCCTATCTGAGTAGAAGGGGACGGCTCGTGGCCGTAGCGATCGCAATCGCCGTCGCCTTGACCAGGGTCTATGTGGGGGCGCATTTTCCGCTCGATGTGGTCGGCGGAGCGGGTTACGGTCTCGCTATCGGGACCTTGGTATCGCTCGTTTCGGCGCCGGGTAGGCCCGAGACGAAGTTGGTCACATCTCCGACATTTGGGGGAGGCGGGGGCACGGGCGGCGGTTGACTCCTTTGACACGCATACGAGGGCTCCTCCCCCTCTCTGGTTGGCACCCCTGCGGCCCGTCACATAGTGACGGGCCGCTTCGGTGCGGGGGTGGCTTCTGCCTGTTGCCACCGATGGGTGCTCCGGAGGAGGATTCACTCAGTGGTCGCTATCTAAGGTGACGTGACGGAAGCCGAGGTGGCCAATGAATGAATTCACGTACGGCATCGGAATCGACACCGAGATGAGTGTTGCTGAGGCGGAGTCGGCCATCCGGGAGGCACTGGCCGATGAGGGGTTCGGCATTCTCACCGAGATCGATGTGGCCGCCACACTCAAGGCGAAACTCGATGTGGATCGGGCGTCCTACAGAATCCTCGGTGCCTGCAACCCGATGCTCGCCAATCGGGCGTTGGGTGAGGACGAACACGTCGGCCTGCTACTCCCGTGCAATGTTGTTGTGTACGAGACCGACCGGGGTTCGAGAGTCGAGGCCATGGACCCGGCGATCATTTCGCAGCTTGTCGACGGTGATGCGATCGGTGGTATTGCCGCCGAGGCCAGAGATCGTCTCATCAGAGCCCTCTCGGTGGTGGAGTCCGGCACCTAGGAGCCTCGCTTCTCGGATTCTTGTGCGGTCAGGCCAGGTGTTCAGAGAGGAATCCGAGGATCGTACCCACGTGGGGCTCGAACGCCTCGAGTGAGGCGTGATTCGCTCCCGGCACGACGAGAGAGCGGGCTTTGGGCGCTCTACTTGTCAGCTCGTGGAGATTCGAAATCGGCACGACATCGTCGGCATCGCCGTGGACCAGCATGAGCGGCGCCTTCACCCGGGCGACCGTGGAACGTGGGGCGATATCGTCGAACCTGGCGCCGATCGTCCTCTCCATCGTGCGCAAGACCCCGGTACGGACGCGGGCAGGCATGCGGTTCATCGGAGGGGCTGTCGCCATGATCTCGGCTGGGTGGGCGAATGCCGACACGGAGACGATGGCGCCGAGATCAGTTCGGCGTGATCCGACCAGGAGAGCGGCACCGGCACCGACAGAGTGACCGATTACCCCAACGCTCGAGACGTCATCGAGATCGTTGAGCCAATCGATGGCCACATCGAGATCCTCGGCGAACCGAGGCATTGATACGAAGTCATCATGTTCGCTGAGGCCGTGGTTGCGAGCATCGAGGAAGAGGGCGTGTAGGCCGGCTCGGTGCAGATGGGGAGCAAGGGGGAGCATGAGGGACGCATTGGCACCCCAGCCGTGGAGCACAATCACGACTGGCGCGGTGCCGCCTGCCGGTATAAACCACGCGTGGAGATCGGTCCCGGTGGCGCTTTGAAGCGTGATCGGGACCTCGGGCAGACCCAAGTCTGCCGGTGTGTGGGCTTGGGGGCGCTGCGGTGGCGCCATGTGACGCCGCAGCAGCTCAGGGAACAAGCGCATCAGGCCAAAGGCTGCGGCTACTCCGAGAAGGAACTTCTTCACGCGGTAAGGCTACGTCCCCGACGAGAGTCGCCGGACAGCGTCCTCGTCGTGGCGTTCGATCAGGTCGAGATGAGCCAGATCCTTGGGTCGTCGCGCCACGCGTTTGTACTCCATGACGTGCTCCATTTGCACGAAGGGGAGCCCGGCGATGATCTCCGCCGTGGCGATGAGGTGATCGAGATCGAACGATCCGTAGCCCCAGCTCCGCCCGAATGTGATGGCTCCATCGTGGGTACTAACGATCTGGATGTCCTCGTCGTCGAGGTTGACGAGCGTTCCGAGCTGGCAAGCGCGATCCCATGCCGGGTTACGACAGATGACGTCGAGGTCGTTGGCGGATTCGATGATGCCTCTCACCAGAAGCGGACCACTGCCGAATACGGCGTACTGGCCCGCTGGCATTGACATGGCACGGAGGAGGTCGAATAGCTCCGAGCCAAAGCCGCGGCTAGTCAAGAGTGATCGGATCCGACTCTGCGTTCTCCGCTCGCGATGCGAGAAAGAACGGAAGGGCTGCGACCTGGATCGCAGCGCCGATGAGATAGGAAGTCGAGTACGACCAGATGTCGGCCGCTCTTCCCAGGGCAGGCTGAGTTGCCACCCCTCCCGCCGACCCCATGAGAGAGTCGAAGGAGAGCACGGTTGCGCGCTGTTCAGACGGAATCAGCCCGTTGATGTACGCCTGACGCATCGGACCGGCGGCGGCGAAGGCAAGCGCCCAGACGACAATGGCAGCGACCGCCACGTAGAACGAGTCGGTTACTCCTACCACGACCATTGCCAGTGTGCTCACGATTCCGAAGAATAGGAGAGCGTGGGTTCGGCGCGCGAAGCGACGCCGAACCGCCGGAACCAACAGTCCGCCGCCAATCTGTGCGGCGGCGACGATTGCCGCCGCGAGGCCGGCTACTCCAAACGCGGTCTCGTCACCGTACAGCTCGAGCAGATACGGCTGCATGGCGTAGAAGGCGAATATCCCGACGCCTGCCGTAAAGGGCGCGGCGAGCATGAGCCAGCGGACCGGTCGGTTGCGCCAGCCCCCATCAATCGAGGCGCGCACAATGTGCTTCATCTCCTTGATTGGGCCGGCGCCGTGCTTCGGTTCGAACCCGACATCCTTCATCAGCACCAGCGCGGCGAGGAACGTGAAGCCGAGCATGACCGCTCGCAGCACGTACGGGACCCCCAGATTCCAATGCTGAGCAATAAAGCCGCCAGCGACGGACCCGGTCAGCATGGCTGCTCCGGCGACGGTCTGACCGCGGGCGAATACCGACTCGAGATTATCGGTGAAGCCGTTTGCGTTCAGAGCATCGACGAGCCAGGCCTCGACTGCACCTGAGAAGAAGGTGAATCCGAGGCCGATGAACGCTGACCCGGCTGCCCAAGCCCAGAATGGTGCTCCCGTCTCCCACATGAATAGGTAGAGCAGAGTCGAGATCAGGAGTGTCAGCGCTCCGAGCAGATAGGAGGCGCGTCTCCCCCAGGTGTCGGCGACGACACCGGTCGGCACCTCGAAGATGACCATGCCTGCTGTGAAGAATGCGTTGGCGGCAAACGCCTGCGTGTTGTTGAGTCCGGCATCGAGCAGAAACAGTGTGTTGATGCCCCAGATGAACGAGGCCGACAAGGTCGAGAGCAGCGTTATCAGGAGGTAGGTCCGCTGGACCGACCTGGCGGCGTCGGGCATCGGGCGACCCTACTTGCCCCTGGTCGGCAACTCCCGAATAGGCTCTGTTGGGGATGGGCCTTCTCAATGCCTTCAGCGCGCTGGGTCGCTTCCTCGTAGCGGCCACCATTGCCTGCGTTGCTGCTGCGATTCTTTTGAGCGGTGATGCTCGGACGGTCATGTTCCTGATTGCGTTGTCGGTGGGCATAACGGGGTTCGTGTTCGTAGGCGTCGGAGCCCGGTTGGGTCGCATCTCCGGACTCGACAAGGGACTGCGGACCAGAGGAGTTTCGGGCACTGCAACGATCACCTCGCTCGGGGAAACGGGGGTCACAGTCAACGGGAGCCCTGTAATCGAGTTCGGCCTCGACGTGGATTCGACGGCACATGCTCCCTTCTCGACCACAATCCGTCAGCGAACACCGCGTCTTGTCCTGGGAGCATTCCTCCCGGGGACGATCGTCACGATCCGGGTAGATCCGATCGATCGCGAGCACATCGCGATCGATTGGGAGGCGGGATTCGAAGTAGCGCATTCTTCGGAACCTTCGACAGCACCGGTTCCACCCTCGGGCGGGATACGCGACGTCGAGGAGCTATTGCGTACGGGGAGACGTGCATCTGCTCTGATCACATCGATGGAGGATGCGGGTGACATGTCCGAGTTGGGATTGGTCGAAGTCGGCACCCCCGGTGACGACGACCGGCTGTTTGTCATTGGACTCGAGGTCAAGCAGGGCGGATTGGCTCCCTACGACGTCCGCATCGCCCACCGGGTCCCGGAACGTCTCCTGGGGAGGGTAGGACCGAGAACACGGGTCGATGTGGCGATCGACCGTGATGATGATCATGCGGTCGCCATCGACTGGAGTTCGGTTCGGCATTGAGGGTCGGCACCTGGTGGTGGCTCCCGATCTGACAAAGCACAGCACCGCCCGCGGTGGGTGCCGCGGACGGTGCCGTGATCTCTAATGCTCTTGGTGCGGTCCTATCCGGTCGGAACAGGGGCGACGACGGGCTCGATGTCGAGCGAAGTCGAAATGATGGTTTCCACTGTCGCAATGTCCTGCCCGACGGCGGTCTGATACCGGAGGGATATCAGGCGCGAACCGGCGATGACCAGTTCGACCGAGACCTGGTTGGCCTCGGGGAATCCGAGTGTCTCGCCGGCGTACGTGGCCGCCAGTGTGACGGTTGTGTCGTCTGCCGCCAGGACTTCAATCGCAGTGGGGTTGGCAAGTGGGGATAGCGGATCGGCCACCGGTGCGCCTTCCTGGAGCACAACCCATTGGTCGTCGGGCTCACGTACCCACCGGCCTTGCGGGGTGATCACATATTCCAGCTCGGAGCCCACCGTTGTGATCAGGAAGGCGCTGGAGTCGTCGTAGATCCGGCCTGCGACAAGTGTGAGTGTTCCTCCGGTCAGATCGACCGATGAATCGAACTCATAGCGGGTGCCGACCGCGGCAATCGCTTCCGTCAGTAGTGACCCGGCATCACCGACCGACGTCGACTCGTCGGCAACGACGACGGTGTCGATTGAGGTGCCGACGGTCGGGCTCGGTGTGGTTCCGGCCGTGCTCTCTGCAGCCGACGACGAGTTGGAGCAGGCTGCCAGGACCAACACAAGAGCCATGAGCACCGCTGTGGCGGCCCCTCCAGGGAGGGACCGCCACTTACCGGCGCTGCTGCTGCGCCTAGCTGTCATCGTCGTCGTCGTCGTCGTCGTCGTCGTCGTCGTCGTCGTGATCGTCGTCGTCGTGATCGTCGTCGTCGTGATCGTCGTCGTCGTCATCGTCGTCGTCGTCGTCATCATCGTCGTCGTGATCGGAGTCGTCGTCGTGATCGTCGGAGTCGTCGTCGTGATCGTCGGAGTCGTCGTCGTGATCGTCGGACAGGGTCAGCTTGAGCTCGGCTTCGGTGGACCCATCCTCTTCGGTTTCGAACTCGATCTTGATCTTGAATGTCCGCTCGACACCATCAAGGAAGAACCGAACCTTTACGGATGCTTCGGTCTCGCCGTCCTCGTCGAGTTCAAACTTGAGGTCACCGATCTCGTAAGTGACGCCATCGGGCACTGTGACGCCGTCGATCAAGATGTTCTCGCCGTCCACAACGGTGTAGGAGATGAATGCGACGCCGGTACCAAAGACATCGGCCGACCAGCTACCCGGTCCCAGCAGGCTCTCGAGGCTGATCGCCTCGATTTCGATCTCGAGCTTGCCGTTCTCGGATTCGATCTCGATCTCGACCTCGCCGTCACTGAACACGAACTTGACTTCATCGGAGTCGTCGTCGTCGGAATCGCTGGACGGAACTGGAGTGAACCCGGTGGCGGGGTCGATCGAGACCTCTTGGAGGATGCCGTTGGCATCGAAGGTGATCTCGATGGTCAGAGGCGACCCGAGCAGTGGGACAACCGTCGTGGTTGGGATCGGGGCGGGTGCGGCGGTGGTGGTTGTGGTCGTGGCCGCCGTGGTTGTGGTTGTGGCTGCCGTAGTGGCGGTCGTCGCCAGTGCGGTCGTCGAAAGGGTCATGAGCGCAAACACCAGTGCTGGGACCAGGAAACGTTTCGGGACTCTCTTCATCGGGTGCTCCTCATATCGCGGTCGCTCGTGGAGTTCTTGGTGGGGTAACCGTCGGATCGGCTTCTAGGGGTACGGCCTCGGTGATCTATCCGGATCCGCCAGGAGGGGTTGAGATCGGGGCGCCGTCATGCTCGGATACGGCGCACGCCGCCCTCAGATCCATCCACCGAAGACTCAGGCTGTGTCCTCGTCCTCTTCGTCTGGATCCTCGTCTTCGTCGGGATCGTCTTCGTCGGGATCGTCCTCGTTGGTATCGGGATCGTCGGATGGGTCTTCGCCGTCGTCGTCGTCGGATGGGTCTTCGCCATCGTCAGAGTCCTGGTCGTCTCCGTCGTCGCATGAGCTCTCTGAACGGATTCGGAGGGTCCACTCGTCACCGTCCTGCCTCAACTCGACCTCGATATCGGTGTCGTCGAAGCTGATCTTGAACCCGTGGTCGGTGTCCGACACCTCGGCGAGGGGGAAGGTGGTGGATGCCACGAGTGACCCGTCCTCCGTGATGCGATAGGCGAATGACGCCGTGGCTCCGGTACAGATCGATCCGGTCCAAACGTGATCACCGACCAACGCCGCCAGAGGTGCACTCAGTTCAGAATCACCGTCATCAGAGTCATCACCATCACCATCACCATCACCATCACCATCACCATCACCATCACCATCCGACTTCGTCGAATCGTCGGGCCCATCGGTCGGCACGGTCGAGTCAGTCGACTCGGTTGGAAGCGTGCTTGTGGGGGTTGGCTGGGAACCGGTGTCGTCGTCATCGTTCTCGCCGGCATCGCTAGAGCCGCTCTTGTCGTCGTCGTCGGATTCGGGGGGAGCGACCGTGAGGGCATCGTCGGCGGAGGGGTCGCCCGGATCGGGGATCTCGATGCCGAGAATGGATGCGGCGTCGGCGGCGACCATCTGAATCGGGTCCGGGAGGATGCCGGCGGCCGCCGCTCCGGCCGTTGAGGCGAGAGCGACTGCGGAACCCAAGATCACCTTGGCGGCGAGGCTCGAGAGCAATCCGGAGAGGGCAATCCGTCGTCGCAGCCTTCCGAGCCGGTCGGAGGAGGGGGATACGACGGGGCTCGCATCGGGGGACGATCCGGCTACGGCTGCCGCCCTGCTGATGTGGTCGGAGGCGATGGCCTCGGAGATTTCAGGGGCAGCAGAGGTTGACAACTGCGCAACGAGGTCGGCCACGTCTTCGAACCACGGAGCATCGGCGGGTGTCTCTCCCGCCAACAGCTGATCGAGTTGTTCGTCTGTCAGTCGGCGCGACACGCCGTCACCTTCCTCTGCATCACCCTGGTAACCGCCTGAGCTACTCATAGGGATACGCCTTCCCGCTCGATGTGGCGCCGCAGAGAGGCGATAGCGCGGTGTTGCAACGCCTTTACACCCCCGACGGTTCGCCCCAGGACTTCGGCGATCTCCGGAACTGTCATGCCGGCCACGATCCGCAGCATCATCACGTCGCGTTGGGCAGGGGCCAGCCGATCGATTACGTCGCGCACGCGGTCGGTCATCAGGCTGTCGAGGGCCTGGTCCGCAGCAGATCGATCCGGTGACGCCTTGTCGGCCACGGTCTCAACTGGGTCGACCGGATGGCGCCGCCGTGCGCGCCGTTCGTCGATGATTCGATGGTGGGCGACGGTGAATACCCACGATCGAAAGCCCGCCTCCGTTCCCTCGAAACTCCCAATACCTCGAGCTACATGGACGAATACCTCGCCGAGGAGATCCTCGGCCTCCTTGGCGCCCTGGGCGCGCAAATAGCCGAGGACCTGGCGGGCCACGCTGTGATAGAGCTGGCTCCATGCCCACTCGGCTCCCGTTTGGGCGGCGGCAAGGGTCGATTCGAATTCGGCGTCGAGCACTACGTCCCTCTCGGCGTCGAGTCCGCAAACCTGTAGTCGGCCAACGCGACGGCAGCCGGTCCTTCTCCACGGAGATACAAATAGAAGGCGCCGACGCTTGCTCCAGTCAACAAGTGCCACACGGCGTGTCCCTGGAGCAGGGTCTGCGGGTCGCACCACACGCCATCGGTGCGCGACAAGTTCCAGATGACATTGGCGACGATGAACAGTCCCAGTCCGGTCCAGAACCAGGGCAGGCGTCGTGGGTCCAGTTGGACCCGTGACCACGGTCGCAGGGCTGGGTACGAGACGGCTGCCTCGACGAGAAGCACGATCAGCACGAACACGGCAAACAGCGTCTTGCCGTGCTCCGGCGGCACGATGGCGATCGCAACCGCAAATGAGACGAGCATCGCTGTGAACCACGTCACGAACCGTCTCCAGGTCCACCTGTGGACTCGGTCGAGGTCGTATGCGAGGACGAAGGCGATGAATGCGTGCATTGACAGCACGTCGACGTATCCACCCCATGCTCGCATCGATCCATGGAATGCGAACGAGCCAAGGCCGAGGAACACTGCGACGGCTCCGTAGAGCCACGCCGCCCGCAAGTCGCGTGCCATTCGGCCTGTTCCCGAATGCCTGCCGGCGTCGGCGAGCACCAGCAGACCGATGGCGACGAATCCGGCGTTCGACCAGGCGTTGGCGGGTTGGGCCGCGATTCCCGGCCCAATCGCTTCGCAATAACAGTCGTTCAGGGCGATGCACTCGTCGGGGCCACCCGGGTAGCCGTTGCGCGACATGGCCCAGAACGCGACGATCGTGAGCATTACCGCCACTATGCCGATGAGAGCAGCTGGTCGCCTCAAGAGTTCCCTAAGCGGCTCATAAATCGGTCTCTGTCTACTCGCAGCCGGACGATGGTTCCGCGTCCTACAAGCATGGATCCCTCGTGAGCGCTGACCGAACACACGAACCGGTTGTTGTCGAGCGTCAGGAGCTCAGCCGTTGCGGTGACGGTGGCTCCCGGCGCCGAGGCGACGAGGTGCTCGATGTCCACATGCACTCCTACCGACGTTTCATCCGCGTTGAGCATGTATGCGACGGCGGCAACTGTCGCTTGCTCGCAGAGCGCGATCAGCCATGGTGTTGCCAGCACCGGAACATCGCCCGATCCGACAGCGATCGCGGTGTGCTCGTGGCCAACTACGAGCGAGGCCGTGGCGGAGGATGGGGCGGCCATCAGAGTTCCGCTTCAATCCACACGTCGAGTCGATCGTTCCCGGCGAAGTCGTTTGAGTCGAGCATCATGACCTCTGGAGGTGGAAAGTCTTCCGTGCCGAAGTTCCAAATGAGGATTCCGTAGTAGTTCCCAGTCGAGATGTTGCCGATTAGAACGTATCCGGTCGGGTTCTGGTAGTCCTCGTCGCTTATCTCGATGCCGGGTCCCAGATTGTCTCGGAACACGTTGTTGCGCACAACGACGTCGCCTCCGCCATCGAGCCACAAGCCTCCGTCCCACCACTCATCGCTCGAGGCGTCCAGGTCGTTGCCGAAGACCTCATTGCCTTCGACGACTACCCGGAAAGAGTCCTCTACGAGAATCCCTCCACCGTGGTTGTCGTGTGACGTGTTGCCGCGGATCGTCACATCGGTATTTCCGAAGGTGTCGATTCCAGTCCCCAAGATGCGGTCGGGCAAGATCGGGGGATCGGGCCCGTTGTCGTGAACATCGTTGCCCTCGATCGTGACCGATGATGAGAAATCAACGTGAATGCCGTAACCCTCCAGCTCCCAATCGGTGAACTGGACCGCGGCCCCGTTGCCATGGACATGGAGTTTGCGGAGAGTGATGCCGCTGCTGTTCGTGGCGCCGACGCCGACGTCGGTGAATCCGCGTATCTCAAGCTCCTCGATGATCAGCTCCCGACATCCGTCACAGAAGATGCCGAACGGCTCTGCGCCGCCCCCGTCGAGTATCGCTCCGGGCAGCCCGGTGATGGTGACGTTGGCGATGTTTCCTATTCGGTGACCGCCGCTGTGGACGCCACCGGCGAAGACGATGGTGCCGTCGGTAGGGACGATCTCCAGGGCTCGTTCCAGGCTTCGTACCGGCTTCTCGGTCGTTCCGGGGGCCGAGTCATCTCCTTGAGGGGCGACAAACACGCCGCCGGCGTATGGGGTGGCGTCACCGGTATCGATCGACTCTGCGGGCGCCGTCGGGTCGGTCGACGGCTCGGCGGTATTGCAGGCCGCAATCGCTATCACGACCGCGGCGAGGGCGGTGGCTGGGCTTCTCACCCGCCGGAGCATACGCTCGACTCCCAATCCGAATCTCGCCGGACGCCGATCAACCACGGGGTCGGCCGGTCGATTGCGCCGGTCCCGGGCACTCCTAACCTCCGACGGATGCGGCGTGTCTGGCTGGCGATGGTTGTGGCATCCCTTGGGTGGGGAACTGCCGGAGTTGCCACGCGCGTGGCGCTTGATGAAGCTGTGACTCCGTATCGCCTTGCCTCCTACCGGTCTGTGCTGGCCGTATTGGCTGTCATCGTCTTCCTCATGATCCGAAGACGTGGGCTGCCGCGTGGCGGAGTCGTTTGGCGTGTCGGCCTTGTGATGGGATTGTCGAACCTCGCCGTTCCGTTCATCTTTTCGAATATCGCCCTCCAGTACGCCGGGGCCGGATTCCTGGGATTGATGACGGCCCTCATCCCCGTAATCACCGCCGGTATCGCCCACTTCACACTTCCGGGGGAGCGGCTGTCGGTAGTCAAGATGACGGGACTTCTCATAGGCCTCCTCGGGGTAGCGGTGCTGCTGTTATCGGGCGATAGTGGGCTCACCGAGGGCGGTCGTCCGCTCATTGCCGGCTTGCTGGGGTTCGGCGCGGTGGCATCGATCTCCGCCGGCAGCATCTATGCCAAGCATCATGCCGGCAGCTACGAGCCCCTGGATGTGACGGGGGTGCACTTCGGGTCGGGGATGGTGATCATCATCGTCGCCACCCTCGGCGTCGAAGGAGGTCCGGTCGCCGAGACGGCCGTGGCATGGAGTGTGCTTGCCTACATGGCTCTCGCATCCACCGTCCTGCCGATGGTCCTTTACTACTGGATGTTGCGGAAGATCTCGGCGACGTATGCATCGCTCGCCGGCTACCTCATCCCCATAATCGCCGTGACTGCCGGCGTGTTGGTACTCGACGAGCAACTCCAGCCCGGCATCCTGCTCGGGGGAGTGGTCATCTTCTTCGGGGTGCTCATCGCCGATCGCGCCGAACGTCGCCCGGCGCTGCCGTCGTAGTCGAGGATCACGGTTGGTGTACTCCTCCTGGTACCGTGATCCGTGGTGCATCACCGCACCCGGTCTCCCGGCCGTTCGCCCTCCTCGCTGAGCCATGCCGGATACCGTGACGCAACCGAAGATGGGTGACATGTCAGATATCAACGCGGACCCGGCACCGGTTTCGACGTTCGGAGAGTTGGGCGTCTCGGCCGAAATCGTCGCAACGCTCGCCGACAAGGGCATCACTGAGCCGTTCCCGGTCCAAGTGATGACGATCCCAGACGCGCTCGCCGGGCGTGACGTGTGCGGGAAGGCTCAAACGGGCTCGGGCAAGACCCTTGCCTTTGGGATACCAATGGTGGAGCGGACCGCCGATTCTCAGCCCAAATACCCCCGATCGTTGGTGCTGGTCCCAACACGTGAGCTGTGCAGCCAGGTGTCCGACGAGATGAGACCACTCGCCGCCGCTCAAGGGCTACAACTCGTTTCTGTCTATGGCGGGGCTCCGATGGGGTCACAGATCGACAAGATCAAGAAGGGCGCCGACATAGTTGTGGCGACCCCGGGAAGGTTGATCGATCTCATCGACCGCAAGGCTGTGAGCGTCGAGTCGGTCGAGTGTGCGGTAATCGATGAGGCCGACCAGATGGCCGACATGGGGTTCTTGCCTCAGGTTCACGCCATCATGCGTCATGTGCTGGGTAGCCCGCAGGTCATGCTCTTTTCGGCGACGCTCGATGGTGCAGTGCGGTCGCTCGTCAACGCCTACCTGACTGATCCTGTGCGTCACGAGGTCGAATCTTCCGGGGATATCGTCGATGAGCAAACCCACCGTTTCTTGGCAGTCCACCACATGGATAAGGCCAAGGTTGCGGCCGCCATCATCGACAGTGTCGATCGCACGCTCGTATTCGTCGGCACGAAGCGCAATGCCGATCGAGTCACTCAGCAACTGAGTGAGGCGGGAGTCACGGCCCGCGCCATCCACGGTGACAAGCGACAGAGTGAGCGGGAGCGCGCGCTGGGGGATTTTACGGACGGTCGGTTGCCGGCTCTCGTAGCAACCAACGTCGCCGCTCGCGGACTACACATCGACGATGTGGACATCGTGCTCCATTACGACCCCCCTCAGGACTACAAGAGTTTTGTTCACCGTTCGGGGCGGACCGCACGTGCCGGCGAGACCGGACTGGTCGTTTCCCTCGTCGAGTGGGATCAGGTCGAAGACGTCGAGCGGTTGCAACGAGCTTCGGGTCTCAACTACGAGATCGTGAAGATGTATTCGAATGACGAACGGCTGAGCAATCTCGTCGGCTTCGAGCCGGATCGAGTCACTCCCAAGCGAACCAGTGATGTCGATATCTCCAAGAGATTCCGAACCCGGCGTCGTCGCCGGTGACGTAAAACCGAGGCGCCCACCGGATCTGAGCACCGCGGCCAGCGGTGAGGTCCCACCAGGGTGGAGATCAGAGGCACTCGACGTTGGCTGCACGGTTTGGTGCGGCCAGCGCTCTAGGGTTCAGGGGTGTCGGCACCGCGTCGACTGTGACCTGAGGGGGTCCTGTGAACCACGAGCAGCTGGAGCTGGTCCACGCAGTTGAGCCGACGGTGGCGCGCCTCACAGCAGAACATCGGGAGCGGCGTGAGGGTTGGTATGCCCATGAGTTCGTTCCTTGGGAGCTCGGACGCAGCTTCGTCGACGAGCCTTGGGATGCGAACCAAGCGAGCTTGTCTCCGGAGGTCAGGACCTCACTCGTACTCAACCTGCTCACTGAGGACAACCTGCCCTACTACCACTCTGAGATCGCTGCCCAACTACCCAAGGATGGTTCCTACGCCGAGTGGGCCAACCTTTGGACTGCCGAAGAGGGCCAGCATGCGATCGCCCTGCGGTCCTACCTACTCACTTCGCGCAACTGCGACCCTGCCGCGCTCGAGGATGATCGGATGGCCACCATGGAGGCTGGTCACCTCAGCGGGTACGAGGATCCGGCGGCACTGTTCGTCTATACCTCGGCGCAGGAGCTGGCGACTCGCGTCAGCCACCGCAACGCCGGCCGCCTGGCCGATGACGAGACGGCGTATGCGTTGATGGCACGCATCGCCACCGACGAGAACCATCATTTCATGTTCTATCGGGGTGTTGCCTCAGCCATGCTCGAGGAGAGCCCCGAGACGATGCTCGAACCCATCTTCCGGGTCTTTGACAACTTCAAGATGCCGGGGACCGTGATACCCGGATTTGTTCGGCGTGCGGTTGATATGGCAAGGGCCGGTGTGTACAACCTGCGTATTCACCACGATCGCGTCATCGAACCGTTATTGCGGGATTGGGGCATCGAGCACCTGACAGGTCTCTCCGCCAGGGCCCGCGAGATGCAGGACAAGATCATGGAGATCCCGAACCGGGTTCTAAAGGCTGCGGAGGTTTTCGAGAGAAGGACCGCCCGTCTCACGACCTGAGATTCCCGACGCCCTCAGTCGGGAGTCTGGGACCTGTGCCGAAGGCACTTCGTCGCTGTTTTTGCCGGCGCCACCGAGAGGGACGCTGTCCCCAGGATCGGGGAGTACCGCTACTGGTAGCTCACGTAGACGGCGGTCGGCACCAGCTGGAGCACGTCGGCTGGTGGAATCCCGCCCCCCGGGCGATCCTCGTCGTAGAAGTTCTTCCATCCCCAGCTCCACGGGTGGTCCTCCCACCCGCCGGTCAGGAACTCCCACGTCACGTACTTGTCGGGCACGGCACCCTGACCATCCATTTGGATGATCACCTGGAGTTCGGATGGCGCCTGGATCGTCTCACGATCCTCGAGCATGAAGTCGCGGAACTGATGCAGGAGCAGGACCTTCTGAGGAAGGTCGTTCTCTCGTACGAGGTTGGCGAGCCAGTCGACCACTTGGTTGACTTCGGCTGCTTGGACACGACCGATCTGTTGGAGGGGGAGTTGCTCGGGTCCGAGGCGCCACTCAGGGTCGAGGGCGAGACCGACATGTGGATTGAGCAACTCCTGTTCGTAGAGCTTCGCCTGGCTGAGGAAGTCGGATCGACCCGGCTGGAGGTCCAGGATCACGTATACGCCCTGTTCTGCGCCGACATCGATCCACGGTTGGATCACTTCGTTGCCCATCTCGTTCGAGTAGTTGCCGTCGCCACCGGGCCCGCCGGCCGCAACCGTGGTGATGATTTCGAAGGCTGGAAGGACCGGGGCCTGCGAGGTCGCGAATTGATCGGCCATGCCACGAACCCGAGTAGCTGCTTCGTCCGGACCCTGCTCTCCGAGTGCTCCGAGCGCGGTGGTGAGCGGGTTTCCGTAGAGGGCAACGAAGATTCGGGGGAGAACCAGGAATCCCCCGCCGGGTATCTCATTGGCGAATCTGATCACGTCGAGCTGCCAGTGGCTGTCGATCGTCGCCTCCCCGAAGACCTGGATCGCTCCCGCGCCCTCTGGGATCGACTGGAGAGCGCGGCCCGCTCCGGGCACTATTCGCAGGTCGTCATCGTCGATCAGCGAGGCGATGGCGCCCGACGCTGCCGCTGAGGCAAACGCGGCCAGAGCAGTAGCGGGGTCGTTGCCATCGACCAAGATGGCGACTCCTGTGGTGCCGGTTCCTGCGGTGAGGCTCGGAACGGCGTACTCGGTGTTGGTCGGCTCGGTCGCCTCCGTTGTAGATGTCGCGGCGGTACCCGCGGTGGTCGTCGTCGGCGGCGGTGCAGTGGGTGGGACCAGGCCGGCCCGTGCCTCGATTGCGCTGATTGTGGTGGCGAGCGTCGCGGCGCCGGTATCAGCGGGAAGCGTGATCGTCGATTCGAACCTGGCAAGAGCATTGATTTGCTCGGCCAAGCTGACGGTATCGCCGGTGAGCGTGACTATCTCGGTCCATTCGGCGGCCGTAAAGGCGGCATCGTCTCCAACTGCGATGATCTGCTCCGGTGCAAGGCGCTCGGTTTCGAATCCGAGCAGGCCGGACGCCGTGGTGGACGCGATTAGTAGGGGAGCCTTGAGAGCCGCTGCCAGTACGGCGGCAATAGCAACTCTGTTGAGATCGACATCGCTCACGATCACAGCTCTGGTCGCACACTCGAATGTTGCCTGCGAGATGTGCACAGAAGCCAGGCCCGGGTCCTCGTGGAAGAACTCGATGCCTGGGTTGGCTGAATCGGTGCGGACGACGGGTGTGTTCTCGGGACAAACGGGAGGCGGGGGTGGCGTGTCCGGTGGTGCGGTATCTCCGACGACTATGTCTCCGCCCGGTGACGTGCCAGTCACAATCGGCGTCGAGTCCGTTCCGTTGGTACACGCGGCAGTGACGAGGGCCAGCGCGACCGCGAGCGTGTGCCAGCGAGGGTTTCTCATGCGGAGCGGAGCGTAACTGGGTCCTTGGCGAGAAACGCTATTCAACCCAGGTTGCCGTTCCGACGGTCATAGGCTGCGCCAATGCGAAGCGTTTCCAGGACGGTTGGTGAGTACTTGCTGTCGCTTTCTGATGATCGGCGCGCCGTGATCGAAGAAGTGAGGCAAGTGATCCTCGCCAATCTTCCCGAGGGCTATGAGGAGGCCATGAATTGGGGGATGATTACTTACCAGGTGCCGTTGGAGATCGAACCCAACACATACAACGGCCAACCGCTCATGTATGCGGCGTTGGCGTCACAGAAACATCACCTGGCCCTTTATCTGACGGCGGTGTATTGCGATGACTCGGCCGCTGCTGCGTTCAAGGAGGCGTACCGCGCTACCGGCAAGAAGCTTGATATGGGCAAGTCGTGTGTCCGCTTCACCCGCCTCGAGGACCTGCCTCTGGGGTTGATCGGCGCGACCATCGGCGCGACCTCGGTGGATTCCTTCATTGCCGTGGACGAGCGCCGTCGGGGTGTTCGAGAATGAGGAAGCGAGTCTTCGATACGAAGACACTCGACGCCACCGACTGCTACAAGCTGATGAGCGGCCTAATTGTGCCGCGCCCTATCGGGTGGATCGGTTCCCGAAGTCGAGGGTGTGTGGACAACCTCGCGCCCTTCTCCTTCTTCAATATGGTGTCGGGTTCTCCTCCGACCCTGCTATTCGTCACCGGAATGACGGCCCGGGTGAAGGACACACTCGCCAACGTGCGCGCATCCGATGTCTTCACCGTCAACCTTGTGACGGAGGATGTGGCGGCGGCCATGAACGTCACGTCGGGCGCGTTCTCGCCGGACGTGGATGAGTTTGTCGCGGCCGGACTCAGCAAGACCGAGGGCCATGAAGTGGCAGCACCCCTGGTTGCCGAGGCCAAGGCGAACTTCGAATGTGCAGTGACTCACATTCATGAGGTAGGTGAGGGCCCCTCCGCCTCGGTCGTCTTTGGCTTGGTGAAGCGAATCCATGTGGCCGAATCGCTGCTCGACGGAACCCGCATCGACCTGGCGGGTCTCGAAGTGGTGGGGCGGCTTGCCGGACCTTGGTACTCGCGCACTACCGATCTGTTTTCGATGGAGCGGCCGGACACCGAATAGGGGGGCTTCTACGCCATCTCAAGCCGAAGCGGCGACCGATGGGCGATTGTTGGGGCATCTCGCCAGATGTGGACCGGCATTCCGACAAACACCGTTTCGCTGAGCCAGTCCGAGTCCCAGGTGTGGATTCTCGAACACCCGTGTGACGCCGGGTACGCCGGAACGTTCCGGTACCCGTGAATGCCGTAGTAGCTGGTGAAGGCCCAGTAGTTGTACACGCACCAATCGGTAACAGGGTCGCACCTCCAGCCGTATTGGCGCCACTGCAGCCGAAAATCTCCGTGGGGAGTTGTCGAGTGCACATTGCGACCCTGTCTCACGGAGTAGTAGGTGCCTCCACTCCCTGTTGACGTCGGGAGGATCCCGACGATTCGACGGTCGCGGACGACGAACAGCAACTGCCGGGTGGTATCGATTTCTATCCGATCCGGTTCGTCCCACCGATACGGGATCTGTGACCTGGGGAGTAGGGCGAGCCGAATCCAGTCGAGCGCATTGAATGTCCCTGTGCGCGGGATGTCGAGGTATTTGTGGAGGGTGATCACTGCCGTTTCGGTCGCTCTGTCGAACTCGCCTGTGATGTCGCCGCGATAGAAACCACCGTCATGTAACGCCATTTGAAGCCGTATGACAGCATCACCGGTATCCCCGCTGCGCAGAGCGATGAGCGGGTTGAAGCCATTCACGGGCTCGATGCCGGCGGCGGGCTCGGAGGCGAGGCCGATCGATGGCGTGAGTACGGCGCAGGCAGTCGCGAGCGCCACGAACAGTCGCAGCGCCCTCAGACCGCCCCCTAACTGGAAGCTACTGCTCATCGCTACCGAATGTACTCGACACGGGTCGTTTGGCTCGACCATTCCGGTTGGCGGTCTTGGTCCCGGTCCGAATTCCCGCGGCTACCTCGGCAGGAACCCCGAAACCCGCAGCCGACCGGCACATGTGCACTGTCTACCCACCCCGAAGGGAGCGACTCCATTGTGACGTGCTCACCCTGTGAATCCCTCCTCGTCTGTCCGGGGGTCGGATTCGCACGATGGGTTCCCTAGCTGTCAGCCAACGACTGCAAGCCGTCGTGGAATCGGGCAAGGCCGTCCCAGTCCTTCGAGACTTCCGGAGCCGGAATAGAGGCGGGATCGGTACCGGCTCTCACCTCGCTGATCAGGGTCTCGACCGTGCGGAAGTAGTCGGGTAGGTCGCGTAGCGCGCCGGCATCACCCGGTACTCCATGGCCCGGAATCACGTGAAGTGGATCCAGAGCAAGCAGCGCTTCGGTGTAGTCGGCCCAGGCAGCAGGGAATCCGTCGTGCATGCGGGGGTGGATCCCGTTCCAGCACAGGTCGCCGCTGATGATGATCCGTTCTGCTGGGAGCCAAACAAACGTATCGCTGACAGTGTGCCCCTTTCCGCGCGTCTCGATCTCCACCCGGCGTTCGCCCTCGACCACTAGCCGTCCATCGTTGAGCAAGTTGGGGAGTGTCAGTTTGAAGTTGTCGGCGAAATCGCGGTAGTGACGCATCCCGTCCAGCCGCCTCGCGGCCGTTGTGTCACCGGCCTCGACTGCCTCTTCGAGGCGTAGCAGTGATTCGTCGATCTCTGATTGCCAATCGGCGATATCTCCCGAGGCGTTCTCCAGCACCCTCTCCATCGTCGTTGTTGTGGAAACGATCGGGACGTCTCCGAATACTTGGTTGCCCCCGGTGTGATCGTCGTGCCAGTGGCTGTTGACCGCGAGGTACACCCGGTTGCCGGTCAATGCCTCGGCGGTGCGACGCAATTCGATGGCTGCGACATCGGTCATGAAGGTATCGACGACGATCGTCTTGCCGCCGGCGTCGATGATGGCTGCGTTGCCGACGGATGCCCCCATGAGGTCGGCTTCAGCCGCCCAGACTCCGGGGACAACCTCGGAAAGGTTGAAGTGCTCTGGATTCATGTGAGGAAGTCCAGCAGAATCGAACACAGTTTGCGCGAATCAATCGGCGGCACGAGTGGGACCGATCCGGTGGGGTGTTGGGCAGGCAGAGCGACGCAACTCCAGATGGTGAGGGGTGTGCTTCATCGGCGGCACCCACGGAAGATCCCCACACATCCGATGCCGACTGCTTGATCGGCAACCAGTGCCGACTGTCGATTCAGCTCTTGGGAGGGGTCGGGATGCGCGCCGGCTTGGGCACGGGCTGGAAGTGACTCCAGCAGTGCTCGTTCTTGTTGTAGGAGGAAAGCCGGGTGGTACAGCCTTCTGCGCCGCATTCGCGGTCGCGACCGTACGTCTTGCGGGGCCGTCCACCGGACAGTTTTGACAGGGACTGACTGCTCATCGGGCGCCACGATGCCACGAAGTCGCGACTTATTCAAGACGGGCAAGGATGCGAATCCACGGTGACGAGCAGTTCTGCGGGCATTGGGCGGCGAGTGGTGCTTGACTGCGATGACCAGAGAAAGGAGGTGGTCGAAATCAGTAGCAGTTTTTGTAGGACCCTGGAGGTGGTCGGGCGCTAGGCGACCACCCTGGAGCGGTCGCTTGTCCGAGGTGAGACCCAGCCGGTAGGCGGGGCATCGCCCGGATGGTGGCGACTCCAACCCGGACCACCGGAGCCGGAAGACCCGCGAGTAGGTCCTCTCGCGGCAGCGATTAGCTGAAGTGTCTTCCGGCTCTCTCGCGCCCGGAAGAGCCGACAGACTGCTCTTAGGTGCAGATGAGCGCTCGGCTGTGGCCTCAGGCCAGTTCTAGCCAGCGGAATTCGAGTGCACCCAGATCCATTTCGAAAGGGTCGGATCCGACATCGAGAAGTCGATCTCCGGTCGTGATGTCGATCGCGACTCTCCCGGCTAGGTGGGTGCCGACGATCCGGGTCCGACGTGTCTCCTGCCCGAAGTTGGCGAGCACGAGGGTCATCGTGTCCCCCAATTCCCTCGCGTAGGCGAGGATCGCTGGGTCGGCCGCGTCGAGTATCTCGAACGAACCCAGTCCCATCTCGGGTCGCGTCCGCCGCGTCTCCAACATCGTGCGCAGCCAATTGAGAAACGATCCGGGCTCAATGCGCTGTGCTGCGACGTTGATGTCAGACGGCTGGTATCCCTCGGCGGTGACCAGCGGCAGCCAATAGGTTTCTGGATCGGCGCTGGAGAAGCCTGCGCCGGGATCGCCGGTCCACTGCATCGGAGTACGAACACCGTCACGATCTTTGAGAAGGTATTCGTCCCCCATTCCGATCTCGTCGCCGTAGTACAGGACTGGACTCCCCGGCAACGACAGGAGGACTCCGTGCAGCAGTTCACGCGAGCGCCGGTCATCGGCGAGGAGGGGTGCCAATCGGCGTCGAATGCCCTGATTGAGCCGCATCTCCGGGTCGGGTGCGTACTGGTCCCACATGAACTCCCGCTCGTCGGGCGTGACCATTTCGAGCGTCAGCTCGTCGTGGTTTCGTAGGAAGACAGCCCACTGTCCACCATCGGGGAGATCGGGCGTCTCGGCCAGGATCGACCGAACGTCATCGGCATGCCCTCGTGCCAACGCCATGAAGAGCCGCGGCATCACAGGGAAGTGGAAATTCATGTGACATTCGTCCCCATCGCCGAAGTACTCGATCACATCGTGCGGCCACTGATTCGCCTCTGACAAGAGCACTGCGCCGGGGGATTCGCGGTCCACAAGTGCGCGGACCTCCTTGAGGAACCTGTGGGTTTCGGGAAGGTTTTCACCGTTCGTCCCCTCCCTCTCGAATAGATATGGAACGGCATCCAACCGGAATCCGTCGAACCCGAACTGAAGCCAGTGGCGGACCACGTCGAGCATCGCGGCTTGAACGTCGGGATTGTCGTAATTGAGATCAGGTTGGTGTGAGTAGAACCGATGCCAGAAATAGGCGCCGGCAGTTTCGTCCCATGTCCAGTTCGATTCCTCGGAGTCGAGGAAGATGATTCTGGCGTCGGGGTAGCGGTTCGGCGTGTCGCTCCACACGTACCAATCCCGATGCGCGGATCCGGGCTGGCGGGCGCGTTGGAACCACGGGTGGGCGTCGGACGTGTGGTTCATCACGAGGTCGGAGATGATTCGAAGCCCGCGCGAGTGCGCCTGCTCAATGAGGTCACGCAGATCGTCGACGGTGCCGAGTTCGGGTTGAAGCGAGTAGAAGTCACTGACGTCGTACCCACCATCACGTAGCGGGGATTCGAAGATCGGGGGAAGCCAGATGCAGTCGACCCCGAGCCACTGGAGGTAATCGAGTGATTCGGTGAGTCCCGGAAGATCGCCGATTCCGTCTCCGTTCGAATCTCGGAACGAACGCACAAGGGCTTCGTAGAAGACGGCTGTTTGGTACCACTCGCTCATGAGAGCGGCAGGCTACTGCCGTGCCACTGTCTCCAAGGCGACAAGCAGGCGGTCGAGCTGGCCGATTGTCCTCGCGTGATCCAATTTCTCGTTGGCATCAAACTTGTCCGAAACCGTGGACACCTGCACTTGTGGGCCGCCGACGAACTGAACCTGACTGTGTGCCAGGACCTCCCGTAGGTGTAGTTGGGAGCGCAACGTCCCGAATCGGCTACTGCTGGCTCCAAGAATCGCCGTCGGCTTGTAGTTGAGAGGGGAGTCGGATCCTCCCCGCGAGGCCCAGTCGATCGCATTCTTGAGGGCGCCGGTCATGGACCAGTTGTACTCCGGTGTCGCCAGGAGTAGCGCGTCGGCCTCGGCGAGCGCTGCTCGGAA
Source organism: Acidimicrobiia bacterium (assembly GCA_029263095.1). Classification (GTDB taxonomy): domain Bacteria; phylum Actinomycetota; class Acidimicrobiia; order Spongiisociales; family UBA11373; genus JACZWZ01. Next base: position 41,494 of record JAJCYA010000019.1, on the reverse strand, counting down.
ACGCTTGACCGGCTCCGGGTTCCCGGCTGCTTCGAGATCGGCGTCGAAGAGGGGGAGGTCGCCGATCGGGTAGATGTCGATCTTCATCGACTCAGGCGCGATGTCGGATGCGGCGCGCAGCAGCGCGGTGTTGAAGGAGCCTCGGCGCAGGCTGCCGGAGACCGCCAGGACGTGGAGCGTCGGATCGGTCATCTGCATATGTGAACGGTGGCGATGGGGCCCTGATTCCCGCCGTCCTTCGACTGTATCTACGAGTTGATGGCCGAACGGGTGAGCAAGCTGGGTCGTTCCTAGAGCGACCAAGAGCGTCGGAGCGGCTCGATTTCGGCGAACAACTTGTATTGCGGGCCCTCTGGATCGTCGATCGGGTCTCCCATGCGTTGAAAGCCGTACCGCTCGAAGAATCCGAAGACGCCGGCCGGAGCGAGGCACCACACTGCGCGGGCGCCATGTTCGGCTGCATGCTCCAGGCATCGTTCGACGATCAGCGCACCAACCCCGACTCCACGGTGGCCATGATCGACCGCGACGCCGTGCAATCGCCAAGTATCTGCGGTCGATCCGTCCGGCATCGGTTCGGGGTGAATCGACCCGATACCAACACGCGCCTCATCGCGGTAGGCGGCCAGATGACAGGCGGTCGGATCCTCGTCGCCGGGTACCGATGGTGAACCGCCGCGACGCCTCAGCAGAAGAGCTTCTCTCAACTCGTAAACATCGGCGGCGGAAACGCCCCGGATTCCATAGTCGCTCATCTCTCGCGAAGTTAGCCAGATGGCGAGGGATCGTGTGTGGTCTTTCTGCGGCCTACGGTCAAGGATCCGTCCTCACCCACCGTGATCTCATCCCCTGTTTCGATCGACTCGTAGACGTCCGGCTCCACCACAACGACCGGGCACGTTGCTCCATAGAGCTCCTCTGCGGCGAGCGCTCCGAGCAGGATGATGTCGTCGGGTTCGACGATGAGAATCGCCTCGGGTGCGGTACCGAGGCGGATCGCTTCCGCGAGCACACTTGAAGAAGATGACGAGCCGCGACCCCACGGGAGGACGAGAACGGTGCCTGTGACGATGGAAGTCGACTGGGGATGGCGCCGGTCGATGATCTCTCCAGTCGTTGGATCGAGTCCTCCCCACATGCTCAGCGGCTCTGCGAGCACAAGCGCTGGTCCCCGGGCCGACCCGCCGAGCAAGACGCGATTCAGCTCCATAGCGATTCGTCCCGAATGATCTGCCCTGCTTGCGCCGAGACCACGCAGTCGGCAAGTGAACCGAACGCGACGTCAACCCCCAGATTGCCGGGTGCGTAGTAGGCGACCTTGCCGGAGTTGGTCATGACGGTGCCTTCGGTCTGGCGCATGATCGGAGTGACGTATGCACACGTGTCGGTGACGATCTCGATGCCAGCGCGGCGGATCGGATCCAGGTATCCGGCCGCCGCGGCTGCGGCGAGTTCCCCGCGGCCTGTGTTTACGTAGAACTCGACGTCGGGATGCACCGTGACCCCGGAGACGAGTGCTGCGAGTCGTTTGAACTCCGCTCGGGAGAAGTGCGGTGTTCCGATCGAGATCGCCCCCAGGGAGCCCTGAGCCCCGGTGGTCAGCTCGTCCCTGGCTCGTCGCAGGTCCTCGGGCCCGATTGTGATGTCCAACCGGAGCCTGGCACCGGCGGTTGCTTCGGAGAGAGTTGCGGCTTCGGGTGTGATGCCGATCGCGTGGAACATGGCGACACCGCCCGACGAGGCGGCGGCAGCTCCGAGAGCCTTGAGATCGTCCTCGGACGCATCGGGTGTCAGGCCGGTTATTGCCGGTATGAAGATTCCAGTTGCTCGCCCTATCAGGTGGCCGAGTACCGGATAGATCGCCTCAGATCTAAGCAACTGGTCAGATATTCCTTCGAGCCGAAAGACCGACCAAGCCCGGCGATGCTCATCGCGGTGCAGACCGGCGTCGGGCACCCGGCCCGTTAACGCTGCGCAGGCGTCGATGAAGTCCCCGTAGCGCTCGGTGCGGGCGCCGAGCACCGAGTTGGCGAAGACGATCGCATTCGACTCCGCCCAGGCCACGTGTTCTCCCAAACCGGGCCGCACGTCGAGTTGATAGGGCGCACATGTCCAAGTCGGGGTGCCACCCATCGCTACGTATGCGGCCATGAGGCGTTTGCCCCGTTCGGCCAGTTCCGCATCGCCTCGGAACAACTCCGGATGCAGCAGATCGAGCGTGGCGACGTTGAGCGAAGTTGGAATCACGAACCTTCCACCGTCGTCGACGAGTCGCTCCGCAAAGTCGAGGCCGGCATCACCGTGATACAGGCAAGAGTCGATGTGGGCCGAGGTCACATCGATGAGACGTCTCGCTCGGTTGGCCTCGGCGAGGCGTGTGATGATCCGCATTGCCATGGCGACTGCCGGTCCGCGTTCGCCCGCAGCCAGGGCCTGATCGCGATCGGAAAGCTGGAGAGTCATCTGGGGGAGTCTGGCCGATCCGGTGCTCGAGGTCACTCGGTGCGCCGTGGGTCCGCTCGGGTAAACTACATTGGTGTAATCACCGAGAGGCGCGAATAGTGGTTCTGACGGCACCCGACACAATTACCCATCAGACGGCCGCGACGGTGGCTGCATCGATCCACATGCATTACGAGGGCGAAGTGGTCGAGACACCACTGGGTTCGTTCGTTGGGATTGGGGGGCTAGACGGCGTCGCAGTGCTTGCACCAAATCAGGGCCTCGTAGAGTTCTTCCCCGGCCATCGCCAGCCTTTGTCGACATTGGGGCCGATCTCGACTTCGGTAGCTGCAAGCGGTTGGCGGGTCGCGGTGCTGGTACCTGCTGAACGGATGGGTGATGCTCACCAATCCCTGCGGGGCTTCCCACTCCATCTCCAGTCATGGTGGACCGACGGAGATCGCATCTGCTTCGGGGGTCCCGAAGTACCCTGAGGTCGAACATGCCCGTTCCCCTCTATACGCAGACCGTGGTTGCATTCCTGTGGGACTACGACCGAACGCTCATCCCAGGGAACCAGCAAGCGCCGCTGTTCGCCGCCTACGGCGTCGACGAGTCGGATTTCTGGCGTGAGGTGGACGGACTGGTCGACTTCTACCGGCGTCGCGGTATCGCCATAAGCCGAGATTCGGCGTATCTGCTCCACCTGCTCTCGTACGTGGAGCACGGCATCTTCGACGGGCTCACAAATGAGCGGTTGCGCGTGCTGGGAGCCGAGATCGAGACCGCTCCTGGCATTCCCGAGTTCTTTGAAGCGACCCGCAAACGGGTTGCGGGTGACCCGAGGTATGTCGAGGAAGGCATCTCGGTGGAGCACTATGTCGTATCGACCGGGATACGCCAGATGATCGAGGGGAGCGTGATCGGTCCACACCTCGACGGTGTCTGGGCGAATGCATTCATCGAACGACCTGCACCACCCGGGTTCCGGGATCGGCTGGATGTGGACGAATCGCCACATCCGATCAGCCACCTCGGTTATTCGATCGACAACACGGCAAAGACGAGGGCGATCTTCGAGATCAACAAGGGCGTCAACAAGAACCCGAATGTCGACGTCAACGCCCGAATGAGTCGGGATCAGCGTCGCGTGCCCATCCGCAACATGATCTACATCGCCGATGGCCCGAGCGATGTGCCTTGCTTCAGCATCGTCAACGAACGCGGCGGCAAGACGCTCGGTGTCTACACGACCGAGCCCAAGAACAACTTCCGCAACGTGCGTGAGCTTCAAGAGCAAGGTCGGATCCAGGGCATGGCCGAGGCCGATTTCCGAGAGGGCAAGGCCGCCTATTTGTGGCTCATGGATTCGCTGGAGCAGATAGCCGACGAGATCGTGGATACCCGCGGCAAGGCCTTTGCCGACATCCCGCAGCCTCCCGGACACGTGTGAACATGAAGGAGACATCATGCAGGTAGCCGGAGCAAGGGTGCTGGTGACTGGTGGGGCCAGCGGTCTTGGGAAGGGCACGGTGGACCGGCTGGTTGCCGGCGGTGCCCGCATCGGAATCCTCGATCTGGAATCGAGCGCCGGCGCCGAGGTCGCGGCGGACATCGAAGGCGTGTTCGCTCCGGCGGACGTACGGAATCCCGAAGACGTCGCTGCTGCAGTCGCTCATATCGGCGAGACCCTCGGTGGCCTAGACGTCTGTGTCAACGCCGCCGGCGTAGCCAACGCTCATCGGGTGATCACTCGGTCGGGTGATCTGTTTCCTCTCGATCTGTTTGGGTTCGTCGTCGCCGTCAACCTCATCGGGACCTTCGATGTCCTCCGCAACGCAGCGAAGGTGATGACCGAGAATGAGCCGGATGCCGAAGGCGGTCGCGGTCTGATAGTCAACGTCGCCTCCATTGCAGCCACTGAGGGCCAGATCGGTCAGGCGGCGTACTCCGCCTCCAAGGGTGCCGTTGCTGCGATGACGCTGCCCCTAGCGCGCGATCTGGCGTCGATTGGGGTGCGGGTGATGGCGATTGCTCCCGGCATCATGGACACTCCGATGATTGACGGGATGGGCCCAGAGCTGAAGGCGCAGCTCGCCAAGATTCACGTGTTCCCGCAGCGGCTGGGAACCGCCGACGACTTTGCTGCTCTGGTGCAGCATTTCATGGAAAACACCCTGCTCAACGGCGAAGTCGTGAGACTCGACGCCGGCGCCAGGATGGGACCTCGCTGACGCGGGCGGCGACGGGCGAGTAACTTCGTCAGGTGCTTGTAGTTCCGTATCCGAGATCGCGGTGACGCTCCACGCCGTCCCCCCGGCAGGGGAGGCAGATTGGCCGAAGGCGGGAGATCGACCGATTGTCTTCCTGGTCGATGCTTCGTCGTCGGCCGAGCGGAGGCTGGTCGGTCAGTGGGTGGAGCGCAACCGACCGGAACGCGCCGAATACCGGGTGTGCGCTGTTCCCCCTTCACGGCGACGGCGGTTCCGACGGTCGATCGGAGTTGCTTTGAAGGAGATCGCCTCGGGGGACACCGATCCACTCCTCGTGCCGCTTCGGGTGGCCTGGCTGGGTCCGCATCGCAGCGGTCGCCGGATCCCACGTCTCGTGGATCTTCTGACCTACGGCGATCCTCGCGATCCAAACCGGTTGGTGCAGGAGCTCTTTGTCCGCTTCCGTCCCGACCGGATCAGGGTCGTCGTGGGCGATGCGGCTCCGTTGTCGGATCTGCGAACTCGGTGGGTCGAGGCCAGGACCGCGCGGCCCGACGATCCGTACGGCTTTGCGGAGTACATCGCTTTGCAGGGAAGCCTGGCGCTCGAGGTCGCCGAGCGCCGCGTCAGGGGCAACAGATACAAGGTGCCGCGTCTTCTGTCCGAGGATCTTCTCGGGTCGGCCAAGTTCCAGCTCGGCTTGGAGAGGATCGCAGCCAGGACAGGCGAGAGGGTCGACGACTTGGCCGCCACGGCGGCTAGGTACCTCAAGGAAATCGCCGCCCAACCGAGCACCTTCGTACTTGATCTCGTGGCATCGCTGATCCGGCTCGTCTACACCCAGGGGTACGACCGGCGCATCCACTACGACCCCGAGGCGCTCGAACGCATCGCCGAGCTGGGTCAGCGTCACTCGCTGGCGTTTCTCCCCAGCCACAAGTCGAACATGGACCACCTCGCCTTGACGTACGTTCTGTATGAGAACGGTCTGCCACCAAACCATGCCGCGGGCGGCATCAATATGAACTTCTTCCCGGTTGGTCCTTTCTTGCGTCGGCACGGGCTGTTCTTCATCAGGCGGTCCTTCAAGGACAACGAGGCCTACAAATACACACTGAAGCGGTATCTCGACTATCTGTTGGAGAAGCGTTTTCCTCTCGAGTGGTACATAGAGGGCGGCCGGTCCCGCGTCGGCAAGTTGCGGGCCCCCAAGTACGGACTTTTGGCGTATGTCGTCGATTCTTGGAGGCGCGGATCGTGTGACGATGTCGTCCTAATCCCCACCTCGATCGCCTACGACCAGATCCAGGACGTGGGCGCATACGCAGCCGAGCAGCGCGGCGCAGCGAAGGAGAAGGAGTCGTTCGGGTGGATGGTGCGGGTGCTGCGGACGATGCGACGGCGCTATGGCCGTATTCACATGAACTTCGGCGAGCCGATCAGCGTTGCCGACTCGGTGAGCCGGTACGGCAAGGGCAGCGAGCCGGATCCGGAGGAATCCAACCTCGAGATCCAGAAGCTGGCCTTTGAGGTCGCGGTTCGGATCAATCGAGTGACGCCGATCACCCCGATCTCGCTCGTGACGATCGCCCTGCTGGGGACCGACCGAGCCGTGACCGTGGCCGAGACGATCGCGACCTTGCGCGACTTCGTCGCCTACGTCGAGCTTCGTGACCTCCCGATCTCTGAACCGGTGGATCTCGAGGACCCGTCGGTTGTGCGCGGAGCGCTCGATTCCCTGGTGGAGCACGGGGTTGTGAGCAGGTTCGAGGGGGGTCGAGAGACGGTCTACGCGATAGGTTCGGATCAGCATCTCGCGGCCGCCTATTACCGCAACACGATCGTTCACTTCTTCTTGACGGGTGCCATTGCAGAGCTGGGGCTTGCTGCGGCCGCAAATGCCGAGACAGACCCGCTCGCCGTGTTTTGGGATACGGTCCGGACTACGCGTGATCTGTTGAAGTTTGAGTTCTTCTTTGCCGAGCGGGACGAGTTCCGAGCCGAGTTGGCGGAAGAGCTGGAGGCATCGGTTCCGGACTGGGAGGCCCGCGTTGCCGCCGGCGACGGAGATTTGGTGTTGCGCGCTGTGCTGCCGTCGGCGTCATCGTGGGTGCTGCGGCCGGTCTTTGAGGCCTACCTCGTGCTGGCCGACGCGCTGGTCGATGTCGACTTTCGGCGGGACGCGGATAAGGATGCTCTTTTGGCCGCTGCCCTGGCGCTTGGGGCGCAGTACCGAGCGCAGCGTGCGATCAGGAGCCCCGAAGCGGTTTCGACCGTGCTGTTCGACGATGCTCTGCGTCTCGCAGGGAACAGGGAGCTGCTCTTGGGCGGAGATCTGTCACGGCTGGAGGAGAGGGAGGCCTTTGCGGCCGACCTCCACGGCATGGTCGAGTTGGTGCGAGAAGTAGAGCAGTTGAGGGCGTAGCGCCGCGTTTCGCCCTCAATCCCCAGCCTGATCGTGGACGATCTCAGTTGTCGCAGGCGACGGCAACCGCGAGGGCTGCGCAGATCTGACGCATTCTCTCGTCACTGAGGCGCCCGAGCCGTTCGACCAGGATGGAGAGAGAGACGCTCTCAACGGAGTCGAGGTTTACGGCGGATCGTTTGGGGATCGGGTCGTGTCCGGCGTCGAGCACTACCTCGCTTGGAAGGCGGCGGATCGTTGTGGTGCAGGGAGCGACCAGCGCGCGCCGCAGCCTCGGGATGGCGGCGTCACGCGAGAGAATGACGACAGGACGCCGTCCGATTTCGGGAACCTCAGACCACCAGATCTCACCTCTCGACGGTACGGGGGTCACGATGTCGACGCACCGTCCCGAAACGACGCGAGATCGCCCCACTCATCGATCTCCCCTATGGGGTGTTCGTCGTAGGCTCGATATGCCGCGTCGATCTCCGTAGAACGATGGTTGCCGACGAGAGCCTCGAGTGCCTCGTCGAGGAGAGCAGAGTCCTTTAGTCCGGAGCGCAATCTGCGAGCGTTCAACAGGAGAGTCGCATCAACTGTTGTGCTAACACGTGACCTTGTCATGCCACAAGTATGCCACAGCAATGCCCTTCTGGATAGCCGTCGTGCGGCAGCCCCTGGTGGGGTCTCACGTTCGAGACGCCAATGAGTCCGAGTCCTATCGGGCCGCCAGGGCGCATCCCAACCCGATATTGGACCCGGGTCGACGAGGGGTTTGGAACTGTGGACTGCCGTTCTAGGCGTGCGAGCCCAGTGCCAGAGCGAATCGCCCCGCCGAATCGGTGAACCAGTCGTCGAGACGCATGCCGGCGCCCGCGAAATCCTTCTCAACCCCGTCACGGGTGAATTTGCACGACACTTCGGTGTGGATCTCCTCGCCGACGTGGAATGTGACCGCCAGGTTGAGTGCCCGGATGTTGGCGACCACCTCGCGGGTGGCCCGCAGGCTCTGAGCGATGCATGAGAATTGCCGATCGAACCGTGTCACGTGTTCAAAGGCGTCGACTGGGATGTCCCCATCCAACTCACGGTTGACCACCCGCAGAATATTGAGATTGAACTCAGCCGACACGCCGGCTGCATCGTCGTAGGCGGCGATCATCGTCGATTCGTCCTTTACCAAGTCCATTCCGAGCAGGAATGAATCACCTGTGGCGAGTGCAGCGGCGACCGCCCGCAGCAGCGAGTACCGCAGAGTCGGCACGTAGTTGCCGATCGTGGAACCGAGGAAAACGATGAGCCTGCGACCGCGTCGCCGCACCTTGTCTAGATCGGCGACGTAGTCGCCCACCAGCCCTTCCACCTCCAACCAGCTGTAGGAAGCACACAGCTTCTTGGCAGCTGCACGCAGCGCTTCTTCAGAGATGTCGATGGGCACGTATCTGGTTCCGCCGGAGCGGCGCATGGCATCTATCAGCATCCGGGTCTTGCGGGATGACCCCGAACCCAATTCGACCAGCTCATCGGGCTCGATGCGGGCCATCAGATTGTCGGAGTGTTGGGCCAGAAGCTCCGTTTCAGCTTCGGTCAAGTAGTACTCCGGCAACCGGGTGATGTCCTCGAAGAGATCTGAACCGCGGGCGTCGTAGAAGTACTTGGACGGTAGATGTTTGCGATAGGCGGTGAGACCGTGACGCACGTCTTCGAGGAGTTGATTCCGATGGTCCGTCGGTTCGGTCAGCCGGGACACGGTGACCGGCGCGTCTCCCTCGTTTCTCATGACGCCATACCTTCGTGCTCGAGGGCCCGGACATCTATCCCGACGGCGGTGAGGGCGACGAGCGAGTGCTCGGGCAGCGAAGTCCAACCCGCATCACCATCGAGAGGTTCTGATGCCAGCCAGTTGCCCTCATCGGTAGTCCGGGTGTAGAGAGAGTTGATGGCGTCTCCCGCGGATGTTCGTGTGGCGACGATCTCGTCTGAGGTGGCGATGACGAGATTCAGAGTCGCGATCTCGCCGGCAGCGATCACGGCCTTGGAGGTCTGTTGAACGACGGACGTGACGGCGTCCGATAGTGAGGTACCGGGTTCGTCGTCCATGTATTGGGCGACCATGAGGAACAACGCCAACGAATCGTTCATGCTCGTGACCTGTCCGAACCGATCGTCATCGAGACCACCGAGCAGCGTCCGGGCGAGGCCCTGTCGAAAACCACTGATCCGGCCGTTGTGAGCGCCTGCCATTCGATCGGTCACGAAGGGTGCCACATTGTCTGGACCGTACGGCAGACCCGGCGTCGCCGAGCGGACTGCCGCCAGCACGGTCCGACCTCTGAGGGCAGGCGCCAAGCCGGGAAGATTGGGATCAGCCCACGGTGGCGCCGTGGTCACGTACCTCAGCGGCCCAGACCCGTCTTCCGGCCACCACGCGGCGCCGGTGCCATCGACGTTGACGGTTCCGGCTATCAGCTCTCTGGGGGCGAATGCGGCGTGCTGTAGCGAATGAGGAGGCTCGTAGAGCAGTGCCGCCAGCGGCAACGGGCTCTGTCCGATAAACCCGGCCAGGCGGCACATGTCACGCTCCATCCCAGGCGAGGCGAATACCGGAGAAGATCTGCCGCCGAATCCGATAGTCCCAGTTGCGAAACGTGCTCCGTGTCGCATCGGTGGAGGTGGCCCAAGACGCACCGCGCAGCACACGGTATTCGGGATCGCCGAAGAACACCTCGGAGTACTCCGGATAGGGGAATGATGTGAAGCCGGAGTAGCCGGCGAAGTGTGATGATGTCCACTCATAGACATCGCCGAGAAGCTGTTCGACGCCGTAGGCCGACGCCCCAGCTGGGTAGGACCCCACCGGCGCGGGTCCCCACCCGACGTGACCGATGTTGGCGTGGTCGAGCGTTGGTACCGCCGAGCCCCACGGGTACACGTTTGGTGCGGTGGCTTCTGGACCCCAGGTGGCCGCCTTTTTCCACTCTGCCTCGCTGGGGAGGCGGCCACCGGCATAGCGGGCGAACGCCTCGGCCTCGTGGAACGACACGTGCTGTACCGGCTCGGTCGCATCGAGATCCAGTACGTGTCCGAATCGGCGAATCAACCAAACTCCGCCCACTCGGCGGGTCCAACCCTGTGGAGCGTCGATGTCGACTCCCGTGCGCCAATCCCATCCTTCATTCGTCCACAGATCCGCTCGTTCGTAGCCACCGGCCTCGATGAACTCGGCATACCGCCGGTTGCTGACTGGGAATCGATCGATGGTGAATGTCGCCAGCTCGACTTCGTGCTGGGGTCGCTCGTTGTCGTATCCCTCTGTGGTGTCATTGGTGCCGAGGAGGAAGGGGCCGCCGGGTATTGCGACCCGCTCTGTGTCGTCTACCGGGCGTGAGGTGGCGCTATGGGGCCGAGCGACGTCCCCGTACGCAGGAAGGTCATCTCGCAAGTCGAGCTCCTGGAGCATGGTCTCTTGGTGCTGGGCTTCGTGCTGGATGACCATTTGAAACACGTAGCCGTCGCGGACCAGCGGATTCGCAGGGTCCAGGTCGGTGCGGCGCACGATCTCGAGAGCGTCACCCCTCACCTCGTCTATGTACTCGATCGCCTGACTGCGATTCAGCAGGGGGAGCTCACCGCGGGTCCATCGCGGATTGTCGAATGGGTTGTACATCTCGTCGAGGCGCAGGTCGTGCGCGGGTCGGCCGTCCAGCCGGCGCAGCAGCCACAGCTCCTCGAAGTTGCCGACGTGACCGACATCCCACACGAGCGGGCTCATGATCGGGTTGTGCTGGCGATGTAGATCGTCGTCATCCAGCGGGGCGATCAGCTGCTTGGTGCGACGGCGGTAGAACTCGAGTCGCGCCGCCAACTGATCCCGAGCTTCGGCAGTTGTGGTGCGATGTCCGCGAATGTCGGTCGTCATGGCGTGCTGCACTCCAACAGTCGCGCGTGTCTTGGCATTCCGGCGCAAGTCACCGACTGATACCGGGTGCTCGATCGCCGGCTGTGGCGGGGGACTGATGATGGGGGACTGATGACTCGCCGGCGTCCGCCGACGGTCATTTCTTCGCCGACTCGTAGTAGGGGTTGGCGCCCGAGTCGTGATCGGTGGCATCGACTACGTGATTGATCTCGGGAACTGCTTCCTTGATCGCCACCTCAATGCCTTGGCTCAATGTGACTTGAGCGAGTCCGCACCCCTGACACCCGCCTCCCATTCTGAGGTATGCGGTGTCATCTTCCACGCTCACCAGCTCCGCGAAACCCCCGTGGGAGGCGATGGCAGGATTGATCTGATTCTCGAGCACTTGTCGGATGCGATCGGCGACGGGTCCGTCCGTGGTTCCGGGTCCAGCTGCCATGGGCGGGCTGGGCGAGGTCGGGTTGTCGACGGCGAGTCCGCCGTCTCGCACACTGATCGTCGCACCCTCAAGTCGATCGACACTGTCGGATCGGGTGACGACTGGGAGCTCACCAAACCGTTGTAGGACGTCGTCGTCGGCTGCATCGGCAAGCGGAATGAATGTCAGCTCGTATACGAACTGCGCATTGCGCGCTCCGGTGATCGCGATCGTGAGGGCAAGGTCGGCGGCGTCGGGCTCGTCGGCACGGATCCCGAGAATCGCCGCGACTGCCTCGTCTGTCAGGGTGAGGGGGTTCGCTTCACGTGGCATGAGCGCATCATCGTACCGACGCGGTTCTTGCTAGACGGTCGTGTGGGCCATCATTGGTCCGTGCCCACCATCGGTCTTGTTCTTCCCACCTCGTCATATCGAGGCCCCGACTTCGTTGCGGCTGCCACCGAGCTCGGCACCGATCTCGTTGTGGCCTCGGACGCTTCTCTCGGCATTGCGTCGGGTCGGATCCTTGATGTGGTGATCGTCGATTGCGCCGATCCGGCGGCGGCTGCCGCTGCCTTGGTCGAGCGGGCCCGAGTTCACCCGTTGGACGCGGTTGTCGGTGTCGATGACGCAGGCGTAATGGCGGCGGCGCTCACCGCGGAGCTACTCGGTCTCCCTCACAACGCTCCTTCGTCCGTCGCGGCGACGCGCGACAAGCTTGTGATGCGTCGGCTGTTGGCGGGCAAAGTGCCGCAACCCGAATTCGAGGAACTGGAAGTCAACGGTTCTGCGATCAGGGCGGCGGCATCAATCGGATTCCCACTCGTCATAAAGCCGGTGTCGCTGTCGGCGAGTCGCGGCGTGATTCGGGTCGATGACGAGTCCGAACTCGAAGCGGCGGTGGCGAGGATTCGCGCCATCCAGGAGGAAGCCGGAGTCTCAGGCGAGCACCTTCTCCTCGAGGAGTATCTGGTGGGCCCCGAGATCGCCGTTGAGGGATTGGTGTCGACCGCCGGCTTGGAGGTGCTGGCGGTCTTCGACAAGCCGGACCCTCTCAACGGACCATTCTTCGAAGAGACGCTCTATGTGACACCGTCGTGTCACCCAGAACCACTGCTGGACGAGGTTGCGACTCTGGTGGAGGAATCGGCAGACGCTCTTGGACTGGCCTTCGGGCCGATTCATGCCGAGGTGCGTCTCACACCAAAGGGACCAAGGCTCGTCGAGGTAGCCGCTCGCTCGATCGGCGGTTTGTGTGGTCGTTCGCTGAGATTCGGAATGCTCTCCCAGAGCCTGGAGGTCCTGTTGCTCCGGGCCGCCCTCGGTATGAACCGACGGGGTATGCGTATCTCCGGACGGGCCTCGGGAGCAATGATGATTCCGATCCCCGGCGATGGCATATTGCGTGCCGTCCGCGGCCGAGAGGCAGTGGCGGAGGTCGATGGGATTGAGGAGATCACGATCACCGTCCCGATCGGGAGGCGGATCCGCCCGCTCCCCGAGGGTGATCGCTACCTCGGCTTCATCATCGCTCGCGGCGACGATCCGCGAGTGGTGGAGGCCTCGCTGCGGGAAGCACACGACCTACTCGACATCGAGATCGAGATCGAATAAGAATCTGGTCGCTGGTCGCTGGTCGCTGGTCGCTGGTCGCTGGTCGCTGGTCGCTGGTCGCTGGTCGCTGGTCGCTGGTCGCTGGTCGCTGGTCGCCGTCTTCAGCCCTGCTCCGTCGGGTCTGCGACAGGCCGGGATCGCTGGGTCACCCGGCGTAGCCCGGCAAGGAGGCCGGTCGCCCGCCCCGGTTCGAACGGTGTGCGGAGCAACGTGGGCACCTGTTTGAGCCAGCCAAAGGCGCGAAGGGCCCCATACATCACGCCTCCGGTCATGCCGATGATGCCGATGCCGGCCAGGACGATCACCAGGCGGGGCAGTTCGAGCTCGAAGAAGATGCGCAACGACGGGAGTAGCAGGACCAGTCCGAAGAACCCGGCCATCCCTCCGGTGAGGACCCGTCGCCCGGCCGTGAGCGGCCTCGAGTTCACTACGAGTGCGAATAGACCGACCGAAACCAATACCAGGGTTGCCAGGGTGCGAGCACGCAGGAGAGTGACATCCTCCGCGATCGCTAGCTCGTATGCGGCGTAGGTGGCTGCTGCCGCGAGGGCTCCCACGGGAACAGCGAACCGGAGAACGCGAGCAACAAATCCGGGCCTTGCCCGCACGGAGGTCGGGGCCAGCGCCAAGAAGAATCCGGGGGCCCCGATGGTCAGAGTTCCCACGAGCGTCAAGTGGCGGGGGACGAACGGAAAGGGCCTGGCGAAGACGACCACCAGCACGGCCAGCAGCAACGCATACACCGTCTTGGTGACAAACAGGTTGGCGACTCGTTCAATGTTGGCGATCACGCGCCGTCCTTCAGCGACGACAAAAGGCAAGGTGTCGAAGGATCCGTCCAGCAGTACGAGTTGGGATACGGACCTGGATGCGGAGGACCCCGATCCCATGGCGATACCGATATCGGCATCCTTTAGGGCGAGTACGTCGTTTACGCCGTCACCCGTCATGGCCACGACGTGGCCGCGCGCTTGGAGCGCGCCGACCATGGCGCGCTTCTGGTGGGGCGTGACTCGTCCGAACACAGTTCCTTGTTCGATGACCGCCACGAGGGAGGCATCGTCTTCGGGAAGGTTCCTGGCATCCACCACCTGGTCCGCTCCCGGAAGACCCACCGCCCTGGCGATCGCTGCCACGGTCTCGGGGTGATCACCGCTGATCACCTTTGTGGCCACTCCCTGTTCGGCGAAGTACGCCAGCGTGGCGGCCGCATCTGGCCTGATCACATCGGAAAGCAGGACGATGGCGATTCCGACCAATCCGTCGGGAAGTGTGTCGCCTGCGAGCGAGGCCGGAGAGTGGGCAAGAAGTAGAACCCGCTTGCCCTCGGCGGCAGCCGAACCGGCAGCAGCTTCAATCTCGGGATCATTGGGGAGGATCATCTCGGGGGCTCCGATCACCCACGAACCGAAGTCACCGAAGCCGGCCGCCGACCATTTGCGCGCCGAGGAGAACGGCATGGTCTCGGTTCTCCACCACCCGATTGGCTCGTCGAACTGGTCTGCAACCGCTCGCATCGTGGCGTTCGGGCTGGTGTCGGCAGCCGCGAGGGCGCCCAGGGCTTGCACCGCGTCATCCCGGTCCTGGAGCAATCGGACTTCGTCGACCGCTAGTCGCCCCTCTGTGAGGGTGCCCGTCTTGTCGAAGCAGACGACATCTACTCGCGCCAATCCCTCCACTGCGGGCAACTCCTGTACGAGCACCCGATGTCGCCCGAGACGTACCACACCAACGGCGAATGCCACCGAGGTGAGAAGTACCAGACCCTGGGGAATCATCGCGACCATCCCGGCGACCGCCACCCGGATAGCTTCAGTCAACTCGTCGTTGGCTTTGACTTGGCTCCATGCCAACAAGGCCATCATCGGCAACATCAGCCAAGCGATGGTCTTGAGGATCCAGTCGATGCCACGTCTCAGCTCCGAGCGAACCAGTGTGAACTTTCTGGCTTCCTCAGCCAGTGTCGCGGCATAGGCGTCGGCACCGACGCGACGTGCCTTGTATACGCCGGCTCCCGCCGAGACGAAGGAGCCCGACAGAACCTCATCCGCCACTTCCTTGATGATCGCGTCCGACTCGCCCGTCAGAAGTGACTCGTCGACCTCAAGTCCATCGGATCGAACGACGACTCCATCGACCACGATCTGGTCACCGGGTGCGGCCACCAGCAGGTCGTCGAGTACGACCTCATCGACCTGTACTTCCCATCGCCGATCGTCCCGGATGACCACGACCTTTGGTGCGCTCAGCAACGCCAGCCGATCGAGCGTGCGTTTGGCGCGAAGCTCCTGAACGATCCCGATCAGGGCGTTTGTGACGAGCACGACTCCGAACAGGGCGTCCTGTGGTGGAGCGACGAAGAGCACGACGACAAGGAGCACGCTCAACATGAGATTGAAGACCGTGAAGACGTTGGCCCGCACGATCTCTGTGCCGGTTCGGGTCGGTCCGGTGGCAACTCGATTGACGGCACCGGCTGCGATGCGCTGATTGACGTCTGTCGTGCTCAGACCGATCAGGTGCGGCGTCTGGGTTGGTACCGAAGGGCTCTCCATCGAGGCTTGAGACTAGGGAGTGGCGAGGAAGTCGTCAGGGGTCGGCCACCCAGTCGACGGCAAGCGACGTGCTATCGGTTCGAGACAGGGGCCTGGCGACTCCGGTGCTCTAGCGCTCGATCTCCCACGGGGGCATCTTGCGCTTCCTGCCCTTGCTTCCCCATGAGGAGGCTTCGAGCACCATCGACAGCCCAAGAGCGATGATCACGATCGGCCAGATCGAGAAGCTGCGGTCGAGCACTTCGAGGTCTCGCAGCAGCATGAATGACCCTATGAGCAGGAGTGTCAGCGGCCAGAACCAGCCGCGCCGATTGCCGGCGAGTGTCCCCAAGAAGAGCCAGGAACCAAGGGCGAGCCATATCAGCGTCCACAAGCCGATATCGGGAACCACATCGAGTTCTCGGAGCAGGAACAACACACCGATCGTGATGAGCGCGAGTCCGAAGAAGATCGGACGCGGGGGTCGGGAACCGGACCAGTCAGACATGGCAAGCAGACTAGGCGTTTTCGTAGCACGGCCACTCGGGCGACGGTACGGGTTCTAGGTTTCCCGAATGGCTCCGTTGGAGACGAGAGCCCGCTCGAGTACGTCCTTTTTGACCAGACCGCTTCCACGCCAGCGCGGGCTGTGGCCCTTCTGGGCCGGTGCACCGGCAGTTGCTGCGCGTTTGCGAGCCTTTTTCGACGGTTTCTTCTGGGATCGTCCCAGGATGACGAAGGTGGGTGTCGACTGCACCTTGAATGCCGCCGCTGCTCCGGGAACCCGCCCAACATCGACCTTCACGATGTGAGCCGCGCCTTGGAAATCGACCGCCAGCTCGTTGACGATGCCGTCCATTACTTTGCAGGGCGCGCAGCCTTGCTGCCAGAAGTCGATGAGGATGGGCATACCCTCGGCGGTGAGGCCCTTCAACTCGTCGAGCTGGTCGATGACGAGCGGCTTTGCCCGTTTTCTTCTGCGCATGTCGGTCTCCGCAACGGCTGGATCGGCTAGATCATTCCATGATTCAGTGGATGCGCCAACGCTTGGGGGTGATTCGCAAGACGACCGAGTACTGCTGGGCGAACGATTCTGGCGTGTGGCCGATTCGTTGGATTCCGTCGCGGTATTTGTCCTGATAGGCGACATGCTCGGTACTCGGAGGTCCCTCGACCTCGCGCGCCGTTCCTTCGACTGCAACGACGTCGGCGCCTGCGTTGCTGTCTAGGTTGAGCGAAACCAGAGGATTCGAAGCGATGTTGGAGATGCGGGCGGTACCGGCGAGGCTGTAGATGAGGAACTCGTCGTCGTCGATAACGAACCACACAGGAGAGGATTGGGGCTGTCCCCCCGGCCGCACGGTGGTCAGCCACACGACCTGGGCGTCTTCGAGTAGAGCCAGCGCCTTGGCTCCGGTAGGTGTCGATTCATCGAGCATCAAGCCAGGGTAGACACAACCAGAGTGCTGAGAGCTCGACGCAACTCGTCGGGGATTCGGGTCGGTTTCCCCTGCAAGGTGAGACACGCGGCGTGTATCTCGGCATCGACGACGCGTTCCTCGCCGCGATCGATCGTCTGACCCCACACCGTGCTCGTCCCCTTCATCTCGGCAATCCACGTGGTGATTGCCAGTTCATCGCCGGCAGTGGCGGAGGCTCTGAAACGTACGTCGGATCGGACCACGACTATCTGATAACCGGAACCGTGAAGGTCATCCATGCCGCGATCGAGGGCGGTGAGGGCGGCAACTCGGGCGTGCTCCAGATAGGACGAGTACACGGCATGATTGACGTGGTTGTAGGGGTCGAGCTCGCCCCAGCGAACTTGGATCGTCGTGCGGTGCACCTCGTCGAGCCTAGGCGGGCTGCTAGGTGCCACCCGGAAGCTGTAGGACCCCGAGAATCTCATCGACGTCGTATCTGATCGAACTTGCTCGATCGATCGTCCCGAGTTGTTGCCAGGAAGCACCAGCGCGGTAGCGGGCCGTCCAAACAAGGGTCGTCGTTATCGGGTAGCGGTCTTGGGCAGGGTGGCACTTGGGACCGTCGAGATGGCTGGTCCGGTAATCGGGAGGACAGGTCTTGAGGCTGTAGGTGTGTCGGACAGCGCCGGGGTCCCCGACGGCTGAGGCGAGTGCGTGACCCGAGGCGGGAGTGCCGTCGCTCCACTCGACCCAGACCGCGGTCACCCAAGCGTGGACTTCGAGCCTCCGCCCGTCGGGCAGTGTTTCGGCATGCGTGAACGTCGTGGGTTGCTCGAGGTGGAGCCGGGACGCCAGATTGGTGATGCCGGTGTCGGGCGACATGTTGAATCGTGGGGTGTCGAGCGGAAACGATCGGAACACCGCCCATGCCCGGACCGAGACGTCGATCACGGTTACCGGGGCCGCTGCCGCGCTGCGACCGCTACACGCCGGGAGGCGCCATCGGGTGAGGATTATCGACTGGTCATAGGCCGGGTTCCACGAGTCGAATCCGGGTCGATAGCGAGACCAGTACCAGCAGCGACCACCACTGGTGGCGAGGTATCGCAGCGGAGGCAGTGGCGTATGGGTCGGCTTGGTCGCGCCTAGCTTGCTCGAACTCGAGGATGTGCTCGTCGACCCCGAGTAGCTGCAGTCGACTCCACTCGGTGTCATGCGACATACGTCAGCCGCGTCGGCCCGAGGTGATCGGGCGATCTCGAGCCCGACCAAGATCACGATTGTTGTGAATAGGAGTGGCACCGCCAGCCGTGCACCGTATGAGCGGAGCACGGTGACACCGTACGCCGCCGTAGCCGATCGCTCAAGACCCCTATGGTTCTGGGTCTTCCAGGAGAACGAATGACTCCCGAGATCAGACTCATCGAGGACTCCGAGTTCGAGGCCGTCTACGAGAGCGCTCTAAGGGCGTTCGGGGTTTCGGTTTCCGATGAAGCCAAGGCCGATGCTCGCGAGTGGAACGAACTGGATCGTCTTTTCGGCGCCTTCGACGGCCAAGATGTCGTCGCCACTTCCGGAATCGTGAGCCTCCCGATCGTTGTGCCCGGAGGAGAAGTCGTTCCGGCGGCGGCGGTAACCCTGGTGTCGACCTCACCGACGCACCGCCGGCAGGGGCTCATGAAGCGCGGCATGGTCGCTCTCCTGAACCAGGCGATCGAGCGGAGCGAGCCGTTGGCAACGCTTTGGGCATCGGAGTCGAACATCTACGGGAAGGTTGGATTCGGCGCCGCGATCGATGCGGCCGACCTCGAGATCGCCCCACACCAAGCAGCTCTGCGGTACGACGCTCCAGTAGGACCGGGGCGGGTCCGTGTCTACGACAGCGAGCGGGCGGCTCAGATCATCCCAGACGTCTACGCCCTTGCCACCATTGGGCTTCCGGGAACGATGATTCGCCGCCAACGCGACTGGGACTACATGTTCAAGGACGTCGGAGCCAAACGAGACGCCAAGCCGGTGATGCAGTTTGCGGTCTACGAAGAAGACGGCGTGGAGCGGGGGTACGCCAGATTCCGCAACACCGAGCATTGGCGGGACATGCATGCTGAATTCGAGATCGAGGTGTTCGAGTTCCACTCTGTCGACGCGACCGCCCACGCCGAGTTGTGGCGCTTTCTGACCTCGATCGACCTCGTCTCGAAGATCAAGGTTCGCGGGGCGAGATCCCGCAATCGGATCGCGACCCTGCTGGAGGACCCACGCCGGCTCAGGTCGATCTCAGGTGAATCGATCTGGGTCCGTTTGCTCGACGCGGAGGCAGCGCTTGGCGCTCGTCGTTACTCCGTGCCGGGTGAGTTGGTGATCGAAATCGATGACCCGATGGGCTACGCCGACGGTCGCTTTGCGCTCACCGGCGGCCCCGACGGAGCCTCGGTCGCCGTGACGAAGGCCGATCCCGACATCAAACTCGGTGCTGAGGCGCTTGGGTCGGCCTATCTAGGCACTCCGCGATTGACGGAGTTGGCTTGGGCGGGTCGGGTCGAAGGTGATGCACAAGCCGTAGCTCTGCTCGACGCCATGCTGCGCTGGTCGGATGAGCCTCACTGCACAGTTCACTTCTAGGACTGAGACCCCGAGCCCAGACTCTCAGACCAGGAAGAGAGAGACCGTGCCGAATCCGATGCAGTAGATGGCGAACGGGGCGAGTCCACTGCGCCCCAGCAGCCGAACCAGAGCGCCTATCGCAAAGTATCCGGTAACCGCCGCTACGGCCATTCCGACCAGCAGGGTCGGCTCGAAGCCACCCCGGTCTACCAGCTCGATTCCCTGCAGGAGGCCGGCTCCGGCAATCGCCGGGACACCGAGTAGGAAGGCGTATCTGGCGGCTTCGAGTCGACTGAATCCCTGCACCAGACCGGCGGTAATCGTCGTACCGGACCGGCTGACGCCGGGTATCAGAGCCAGCGCCTGGGCGAGTCCGACAATGATCGCGTCCCCTCGGCGGCCCTCTTCGAGGGTCCGCTCACCTGGCTGGAACATCGAACTGAGTGCGAGCACCAACCCGGTCATGATCAGGGCGATCGCCACGAACCCGGGTTCGGAGAAGATGATCTCGATCGGACCGTCGAGCGTTAGACCAACGACCGCTGCGGGGACTGTGCCGAGCAGGAGCAGAAACCAGATCCGCTTGCTGTGATCGGACCGGGGAGTGCGTATCAGCCCTGCAACATCGCTCCGGTAGAACCAGATCACGGCGACGAGTGTCCCTACGTGAAGCAGGGCGCTGGTTGCGAGGTCCGGCTCATCGATTCCCAGGAGTGCAGGGATGAGCACGAGGTGACCACTCGAAGAGATGGGGAGGAATTCGGTGAGGCCCTGTACGAGACCCCAGAATGCGGCGTTCAGCACCAACGGAGCCTACCGATCACTGCCGGTGGGTCTGACGGCGGTGACGAGCAGACCTTCGCGCTCGGCGGCGGCGATCACCGGAGCTGCATCGGGTGGGACCGCGACGGCTGCGGGCCGGTAGTCGAGCGTGTACGGATCACCCGTTTGGGAGGTGATGACGACACCAAGAGCTGTGAGAGGCGGATCGACGACCACGAGCATGACATCGTCCCCCGGCGCCGACAGGGTTCCGATCTCGATCGGCACGGTCCACCAATCCGTTGGCGCGACGACCGACCCGACGAGCAAAGACGATGTGAGGGGCTCGCCGGTGGCGATATCTCGCGCCGCGATGGCGTCGGATAGATCCGGAGAGGGGAGCCGGTCCTGCGGCAACTCGATCCAGACGACGGCGTCCTCTGTGATCCGACTTCCGGCTGCGATGGTGTGGGCCGCGGTGGGGAACGGCTCCGTGGCGGCAGAACGGACGTCCCACATGAATGCGGCAACCAGCAACAGCACTGCCGCGACGCGTCGGAGATAGGGCGGAGGTTGCAGCCAGTACACCGGTCACGGTATCGGGCTTTCCGCTCGTTGAGAAGGGGTCAGACCGCTTCTTGCCTGTAGCGGTGGCGAATGCTTCCGGGCCACGCTGAAAGCGGAGGCTTCCGGATCAGATTGGCCTTTGGTAGTCGGTCAGGTAGTCGGGGGCAGGCCAATCGACCCCGGCGTCCGGGATCGGTTCGCCGGGTACGAGCGCCAGGGGGACCACACCTGCCCAGTGGGGCAGCCCGAGGTCCTCGGCATCATCGCCGGGCGGTCCAGATCGAATCTTGGCTGATGCCTCGTCGAGCGAGAGGGCGAGCACGAGCGTTCCCTTGGCTTCTTTGGACGTCACACGTCGAGAGTCCTCCCAGCGGCCGGGGGTAACGTGGTTGGTGACTGCCTCGAGTGCCTTCATCTTCTCCTCGTCACCGTCGACCAACCGCGCCCTGCCGAAAACTATGACGGATCGATAGTTGAGGCTCTGGTGGAACGGCGTGCGGGCCACCACGAGACCATCGAGGATGGTCACAGCTACCGAGACCTCGATCCCTTGCTTCATGGAGCGGAGCATCCGCGAGGCCGGCGAACCGTGGAAGTACAAGGTGTCCCCTACCCGGGCGTGGATCGTTGGAATCACCACGGGGGAACCGTTGTCTACAAATCCGACGTGACAGATGAGGGCTTCGTCGAGGACGGCGTCGATGGTTTCGCGACCGTAGACAGCACGTTCCGGGAGCCGGCGGACCTGTGTTCTCGGCGTGGGAGCATCCATGGCGTCAGAGTATCGTCGGCCGGCGGCACTCACACTTGTCGTCGCGGTGGTTCGAATTCGGACCTGCCGTCGTTCCTCGAATGCGAGCCGTCCTTGGCAAAGGGTGGTCGTTGTCTGGCTCTGGACCGGTGGCGTCTCTCAGCCGTCGGTCAGATCGGCTGCGTCCAGCGCCGGAATCATGTTGCGGATTCCGTCCTGGAGTATCGCCGAGGACTCTTCGAATCGCTTGAGGACCTCTTCATGGGTCACAGGGGCGCCCCCGTCTACTCCCACGTCGTAGTCGGTGATCAGCGAAATGTTGACGTAGGGGATCCCTGCCTCTGCCGACAATGACGCCTCAGGGATTTGGGTCATGTTGACGAGCTCCCACCCGTTGGACGCAAACCACTTGCTCTCGGCTCTGGTGGAGAAGCGGGGTCCTTGGATGATCACGACCGTTCCGCCGTCGTGGACGGTGGCTCCGGTGGCACGCATCCCGTCAACGGCCAGCGAACGCATTCCTTCGTGATAGGGATCGGCGTAGGAGAGGTGCTCGATGTCGGGTCCGTCGTAAAAGGTGTGCTCCCGCCCCCAGGTTCGGTCGAGTAGTTGGTCGGGAACGGCGAAGTGGCCTGGCTCGTAGTCGAGCTGGAGAGATCCGACGGCCGACGGACCGATGATGCGATCCACGCCCAGCGTACGCATTGCATGCACGTTGGCCCGGTATGGAACCTTGTGCGGCGGGAACTGGTGCTGGCGGCCGTGGCGGGGGATGAAGACGACCTCGGCGCCTTCGACCGTCCCCAACATGGGGTCTGCCGCTGGAGGCCCGTAGGGCGTCGGAACGGGCGCGGGGGAGGCGTCGTCTAGGAACTCATAGAAACCTGAGCCACCGAACACACCAATCACGTCACTCCTTGAAACGGGGGTGACCATCGTAGGGTGCCGCGACCGATTCCTAGACTCGTGCCGATGGACGGAACGACTGTCGCCGTGGTGGCCACCGGGTATCTGATTGGAAGCATGGATTTCGGCGTGGTCATTGCGCGGATGCGGGGTGTCGACATCTACTCGATGGGGAGCGGGAATCCCGGGGCCAGCAACGTGTTGCGCAGCATGGGTCGCGGGACCGCGGCTCTCGTGGTGCTGGGTGACATAGGCAAGGGCATTGGAGCCGCCGCCATGGGGGATCTCATCGTCGGCGAGCCCACCGGCTTTGCCGCAGGTGCGGCCGCGGTTCTCGGTCACTGTTTTCCCGTTTGGCATGGCTTTCGCGGGGGCAAGGGCGTTGCCACCGCTGCGGGTTTGACTCTCTGGCTGGAGCCGCTGCTCGGTGTGGCAATGCTGCTCGCTTGGGGGTTGCTGGTTTGGCTCACCAGGCGAGCATCGGTGGCGTCGCTGGTAGTGGTGTCTGCGTTCGTACCTGCCTACGCAGCTTTTGGCCATCGCCAGTGGTCGTTGGTTTGGGCCGCAGCAACGGCCGCGCTGGTCATCGCCAGACACCACGGCAACATCAGACGGCTCTTGAGCGGAGCCGAGCACACGGTCGAGAGTGATTCCACATGAGGTCGCTTGTCGATGCGCAGCGAGAGGTTCTGGCGGCTATGACGAAGCTCCCGGCCGCGTCGGCGCCTCTTGGTGAGTGCCTCGGTTTGGTGCTGGCAGACGATGTGGTGGCTCCGCATGCCGTGCCGCCCTTTGCGAATTCCGGCATGGATGGATTCGCGGTGCGCGCTGTCGATGTCTCATCGGTTCCGGTCACTCTGACGGTCGTAGAGGACTTACCGGCTGGGAGTGTTGCCCGGTCCGTTGTTGCGGCAGGAACCGCCATCAAGATCATGACTGGAGCGCCCATGCCCCAAGGTGCCGATGCGGTGGTCATCGTCGAGGATTCTGAGAGTCGCGAGGCTGGCAAGGTGACCTTGTTGACACCGGCGAACTCGGGTGACCATGTGCGCAGGGCTGGAGGCGATGTCGAGTGCGGTGCGACGGTCCTGACTGCCGGTACCCGGATCAATCCGATGCATCTCGGATTGCTGGCGTCGGTTGGCGCCGGCGAGCCATTGGTAGTGGCACGCCCAACGGTTGCCGTGCTGTCAACGGGTGACGAGCTTGTTTCAGTCGAAGCACCGGCATTGCGTCCGGGTGCGATCCACGACTCGAATCGTCCGATGTTGATTGGATTGCTCACCGAGTTGGGGGTCGAGGTGCTCGATCTCGGCATCGTTCCGGACGATGCCCGATTGCTTCGCTCGGTGCTCGGCGAGGCGGCATCGAACGCAGATGCGGTATTGACTAGTGGCGGCGTCTCAATGGGGGAGTACGACCTCGTGAAGCAGGTCCTCACAGAATTGGGACGGGTCGATTTCTGGAAGGTCGCCATGCAGCCTGCAAAGCCATTCGCATTTGGCTTCCTCGGTGACACGCCCCTGTTTGGTCTTCCAGGGAATCCGGTCTCGGTGATGGTGGCTTTCGAGCAGTTCGTCCGCCCTGCGTTGTTGGCCCGGATGGGTGCGGCTCGCTTGTTTCGGAGGAGGAGCGTGGCAGTTCTCAATACCTCGATCACGACCAATCCCGCCAAGACCGTCTTTGTGAGGGTTCGAGTCGAGTATGGACCGAAGGGAATGACGGTCGCACCGTCTGGTGGGCAGGGATCCAATGTCTTGAGCGCGCTCGCTGCGGCAGATGCCTTTGCGGTCGTGCCGGTAGGAGCGGGTGAGGTGGCGGCAGGCGCTACCGTCGAATTGGAGTGGTTTCGAAGTCCCGAGGTGAGAACTCGCGAGGAGGTGCTCGGTGGATGAGTTGACGCATCTCGATGAGCATGGGAATGCCCGGATGGTCGACGTCGGTGCCAAAGCATCAACTGATCGGGAGGCGGTCGCTGAGGCGTTCGTGATCCTGTCCGAACCGACTCGGATCGCCCTGTTCGATGGAACTCTTCCCAAGGGAGATGCCATTGCCGTCGCCCGGGTGGCTGCGATCCAAGCGGCGAAGCGCACCGCCGAGTTGATCCCGCTGTGCCATCCGCTGGCACTTTCTGCCGTGGAAGTCGGAATCGATCAGGTCGATGTCGGGGTGCGTCTGGTTGTCACCGTTCGGACGACCGATCGCACCGGTGTCGAGATGGAGGCAGTCACCGGTGCATCGGTGGGAGCGCTCACGCTCTATGACATGGTCAAGGGACTGGAGAGAGGCGCCGAGATCGGCCCCATTCGCCTGTTGCGAAAGTCGGGAGGAGCAAGCGGTCGATGGGAGCGTTGAGAGCGAGGGTCGTGACGGTCTCCGATCGGGTCAGCCGGGGGGAGGCCGAGGACCGCAGCGGACCGACGGCGATGGCTGCGCTCACTGACCTCGGGTTTGTCGTTGAAGTGGTCGTTGTCCCGGACGGTGTGGAATCGGTCGAGGCGGCCTTGTATGAAGCAGTCGCCGCGGGAGCGAGTCTTGTGGTGACGACAGGGGGGACGGGTATGACCCGGAGGGATTTGACGCCCGAAGCCACTCGACGCGTTATCGAGCGGGAGGCTCCCGGACTAGCTGAGGCGATTCGCAGCTCGACGTTCGGGTCGAATCCGCACGGGATGCTGTCGCGTGGAGTTAGCGGCGTCGTTGCTGAGACGCTCATCATCAATCTTCCGGGATCGGTGGCGGGTGTAGCCGAGTCGCTCACGGTCGTTGGTCCGGCCCTGATTCATGCCGTGGAACTGCTCCTAGAAAGGCCTTCACGGCACTAGAGATAGCGCTTCGGGTAGGGGCGTTCCGGTCCGATATCTGGTAATAACGGGACTCGGGGTGGAGATTCCGCTCCACTGGGTGGTTCTCATCCGTATTCTGGGGAGACGCGACGAAGAGGGAGAGGTCGATGACCGATCCGAGACAGCGAAACCGACCGGCGGTATCCACCAGCGATCTCGCCATGGCCGGGGAGCGAGAGCGGGTGCTGGCGCGTCGCAGGCTGGCGCTGATTGTTTTGGTTGCTGCTGCTCCGCTCACTCTGGCAGCGGCGATCTTTACCGGCTCGACGATGTTCCTCATCATCAACCTGGTCTTCGACTTGTTGATTGCCGGCTACGTGGCGCTGCTGCTGCAGATCAAACAGGCCCAGGACGATCGCGGTGCGTTCACCGCGCGACCTCAGGTGATCGGGCACGAGGTGCCGGTTCGTCGCTGATGGATCTTGACGCGATTCGCGACGAGGTCAGCGACGTGCTCGACTCCACATATCGGGCCAGGGAGGTCGGTCTCCCCAACTGTCGCAGGGTGATCCGACTGTCCGCGAATGCGATCCGATCACTCCACCGTGGCGAGGATTCGAAAGCTGAGACGCTGATGAGTGAGGCCGGGGAGCTGCTCGCCGAAACCGTCGCCGTCCTCACAGAGTTTCCCGGCATCCTTCATGCCGGCTTCGTCCATGATGCGGCCAAGGAGTACGCCGAGGCTCGTCTCACCGCCGCCCTCGGAGTTGGTTCCGATGTCCCCGGTCCCGGCGATCTCGGAGTAGCGGTGCCGGCCTATCTCAATGGTCTCGGTGAGGCCGTGGGTGAGATGCGACGTCGGATGCTCGACCTGCTCCGAGCAGGCGATCTTGACGGAGGAGAGAACGCTCTCGGAGTGATGGACGCCGTCATTGAGCTCTTGGCATCGCTCGACTATCCCGATGGCATGACGGGCGGGTTGCGTCGCACCACCGACGTTGCACGGGCGCTCGCCGAGCGGAGCCGATCCGATCTCACGACCACGATGGTGCAGGAACGTTTGCGAGCCGACCTGCGGCGCTCCGGGGAGTAGAAGCTACTCCGGAAGAAGCGGAGCTGGCCTAACAGGCGCACGTTCCCGCAATCTGGCGAGCCGAGCGGGGGAGAACCTTCGACCGTCCACTCATTGGGTCCAATGCCCCTATCGACGATGAGCGACGCAGGGCATCTTGTGAAAGCTTTCACAAGCGTATTGCGAGCCACCGATGGAGGGTTCGATGGGCGAACTGTTTCCGCCGCAATGCGGGCAGGCAGATGTACCGGAGCCGGTTCCACTCAGTGAGGAACGCATTGCCGAGATCGCAAAGGCCTTGGCCCATCCGGCGCGCATCAAGATCCTCCAGCAGTTTCTCGAGTGTCAACCTCACATCGCCCGAGAGATCGTTGCCGAATTCGACCTGGCGCAGTCCACCATCTCGGAGCACCTCCGCCTCCTGCGCGAGGCGGACTTGCTGACCGCAACCCGCGATGGCCCGAGAACCTGGTATTGCATGCGGCGCGCGGTGCTAAATCAATTCGCCGAGGCGATCCACGAGCTGGCCGACACCTCGGTGCTCAGCGACGTCGGATAGTCGAGGGCGCCTCCCATTGGCCTCGTCTGATGTAGGCACCTGCCAGTAATCGGTCGAACCCTCCCCGGCCCTTCGGCCCAAGCCTTGGGACCAAGGCCCCTATCGGGTATCGACGATTTGCGAAATGATTGTGAAACAAATCACAAGAGATTGTGAAATCTTTCACAAAGATCGTGAACTCCTCTGTAGGGAACGATCTCACATAGCAAGCAAGGAGAATCGGATGAAGCGAAATCGGCTGCAAACAGTCGGAATCGTGCTGGCAGTGATCGGGCTGATATTCGTGGTCGCCGCGGGTGTCGCCTACGCCAAGGTGCAGGATGGGTATACGTCGCTGCAAACGTTTAGCGAGGCTCAGAACGTGACCCTCAGCTACAACGAGGACGGCCAGCTGATTGACCGCGGTACCACTGAGGGTGCCGAAGCGATCATGACGCTGCTGACCGATGAGTGGGGCTTCAACGTCGTAGGGGGCGATCTCGACCCCGCCGATCCGCTGGTCAACACTGCCACGGAGTACATGTATCAGATGGCCACGATCGGCTACCACGTCCTCCACGGGACGCAGACAGTCGTGTTGGCAGAGGACGTCGAGTACGACGGAGAAGTCTTCGCCGCTGGGACCTACGAGTTTGAAGTGGACGGCCGTTACTGGACCGACTTCAACCGCAGCCATCCGCTCGAGGGTCCCGCCCGGTCGCAGGCATGGAGCGGAACCGCTCACGGCCTCTTCGCCGAGTTGGGTGTCGGGACCGTGACACACTCGGTCCTCCAGATCGGTCTGGCGATCGCAGCAGCGTTTGCCGCGATCGGCGGAATGGCAATCCTCTCCGGGCTGGGCCTTGTTTGGGTGAGCCGGGAAGAGAAGGTCGGAGACCTCGAGGTGGAGAAAGCTCTGGCCGACTCGGTCAGCTAGCACCCGAGTACAAACTGCAACGAGACCCCCGCACTTGCGGGGGTCTCGTTCTTCTGGGTCTCGTATGGCTCCGGTGGAGGTGACGGGATTTGAGCCTTATGCGCCCAGCTCCTGGGTTACCGCAGTGGACCTATCTGACCGGTCCGGCAGGTTCGCTCGTAGGCAGGTAGCACTCGCAACACGAGCCTTGCTTGAGCCTCGTCGATCCGTTCGGGCCCGAATGGGGCCTGAACGGTGAGATCCGGTGGAGGTGACGGGATTTGAACCCGTGACCCCTACGTTGCGAACGTAGTGCTCTGCCGAACTGAGCTACACCCCCGGGGGAGGGGGATTGTATGTCGGCTGTGGGCCTCGTTGGCTCGTGTTTGGGTGGTCCGGTGTGAATCGGGAGTTCCGGGGCGCTCGGAGCTGTGTTGCCGGTGTTGGTGTTGGGGTGAAGGGCTCGGCGTGTTTCGGGCCCTGTTCGGTCCCGAATCCGCTCGGCGCTGTGTGTTACATCCCGACGGCATCGAATGGGGAGGGTCTGGTGCGATCTGCTATCCGAAGAGCAACCACCCGCCGAGGACGATGACGGTGATGATGACCACGGGCAGGATGAGCGTGGTCCAAGACATCTCCGAGGGGAATCTCGGTTCCGCTTGGCCGCTCGGATCCCACGTCACTTTGACGGACCCCCGATGGTGCTTTCGGGCTACCACGTCGAGTTCAATCCGGCCGCCTCCGGGGTCGGTGCCTTCGACCCGGTGCACGACAGTGCCGTCTTCGGGGCGCGTCCCCATGACTGTGCCGTAGATCGTGATCGATCGCGTGCCAGCCAACGACGTACCCCCGTTTGCACAGGTGTTACTAGCACGAAGCGCCTGCATCGCCAAAAGGGGGACCCGCGGGCGCGGGTCCCCCTTAGCGGCATCCGAGAGTCAGGCGGTTGCTGGGGCCGTCGCGACGCCGAGGGGCGCATCGACGGATCGTGTGCTTGCTTGTACGGCGCGCATTCTGCGCGGAATGAGTGTGTAGGCAATCACTACGGCTCCGAGAAGGATGGCCGCGGATACTCGAAAGCCGGTGCTCATGGCGTCGATGAATGCACCCGTGGCAGCTTCGCGCACCGTCAGGGCGGCATCGCCCGGGAGCGATTGCGCCGCGATCGTGGCGACACCGATCGACTCGCTCGCCAGGTCGATGACTTCCGATGGGAGCCCGGTCCCGACGAGCGAGGTCTGGACATTGGAGTGGTACAGGCTGGAGACGATCGAACCGACCGTGGCGACACCGAGAGCCCCGCCGAGTTCACGACTGACGTCATTCACGGCAGATCCGATCCCGGCGTCGGTCTCCGGAACGGCCGCCATCACCGTGTCGGTCAAGGCGGGCATCCCGAGTCCGGCCCCGAAGCCGAAGATCGCTAGCGGCACGATCACAGCCGCGGTGCCGCTGGTGGCTTCCAGTCCGGTGAGCATCAGCACCCCGGTGACCATCGCGGTGGTCATGGCGAGGACTAGGTAGCGGGGGCCGATTGTGTCCATCAGTCTTCCCGACAGCGGCGCCCCGAACATCATCGCCACCGACACCGGGATTACCAGCAGACCGGCCGCCAACGCCGATCGTCCCTGCACGATCTGAAGGAATTGCGTGAGAAAGAAGAACGTGACGAGCATTCCGAACAGGATGAGTCCGATTGTCAGCACAGCGCCTGTGAAGTCCTTCTGCCGGAAGAACTTCAGCGGCAGCATCGGGTGGTCGGATCGGAGTTCGACGATGGTGAAGGCGCCGAGCAGGATCGTGGCAAGTCCGAATGCCAGGAGGATCTCGCCGGTCAGCCAACCTACCTCTCCCCCCTGGATGATTCCGAAGACGAGGGCGATGAGTCCGCTGGTGGCCAGGATCGCTCCGGGCAGGTCGAGCGGAAGGTTGCGCTCGTCTCGCGACTCGGGTACCAGGGCCATCCCGGCGAGTGCCAGCGCCACAACCGGAACATGCAGCCAGAACACGGCCGACCAGCTGAGCGTGTCCACCAGGTAGCCGCCGAGTACGGGCCCGATGCCGACACCGAGTCCACCGACCGCGGTCCAAACGGCTATCGCCTTGGCGCGTTCGTGTCGTGGAAACGAGTTCGTGATGATCGACAGCGTCGCCGGCAGGACGAGAGCGGCCCCCACGCCTTGGACTGCACGCGCCGTGATGAGCGCCGCTGCCGATCCGGCGAGCCCCCCGCCCACCGAGCCCGCTCCGAACACGACTAGTCCGACGATCATCCACCGCCTACGTCCAAACCTGTCGCCCAGCGATCCACCCAGCAGGAGTAGTCCCGCCAGGATCAACACATAGGCATTGACGACCCACTGCAGCGTCGATGTCGATGCCCCGAGGTCTACTGAGATGGCGGGTAGCGCCGTGTTCACAACGGTGTTGTCGATGAACACGATGAGTGTGCCCACAGACATCACCGCCAGGATGAGCCAGCGGCGGGGGACCCCCGTGCCGACCGTAGATCCAGAGTTGCCCACGTTGTTTCCTCCTCTGGGCGGGAATGCAACCCGCCTCGACAGTTGTTTAGATATAAGTACGGTTTTAGATGTATGTCTATTCCCGGATCTTGCTTCTACGATGGGAACGCGATGAAGAGGCCACCCGACGATCTCGCTGCCAAGCTGCTCGAGGCGTCATCACGTCTTGGCACGGTCGGCGTCGACCTATCGATCGATGACATGGCCCGTGAGGCGGGTGTCGCCCGGGCGACGCTGTACTACTACTTCTCTGGGAAGGAGGACCTTGTCGCGTTCCTACTCGACGACAAGGTCACTGCGGTCGCGGCCGCGATAGAGAAGGCGGCGGCCCAGGAGGGGTCGGTACCTGAACGTCTGCGCGGGATTGTCCACGCTGTCTTTGCCGGGATGGCACGCCAGCCGGCGCTCTGCTTGGAGATGCCCACCGCACTCCAGAACCCCGAAGCTTTCGGTGAGGTGTTGCTGCACGCCGAAGAGGTGGTCATGGCTCCACTGCGCCATCTGCTCGAAGAGGGTGTCGATTCCGGCGCGTTGCAGATCACCGATGTCACAACCGCCATGACCTTTTTGCAGGGAGCTATCTGGCAGGTGGCCATGGTCCGACTGCTGGGCGACGGTGCGCTCGATGCGGACGAAGCGACCGAGTCGGTCACGCCCCTTCTGCTGGGAGCCTTTGGGGCCGTTGAAGACACTTGATCGCACGCGGAGCCGTGAGAGCGTTATTCACTCGAATACTGCGATGTCTCCCTAACCTCACCTGATGCGACGGTTCTTGGCGCCCCTCCTCGTTCTTATGATCCTGGCCACCTCCTGCGGTGGCGATTCGCCCGACGCCGCCGGTTTGGAAGACGAGCTCGACTTCCTGATCACAGCTGCCGAGGACATTCGCGGGTTGACCTTCATCGAGCCCCCAACGATCGTCATCGTGTCCTCCGACGATCTCGCAGACCGGTTTCGTCGCCGGCTGGAGGAGGATCTCGACCCCGACGAGGCGTTCGTGACGCAGCGTCTGTTTGAGCTGCTAGGTCTGTTGGACGGATCGGTCGACCTTCTTCAGGCCTACACCGATCTGTACACCGCGGCGACGGCGGGTTTCTACGACTTCGAGACCGACGAAATGGTGGTTGGGGGAGATGACGTTCTCGGACCGTTGACGAAGACCATTGTTGTGCACGAGCTGATCCACGCGCTCACCGACCAGCACTTCGGTTTCGGTGACAAGCTCGAGGCTCTGGTTGATGAGGAGCGATATCACGAGGCGGCGGCGATCCAGGCGCTCGCTGAGGGAGACGCCACCTACTTCCAGATCGCGTACTTGCAGACCCTGCCGAGCTCGGAGCAGGTGGACGCAGTCCAGGAATCGCTGGCAGTGGACACCAGCATCTCCGACTCGCTCCCGGCGTGGTTCAACGAGGATCTCACTTGGCCATACGACGCAGGGTTTGCCTTCGCAGATCATCTGATCACCGATCTCGGCATTTCAGGACTCAATCAGGCGTACACGCTGCTGCCGACGACGTCTGAGCACATCATCCACCCCAACTCCTACTTCACCAGGCAGCCGCCGCTTCAGGCCGCTCTCCCCGAAATCACCCTCGAGGGCTACGAGGTGGTCGAAGAAGGTGAATGGGGAGAGTGGAATCTCGAGCTGTATCTTCTCGACGGAGTCGACCCCGGAGAGGCCATCGTCGCCGCCACAGGATGGGGCGGCGATCAGTACCGGATCTACTGGAATGGCAGCGAGGTGGCGTTCGCCTACCTGTTCGTGGGCGACACACCACGCGATGCCGAGGAGATGGCTGAGTCGCTCGCGGCATCGTTGCGAGAGAGCATGGCCATAGGGTCCGGCCCCACCACGCAGCGTGGCACGACGTTTACTCCGGGAGCCGATTACGCATTCATCGAGCGCGACGAAGCGGAGGTGCTTCTCGTTGCGGCCGGCGATCCCGTCATCGGATCGCGCCTGGCGACGCAGCTCCAGTCGGCGCTCGATTCGGGTTAGGTCTGCTTCGGATCCCGTCAGGCGTGGCAGGTTGGCTGCGGGCGTGCCAGAATGATCCGCCAAGGCTGGCAATCAACCTGATCGGGGGATCATGGACTTCAGCAAGCTCTCGAACGGCGCCAAGATGGCTCTCATCGGCGGTGCAATTCTCATCATCAATCTATTCCTGCCGTGGTACGGCACGCTCGGCTTCAACCTGAACGCTTTCGATGCTGAATTCCTCGCCTGGGGCGGGTCAATCCTCGCCATCGCCGGCGCGGCGATACTGCTTCTCAAGGCCATGGGAACGAAGGACGTCGAGGCCGGGCAGTTCAAGCCCGAGCAGCTGGCAACTATCCTCGGGGCGGCCGGGACGGTACTCATCGTGCTCCGCTGGCTCACCGAGACTGATTTCGTCAAGTACGGACTGTTCGTGGGCGTTGCTGCATCAGCAGTCGTCACCTTCGGAGCCTTCACGTCCATGAAGGATGCCGGTCTCGACCTTCCCGGGATGGGCGGCAACTAGCCAGACCTAGCGGCGAATTGTGATTTGAAGGGCCCTGCGGGGCCCTTCAATCGTTGGGGATTAGGTGATAGGGATTGGGGGTGACTAGGTGCCCAATGCCGAATGCGTAGAGCCTTGTCGTGGGCGCGACTGACCCTCAGGCGTCGAACGAAGAAGAGCGCGGGCTACTTGCCGCGGCCCGCGTTGGGACGACGGCCGTGGTTCGCCTTCTTGCGACGGGCGCGGATGCGACGGCGTTTTGCCTTGGCCATGGGCGGGGAGCGTACCAGGGACCCAGGGCGGCGCCACTCGGCAGCGGTTCGACTGGTCGGCGAGGGGTGGCAGTCACCCCCGCTGCGCCTGGCCCGCACCAGATCGGAGAAACTTCGGGGTCTGGCCCCGGTCCCAGGTCCATTGGGGATACTTATGCGTACCCGATGCGTCCATGGGTTCGGATTGCTGTCGGAGATCGAGTTTGTCGCGATAGATCCGACGGGGGTCGTCACCCGGACGGGGACTCTCTCTCCTCGGCGTATTGCATTCTGTCGCGATGCTCGATGGATCGCAGAGATGCCCGCCGGAGCAGCCCGGCCTCGGCAGAGTTTGGTGGTTGCGCCGAATAGGCTCGTGTCGTGGTCGGAACACTGATTCTGTGCGCGGGACCCATCGGGAATCTCGCAGACGCCCCGCCTCGCTTGGCGGAGGGTCTCGCGTCGGCAGCAATGATCTACGCCGAGGACACCCGGCGCGCCCGCACTCTGCTTCGGCATCTGGGAGTGGACAGGCCGGTCCGCTCATT
Source organism: Acidimicrobiia bacterium (assembly GCA_029263095.1). Taxonomy (GTDB): domain Bacteria; phylum Actinomycetota; class Acidimicrobiia; order Spongiisociales; family UBA11373; genus JACZWZ01. The sequence goes on along the minus strand of JAJCYA010000019.1, from coordinate 7,811 downwards.
CTTTGTCGGAAACGAGAACGAGCGAGCAGCTGAGATCGGCATTCGTCTCTCCAACGGGGATACGGTCGCCCTGCTCACCGATGCCGGGACGCCGTCGGTGGCCGATCCGGGGGTGACGGCCGTTCGTGCCGCCATCGAGGTCGGTGCCATCGTGACCGGAATTCCCGGACCGAGTGCGGTGACTCTGGCGATCGCTCTGAGCGGCGAGTCGGGCGATCGGTTCTTCTTTGAGGGGTTCCTTCCCCGCAAGGGCGGTGCTCGTACGAGGCGGATCGAGGCCATCGTCCGCCAGGACTGCACGACCGTCCTGTTCTGTGCGCCGAGCCGTTTGGCAGCGGATCTCAGGGACCTGGCCTTGCACGTCGGCGAGAGAACCTGTGTCGTTTGCCGGGAGATGACCAAACTGCACGAAGAAGTTTGGAGGGGGACGGTCGCCGAAGGCGTCGAGTATTGGTCGGAGCGTTCGGTCAAGGGTGAGGTGACGGTCGTGATCGCCGGTGGAGCGCCTCTAGAACCAAATCTCGATAGCGCGATCGAAATGGCAGTGGCGGCTATTGGAGGTGGGGAGCGACCATCCGTGGCCGTCAGGCGAGTGGCGGCTGAAATCGGAGTGAGTAGAAGAGCGCTCTATGAGGCGGTCATAGACCGCCCGGAGTCTGTCGGGTAATGCCGCTCTAGCGGCCGCTACTAGTCGCGACTTCTCCGAAGTCTTTCGACGATGTACTCGCCGGGAGCGAGATCAACCGTCATGCCGTCGATGGTCATTGGCTCGGCGGCGTCGAGCGAGAATTCGTGGACGATCGTGGGGATCCGGGGTCGAATCTCGACGTGATTGCCGTCGAGTGTGATCTCCAACTCGTCACCTTCTTTGATTCCCAGCACCCGTCTCATCTCTGCTGGGATCACGATCCGTCCGAGATCGTCGATCTTACGCACAATGCCGGTGGTCATGGCACCCCTATTCCCTTATGTCGCGGCTCGTTTTGCACACGGGTAGACCGCCACGGCGACGTACACCCGCGCAAACGCGGCGAGTATACATCGCGACCGCCTTGCGGTGTGTGGACCTGGGGTAGATCCGAGAGATGCCAACGCTACGCTGCTCCCCGGCCATGCGATACCTCACCACTCCGATCTACTACGTCAACGATGTGCCGCACATTGGGAATGCGTACACCACGGTCACCGCTGATGCGTTGGCGCGTTGGCACCGGCTGTGCGGTGAGGAAACGTTCTTTCTGACCGGCACCGACGAGCACGGCCTAAAGGTCCAGCAAGCGGCTGAGGCGAACGGAGTCACCCCCAAGGAGTGGGCCGATCGCACCGTTGTTCGTTTCCGAGAGATTTGGGATCTGCTCAACATCTCCAACGACGACTTCATCAGAACCACCGAGCCGCGGCACTACGCAGCTGTGAAGGAAGTGCTCCAGCGGTGCTACGACAACGGAGACATCTATCTGGGTCACTACGAGGGTCTGTACTCGGTGGCCGACGAGGCGTATGTCACGCCAGACGAGGTCCCGGAATTGGAGCGCCAGGGTCGCAAGGTGATCGAGATGAAGGAGGAGAACTACTTCTTCAAGCTGAGCAAGTACGAGCAACCCCTGCTCGACTGGTACGAGTCACATTCCGGCTTTGTGCAACCGACGATCCGCCGCAATGAGGCGCTCGGCTTCATACGGCAGGGTTTGCGCGACTTTTCGATCAGCCGTACCTCGATCGATTGGGGTATCCCCTTGCCGTGGGACGCGAGCCATGTCACGTACGTGTGGTTTGACGCCCTTACGAACTACCTGACGGCCGCGGGATTCCCCGACGATGAGGCACGGTTTGGTGACATGTGGCCCGCGGTTCACATGATTGGTAAGGACATCCTCCGGTTCCATTGCATTTACTGGCCGGCGATGCTGATGAGCGCCGGCATCGAGCCGCCGACCAGTGTGTTGGTCCACGGTTTCTTGACGGTCGGTGGCGAGAAGATGTCAAAGACCGCACTCAATCAGATCGCACCCGCCGACCTGGTGGCGGACTTCGGGGTCGATGGATATCGGTATCACTTCTTGCGGGACCAGCCATTCGGACCCGACGGTGCTTTTTCGTACGAGGGGATGGTGGCGCGCTACAACGCGGATCTCGCCAACAATCTCGGCAACCTCCTGTCCAGGGTCGCCACGGTCGTCGGCACCAAATGCGGCGGAGTGGGCCCGGCACCCGATCCCAACAGCGCGCTCGGCGAGAAGGCGACCGTCGCGCTCGATGCTGCAACGACGGCATGGGGACGAGTCGCACCTTCGATCGCCCTGGAGGAGACGTGGCGGTTGATCGGAGCTGCCAACTCGCATCTCGAGAATCACGAGCCGTGGAAGATGGAACCTGGAGCAGATCTGGAGCGGATCATGGGCGATGCTCTCGAAGTACTTCGGATCGTCGCCATCCTCGCCTACCCGGCCATCCCGGCGTCTTCGGACACGATCTGGGAGCGCATCGGTCTCGCCGGGTCACCGGGCGACGCCAGGCTGCCTGGTGCCACGCAGTGGGGCGGATACCCCGGAGGACTTCCGGTGGTCAAGGGAGACGCCCTCTTCCCGCGGATCAAGGCGTGACCACCTGGGTCGATAGCCACTGCCACCTCCACATGTCCGAGCGCGAGCCGGCAGACCTGCTGGAGAGAGCACGCGCTGTGGGGGTCGAATGGGTCGTATGCCCCGGCACCGATGCAGAGGGATCGGCGGAGTCGGCTCGCCTTGCGGCTGCTCACCCGGGCGTCGTGCTGGCGACGGCCGGACTCCACCCCCATGAGGCGTCCGAGTGGCCGGGACAACGGGACGCGATTGAGGCGCTGGCCGCCGAGGCATCCGCGATCGGTGAGTGCGGACTCGATTTCTATCGCAATCTCTCGCCTCGTGATGCTCAGCGACAGGCGTTTCGAGATCAGCTCGGTTTGGCGCGGGATCTGGACAAACCGGTCATCGTTCACTGTCGGGACGCATTCACTGAGGTCTATGAGGACATCGAACGCTCAGGCCACGAGCGGGTGGTACTCCACTGTTGGACCGGCGGCCCGAAGTGGACGAAGCGGTTCGACGGTCTCGGGGTGACCTTCTCGTTCGCCGGACCCGTCACGTTCGTGGGGGGAGATACCGTTCGCCGAGCCGCAGCCGTTGTTCCCAGAGAGCGCACGATGATCGAGACGGATACGCCGTACCTGACCCCTCCTCCAGATAGGGCACTCCCCAATGAGCCGGCAAACGTCGTTTCGGTCGGGGGTGCGCTGGCCGACGTGTGGGGCGTGTCGGTGGATGAGGTCGCGCGGCTCACGACGGCTGAGGCGACCCGGGTGTTCCGTGGCTGATCCTCTCGGAAGGGCCCAGACGGTGGCGCTGCTGGAGCGCCACGGAGTCCGACTCCGAAAGTCGCTCGGACAGCACTTTCTTACGGAGCCGAATGTTGTGCGCAGAATCGTCGAAATCGCCGGGGTGCGGTCCGGGTCGAAGGTGCTCGAAGTCGGGGCGGGTGCCGGGACGCTGACTCGGGCTTTGGCCGACGCCGGTGGCGACGTGATCGCCTACGAGGTTGACGCAGGGCTACGACCGGTGCTCGATGAGACGGTTGGAGACCGCGCCGATGTGCGTTTTGCCGATGCCGCCACGGTCGACTTTGCTGACGAGTTATCCGGGGGTGGCTGGGCGCTGGTCGCCAATCTTCCCTACAACGTGGGGACACCAATCGTCCTTGACGTGCTCCGCCACGTGCCTGTGATCGAGACGATCGTCGTGATGTTGCAGCGCGAAGCCGTTCAGCGCTTTGCCGCCTCCCCCGGGTCGCGTGACTACGGCGTGCCATCCGTGGTGGTTGCGCTCCACGGGAGGATCGAGGTCGTGCTCCGCGTGGCCCCTCATCTGTTCGTGCCGCCGCCGAAGGTGGAATCTTCGGTGGCATTGATCGAGAGGAAGACACCTCACCCCCTTGCGGAGACCGCCATCGAAATCGCCGGTGTCGCTTTCGGGCAGCGACGCAAGATGATCCGCTCATCGCTACGAGATCGGTTCGCTCCGGGTGTCATCGAGCGGGCAGGAATCGAACCGACGATGCGGGCGGAAGCGTTGTCTCCCACCGACTACCTCCGATTGGCGGAGTTGGCGTGAAGGGTCGAGCCTTTGCAAAGATCAACCTGAGTCTTCGGGTTCGAGCACCTCGTGACGACGGGATGCACACGATCCGATCGTTGGCCCAGTCCGTTGAGTGGGGCGATGAGATGTCGCTCGACCTGGTGGAGGACGACGATGTGTTCGTCGTCCGAGGAGCCGATCTCGCTGCCGGCGAGGACAACTTGGCTTGGCGTGGAGTGGCCGCGATGCGCACCGGATCTCGACCCTTCGTTCGGCTCGAACTGAAGAAGGTCATTGCGCTGGCGGCTGGTCTCGGCGGCGGGAGCGCCGATGCTGCCCTCGGCCTTGCCCTGGGAGCCGGAGTGTTCGGTCGCTCACCGGCCGATGCGGTGGCTGTGGCGCCCGATCTGGGTGCCGATGTGCCGTTTTGCCTGGCAGGGGGACTGGCGATCCTCGAGGGAATCGGCGACGAGGTTGAACGCCTGCCGTTTACGGACGATTTTGCTCTGGCGATCGTCGTGCCGCCGTTCGAGCTGGCAACCCCTGCGGTCTATCGTCGTTGGGACGAACTCGAAGGGCCAACAGGTCCCGGGGTCGAGGCGCGGCATCTCCCGGTTTCGCTTCGCGAGCACGCTCCGCTCGTCAATGACCTTCAGCCCGCGGCAGTGGATCTTGCTCCCGAGCTCGGTGATTGGGTACGGGATACCGCTGCCGCCTGGGGCCAGCCGGTTGCCATGTCGGGTAGCGGTCCCTCCTTGTTCTCGCTCTTTGGCTCGTTCGGTGAAGCGGCAGAGGCCATCGCGATAGTGCGCGGGGTTCGATCGAGTGTTGCAACGCTGCCGGTTCCCGCTGGGTGGGAAGCCGGAACCGACGGTTCGCTCCCGCCACCGCCGTGGGGGGTGGAGTAGAGACGGCGATCGGCAATCGGCAAGAGGGCGCTGCTGTGTTTGGTTATTGATGCCGGCGGTACACTCGCCCGACCCGCTCTTTTGGGGGGTGGTGTAACCGGCAGCACACGGGGTTTTGGTCCCCGAGGTACGGGTTCGAGTCCTGTCCCCCCAGCCACTCGGGGAGGAGATCGAGACATGAGCGTGCGGGCGATTGTTCTCGCCGCCGGCAAAGGAACCCGGATGCGGTCCGACCGCTCCAAGGTGGTCTTTCCGGTCGCGGGCCGTCCGATCATCTGGTGGGTTGCCGCCGCCGTAATGGATGCCGGAGTCGATGAAGTCATCGTGGTGGTGGGCCACGGTGGCGAAGATGTCGAAGCCGCGTTGCCCGACGGCGTCATGACGGTCGTCCAGGATCAGCAACTCGGTACTGCCCACGCGGCCACCACGGCGCTTGCCGCGATGGGTGACACTTCGGACGACACCGTGCTGGTCATCCCTGGAGACAGCCCACTTATCACCGCCGACACTCTTCGCAACTTGCTCGCCGAGCACGCCGACGGTGATGCCAGGTGCACGTTGCTAACCGCCGTTGCACCGGACCCCACCGGGTATGGGAGAGTGATCCGAGTTGGGGATCGGGTACGTGGGATTGTGGAGGAAGATGACGCCGACGAGGCGCAGCGCGAGATCCAGGAAGTGGCCGTCTCGACCTATGTATTCGAGGGAGCCGGTCTCGTCGAAACGCTGGCCGATATCGGCAACGACAACGAGCAAGGGGAGTACTACCTTCCCGACGCGATTGCGGCCATGGCCTCGGAGGGAGGCGTCGCCGCCGTCGCCGGAGCCGACCCGCAGGAGGTCCAGGGAGTGAACACTCACGAGCAGCTCGCTGCCGCCGACGCCGCGATGCGGCGTCGCATCAACGCCGAGTGGATGGAGGCCGGGGTGTGGATGCAGGACCCGGCGTCGGTGTACGTCGATGCGTCGGTTCGGTTGACTGCGGGAGTGAGGCTGTATTCGGGCACCCACCTGGAGGGGGACACAAGTGTCGGATCCGACAGCGAGATCGGCCCCAATACGGTGGTGCGCGACTCCCAAATCGGCTCTGGATGCAAGGTCTGGTTTTCTGTTGTGCGCGGAGCGGAGATCGCCGACGGAGTGGAGATCGGCCCCTATGCGAGTCTCCGTCCTGGCACCCTGATGGCAGATTCGACCAAGGTCGGCACGTTCGTCGAGATCAAGGCGACCTCACTCGGCAAGGGATCGAAAGTGCCGCATCTCTCCTACATCGGGGATGCATCAATCGGAGAGGGATCGAACATCGGGGCGGGCACGATCACCTGCAATTACGACGGTTTCAAGAAGCACCGGACGGTGATCGGCGATCGGGTGTTTATCGGATCCGACACGATGCTGGTGGCCCCGGTCGAGATTGGGGACGACGCGTATACCGGTGCCGGTTCGGTTATCACCAAGGACGTTGCCGAGGGTGCGCTCGCAGTGGAGCGTTCGTCTCAAAAGGAGCTCCCCGGCTACGCTGAACGCCGAGCACGGTTGGCAGAGTCGGAAGGCGAATAGGGGCGCGATGCAGGCCAAGAATCGCAAGCGGCTCATGCTGTTCACTGGGTCGGCCAACCCGGAGCTTGCGGCCGAGGTGGCGGGGCTTCTCGGGGTCGAAGTCGGCAATGTGAGCCGCAAGGTGTTCGCATCCGGCGAGATCTCGATCAGCTTCCAGGAGAGCGTTCGCGGTGCCGACTGCTTCGTGCTGCAGAGCCACTCCAACCCGATCAACTTCCACATCATGGAGCAGTTGATCATGATGGACGCGCTGGAACGAGCCTCGGCCAAGCGCATAACCGCGGTGGTTCCCTTCTACGGGTACGCCCGTCAGGACAAGAAGGGCCGACCGCGCGAACCGATTACAGCGCGCCTCATGGGTGATTTGCTGCTTGCCTCGGGAGCCGACCGGATCGTCTCGGTTGACCTCCACTCTGCACAGATCCAGGGGTTCATTCGCAAGCCCTTTGATCACATCACGGCCCTTCCAACCTTCCTGGAGCACATCAGGAAGGCCGTGGATCGCCCCCTCACGATCGTTTCTCCCGATACCGGCAGGGTGAAGCTCGCTTCCCGGTACGCCCGCCGCCTCGACGCCGAAGTCGCGTTCGTCCACAAGCGGCGTTCTGTGGATGAGCTCAACGTTGTCGCGGCACTTCAAGTGGTCGGTGACGTCGCCGGACGTCATTGCATCATCATGGACGACATGATCGACGCCGCCGGCACGGTTACGTCCGCGGCCGACCTTCTGAAGGAAGGTGGTGCACTGAGTATCCGAGCGATGGCGACACACGGCGTGTTCTCTCCGCCGGCCGCCGATCGACTCAAGAATGCCCCGATCGATGAGGTGGTGGTGACCAACACGCTTCCATTGGCGGACGACATCAAGGATCTTCCGAATCTGACCGTGCTGTCGATCGCACCGAGCCTGGCGGACACCCTGCGCGCCATCTTCCGAGACACGTCGGTGTCCTCGATCTTCATGGGCGAGAACGTCTGACGGTTGACAGCGCGCAGCGGGCTCAGTGTTTCTGACAACTCTCCCCTTTGGGGGGAGTCAAACGCCGTAGGCGTTTGGTGGGGGGTTCCTGAGCTTTCCCCCCCACCAGCTCGCTTTGCTCGCTGACTCCCCCTCCAGGGTGGAGTAGTTCAGAGGGAGTGGGCTCAGTGTTTCTGACACTCTCCCCTTTGTGGAAGTCAATCGGCGGAGTCGTTTGGTGGGGGGGTGGTGTGAGCTTTCCTCCCCACCAGCTCG
>JAJCYA010000018.1 GCA_029263095.1 Acidimicrobiia bacterium | reverse complement strand
TCTGGAAGCGATTCTGGGGCGCCCTCGGGCCGCCTCACCGCCTGCGGGGAGCAAGCGCCCGGTGGTCTACCTGCCGACCTGGTTGCGGTGGTCCTCGATGCGACAGCGGCCCCAGTACCTTCTGGCTGCTCTTGCCGAGGCCGGGCATCCCACATACTTCGTGGACTCCCGCTCCGCCGAGTGTGTGACCCCGGAGGGCATCAGGATCGTGCGGTCGTTGCGGGGTGTCCCCCGCGATCACCCGATCCTGTACGCCCACTACGCCGGCGTGCGCACCCTGTTCGACCGGTTTGTGGACCCGGTGGTCGTATACGACCTACTCGACGACCTGTCGATCTTTGACGCTGAGGAAGTGGGGATGCCTGAGGAACGGCGGGTGCGAGCCCACCATTCAGTGGTGATGAGCGCCGCCGATGTTGTGATCGCTTCATCCCCGGTGTTGGTCGACAAGCATTCCGATGAGCGGGCTGACATGTTGCTCGTCGAAAACGGCGTGGACCCCCGTCGGTTTGGGACTGCCCAACCACATCCGGCCGATCTGCCCGCCGATCGTCCGGTGGTGGGCTACCACGGAGCGGTGGCGCACTGGTTCGACTTCGATCTGTTCGAGTCGGTGGCGAGTGCGAACCAGCAGTGGTGGTTCGTGGTGGTCGGACCGGTTGCCCCAGAGGTGCGAGGACGAGTGAGACGCCTGGAGGCGTTGGGGAACGTCAGCTTCCTGGGGGAGCGGCCTAGTGACGAGATCGCCGGATACGTCCAGGCGTTCGATGTGGGGACGATCTGGTTTGGGATGAACGATCTGACGAATGCGGTCAATCCTTTGAAGATGTATGAATATCTGGCCGCGGGAGTACCGGTGGTGGCGACCCCGCTACCGGCCTGCCACGACGTCGTGGGAGTCTCGGTTGCCGCCGACGCCGATGAGTTCACTCGGGCCATCGGACACGCTCTCGAACGGGACCGGGCAGAGCGGCGCGCCATGGTGGCCGCAGCAGATGAAGCCTCGTGGGATGCTCGGGTTGCCCCATTGCTGGCAAGCTTGGAGCACCTCGGATTGGTGCGAGTTCCCGACTGAGCTGGCATCGGACCGTCGGGAGTAGCATCGGCCGCCCGTCCGGCGGACTCCAATGGCCGTATCGACCTACGACTCATCGCAGCGCCGTCTGCCGCTGGCCGAATTGCGCCATCTGTGGGAGTACCGCAGCCTGCTGCGGCTGCTGGTCGCCAGGGAGCTGACGCTGCGCTACAAGCGGTCGGTTCTGGGCGTGTGGTGGACACTGCTCAACCCGTTGTTCACCATCGGCGTGTTCTGGCTGGTCTTCTCGCAGATCTTTAGCCGCGACGGTGGAGGCGCTCCGTTCATCGTGTATTTGACGGCCGGGGTGCTTCACGCCGGGTTCTTTTCGCAGGGGGTGACCGCCGCCGGGGAGGGGATCGTGGCCGGTCGCGGCATCCTGGCCAAGGTGCACGTACCGCCCGATGTCTTTTCGTTTGCCGCTGCGATCGCTGCGGCAGTCAACTTCGGTATCAGCCTCATTCCGCTCATCCTGATACTGCTGATTCAGGGTGTCGGGGTGCCGTGGACCTTCCTACTGGTGCCGATCAGCATCGTCGCCATGTTGATGTTCGTTGCCGGGTTGGGCCTGTTGGTGGCATCGGTGGCGGTGCGTTTCTACGACGTTCTCGACCTCGTGCGTGTTCTGACGATGCTGGTGATGTACCTCTCGGCGACCTTCTATCCGATCAGCATCATCCCGGAGCGTTGGCAGTGGGTCATCGAGATCAACCCGGTGTACCACCACCTTGTGATCTTCCGGGCGTTCTCGTACGGCGGTCCGTTCTCCTGGGTGTCGCTGGGGGTGACCCTGGGGAGTGGAGTGGTGGCTCTCGCCGTAGGGGTATGGGTGTTCTCGCGTAATTGGCGCGACGTGGTGGTGCGGCTGTGAGTACCGCGATCGATCTCACCGGTGTGCGCCTTGCCTACCGCATCGACAAGCAGCGGGTGGGTACCTTCAAGGAGTTCGCCATCCATCTCTTCAAGGGCCAGGTGGACCACGAGTTGTTGTGGGCCGTGGACGGCATCGACCTGTCACTGGATCGCGGCGAGGTTCTGGGGGTGATCGGGCCGAACGGCGCCGGCAAGACGACCCTGGTGAAGCTGATCGCTCGGATTCTCCCCCCAACCGAGGGACGAGTCGTGGTGCGCGGCAATCTGGCCGCCATGATCGCGCTGGGTGCCGGATTCCATCCCGAGTCCAGCGCCCGCGAGAACGTGATGTTGTATGGGGCCTTGCTGGGCCGGTCCCGCACCACAATGCTGGAGCGACTCCCCGAGATCATCGCCTGGGCCGGGCTCGATGACTTCATAGATGTCCCGCTGCGGGCGTTCTCGTCGGGGATGGTTGCTCGGCTTGGGTTTGCGGTTGCCACCGACGCCGATGCCGACATCCTGTTGGTCGATGAGGTCCTGGCGGTCGGTGATCGGGAGTTCCTGACCAAGTCGGAAAGGCGGATCGATCGGATGATCCGTAGTGGCAGCAGTGTGGTGGTGGTGTCCCACTCATTGCCGACGATCCGCCAGATGTGCGACCGCGTTCTGTGGATGGATCACGGCAGGGCCCGCATGATCGGCCCTACTGAGGATGTGGTCGCCGCCTACGAGGACAGTGTCGATTCCGCCGGCTGAGCGGGTATCAGCTGATGAGATCGCCGATGGCGTCCACGGTGGTGGCCGACGCCGAGCCATCACCGTAGGGGCTGGCGACCTGAGCCAGGTGGGCGTGCCGCTCGTCGATGTCGGCCAGCCACGAGTGAGCCACCTCGGCTACGGCCGGACCGGTTGTCACCATGCTGGCAAACGTCCCGAGCACCTCCGGTCGTTCGGTTGATCGGCGTACCACCAGTGCCGGGCGTTTGAGGATCGAGGCCTCCTCTTGGAGCCCGCCCGAGTCGGAGATCAGGAGGGCGGACTCGGCGGCGAGGCCGAGGAATTCGGGGTAGGCGAGAGGTTCCACCACATGCATTCCTTCGGTGAGGTGTGCCAGACCGGCCTGGGCGATGCTGTGGCCGGTGCGGGGATGCATTGGGAAGATCACCGGTAGGGAGAGCGATTGGAGCGCCAGCAGGATCTGGCGCAGAGTCTCTGGGTCATCGACGTTTTCGGGCCGGTGAAATGTGGTGAGCGCAAAGCGACCGGGTTCGACCCCAAATCGGCGCAGCAGTTCGGCTCGGGCGTTGGATTCGGGGAGTAGTGACTCGACCGCCTCGACGATCGTGTTGCCGGTAACGGTGATCCGCTCCTCCTCGATGCCCTCGGCGAGAAGATTTGACCTGTTGAGGTCGGTGGGGGCACAGCAGGAGTCGGCCAGGTGGTCGGCCAGGACTCGATTGTGCTCCTCGGGCATGCGACGGTCGAAGCTGCGCAACCCGGCCTCGACGTGGACGAGCGGCGTCTCGGTGACGTTGGCGGCTATGGCGCCTGCCAGCGCCGAATTGGTGTCGCCTTGTACCACCACAACCGATGCGGGTGAACTCCGCAGGTATGCCTCGAGACCATCGACGGCGCGCCCGATCTGTGCTCCGCGCGTCAGCCCGCCGACTTCGAGTGTTCCGTCCGGCTCGGGGAGGTGGAATGCCTCGAAATGGGTTTTGGAGAGTCCCACGTCGTAATGCTGTCCGGTGTGAAAGATGGTGGCGGCCGGACCGAGCAATCGGATCACGTGTGACAGCTTGATGATCTCGGGACGGGTCCCCAGTATCACCAGAACGGACCGCGGCGGCAGGGCTTGATGACGAAGCTTCATGGGCGGTACCCAATAGTAAGCGATCTGAGCCCTACGCCGTGGTAAGGATTGGGTGGCGGGAAAGTTCAGAACAGAACCCCCCACCAAACGGCTACGCCGTTTGACTCCCCCCAAAGGGGAGAGTGGTCAGAAGAGAAGTTGGCCAGTCTGAACTACTCCACCTTGGAGGGGGAGTCAGCGAGCAAAGCGAGCTGGTGGGGGGGATCCGAAGGGGATTGACCCGCCCATCCGCCCGATGTACTGATCGAAGGATGCCAAGCCATAGAGTCCCCAGTTGGCAGCGAAGGTTTGCGCGTCGAATGCGGCACGACGCGACCGATGCTGAGACGCTGCTGTGGTGGTGCTTGCGGAACGGCGAGCTCGGTGTCCACTTCCGTCGTCAGCATCCGATTGGGCGCTACATCGTGGACTTTGTGTGCCTCGAGCACAACCTGATCGTCGAGTCCGACGGATCGCAGCACGGTGGACTGTATGACGCAAAGCGCGACGCCTTTCTGCGGTCGGTTGGCTTTACGGTGCAGCGGTTCTGGAGTTGGGATGTGATCCGCGATCTGGACGGCGTGGTGGGCGAGATATCCGACGAGCTAGACCGACTGAGAGGAAAGAACCCCCCGATCTGAACTACTCCCCCTTGGAGGGGGAGTCAGCGAGCGGAGCGAGCTGGTGGGGGGGATCCCTTGAGTCAGAGCAGAACCCCCCACCAAACGGCTCCGCCGTTTGACTCCCCCCAGAGGGGAGAGTTGTTGGACAGGAAGTCAGGCAGGAAGTTGAGCGGTCTGGTCTTTTCATTCTGGAACTACTCCCCCTTGGAGGGGGAGTCAGCGAGCGGAGCGAGCTGGTGGGGGGGATTCCGGGCCTCCACCAGACCTAATCCCCACCATGCGGCGTGTGATACCAGCCGGATGTGAGGCGGCTGGTGATTCGGATTGGGATCCACAGCACGGCGAGCAGGGTGAGCAGTGGGAATCGTGCCACGTAGTGCATGGACACTCCGTCTCTGATCAGGAATGCGATCGGCAGCCCGAGCTGGATGGCCGTCGCGGTTGCCCAAACCCAGGTCGGAAACAGCACCGGGTCCGAGACGAGAATGGTGACGAGCAGGGCCACCCCGGACAGCAGGGCCAGGAATGTCCTCCCCGGTTGGATGAGTCGCAGCGCCAGGTCGAACAGCGCCATGGAGCGTCGGGTGAGTGATCTCCAGATGAGTCGGAGGGCATGGTGACGGGCGACTACTCGTTTGCCGGCCGCCCATCGGGCCCGCTGGCGGACCGCAACGCCGAGGCTTTCGGGCTTCTCGTCGTGGATGCGCAGCTCGTGCATCCACATAACCGGGATGCCGTCCAGAGCCAGACGAACGCCGAGTTCTGAGTCCTCCGTCAACGAGTCGGCGAACCCTCCGGAGTGCCGGACCGCTTCGCTGCTGAAGCACATGCCGGTGCCCCCAAGATCGGCGGACCATCCGAGACGTCGCCGTGCCTGTTGGACCATCCTGTTGCTGGCCCAGTAGGAGACTGCCCCGGCGGTGGCCAACAGTGAGGCGTCTGGGTTGCTGACGTCCAGATACGCCTGGAGGGTGTGGTGGCCGTCATCCAGAGCATCGGCAAAGCATGCGAGCAGGTCGGTGGGGAGCCGGTTGTCGGCGTCCACGACCACCAGGTTCTCGTCTTCACGCAACGGGTAGCGCTCCAGATGCCATTGCAGGGCGCTCCCTTTGCTTTCGGTGCCGGTGGTGCGTTCGTCAACAACGGCGCCGGCGTTGTGGGCGACTTCTGCAGTCGCGTCGGTGCAGCGGTCGGCAATAACCCATGTGGTGGCGAGCTCCGTCGGGTACTCCTGGAGGTCGAGATCCTCGATGACTCGACCGACCACCGTTGCCTCGTCATGAGCCGGAATGAGGATCCGAAAGCGTCGCCTGCGGGAGCCGACCGGCGAACGGCGCGGCGCCGGCCAAGCCCACAGCGCCACTATGGCGTTGTAGGCGACCAGTGCCAGCACTACCCCCTCCAACGCGTGGACCGCGACGGAGACCATCACCCAATCGTAGAGCGAGAGCAACCGACTGCCGGGAACTGGCATTCGTGTAGCGCGTGGGCACTGTACGGATTCATCAAGCAGAACCCCCCACCAAACGGCTGCGCCGTTTGACTCCCCCCAGAGGGGAGAGTGGTTCAGATCTGGAACTACTCCCCCTCGGAGGGGGAGTCAGCGAGCGGAGCGAGCTGGTGGGGGGGATTCCTCAACCACGACCCTTACCCCGAGAGCGATCCTCCGCAGGGGTCGAGCGCAAAAATGCCTTCGATGATCCCATCGTCCCGGGTGGAGGTGGCGGGACCCCACAACAGAACGCCATCTTCACGGATCTCGTAGATCGGGCCTTCGGTCGGATGCTCCAGCACTTCCACGGTGAACACCGCCGAGTACAGGCTTCTGGCACGGCCAACTGTGTCACCTATGCGGAGCCCGCTCAGCGTGGTCATGGCCATCGCCGCTGCCTCCGGATCGCTTCCGCGGCCCTCGAGGCGGTAGCCGTAAAAGATCTCACTGCCGTCGGAGATCACCCGAGTGACGACTGCGAGCGGACCCCACCGATACAGGGTGATCTGGTCACCAGCACATGTCCCAGATTCACCAGCCGACTCGAAGGGGCCTTCTGTGGAGTCGGGCTGGCCGAGGCTGGCGGCGAGGCTTCCCAGCACAGCCGGGGCAGGATTACCGAGTGACAGTTCGCCGATACCGAATGCGCCCAGGACGAGGTCGGCGACTTCGACCGGATTCCCCGACGGCTCAATAAGCGGCTGCGATGTGGTGGTGGTGGGAGGGAGTGTCGTAGTGGTCGGAGCGACGGTGGTCGTGGTCACCGCGGTCGTTGTGGGAGCAACCGTGGTGGTGGGAGCGACTGTGGTGGTTGTGACCAGTGTGACCGGCACCGCAACCGTGTCCCCGTTGCTGGAGCCACCGAACAGGATGAGCAGCCCTATTGCCACAGTCGCTATGACGGTGAGAATCAACGGAATCGGTAGCCGACTGGCGAACCCGTTGATCCCAAAACCGTTGGGATCTGGTGGACCGTCGTCGCGGTCGGTGGCATAGACGCCCAGATCGAACTTGGGAAGCTCTCGACTGGGCGGTTCGGCGGGTCCTTCCCCGCCGGGATGCTTGGTACTCACTTGCCACCGCCCGCGCCCGGTGCCGCCTGGGGCGTTGTTGCACGTCTTGGGTTGGGCATGGCAGGGCTCACACTTCGGTTTCGAGTGGGAATACTAGGGAGTCCGATTCGATCGACAATCGTCTTCGTCGCTGCGCTCCTCAGGCTGTCCTTTCTGGATCACTCTCCCCTGGAGGGGGAGTCAGCGAGCAACGCGAGCTGGTGGGGGGGAAGGATCAATCCGGAACCCCCCTCCAAACGGCTGCGCCGTTTGACTCCCCCCAAAGGGGAGAGTGGTTCGGAGAAGAAGCTGGGAGCAAAGCCGCCGATCTGATCATTCTGGAACTACTCCCCCTCGGAGGGGGAGTCAGCGAGCAGAGTGAACTTGAATCGTCTTCGTCGCTGGGCTCCTCAGGCTGCGTTTTCTGGATCACTCTCCCCTGGAGGGAGAGTCGACCGACGTAGGCGGTCGGAGAGGGGGATTCACCCCACCCCGCTCAGGGGCTGTAGATGCCGGTCACCTGGGTGGTTGCTCCGGCCGCAACCGTCACCGCCTCACAGGCCGGGGCGGCGTAGCCGGTCACCTGACCGAAGCACACCTGGTAGTTGCCCGGGGCCAGGTCGGTCCACATGCCCCAGTCGTTGCGGGGTACATCGTCTACGTAGACGGTGGCCGGCACCGCCGGGCTGGTGACGATGCGGAGTTGCCCCTGTTGGGCGAACGTCCCGGTGACCGCGGTGGTGGCGCCCTCGGTGACGGTGACGGCCTGGGGTGCTGGGGTGGTGTATCCGGCGACGTCGACGAACGACACCGTGTAGTTGCCCGGTGCGACCTTCACCCAGTTGAGACCCCAGGAGTCGTACGGGACCCCATCGACCAGGATCTGCGACGGTACCGCCGGGCTGGTGGCGACTCGCAACATGCCGTGTCCGACCGGTCCCGCTGCCCCCAGATCGGCCACGTAGTCGCCGGTCACCTGAGTGGTGTTCCCAGCGGTGACCGTTGCCGTCTCACAGGCGGGGGCGGTGTAGTCGGCGACGTCGCCAAAGCACACCTGGTAGTCACCGGGTGCCAGGTCGGTCCACATGCCCCAGTCGTTGCGGGGAACTCCGTCGAGGCTGATGGTTGCCGGGACCGCCGGGTTGGTGCTGACCCGAAGCAGGCCCCGCTGGGTGAACGTCCCGGTGACCGCCGCGGTGGTACCCGCGGTGACGGTCACCGCCTGTTGCGTCGGGGTGGTGAATCCCTCCAGATCGCGAAACGAGACCGTGTAATTACCGGGAGGCACCTTTACCCACGTCAGTCCCCAGGTGTCGTATGGCACCCCGTTGACCACGATCTGCGATTCGACCGCCGGGTTGGTGGTTACCCGCAGGTATCCGAATGCGGCATCGATGGTCAGCTGACCGGGCTGGAACCAGGAGGTGAGGGGCCACTGGTATGCGGTGCTGGACTGGGTCATGCCGTCGGTCCAGCCTTGAGTTGCCGATCCGGTCCACACCCGCCAGTCGACTTCGCCGGCGCCGCTCTTGTCGATGTTGAAGTAGAGAATGCCCACCACGTTGGGGTCGGCGGCGGCGTAGGTGAACATGTCGCGCACCCACTGGTCCTGGCCACCGTTGCCGCCGTTGGCGCCGCATCCGCTGCGGGGTGCACCCGTCTGGGCGACCAGGAACGGCTTGCGGGGGGCGATGGCCCGCATCTCATCCAGAGCGGTGGCGAGGATGGTGGCCGGTGAGTCCCAGCTGTTGGCGTTGGCAAAGCACCCCGCCCCGAAGTTGTAGGCGGAGGCGCCGATCACATCCACGTAGTTGTGGCCGGGGTAGTAGTTGGCCATGGCGCCACACCCCAGCGACGTCCACCCGTTGGGAGCAAACGCCCATCTGACCTGGGTTTCGTCCATCCCCAGTCCGCGGAAGATGTTGACGATCTTGATGTAGGCGGTCTTGAAGTTGGTGGCGTCGCACCCGTACGGCGTCCAATCGCCGTTCATTTCTTGCAGCGGGGCGATGATCACCGACCGGCTGCCGCCCAGGTCGAGGTAGCCCTTGACGTGTCCGGCCCATTCGGTGATCTTGGCGTCCCAGGCACCCGAAGCAATCGAAGCGGCTGTGGCGGGGATCGTGAGGTTGGCAAAGGGTGTCGCTTCGGTCAGCCACACCTGGTCGAGGATCGTTCTGGTGTTGGACCACGATGCCGGGTTGTGGGCGGCACTGTTCTCATTTACCGAATGGAAGGTCCCACCAAAGGTCACATTGGTCCCGGTAGCCGTCTTGAGGAGGCTCAGCTCACCATCCAGCGGGGTCGGCGTGCCCGGATCGTCATACAACCAGAACGCAGACGGGTAGATCCCACCGTGGACGGTCCCTGCGGCCGCGACTTCACCCGCCCCAGCCACCCCGGCGAGCGGAATGAGGGCGATGGCGACAACAACGGCAAACAGCCTGCGTGCAACCACGACGCGGACCCCCCAATAGGGACTACAGGGCTGAATCGACCGTAGCGGCGTCTTTCTTGAATGCGGGCGGTAACTAGAGGATTGTCACGTTGGTGCGTGCCAGCCCGATTCGTCGGTACACGCCGCGAGCGTCGAAGACGACGGGCACCTTATCGGCGATTCGCCTGCTATCAGCTGATTGCCTCGGGGTGCAGGCGTTCCAGGTCGGCGTCGACCATCATGTTGACAAGGTCATGGAAGGCGACGCGCGGCTTCCAGCCCAGTTTGGTGGCCGTCTGCTCGCTGTGACCTCTGAGGCTGAGGGCCCCGACTGGTCGCTTGAACGCTGGATCGATGAACACGAAGTCCTCCCAGTTCTCGATTCCGACGCGTGCGAAGGCAGCGCGGCAGAAGTCCGCTCCCGAATGGGTCTCATCGGTTGAGACAAGGTAGTTGCCGGGCTCTTCCTGCTGGAGCATCAGGTGCATGGCCTCCAAGTAGTCGCCCGCAGAACTCCAGTCGCGGCAACTGTCGAGATTGCCCAGCCCAATGCGATCCTGCAGGCCCAGGCATATTCGCGCCACACCGTGGCTGATCTTGCGGGTGACGAACTCAAGCCCGCGTATGGGCGACTCATGATTGAAAGGGATTCCGTTGCAGCTGAACATCCCAAAGCTCTGCTTGTAGTTGTTGGTGATCCAGTAGGCATACAAACGTGGAAATCGCGTACGGACTGTTCGGGTGAAAGGGCGTGTCCTCGGTCTGTATGCCGGCCTCTTCAGAGCTTTCACCAAACATCTCGCTGGTGGAGGCCTGGTAGAAGCGAGAGTTGGGCGTGAAGTTCTTGATCGCGTTGAGCAGGTTTAGAGCACCCAACGCGTTGACTTCGGTGGTGAGTCGCGCCTGATCCCAGCTGGAGCCGACGATGGGCTGCCAGGTTGTATATCTCGTTGGGACGCACCCACCGGATGGCATTGATGAGCGATGCCCTCATCATCCATGTTGCCCTCGATGTACTCGATCTCACCGGTCACGCCGAGGAAGTCGAGGTTGGCAAACGCGTAGCGCGTGCTGCGCTGCACGAGTCCGAACACGCGGTAGCCCTTCTCCAGCAGGTGCGCCGAAAGGTAGGCACCATCCTGCCCAGTCACACCCGTTGCGAAAGCGGTTCTGTTGTCCATGGGGCGAGAGTAGATGAGCAGACCGGGCGAAGGTGTGGGGCGGGCGGCCCAAGACCGAGCTCGCGATGGCTCGCGGCGAGAGAACGCTCGAATGCGTAGGTAGCGTTCTGGAGAGGGTTGTTCGAGACCGCAGCGGGAGTCGTCGAGCGGGTGTTTTCCGCCCAACGCGTGCCTGGTGGCGGTGTTTGAATTGGCCTGCCACGCCCGGAGGACCAGTCCCCGTTGGCAATACATCCCGCCCCGAGGTTGCAGGCGGAGGCGCCGATCGACCACATGGTTGTGGCCCGGGTAGTAGTTGAGCCATGGCGCCATATCCCAGGGAGGTCCATCCGTTGGCAGTGGAGACCGGTAGATCCCACCGTGGCCAGTCCCTGCGGTCGCGACTCCACCGGTCCCGGCCACCCCGGTGCGCGGAATGAGGGTGGCAACCACGACGACAAACAGGCTGCGTGCGACCACGACGGGGGCCCCCACGGGGACTTCAGGGCTGAATCGATCGCCGCGGGGCTTCTCTTGAATGCGGGGCGCGTGCTCAGAATGCAGTCACGTTGGTCCGTGCCGGTCCGAATCGACGGTAGACGCCGCGAGCGTCGAAAACGAGGGGCACTCTGTCGGCGATTTGCTCGTTCTCAACACTGTCGTGATCGGTGAGAATCACCGTTGTGTTGAACCCGCTCAGGTCATCTTTAGTGTCGATGGGTGTCAGTCCCTGTTCCCGATCTGCTCAGTACCGATGTGGAGGTAACCTCGTCCTCCATTTCGTTGAAGGCGGGGACGACACCGTGGTGAGCATCGGTTCGTTCACGCTTGCTGCCTCGCTGAATGGCTCTTGATACCCTCGACCGTACGACGGACGCCGTCCGCCAATGAGGTTTGTGCCGACCATCCGGTCGCCTTGGCAAAGCGCGAGGGGTCACCGACGATGGTTGCCGGCTCATCCCGGCGACCCTCCAGCGCTCCGAACCGTAAGAGGGTCGCGGATGCATTGAGTTCGGCTGCGGTCATGCGGGCGATGTCGCGAATCGCGGTCCCGACGCCCGTCGCTACGTTGAAAACCTCTGTCTCCAACTCAGTCGTTGTGGCCACCAGGAGGGCATTGACCACATCTCCGACGTAGAGGAAATCTCGGATCTGGGTACCGACTGTGAGGTCCGCTGGATCGCCCCCGGTCAGCTGCGTCACGAGGTATGGAAGCAGCCGATGGGGCGCCTCCCCCGGTCCGTAGACGTTGAATAGTCGCAGTACGAGGAAGGGGATCCCGAGGCGGCGACTTAGCGCCGCACCGAGCAACGACGCCCCCGCCTTGGCCGCCCCGTACCCACTGGACGGTGCCATGGGGTGCTCCTCGGAGACCGGTGTGTCCGCAATTGGATCGGCATACTCCGACCACGATCCGGTATGGATCACCCTGACCCCAGTGCGACCCTCGAGGGCGGCCATCAGGGAAGCCACGATGCCGGCGTTGCCAGCCACGAGTGTCTCAGGGTCTTCGCCTGTCGGTCCGATGCCGGCGGCCACCAGGTTGAATACGACGTTGGGTTGAGCCGCATCTAGAGCGGCTCCGATTCCAGCCGAATCGAGCGTCGAAATCTCTACGACGTGTCCTTCAGGCAGAGGTCTGCCGCCATGCCGATCGGTCGGAGCTGCCGAGAATGTCCTCCAGCCGTCGGCGGCGAGGCGGCCCATCAGGTGCCGACCGATGAAGCCAGACGCTCCCAGCACCAATGCGCTCCCATGGTTCACAGGGGGAACGCCTTGTAGGCGGCGATCTGATCCAAGAGAATGTCGTACGCCGATCGGGCACCGGTGTCAAGATCGCGGTATCCAGCGACCGTGTAGGAAAGGGCCGCGTCGATGCTCAGGATCGGATTGAACCCGAGTAGGCGGCGAGCCTTTGTGATGTCGAGGCTCAGCAGCTCGGCTTCATGTGGGGCGGATGAGTCCGAATCGATCCGAGGCTCCCCACACCCCCACTGGGCGATGATTCGACGAGCCAGTTCGGCGACTGTGATCGCGTCTTTGACTTCGGGGCCGAAATTCCAACCGGAGGCGAACTCGCGATCACCCGCGAGAAGGCGGTCTCCGAGCATTAGGTAGCCGCGCAACGGTTCTAGCACGTGCTGCCATGGCCTGGTCGACTTGGGGTTGCGGATCACGACCCGCTCCCCTCCCCGGATAGCGCGTATGATGTCCGGCACCAAACGATCGGCGGATTCGTCCCCTGCCCCGATCACGTTGCCGGCCCTGGCGCTGGCAACTAGGGCGCCGTTGTCAGACGAGAAGAACGAGTCCCGGTATGCGGCCGTAACCAGTTCGGCAGCCCCCTTGCTGGCGCTGTAGGGATCGCGACCACCCATCGGGCTTCCCTCTGTTAAGGGAACCCCAGACTCGGGATTCTCGTACGCCTTGTCGGAAGTGACGATGACGACCCCACGCAGACCCGCTGTTCGGCGACATGAGTCGAGCAGATTCACCGTTCCCATCACATTGGTGGCGAACGTCTCCACCGGCTCTTGGAATGACCGGCGTACCAGCGGTTGCGCTGCCAAATGAAAGACGATGTCGGGCGCAACTCTCTCGAAGACATCGCCAACCGTGACGGAATCCCGCACGTCGCCGATCACCGAGTCGATCCGATCCGCCAGGCCGATACGCTCAAACAGGCTCTGATCGCCTCCTTCGGGTTCGAGCGCCAACCCAGACACCTCAGCTCCCAGCTGATAGAGCCAGGTCGCCAGCCAGCATCCTTTGAACCCGGTGTGACCAGTGACAAGGACCCTGACTCCTCGGTAGGCCCCACCGAACCCCATGGCGTCGGTCACTGCCACAGTTTCCAGGGTGGATTCGGAGACGCCCACAGTCGCTCCAACTCATTCTTCTCACGCAGAGTGTCCATTGGCATCCAGAAGGAGTCGTGTTTGAACGCCATCAATTCGCCGTCATCAGCAAGCCGGCTAAGAGGCTCTGCCTCCAACCGTGTCTGGCTTCCCTCGACGTAATCGAGCACTCCGGGCTCGAACACGAAGAAACCACCGTTGATCCATCCGACTTGAGTTGGGGACTTCTCTGCGAATACCGAGACCTGATCACCTACCAAGGTCATTCCACCGAACCGAGCGGGTGGGCGAACCGCGGTGACCGTGGCGAGCCTGCCATGGGATCGGTGGAACTCGACCAATTGGGCTATATCGATGTCGGCCACTCCGTCGCCGTATGTCACCATGAAGGTGTCGTCTTCGAGGTGGTGCTCCAGCGCTCGCAGCCGGCCACCCGTCATCGTGTCGAGGCCGGTGTCTACGCAACCCACATGCCAACTGGGACTCTGGTTCCCTGTCGCCTCCATCTGACCGGTTGCGAGATCGACGAATACGTCGCTGTTCCTGACGAAGAACTCTGCGAAATAGACCTTGACGACATCGGCGCGGTAGCCACAAGCGACGAGGAAGTCCGTAAACCCGGCGGCTTCGTAGAGACTCATGATGTGCCAAAGCATCGGGTGACCGCCGATTTCGACCATCGGCTTTGGCTTGCCCATGGTCTCCTCGCTGAGCCTGGTCCCGAGTCCACCCGCCAGGATGACCGTCTTCATGGGCTCCTCATGGAGTTGCCGACGTGGCTGACACTAGCTGCGACTTATGGTTGTTTCTCGAAGCCTCTGGAGTCGAAGGCCATTCCGGACCGGGTGATCTCGAGTAGGCCGCTTCCGAGACATGTCAGTGTCTTACCGGGTCGCATGCTTTCGTCGGGAGGCGGGCCCTAGATCAGGGTTCGGGTCTGCGGCGGCAGTGGCGTGAGACCTGGGCCCTGACCGCACAGGCCCCTCATTCGGACACGATCTCCACCCACGCCGACCCGGTGCGGGCGGGGTCGAGATCGCATCGGTGCCGCCGCAGATGATCGAGGACCGTTCCAGGGCGAGATCCCCGGCTCTCGATTGGAGATCTAGGGGCACCGGCCCGGCCGATGCGATCATCTGCCCGGGTTCGAGCTTGGCACGTGAAGAGGAAGCCCACGACGTTGGGGTCGGCGGCGGCGTGGGTGAACATGTCTCGCACCCATTGGTCTTGGCCACCGCTTCCGGCGCTGGCGCCGCAGCCGCTGCGCGGTGCGCCAGTCTGAGCGACCAGAAAAGGAATGCGGGCGGCGACCTCAACATGTGGATCGCAAGCGTTGAGGGGTATCGTTGTCTCTGATGATCATCATTACAGGAGCCACGGGCTTCCTCGGGAAGGCAGTAGCGGACCGTGTTCATGGAGCACGTGGTCTCTCTTCAGAGGACCTGGACCTCACCAACGGTGCAGCTGTGATGGAGGCTTTTGCGAGATGGCGTCCTCGTGTAGTGATCCATTTGGCCGCACGCGTTGGCGGTATCACGGAGAACATTGCCCGCCAAGCAGACTTTCTGATCGACAACACCCGCATCGACGCCAACTTGCTCGCAGCGATTCGCGAGAGCAAGCCCGATCACTTCATCCCTTTGCTCTCGACGTGCATGTACCCCGATCAGGTGCCAGATGTCGCCTATCCGATGACTGAGGGCATGATCGAAGACGGTGCGCCACCACCGACGAATGCCGCTTACGCTGCAGCCAAACGTACGCTCATGCACGGAACGAGGGCGCTCCATGCTCAGTACGGAATCCCCTACTCGGCGATCATCCCTGCGAATCTCTACGGTCCGGGCGACCATTTCGGCGAGGGCAAAAGCCACTTTCTCGCCGCCGCGATCCACCGAATCGAGGCGGCGCGGATCTCAAGGGACGCCCAAGTGACGTTCATGGGCACCGGCAAGGCGCTTCGCCAGTATGTCTTTGTCGACGATGTCGCCCAGCTCATCGCGACTTTGGTACAGCGTGACCCACTTCAGACGGCTGTCAACGTGGCACCAGAGCGGAACCGGAGCATCAAGGAGCTTGCACACTTAGTCGCAGACGCCGTTGGTTTCGAGGGATCGATTGAGTTCTCCGACGCGGGTCCGGACGGCCAGTATCGCAAGGATGTCTCGAACCAGCTCCTCCGGCAGCTCGTACCGGAATGGGAACAGATCGAGACCCACGTCGAGGAGGGGCTTGCTGCGACGATCCACTGGTACAGGAAGCATGTGGCGCCTAGCTCATGACACCATCGGCACGTCCGACCTGGGGGCTCTCGCTGACTGGCTGAGGACTGAACCTCGGTTGACGCAGGGACCGTTGGTAGCGGAGTTCGAGGACGCCTGGTCTGATTGGCTGGGTGTCGAGCATTCCGTGATGGTTGGTTCGGGGACGGCGGCGAACCTCGCTCTCGTGTTGGCCGCCGAGCGGCGTCTCGGGAGGAAGCCGGTCGTTGGGGTCGCCGCCGTCACATGGGCGACGAACGTGACGCCGTCATTGCTCCTCGGGCACCCGGTAGTCATTTTTGACATCGACTCCTCGACGCTGGGTGTCGACGAAGGGCAGGTGATATCGGCGATCGTCGCCGGCGCGATCGATATTCTCTTCATCACACACCTAGTCGGGTTTGACGCGTTGACCGATGCCATCCTCGATGCTGTCAACCGCTGGGGCGTAACCCTCCTCGAGGACTGCTGTGAGGCGCATGGGGTATGTCACGGAGACGTCAAGGTCGGCACCTTCGGCCTTGGATCGACATTCTCGTTCTACTTCGGGCATCACATGTCGACGATCGAAGGCGGAATGGTGTCGACGAATGACCCCAAGCTTGCCGATGAGGTGAGACTCATTCGGTCGCACGGTCTAGCTAGGGAGAGTTCTCGTTCCGTCGCTCATGCAAGAGCGCACCCGGACATCGACGAGCGGTTCCTCTTCGTGTCCCCCGGTCTCAACCTGCGCTCCACCGATCTCAATGCTTTCCTGGGTCTTCGCCAGCTTGTGACTCTCGATGATCGCATCAACGCCCGGAACAGAAACCTCGAGGCGTTACTTGCCGGCCTTCCGGTCCGCGTTCGAAATCGTTACCGAACCGAGGGTGCTAGCTCCTTTGCCCTCCCCCTCGTCGCCGACGACGAAGAGGCGGCTAGATCGGTTCGTCGCGTCGTCGACGAACTCGGCATAGAGAGCCGGCCGGTCGTCGCCGGGAATCTGGCCCGTCAGCCCTTCCTTGCAGGATTCGACGTGACCGTATACCCGACGCCGCACGCTGACCACTTGCACCGTCTTGGCCTCTATGTCGGCAACGGCCACCATGTCACGACTGATATGGTAGGAAACCTCACACGCCACCTCACTGAGGAATTGGCCCCTTGAGACGTGCCCTGATCACCGGCATCACCGGTCAAGATGGCAGCTACCTCGCCGAGCTACTCCTCAACGAGGGATACGAAGTTCATGGGATCATCCGACGGTCGTCCTCGTTCAACACAGGTCGGATCGAGCACATCTTTCAGGATCTCCATGAGGAGGACGTGCGACTCCACCTCCACTACGGGGACCTCGCTTCTTCATCCCACCTTGCGCGTTTGATCACCGCGATCGAACCCCACGAGATCTACAACCTCGCGGCACAGAGCCATGTGCGCGTTAGCTTTGACGTGCCCGAATACACCGGCGACATCGTCGCCCTCGGTACTACCCGTCTTCTCGAGGCGATCCGAGACGCCGATGTCGCGTGCCGTTTCTACCAGGCATCATCTTCCGAGATGTTTGGGTCCACGCCGCCGCCCCAGGACGAAACTACACCGTTTCATCCGCGGTCGCCGTACGCCGTTGCGAAGCTCTACGCCCATTGGGCGACAATCAACTATCGCGAGGCGTACGGAATGCACGCTTCGACGGGGATCCTCTTCAACCATGAGTCCCCTCGTCGAGGGGAAACCTTCGTCACGAGAAAGATCGCAATGGCGATTCCCAGGATCATCAAGGGTGATCAAGACTATCTCTACCTGGGAAACCTCGACGCCCGTCGCGACTGGGGTCATGCTCGAGATTACATGGTGGCGGTGCACCGTATCGTGCAGTTGGATGACCCCGACGACTTCGTCATCGGTACTGGGGAGTCGCATTCGGTGCGCGATTTCGTTGAGGCATCGTTCAGCCTCGTCGGGCTCGATTATGAGGAATATGTCCGCGTCGATCCGCGCTATATCCGACCTGCAGAAGTCGATGCGCTGCGAGCGGACATCTCCAAGGCCAGAAGCGCTCTCGATTGGAAGCCTCGGACGACGTTTGAGGCTCTTGTCCGTGAGATGGTGGATGCTGAGTTGAAGGCCCACGGGTTGTCGCTCGGGGAGCGATAGTTACACGTGGATCGGTAATGGACGGCTACGACGACAAGCAACTTCCGTGCGATCACGACGCGGACCCCTGCGGCGGCTAGACAATTGGCATCGACCGTAGCTGGGCTCTTCCTGAATGCTTGTGACGGTCAGAGTGCCGTCACGTTGCTGCGTTCGAGCCCGATTCTTCGGTACACGCCGCGGGTATCGAAGACGACGGGCACCTGGTCGGCGATTCGCTTGTAGTCGATTCGGTCGTGATCGGTGAGAATCACCGCGATGTCGAACCCGCTCAGATCGTCTTCGGATTCGATCGGTGTCAATCCCTGCTCTCTAATCCGCTCCGCACCGACGTGAGGATCCATAACTGCAATCTTGGCCCCCGCCTCGACCAGTTCCTCGATCACTTGGAGTGACGCCGACTCCCGATCGTCTGCCACATTTCGCTTATAGGCGATTCCAATCACAAGTATTTCGGCACCGTTGGTGGCTTGGCCTTGGTGGTTGAGGAGTCGGGCGATCCGCGTGGCGCTGTAGCGCGGCATCTGGGAGTTGACCTGCTCAGTGAGATCGATGAATCGGGTCGAGAAGTTTGCTTCTCGTGCTCTCCAGGCGAGGTACTGCGGGTCGAGTGGGATGCAGTGCCCTCCGACACCCGGCCCCGGCCAGAACGCCTCGAATCCGAACGGCTTGGTATCGGCCGCTTCGATCACTTCCCAGATGTCGATATCGAGCGCATCGGCGAGCTGCGCCATTTCGTTGATCAACCCGATGTTGACCGCCCGATAGGTGTTTTCGAGCAGCTTGGCCATCTCGGCGGCTCGGGCTGAGGAGACGGCGTGGACAGATGAAACGATGCGTCGGTAGGCGGCAACTGCCACCTCCGTCGATCGTGGTGTCACGCCCCCGACGATCTTGGGGATGTCACCGGTTTTCATCGGATCACCCGGGGAGACCCTTTCGGGCGAGTACGCCACCCAGACATCGGTGTCGATCTCGAGGCCCGCGTCCTCTACCGCAGGGACCAAGTGCTCGTTGGTGGTTCCGGGATACGTTGTCGACTCCAGGGAGACCAGCTGTCCCGGCCTTGCGTTCCTGCCGATGATTGCTGCGGCAGATTCGATAAAGGACAGATCGGGTTGCCGGTTGCGACCCAGCGGACTGGGAACACAGACGAAGATGGCATCGGCCTGACGGAGAGTATCTGGATCTGTGCTGATCTCAGACCCACTGGTAAGGGCTGCCTGGAGGGAGTCGTTCGACACGTCGTCGATGGAGCTCGACCCGCCGACGAGTTTGGCGACGTGGGCACCCGACGTGTCGAAGCCAACGGTTCGCAATCCACGTTGGGAAGCTGTCACGAGGAGTGGAAGGCCAACGTATCCCAGACCGATGATCCCCAGGCACCATGGCTCAGTAGAGAAGAAGCCTTCGGGGTCGACGGTGGAGATCCTGGAAACCATTGGAGGGGAATCGTACCGACCCCGTATGGTCAGGCGCGGTTGTGTCTATTCCGAGAGCAGCACCGAGACGATTCGCTCGGCTGCGTTCCCGTCCCACAGTGGGATGTCGGCTGGCTGTCTGGGGCGTCCCAGCGCTTCGGCGGCGGCACTGACCACCGTATCCGGGTCGGTGCCGACTACGCGGTTGGTGCCTCGAGTGACGGTGATAGGGCGCTCGGTGCTATTGCGGACTGTGAGGCAGGGCACGCCCAGGATCGAAGTCTCTTCTTGAATTCCCCCAGAATCGGTGACCACGAGGCTCGAACCATCGACCAGGGCCAGGAAATCCAGATACCCGAGTGGCTCGGTCGTGTTGACGCGTCCTCCCAATTCGATGCCCGCCTTGTCCAGCTGCTGCTGTGTCCTGGGATGCACCGGGAAGACGACGGGGACCAAGCCGGCGATGGATTCAACGAGTTTGACCACGCGCCTCAGTCCGTCGTCGCCGTCCACATTGCTGGGACGGTGGAGTGTCACAACGGCGTATTCGGCGGGGAGGGGGAGTCTCGCCACCAACGCCCCGAACCGCTTCCGAGCTTCGAGAATGAGTCGGAGCAGGGTGTCGATCATGACGTTGCCGACCAGATGGATCCTGTCGGAGGGGATGCCTTCGGTTCGCAGGTTGTCGTCGGCGTCGGCACTGGGCGTGAACAGCCACTGCGACATCCTGTCGGTCAAGACCCGGTTCACTTCTTCGGGCATTGACCAATCACCCGATCGCAGACCGGCTTCAACATGGGCCACCGGTACGTGGAGTTTGGTAGCGGCGAGGGCCGCGCCCAGTGTGGCGTTGACGTCGCCCACTACTACCGCCACATCGGGCTTGGTGTCCCTCAGATGTCGTTCGTAGCCGACGAGTACGCCGGCGGTCTGTGCAGCGTGAGTGCCAGAGCCAACCGCGAGGTGGACGTCGGGTCGCGGCAATCCCAGGTCGCCAAAAAAGCTGCCGGACATTGAGTGGTCGTAGTGCTGACCCGTGTGGACGAGTTCGGCGTCTGCGCCAGCGGCATCGAGAGCGACCAGGATGGGCGCCATCTTCATGAAGTTCGGGCGAGCTGCCACTACGCAGGAGATGCGCGGGGATGATCTGGCAGTCACATCGCAAGGCTAGGCACTCACCAGCTGGCGGCGCACCGAGCGGGTGATGACACCCGCCAGTCTCCTAGAGCGGAGATTTCCGTCGTGGCGGTGTCGATGACTCCACCCACAGTCTCGGAGCGAACAAGTATGTCACGACAATGGCTCCCATTAGGACTGATCCACCGCCCCGCAGAGCATTCGATTCAGCGAGCCATACGAGGCTCAAAGCCGCAGACAACAGGGCGCTCAGAGCGAAGAAGCTTGTCGTCTTGGAATGCGACCACCCGTTGATCACGAGACGCTGATACACATGGCTCCGGTGTGCCGTGCGCAGGGCCTCACGCCGGCGGAGTCTTCGCAGCAGCGTGAACGTCGTGTCGGCCCCGTATAGAACCAGTGGAGAGATCATGATCACGGGATGAATACCGAGACGGATGCCAATGACCGTCCCAGTAGCCAGCCAAGTCCCACCGAAATAGGCCCCGATATCGCCGATGAAGAACCGAGCACGGGGGAAGTTCCATGGGAGATAGCCGAGAGCCGCACCCGCGGTGATCGTTCCAAGGGTCGTCATGGTCGGAGCATCCGAGAGGATCCCTGCTGCGCTCCACAGTGCGCCTGCAACGATGAGTTGGGCGGCCGAGATGCCGTTGATTCCGTCCATGAAATTGAAGGCGTTGACGAATCCAACCATCCAGACGATGACGGCTACACCGGCCAGCGGAACGCTCCAGGTTGGAATGTGCGTGTCGGCCAGCAGGATGATCGCGGCTGTCGCACCCGCGGCCGTTTGGAGGGTGAGCCTCGCTGGTATACCAACTCCCCGGATGTCTTCCACTAGTCCTAGTGCGCCCAGGAATGTCGCGATCACGAACGTCTCAGGGACCGGCGAGTCGAACAGCTGACTGGCCGCCAAACCAGCCGCGACGCCGGTTACGAGCGCGATTCCACCGCCGCGCGGAGTCGGTTCGGAGTGGCTAGACCGCTCGTTGGGAGTGTCCACCACTGTGGATATGATGAGGCGAAGCACAATCGGACTGGCCACCGCAGCCGCAGCGCAGGCGATGATCCCTCCGAGAATGGCGTCCAAATCGCGTCCCGATCTTCGTGATCTTCGGAGCGGTCGAAGCCTACGCCCTGGAGTCCGGCATGGTGGGCAAATCTAGGCAGTCTGTACTTCGCCACCAACGCCCTGATCGGTGCCCCGGTAGCCTCTTGGCGAGCCGATGCGAATTCTCTTCGTCACCCACTACTTCCCGCCCGAGATCGGTGCTCCTCAGGCGCGGCTCTCCGAATTCGCTCGGTTCTGGGCGGAGATGGGAGAGGACGTCACCGTTCTCACCGGGGTCCCCAACCACCCCACGGGAGTGGTGCCGCCGGAATACCGCCGGATGGTGCGGCGCCAAGAGGAGGTCGATGGTTACCGGGTTCTCCGCACCTGGCTTTACGCCACCCGGAATGCGGGTGTCCTCCGCAAGACGCTGTCGCATATCTCGTTCATGTTTTCGAGCGTGCTTTTGGGCACCCGCAAGAGTGGACCGGCCGATGTAGTCGTGGCCTCTTCTCCGACCTTCTTCTCCGCTCTGGGGGCATGGGCCATCGCACGTCTGAAGCGGGCTCGGCTGGTCGTCGAGGTGAGGGATCTGTGGCCTGCGATCTTTGTCGAGTTGGGTGTGCTGCGGAATCGCTTTGTCATCCGTATCTTGGAGCGGATCGAACTGTGGCTCTATTCGGCTGCGGATGCGGTGGTGGTTGTAAGCGAAGGCTTCAAGGCCGATCTCGTGCGTCGAGGGGTTTCTCCAGAGAAGGTCACAACCATCTTCAACGGCGTGGACCTGGAGCAGTTTGCCGTAGATGAACCGGCAGATCCGCAAATCAGAGCCGAGCTTGGAGCGTCACAGGACGACACTCTCGTCCTCTACATAGGTGCGCATGGGATCTCACATGGTCTGGAGACCATCGCCGATGCTGCCAAGGGTTTGGATGATGAGCAGATTGTTTTCGCGTTCGTGGGCGAAGGAGCTGCCAAGGAGAAGCTCGTTCGGCGGGTTGCTGAAATCGGTGCCACAAATGTCGTAACCCGCCCGGGTGTGACGAGAGATGAAGTGCCGCGAATCATCGCTTCGGCGGACATCTGTCTGGTACCTCTGAGAGACATTCCGCTGTTCGAGTCGTTCATTCCATCGAAAATGTTCGAATTCCTAGCGTGCGGCAAGGCGGTCGTCGGGTCTCTTTCGGGGGAAGCCGCCACGATCCTCGAGCAGGCCGGAGCAGTGGTTGTGGAACCCGAGCAGCCTTTGGCCTTGGCAGCCGCAGTGGCATCGCTCGCCGAACAACCGGATCGCAGGGAAGCGATGGGTCGTGTGGGCCGCGCCCACGTCGAAAGCCATTTTGATCGTCGGCACTTGGCGGACCGGTACCTGAAGCTGCTGCATTCGCTCGCATGAGGGTCCTTCTCACTGGCGGAAGTGGGTTCTTGGGAGGCCACGTGGTGCCGCTTTTGGTGGGACGGGGCCATGATGTGGTCGCTCTGGCGCGTTCACCGAGTGCCGCCCAACGGGTTGGCGATCTCGGCGCGACCCCTGTGCTTGGTGATCTAGACGAGCCGGGGTCGCTCCCGCCGGCTTTCGGAGATGCCCAAGGGCTGATCAACCTCGCATCACTCGGCTTCGGGCATGCCCGGGTGATCGTCGATGCCACCCAGGCGGGCGGGATTCGACGTGCCGTCTTCGTTTCCACGACTGCGATATTCACCAACATGAACGTCGCGTCGAAGGCGGTTCGCGAGGCGGCGGAAAGAACGATCCGCGACTCCGATCTCGATTGGACGATTGTGAGGCCGACGATGGTCTACGGCACGCCCAGCGATCGCAACATGGCGCGCCTTCTTCGTCTTGTTGCTCGATCTCCGGTCGTGCCGATGCCGGGTGGCGGCAAGCGTCTCCAGCAGCCAGTCCATGTCGATGACCTGGCCGTTGCGATCGTTGCTGCGTTTGAGAGTCCGCGGGCGGTGGGTGCTGACTACAACGTCGCCGGCCCGAGCCCACTGAGCCTGCGGCGCATTGTTGAAGAGGCCGGGGATGCGGTGGGGCGTCGACCTCGGTCGGTTCCGATCCCACTTCCGGTGGTCGCTGCCTTGGTTGGTCTGTATCAGAGACTCGTGAAGCAACCTCGTCTCACCACCGAGCAGATTCGACGCTTGGCAGAGGACAAGGCCTTTGACATATCAAGGGCCGAAGAGGACCTGGCCTATGCCCCTCGCTCGTTTGCGACCGGTATCGATCATGAGGCCGCGCAGATGGGTCTCAAGGAGTGAGGCAGCTGTTGAGCCGCGGTCTGCGGCTCTTCCGAACGATTCGTCATCTGAGAATGAGCCAGCTCGTCCATAGAGTGCGGCTGAGAACTCAGCGCCGGTTGATGACTGTGCTACCGGGCGTTTGGGCGACAGCGGTTCGGCGCCGAAGGCAACAGACGCCCGGCTGGCCATCTGGTTATCGTCCGTTTCAGAGTCTGTATGCCGAAGGGTTCCCGTCGGCGGAGGACAACGCAGCCGGTTGTTTCGAGTTCTATGGGCGCATCCTTGAGCTCGGTTCCCCGCCGGGTTGGAATCCTGATTCGGCTGACCAACTATGGCGATATCACCTCCACTACTTCGATTGGGTGTGGTCCTTTGTGCGCCATGCCGACCGGGCTTGGGCGCGAGAGCAGTTCCGGTATCTTTGGGTTTCGTGGCGGACCGACGCCCGACTCGGACACCTGGATGCCTGGTCCCCATACGTCGCTTCGTTGCGATTGTGGAATATGGCGGGCGCTTTTGACGCCTTGGTTGCCGGGTCTGACTACGAAGAGGAGTTTCTGGCCGATACTCGCACGCATGCAGGCTTCTTGCGTTGGAATCTGGAGCTGGACGTCGGAGGGAATCATCTCCTCAAGAACGTCAAGGCCCTGGTCGGATCGGGGATCTTCCTGGGCGATGAGCGGCTTGTGCGGAGGGGACTCCACATGTTGCGCCGTATTCTGCAGACTCAAATTCTCGGCGACGGCGGCCACTATGAGCTTTCGCCCTCCTACCACTGTCAGGTGCTTGAGGACTTGATCGATCTCCGGGAACTGCTGGTTGCCGCCGACAGGACCGAGTTGCCGGAGCTCGCAGGGATGATTCTCAAGATGCGGGCGTGGCTGGGTACGGTCCTGATGCCTGGAGGAGAGATCCCGCTTCTCAACGACTCGTGGGCGGTATCCGATGCCCGCCTTGGCGTCCTAGATCCGATCCCCGACGACGAACAGCTGTCAGTCCTGGCCGACTCAGGATACGTTGTCGTGCGCCCTCGGCCGGGGGTGCAGCTCGTGCTGGACGCTGGGGCTCCAGGGCCGCCCGATTTGCCGGCTCATTCGCAATCCGATGCCCTGTCGTTCGTTCTCTCTGTCGATGGGCACCAGGTAGTTGTCGATACCGGAGTCTCGACCTATGCGCCTGGTGCCGTCCGCCTCCATGAGCGATCGACGCGGGCCCACAACACTGTGGAGATCGACGGAGAGGAACAGAGCGAGGTATGGGCGTCCTTCAGGCTGGGGCGACGAGCGAACGTCTCGCTCCTCCGAGCGGGGGATCGCGGTCGAGATGTGATCGTTTCCGGATCGCATGATGGGTACCGCAGATTGTCGGGCAGTCCTATCCACCGCCGAACCTGGCAGCTGGACGCGACCGGAATGACGGTAACTGACGAGATCACCGGTACCGGTTCGCATCTGGTGGCGCGGCGACTGACGCTTGCGCCCGCCGTGACCGTCGTCAGCAGCGCTGGGGGGCTCGTGGTCGCCGGGTGTGTGTTTGAAGCGCCGACGGCGAACGGTGCCGTCGTCCCATGGGTTGTAGGCGCAAGCAAAGTGGGCGATGGCCATGGGGGAAGGTTGGCGACCGCTCAACTCCTGGCGGAATCAAAGTTCGAGTTACCCGCCGAACTTGTGATGACAATTCGGTTCCCGCCCCGAGATACGGTGTGAATCAGCTCTGCTGTCTCGCCCCCAAGCCGTTCACGTGGCTGCGTCCGAGAGATGGACAACTTCGCCCGTCATGGCAGATCGAATCGCAGCGAACGCAACCC
Organism: Acidimicrobiia bacterium; assembly: GCA_029263095.1. Lineage (GTDB taxonomy): Bacteria > Actinomycetota > Acidimicrobiia > Spongiisociales > UBA11373 > JACZWZ01. Next base: position 13,207 of record JAJCYA010000018.1, on the reverse strand, counting down.
GGGAGGTGAGGAAGGCACTCTCGGCGATGCTGTCGGCGGCGCCTGATCCCGAAATCATCTCTGCAAACATCTCGAGCTCGCGTCGGTGGCCCTTGTCGGCCGGACGGTACCGACGCCTTATCTTCTTGCGGGGTCCGTGTGCGACCAGGGTGGCGTAGTCCTCGATGAGGACCGACCAACCGGAGCCGAGAATCTCAGCGCGCTCTTTCCCGGGTCGGGTTGACGACGACGAGGCATACACGATGACGGCTTGCGACCCGGACGGGTACCCCATTGTCACGGTGAAGTTCTGGTCGAGGATGAGTTCACCCCTGCCTGAGGTAATGGTCGACACCGAGTCGGGGGCTTCGCCGACGATGGCGTTGCAGGTGTCGATGAAATGGCACCCTTCGCCAATGAGTCGCCCCCCCATTCGCCTGTCGTTGAGCCAGTGGTCATCGGGGAGAGGCCCGGCGTTGACTCGATACAGAATCTGGACTGGGGCGTCACCGGGGCCGAGAATCGCCCTAGTTTCTGCGATGGCGGGCGACCATCGCCGGTTGAACCCCACCATGAGTGCTCCGGAACTCCCTCGGTATGCCAGCTCTACCGCTTCGAGTTCTTCCTCGGTGGTGGCGAGTGGCTTCTCACAGAACACGTGTTTTCGGGCTCGCAGCGCCTGCTCAGCGAAAGAGGCATGAGTGTCGTGGCGGGTCGCCACGAAAACCGTATTGGTAGCGGGGTCGTCGATCACACCGGCGGCTGTTGGGACGACTCGATCGAATCCGAATGTCTTGCCGACACTTGCCGCGCTTGATCCGCCAGCCGAGTTTATGGCCGTCCAACCACCGAACCCGGCAGCCGCGGCAGAGGGAAGCAACACGTCCCGCGCGAATCTCCCGGCACCGATCAAACCAACCCCATCGAGGCTCTCCGAGTAGGTCCTACCGGGAGAAGGGTGCAGCTCAGGGGATTCGTCGACCCAATCCTTGGGTGAGTAATCGAGGACGATGCCCAACCATTGCGCGGCGTCGTCCTCAAGAAGTTCGTAAGCCTTGAGCGCGCGGTCGAACTCGAACCGATGGGTGATCAGGTCGGCGACCAGAAGCCGCTGCGATGCGATCAGTCCAACGACCACCTCCATGTTCCGCTGTGCCGTCCATCGGATGCTGCCCAGCGGGTAGTCCACACCTAGGTCCTCGTAGGTAGGGTCGTAGCGGCCGGGACCGTACGACCGTGCGACTCGTATCGTCAGTTGCTTTTCGTAGAGTGGCCGGCGGTCGAGCTCCAGCCCGACATCGCCGACGAGAACCAGGATCCCTTGGTCTCGGGCGACCTCTGCGGCTCTCAGCATCGGCTCCGACGACTTGCTGGCGGCCGTGACGAGCACTGCATCGAACCCGACTCCGCCCGTCCAGCCGAGGGCATCAGCCCAGCCCTCGGTGTCTGCGTCAAAGGCGTCAGTACCAAGAGCTTGCGCCTTCTCTCGTTTCCACGGCACCAGGTCGATGCCGGCAACGTCGGCTCCCGACGCCAATGCGATCCGTGTGGCCAGCTGACCCACGAGGCCAAGTCCGACCACGAGGACCTTGGCCCCCGGTCCCGCCTCGGCGAGCCTGAAACCATTGAGTGCGATGCTGCCGACTGTGACGAAGGAACCTTCGTCGAACGACACAGAATCCGGAAGTGTGACTGTCAGGTTGCCGGCTGCGAGCTGGAAGTCTGCATGAGGCGCGCCGGCGGTAGCCACGCGTTGTCCCGATCTTATTCTGCTGACTGCTTCACCTACATCGAGCACGACCCCGGCTGCAGAATAGCCAAGGGGCATGTCCTCTGATAGACGCCCTCGCACTGCTTTCGCTGTGGAGCGAATGCCTTGGTCGCGAGCACGTCGGACAACCTCCTTGACGAGGTCGGGACGGGATCGTGCTTTGGCGACCAGCGACGCGGAGGCAAGTTCGCGGATGCTCTTTTCGGTACCTCCGGAGATGACGCTGGCGCGGGTCTCCACGAGCACCTGCGTCGAGGTCGGCGTCGGTCCAGTGGATTGCTCGAAGCGCAGAGCGCCGTTCCTCACCGATTGGACTAGACGCACTCGAATCCCTTGTTGCCTGTTGATGTCCTCCAGTTGAGGTTAGCTGGGCGGACTACTCTGCTCAGATCGTTCAGTCACGCTACGAGCGCGACCTCGGGTCAGTCCCGCACGACCTGCACAATCCCCAGGGACTCTTGACAGCCTTCTCACCCGAGGCCGGAGTATTGGGCTATGGAAGGTGAGTGCAGTTGGATGATGTTGGGGAGATGACAGGGCCTCACCGAAGTTGAACCCATGCCAGTTCAACTGACACTCTCAGGACGTCGTGACAAGATGGAATTCCTGCTTCTGGTTGGGATGGGACCATCACCCGCTCGGAAGGTCGCTATTGGATCTGCTGTTCGATTGCACTAGCTAGGCGACTGTTGATCGGCGCACGCCAAGAAGTAGCTCCCTCAGAGAGCGCGCTCGCCACACTAAACGCGACCGCATGGGACCGGAGGATTCGGTCAAGTGATGGCGCCTTTTCCCCCGTCCGGAGTGCGCTAACCCAGTCGCAATACAGGGCAGCGTGGCCTCTGTCGCGTCGTCGTCGCTGTTGAGTAATCGACCTTGGGGTTTCAAGACGGAATGACCTCCAATCCTCGACTCTCATTGAGCGGTCAGTGGTTGCTAGATAGATCTCCTCGCGACCAGCGATTACGCGATCACCGACCTGACAGAGTCGTATCTCGACGTATCGTTCATTTGGGAACTCTAGGTCCACTCCGATGCCTTCTCCGTGCAACCGGAAGGCCCGGAGACCTTGGGGCGACTCATCACCGAATAGTCCGCAGGCCAGATCGATCCAATGCGTCAGGTGGCCCAACACACGACCCCCTTCGCCGGGAGCTCGGTACCAGAGATACTCCGAATGTGGAAAGGCTTCCACGGTCATACGTAGATACGCGGACTCGGAGGCCTTGGAGCGGGAAAGCCAGGCGTAACCGGATGCATGACGACGATTGTGCCCCACGCGTAGAGCTGCCGTGGAGAGCGATGCTGCCTTCACAAGATCAAGGAGGTTCTGTTCGTCGACCGCAGCGGGTTTTTCGAGAAGGACTTGAATCCCAGCTTCTATGGCCATTCTCGCAAAGATTGGGTGCGCGCTATGGGCACAGGCAATGACTATTCCATCGCACGCATCCGATGACGACAAGAGGTCTACGGGTGCCGATACGACGGTCGGGATTCCGAGACGATCGGCGATCATTGAGGCCCTTGCGTAGCTCGCATCGGACACAGCGACGATATCTGCGCCAGCTTTCCGTAGTGCTGGAACGGCGACGTTCGACATGAATGCTCCCGCGCCAACAAGGCCGACTCGCGGGGACTGAGAACTTGCCGCGCGAACCGGATATTTCGGGAGTACCGACTCGGGATCGTCTTGCCACAGCTCGTACATCCAAGTTGCCAGGTCGGTGCGGCCATTGAATTCGGCCAATTGGCCGATGGCTATGCCTGCCCAGCTCCCCGACTCCAGATGACCTTCGCGTGTGGACCGCTCGCGAGCGGTGAACTCAACTTGGACGTAGCTTGAGAACTGGCCCGAAGACCCCATGCGGGTGCGTGCCTTTCGTATTGCCAGGCGAAGACCGTCAACTCGTGAATAGGCCAAGAACCTACGGATCTGACCGGGGCCGATAGAAGAAGGAGTATCAGCCTTGAGGTCTTGGACAGACTGGACAGCAACGTTGCGAAACACGGTCAATGGCTGAGGCAATAGACCGGAATGGCCGCTACCGCCCTGATTGGTTTCGCTCATTTCTCCGTGCATTCTTGCATACCCATCTGGAGGATCGAGTCTCCTCCGAGCGGATGCTGCCGACCCGTGCTGCAATGGCCATCTTGACGTTGGGCGGCATTTCATCATTGGTAGCACTCTGTTGTGGCCGGTTTGGGCAGCTCAGGATCGGCGACGGCGCCGTGGCCGCGACTACTCGGCATTGGGCCACGGACGCGGAGTTCGGGTGGTCGCCGAAATCAAGCTGCACTCGATGTAGAACAGCAGATCCTGCCCTGTTGGACGACAGCGACGATGAACGGCCGGGATCCGAGTGGCAGTGCCATCGGACCTGCCTCTGAACGGAGCGAGACCGCATACGCCTATGAAGTGGCTCCGATCGCGACCGTGGACCAAACGGCCTGGGTAACCTCCACATTCCGCCAATCCGCACTACTTCCGTCAAAGAGCCGGTACCCGATATGCTTGAGCACATCTGTTACAGCTCCCGAGTTGTCATGGCCCACCTCCACCAAGAGAATAGGTTGCCTAGTGCTCAGGAGAGTCCGCGCCCCCTTGATGACCTCTAGTTCGGCCCCCTCGACGTCGATTTTGATCAGATCCGGAGCAGGAATCCAGGAGGTGACGGAATCGATCGAAAGCGTGAGCACTCTGAACGTGGCGGTCGCGCCCCCGGTATCCGCCAATCCATAACCCGCAAGATGAGATGTCCCGGTGGATCCCTGCACGACGGTGAACTCGGAGATGTTGTTCTCAGCGGACACGGCGATCGGAACGACGGTGATGGGGGCAGCCGACGTCATTTCTGAAGCAGTTCTCTGATTTAGAGACGCCATGCGCGCGTCCGCTTCGAACGCGACCACCGACCCTGTTGGTCCAGATCGATCGGCAGCAACCAGCGAAAACAATCCGATGTGCGCACCGACATCCCAAACCGTCATTCCTGGTTCGATCAGATCGCAACCGAGACGTATGAGTTCTGGATCGATCTGGCTCATCCGCCGAAACGCGAATCTGAGGCCACCGGCTGGAGTCACCCAGATATGGTGACGCGAGAACGGGTCGGGCATCCGGCGCCGGTAGACGAAACGCTTCAGCCCTCTCTCCAGCTGGCTACGCATCCATGAGTTGCGCTTCATCGGACTCGAAATAATCCATGTGAGGCTTGCGGCAACTTAGCAGCTGGCTCCCAGTGCTCACGAGATCAAGGCTCCAAAGGGGTAGTGATACGGCATACGGAGACCCGCTTTCAGGGTCTCACGCATGACCTCGCTCAAACATCCCGACTCCACCGAACCCGGGAGATACCAGAGTCTCCACTTGACCCGGGCGAGTCAAATCGTATCAGTCTCGCCGCCCAGATTCGCACGGGCCGTTTCGTCGGTCTTGATTACGACAGCGAGTTGCTGAAAGGCATGCAAGGCACAGAATCGTAGGCCGACTCTGCCGTCAAGGATACCGCCGCGCACGATGTACAGGTAGACGAATACCCCTAGCGCGGACATCGGCATATGCGGGAGCACGACCTGCTTGATCACTTCTCGAAGTATCCGGCGGCGCGGCCGAGTCACCAGCGCTCGCCGTAGACGTAGTCCCAAGGGTTCCTCGCGCAGTTCCGCTATCAGCCGTGCCCTAACGGTGGAGTAGACGTTGTGCTTCGCTAGCCATGCAGCAAATGGCTTCCGGTCCTCGTCCACGATATCTGCAGTGAGAAAGCCGATGGACCCTTCCACCTCGACACGCTCCGAGTAATCCCCCCTGATTGTTGCGCTACGTCGGTCGAATAACCGCACGGGAAGTAGTCCTCGGTACCATCCAGCGTGGCGTATCCACCGCCCTTGAAACACGACTCGCACGCGCGCGATATACGCGACATGTCGGGGCTCCGCAACGACCTCGGCGACAGCGTGAGCGAGGTCCGCTGAAGCCCATTCGTCGGCGTCGAGCCACAACACCCAGTCGTAGATCAAGTGGCCGCAATCTAGAGCCCACTGTCGTTGGGCGCCGAAGCCAATGAAGGGGTGGTGTACGACTGTGGCACCCATTCCCTCTGCTATGGCAACGGTGTCATCAGAGGACCCCGAGTCGACTACGAGAACCTGCCGGGCCCAATCCACGGACCGAAGGCAGCGTTCGATGTTCACGGCTTCGTTCATGGTGAGGATCACCACAGTGACCGGTACCGAGCGCGGCAGGGGCGATGAATCAGATACCCAGATGCGTAGTCGGGAAGCCGCGGACGGCCGAAGGTGACCAGGGAACTCAGCAGCGGAAGGGTCAGAGTCCGTTACCACCTCTGCACTCTCAATCTGTAACCATTGTGTCGACACAACGCACCCCGCATGAAGCGAGAGACGACAGATGGCAAGGTCCCCTCCAACGCGCTGTACTGCATCGTGATGAGTATTCGACGCTCGGTCATCACCCTACGTTAGGCAGCGGTGGGCCAGATGGACGGCGCAACCCGCACCCAACGAGGTAGGGAGGATTGGCTCGGTCACATCGGCGAGGTGCCCCAGCACTCGAATCAGCAACCGGCTAGAAACAACGCTAAGAGGCTGACCCGATGCGACCCATACGTGGGTCAGCTGGACGTGAAGCCACCAGGATGTGTCCGTGAGGTCGAGCGCACCATCCGAAGACACCGCGCGCCGCCATTCGCATCAGCCTCGACAATGGGCGCATTGAGGGCTTCAACAAGCGGGTTCGGCTCGACATCCGCCGAGCGTACGGACTTCACTCCTTCAAGCAGCACTCGTGCTCGGCATGCTCTCATTTGGACCGATGCCACCCGGCTTACCCTACGAACTGGAAATGGTGCTGGGCTGATGATTCAGAACCATCTGGAATCACGACACATCACGCCAGTGAATGATGCTGTGGCGGGTGTCAAGCCCGAGCGAAAACCGCTGTACCTCGCGTGCTTCTTCGACCTTCCAGGTCTCGCTCCCGGCGGCAGCTGGATGAACCCCCACCTCGATCGTTGCGTCGCCGAACTGGGTCAATCTCTCGGTAAGGCGATCTGACCATGCGCTCTCGACACCTGAGGTCGGCATGAAATGGTATCGGGTGCTGGTGTGGCGTGCTTGGATACGCCGCCCCCAATACCCGGACAGCCAAAAGGTCGGACTTGTTGGTCGGGGGGCTAGGTAGACGTTCTGCGCCGTTCGCATGCGAGTGATTCGAAACCGTCGCATTGCTGAGGAGATACCCACGAAGAATGGCCGGAATTTGTGGAGGTGTCCGTGGGAGTCGATATAGCACACTGGAATCCCCTCCGACACCACTCTGTCGATCTGAAGACACGCTTCACGCTCAACATCACGCTCGTCAATGCGACCAGCAAGGGCCCGAAGGCGGGTCTCATTGGATCCATGGAAGAGGGACTTGCTAACGAGGGTCGGGATCTCCGCGGGCCGGGCTAGCGGGCGCTCGATGTCATCTGTGAGGAAATTCAGGTGGACTCCGAAATCGACTCCCCCGCGCGAGGCGGCGACAGCGTTAGCGAGTGCTGAGTCCGTTGCAGGCATGTTCACCATGATGCTTGCGCACGTCACAATTCCCTGGTCGAGTAGGTGAATGGTGCTCGCGACCGAGGCTGAGTCGTACCCAAAGTCGTCTGCGGTGACGACAACCCGTGCCATCGCGTGGCCACCATCCGTCCTGGTCCCTGGCGCCGCTCAATGGTTACGATACCAGCGATCAAGCCGTCTACTCAGGACTGAACATGGGACCGACCCGCGATGCCATCCTCCGGCTCATCATTGAAACGATCGATGAGATTAACGCCGAGCAGGAGCCGGACGGGCGAATGGAAAGGAGCGTAGACGCCGTCATCCTTGGCCAAGGGAGCAAACTAGACTCGCTCGGTCTCGTTAACCTCGTTATCGCACTTGAGCAACGGTTCGAAGAGAGCTTCGAAGTAGAACTTGGGTTGATGGACGAGGAAGTGATGTTTGCCGAGCCAAGTCCGCTGGAAACGGTCGGATCTCTCCTCACATACATCGAAGACCACTACCGATCGTGACTCTGTACCGTGCCTTCCGACGATGAGCGCTGAAGAGCCAGTTGCGTTGATCACTGGGACCAGCCGAGGGCTCGGAAGAGAACTTGCCAACCACCTAGCGTCCTCGGGCTGGCGGGTGGTTGGCGTGGCACGGAGCGCTCAATCCGCTGCGCCTGGCGTCCGCGTGTTTAAGGGCGACATCAGCGACGAGGGCGATCTGGGAGATCTGTTCCGGTCAATAGGTCGGATCGAGGGCCGCCTCGACGCTGCGATCAATAACGCAGCGATATCCGATGCGTCGTTGGTCGCCATCACCAGGAGTGCCGCGCTCGAATCGGCCCTCAAGACGAATCTGATGGCTCCATTCGAAGTGGCCAAACAGTCGATGCGCCTTTTCGGCCGGTCCAGGCCGTCACGAATCATCAATATCTCATCCGTTCACGTGGAGCTCGCCACCGTCGGCACTGGTGCCTACTCCGTATCCAAGGCGGGGCTCGAACAACTCACCCGCGTACTTGCGCGCGAATTGCGGCAGACTCGAACCACAGTCAATGCGATTCAACTCGGGTATTTGGACGGTCTCGGAATGGCTGAGAGAGCCACCGCAGAAACCCGAAACTGGGTTCTTGCTCGCTCTGCGGTTTCGGAGGCCGTACCGGTCGATTCTGTTCTGCATCTCGTCGACTTCCTCCTCTCTCGACGATCGGCATATCTAACCGGCCAAGTGATCGCAATCGGTGGTGTGTAGTGCCGAGCGTCGAGAGGTTGACCGTCGGTAGATGGCGAACAAACTGCTGGAAGATTGCCGTCCCCGATGTTGCGATCCTGGTGGACCCCGGCGCGGACGAGGAGAGTATCAATCAATGGCTCGACGAAGGTGGTTTTTCACCCGATCATATTCTGTTGACCCACGGGCACCACGACCATCTCGGTGCGGCGGCGGGATTGCAGAGCCGTTTCGGGTCTCCGGTTTGGCTTCACCCGTCAGACCTCGGTCTTGCCAGGTCGGCGAATGTGTTCCTGAGGCATTTCGACAGGGCGTCGAAACCCATCAGCATTCCGGAGGTATTCCTCGCTGTCGGCTTGGAAACTGAGGCGTTTGCCGCGGCGGGCGTTCACTCGATGCATACGCCTGGACATTCGCCTGGAAGCGTGTCCTACGTGCTGCCGGAGCTTGGCATTGTGCTTACCGGGGACGCCCTCTTTGCCCAGCAATCCGGTCGAACCGATCTTCCCGGCGGAGATGAATCATTGATGACAGAGTCACTTCGTTCCTTGCTTCAAAACCCTGACATCCCGGGGGAGTGGCAGGTGTTGCCCGGGCATGGGCGAACGGCCTCCGTTGGCGATGCCCGCCGAGCCCTGATGCACAATCGCAAGGAGATCAACGGTGGCACTTAGAGCGATACACGACATCGCCGCAGCCTTGCCCGCGACCGTGGTGACCAATAAGGACCTAGGCCGTCAACATCCTGACTGGAATATGGCAGAAATTGCTGAAAAGACGGGAGTCTACGAGCGCAGGATCGCGAACGAATCGGAGACAGCTCTCGATCTCGCCGAAGAGGCATCAAAGTCTATCCTACTGCGGAACGCTCTCATCCCGGACGCCATCATCTTTGTCACGCAGACCCCTGATCTTGGGATGCCGTCAAATGGATTCCTTCTACAGGCACGCCTCGGCGTATCCCGCGAATCGGTGGTGTTCGACATCAATCTGGCCTGCTCTGGCTTCGTGTATGGCTTGGCAATCGCTTCGTCACTTGTTGAAAGCCGGCTGTGCTCACGGGTGCTTCTGGTGACCGCTGACACGTACTCGCGTATTGTCTCGCCTGGGGACAGGTCGGCTCGCCCGCTGTTTGGCGACGGAGCGGCCGCCGCGTTGGTCTCAACATCAGCCACATCCAGCTCATCTGACCACACAAGCAGGGAGTCGTCGCTCGGTCGAGGCCTCGAGATGATCGATTTCGATCTAATCTCGGCAGGGGATCAGTGGGAGAGGTTCGTACAGGTTGGTGCAGGGATGATTGCCGGAAATGTGGGAGCGTCGCTTTCCCCAGACCCGGCAGATCCGTACCTGCGCCGTGGCGAACATATCCGCATGGATGGCATGGGAGTCTGGTCGTTCGTAGCATCGGAAGTGCCAACGCAGATTCTCCGGTTGTTGAAGCGCAACCACCTGCTAGCTAGCGAGGTGAAGACCTACTACTTCCACCAGGCGAGTAGCTTGGCCCTCAAGACGCTCCAGTCCAGGCTCGGAATCGATGAGGCTCAGGTACCGACCAACATCGACAACGTCGGCAATACTGTCTCCGCTTCTATACCGATTCTGATGGAATCAGTGGAGGCAACACGGGGTCACATGCCCGGTGACCTGGTGGTGGCCTGCGGTTTTGGGGTCGGCCTGTCATCTGGTGCCGTTCTCCTGAGGAAGGTCTGAAGTCGCCGGTATCAAGCGGACCTAGAATCGCAATACTGTGGAAATCGGAGAGCTACTTCTCAACCCGCCCGAACCGGCCCGGCCGTCGATTACGCGTGGTGACCAAACCATCAACTCCCTCGAATTGGTTGAGGCTGTAGCTCGGACACGCAGGTGGCTGACCGATCGACTTGGCACGCTCAATGGCATGGTCACGAGCCTTGAGTCTGATTTCTCTCCGTTGTCAGTTGCCACTCTGCTCGCACTGATAGCCGAAGACGCGATCATCGTTCCGATCGCACCGGCGTCAAGGCCAAGTCGAGAGCACTTCCTTCGAACGGCCGGGGTTCAGACCCGAATTGTGATTGAGCCGCAGGCTCCCATCTCGGGAGCGCCGACCTTGATCCCGGCCTCAGAACTCCCCATCGAGGACCATCCTTTGATAGCGATCGTCCAACGTGATGGCGGTCCAGGTCTCGTACTGTTCACCTCGGGCACGACCGGTGTGCCCAAGGGCGCTGTGCACAGATTGGCGCCGCTCCTTGGGAAATTCTCGCGGCGTCGCAAGAGCTTCACGACGATAGGCCTCCTTCTCTTTGACCATTGGGGAGGACTCAACACGTTGTTTCACACGCTTTCAAATGGGGGCCACTTCATTTCGCTCGTCGATAGAGACCCGGAGTACGTTGCTTCGCTCGTCGAGCGACATCGAGCGCAGTTGCTTCCAGCCTCGCCGACATTCCTCCGGATGATGATGGTGCAAGGTGCCCACCGGCGTCATGACCTCTCGAGTCTTGAAGTGGTTTCCTACGGCGCGGAGCCGATGCCAGAGCAAACGCTCAAGCTCCTCGCCCGGGAACTACCTAGCGCCCGACTGCAACAGACCTATGGACTGATCGAAGTCGGAGTCTTGCGATCAAGGAGTGAGTCAGATGACTCCCTGTGGGTAGAAATCGGCGGCGAGGGTATCGAGGTGAGAGTCCGCGACGACATGCTCGAGATTCGGTCGCCGTCGACGATGCTCGGATACCTCAATGCACCCACTCCAATTACGGCCGATGGCTGGTTTCGAACGGGTGATCGGGTGGACCAGCGCGGTAGGTTCTTCCGCATCCTGGGTCGAGATTCCGATCTGATCAATGTCGGCGGCGAGAAGGTGTTTCCTGCAGAAGTCGAGAGTGTCATCTCTGAAATGGCGAACATCGCGGATGTGGTTGTGTCCGGCTCGCCGAACCCCCTGACCGGTTCAATAGTCGTCGCTACGGTGGCGGTTGTCGAACCGGAGAATGCTGCTGATTTGCGAGCGCGAGTGCGCAAATACTGTGCATCCCGCCTTGAACGTTACAAGATACCTGTGAAGGTCTCCATGGTGGAACTGGATTTGTTGGCCGGCGTACGAATGAAGAAGGTACGTCGTTTCCTCTCAACTGACAATTCGTAGGATGGACTCCGTCTCGATTCATGCTCGACTCATCGGCGACGTTTCTGATTTCCGCGATCCAGACGGCGTGTCCCGCCTCGGCGAGTCGAAACTTCGCGCATTGGCGAATAACCCGTTCGCTGCGTCCGGCCCCCCCACCATTCAGCTCGTCGCCGTGGCTGGCTCGACCGCGATCGGATCGGTGTGCTTGTTCCCCGGGGCTGTGGACTACGCCGATGTCCCTACGCCTGTCTATTGGGGCTCTTCCTTGTTCGTGTCAGTCCGCCACCGCAACAGCGGGGCTGGAGTCCGACTCATCCAAGCAATGGGACGTCAGCATCACACTGTCGTGGGATGCAGATTCTCCAAGGAAGCTGAGCCTCTCTACCTCGCCCTGGGATGGCAACCTATTCGACACGAGCGTTGGATTCTTCCGGTACGCACACGAGCCATCGTGGAGAGGTTCATTCGATCTCGCCACCTCGCCGTGGGGCTCTCAAGGCCTATCGACAGGATCCTTACGATTCGGCATCTGCTCGCCCGTTCCAAGCGGGCACGGTTCCAATTCGAAGAATATCCCCCGACGATCACCGACTATAAGCACCCGAGCGGTGCTCTTGTCCGACCACACCGATCGATCGACTGGCTGAACTGGATCTCGCAGCACTCTTTCGCTGATGGTTGTGATGAGCGCGCCTTCCTGAAGCTCGAATCCATCGATTGGCAACAGGGCGGTTACGCGTTGACAAAACTCAGGTACTACGACGAGGTTTCGCAGATGCGCCTCAAGAACTTCCGACTGGCGTCCATCATTGAGTGGTTCACGCACGACGGGAATGTCACTCCTGATCCCCCATCAAGAATCGCTGTCAATGCCGCCGTTTCCGCGCTACGCAGTCAGGCGGTCGACGCGATCGAAGTGTCGACTCGGGACCCACTGACGTCCCGCTTCCTCAAACAATCCGGTTTCTATCGGCTCGGTGAGAATCTGAGCATGTTCCGGACAGCGGCGGAATCTCCGCTCGCAGCGATCCCCGTAGATCAATGGGCCGTTGGGCCATTCGACGGCGACGCCGTCCTGTCCTAACGGCAGAGTATCGAGAACCGAACTATTCCGCGTCGCTGTCGGCGTCGCGGTGCATTCTGGGACGCGGTGGGCCGCTCGGCGAGTAATACCCGGTAAAGTCCAATCATTCAGCCAGATACTCAGGACGGAGATCCGGTCTGAAGGAGGGTTCTGTGAGACCTGAGATCAAGCTCCGAGATACGCACTTCGCGCATGCAACCGTGGCCGGGAGTCCCGATTTGCGTGCTCGGGCCAGCCACTTTGATTGGTATCGGGGCGCGGGACCTCGTCCTATCACGGTGTTCTCGGATTCGAGCCTCGGCGAGGTCGACACCGTAGACGCCGGGACCAAGGTGGCGTGGATGCTTGAGTCCCCGCTCGTCGCCAGACGCGCGTACTCGCGGATCCGGAGATCCTATGAGGGATTCGACCGCGTCGTCACTTACGACAGGCGTCTGCTTTCGGTCGATGACCGTTTCGTCTTTAGCCCCTTTGGTGG
>JAJCYA010000017.1 GCA_029263095.1 Acidimicrobiia bacterium | reverse complement strand
GACGGTGGCGACGCTCAAGACGGATTCGAGTGACCTGCAGACAGCATCGGTCCAGCAGGCGCTCGGAGAGATGATGGGCGACGCCCCACTATGCGAGACCTGCGGTCACATCACAGTCCGCAACGGCTCGTGCTATCGCTGTCTCAACTGCGGCGCCAGCATGGGGTGCTCGTAGCGTCGAGAGATCGAATTGGCGGTGGGAGCATCCGACCGCTATTACGTTTCCCGTAACCTCGGCGATATGCGTCGTGCGATCGTCCTTGCCGCCCTCATCACAGTGGTGACAGGCGCGTGCACCGCAACCAATGAGGCCCATGTCCTGTCGCTCGCCGAGGAACTGGAGGATGTCAGTTCCGAGGTCAACAGTGCCGTCGCCGGGCTGTTCGAGGTACTAGACCAACCCTACGACAACCGAGCACAGCTGTACGAACGGCTGCTCGATCTCAAACTCCCCACCACGTTTGCGATTCTCCTCGACAAGGCACAGCGAGTGGAAGCTCCTCCGGGAACCGAGGCCGAGCTGGATCGCTATGCGGATTTCATCGCAGAATTGCTATCCGCAAGCGAAAGCCTCGACCTGGCGATTGCCACCGAGGATCCGGCAGCGACCGCCATCGCTGCCGTTGTAATCGAGGTTGCTGCGGGTGCTCTGGCCGTCGTATTGCCGACCACTTCATGTGCCTCGCTGACGCCGGCAATCGGACGCGATCTATGCGATCCCGGTGGCCTCGAAGGATACGAGGCGACGCTCGGATTCGAGCTGCGGCGGTTCGTGGCCTCGTTCCGACCGGCATTCCGGGTCCCCGATACGTTCGGGGACGTAATCAGAGGGCGAGTGCTGGCAACACTCCAGGCCGACGCCGCACTGGTTCTCGACTCAGCGGCCTCCCGGATCGGCGTCCTCGATCCCGGTAGCGCATACGTCCGCGTCCACCAGGTACTGCTCGACTACTTCCCTGCCGCGATTGCAGCGTGGGCAGCACACGAGGCAGACGTCAACTCGTCTGACGCTCTGATCTACAGCTTCATCGTCGACAGCCTCGAACAGGAGCGGCTCGCAACCCGGGAGCTGCTGAATGAACAACACGAGTTGGTTCTCTCCGCACTCCCCAACTCTCGAATCAAGGCGATCACCGATATCTGGTTCGCTCCCCCACCAGACCCAGACGACAAGTGAACAGAGCCGAGCAGATCCGGTCAGACGCCGTCGCACTTCTGACACGAGACGAGCGATTTGCCGGGATGGATCCTGCCGATCTGCCGATCGAGGTCTGGGGTGCAGGCTTCGGCCCGCTGATCCACCTGATCCTCGGGCAGCAGGTCTCGATCGAAGCAGCCGATGCCATGTACGCCAATCTGGAGCAGGCCGTCGGGACGGTGGCACCCGAGTCGCTCCTCCAACTCGATGACGACACGATGCGCCGTTGCGGCTTCACAAGGATGAAGGCCGAGTATGCCCGCGGCCTGGCGCAGGCCGAACTGGATGGGTTCTCGATCGATCGACTCACTAGCCTCCCCGACCCTGAGATCGTCGAGTCCCTCACGTCACTTCGCGGGATCGGCCGGTGGACCGCCGAGTGCTATCTCCTGTTCTGCCTCGGACGTCGCGACGTGTTCCCGGCAGGCGACCTGGCACTGCGAATCGGGTATCAGGAACTGATACGGGCCGACGAACGGCCATCCGAACCGGAATTGGGGGACGCGGCCGTGCAGTGGGCCCCGATGCGAAGCGCGGCGGCGTATCTGGTGTGGCAGGGATATTTGGAGCGGAGGGGACGGGTGTAGCAGCTACCGGCAAGCAGCGACCAGCGACCGGCGACCGGCGACCGGCGATGGGCACGCAGCTACCGGGCAGTTTTCTTGGAACAATCGCAGTTCGGCCGAGGTTGGATCTCTTTGCACACATTCAGGAGGGACACCGCTGTGAGCGACTGGAACGCCAATATCATCGAAGAGTTCAGAGGGAATGAGGGCCGCGTCGGAGGCATGTTTGAAGGGGCGCCGCTGCTCCTCCTACACCACACCGGTGCCAAGACCGGGACCGAGCGGGTCAGCCCACTCATGTATCGCCACCTGGACGGCACCTACGCCATCTTCGCCTCGAAGGCGGGCGCGCCCGACAACCCGGACTGGTATCACAACCTTCTTGCCAACCCCGAGACGGCAATCGAGATTGGCACTGAGAAGGTTGCGGTGTCGGCTCGCGTCGCCGGTGACGAGGAGCGCGATCCCATTTGGACCACGCAGAAGTCGGAGTGGCCCCAATTCGCCGAATACGAGGCCAGCGCCGTCGGGCGACAGATCCCGGTAGTCATCCTGGAGCCTCGCTAGCGCCAGCGCCGCTGCATAAGGTTCGGCTGTGCAGTCGAACCTCTTTGTACTGACCGGGCTTCCCGGAACCGGAAAACTGACCGTGGCCCGCGCCCTGGTCGACCTGCTGGCCTCTGAAGGGGAAACCGTTCGCCTCGTCGACAACCATTCGATCAACAACGCGGTGTTCCGGCTGATCGCGCAGGACGGTGTCACCCCGCTTCCGCCGAAGGTGTGGGATCGGGTCGGCGAAGTCTGGCAAACCACCCTT
Source organism: Acidimicrobiia bacterium (assembly GCA_029263095.1). Taxonomy (GTDB): domain Bacteria; phylum Actinomycetota; class Acidimicrobiia; order Spongiisociales; family UBA11373; genus JACZWZ01. The sequence goes on along the minus strand of JAJCYA010000017.1, from coordinate 123,554 downwards.
CGCACGATCGAGGAGCTCTCACCTCAGGATTGGCACATCATCTTCACCGCCTATCTGGACGGTGTGTCGGACACCGGGTGGTTTAGGCGCCTGGAGGAGGTCGCCGAAACGCGTGAGTCGGTGTTCGTACCGGTGAGACTCGTGTGCGGTTCCGAGGAGAACGCACGGAGGATAGTTTCACCAGAACGTCGAGAGCTGATGAAGTCGATCGACCCGGACGAGCCGCACCGACTCGCCGCCGCCGGACCTCCCTACGACCCCAAACACGCCGGTCAGCTCACACTCGACATCACGGAGACACCTCCCGCCGAGGCCGCGACCAGGGTCCTCGATCACGCGCTCGGATTGGCAGCAGCTCAGAAGCCGTAGACGCTGCTCATGCGCATCTGCTCGGCGATGTGGACGTTTACCAGCGCCGGCAGGCCGCTCTCGGCGGCGCGGTCCAGGGCAGGCCGCAGCTCGGCAGGGTCGTCCACGAACTCGCCGTAGCCGCCCAGTCCTTCAACCATGGCGTGGTAGGGGCGGACGCCAAGATCTGCCGCTACCACCCGCTCGGGAAACATGGCTCGATGCAGCACCCGGATGTTGTTCCAGGCACCGTCGTTGCCGATCACCCCGATGACCGGCAGATCGTGACGGACCAGCGAGTCGTACTCCATGCCGTTGAATCCGAAGGCCCCGTCGCCGTAGACGATCCCAACCATCGTCTCGGGGTGAAGCGCCTTGGCCGCCAGGGCAAACGGTGCCCCCACACCGAGGCACCCAAAGGGACCTGGATCCAGAAGGTGTCCCGGCGCCGACGTCTGGAGCCACTTGGCAGTGGTGGAAACGATGTCACCGCCGTCGGCGGCGACAATGGACTCGGGGCCGAAGAACTCGGCTACCTCGCGGGCAAACCGCTCGGGATGAACCGGAGACTCGTCACTGCGTGACGCAGCATCGGCGGCTTCCAACTTGGTGGCCTCCTGCTGAGCCACCATCCGCACCCAGTCCGAGTCCTGAGCCCGACTACCTCCCAATTCGCCCAACAGCTGAGAGACAAAGATTCCGGGATCGGCGGCCAGGCCGATGTCGGCGCCCCGATTCCAGCCCACCCGGGTCGGCTCGGCATCGACGTGAACCACAGATGCCTGCGAATCCACCACCGCCCCGAACTTGGTACGGAAATCCCAATCGACACCCAGTGCGATCACCAGATCGGCGGAGCCGAGCGCAAACGACCTGGCCCGACTCCCGAGCAGCGGATGATCCCACCGCAGCGAGCCCCTCGCCAGACTGTTTAGGAACACGGGACTGCCGATCGCCTCGGCCAAATCTCCCAGTGGGGCCGACCGGGCCCAGCGCAGCCCCGTACCGCCGAAAAGCACCGGCCTCTCGGCGGCGGCGACCATCGCCGCCACTTCGTCGAGGGTCACCTGATCTGCTCCTGCGGCCCGATTGGTCCGAACCATCGACAGATCCGAAAGTGGTGTCTCTCCGATCTCCTGAGCCTGGACGTCCCACGGAATGTCGATCACAACCGGACCCCCCCTGCCGGAGAAGGCATGTCGAGCTGCGGCCACACCCACATCGGCAAGACGATCCGCATCCATGGCCGTGTAGGTCCACTTGGCAATGGAGTCGAATAGAGGGGGATGGTCCATCTCCTGCAACCCTCCCCGCAATTCCTCGAACCGAGGATGGCGCCCTACCAACAGCAGCATCGGTGACGAGGCGTTCCAGGCGGTAGCGATGCCCGAAACCGCTCCAGTTGCCCCGGGCCCGGCGGTCACCGCCGCCACCCCGAGACGCCCGGTGAGCCGGGCGTAGGCATCGGCAGCGTGGGCGGCGGCCTGCTCGTGACGCACGTCCACCACCCTGATTCCCGCCACGACGCAGGCGTCGATAAGCGGGAGGATGTGGCCGCCGGTCAGCGTGAAGATCGTGTCGACACCCTCGGCTTGTAGAACCCTTACCAATGACTGCGCGGCCGTGATCTTGCTCATGTCGTGATCCTTGCCCGTCGCCGGGAGACGGGCAACTCCGACCTGATCTGCCTGGGTTCAAAGCGTAGGCTTGAAGGGTCGGCGACCGATCCGGGAGGCGATTCCGATGTCTGGACAGACGGTTCTGATCCTGGGTGGCGGCTGGGGAGGTCTGACTGCCGCCCACCACCTCCGTGGTCTCCTTTCTGCAGAGCATCGGGTAGTCGTGATTGAGCGAAGCACCACCTTCTCTCTCGGGTTGTCGAACCTGGGTCTCATGACGGGTGAGCGACTGCTGCCGAACGTTCGGCGCGACATGACGAAGTTGAAGCGCGACGGAATCGAATGGATCCAGGCCGAGATTCGCGGAGTGGATCCTGTGGCACGCACGGTGGACACAGACTCCGGAGTGTTATCGGGGGACCACATCGTGATCGCACTTGGTGCCGACCTCGCACCCGAGTCGACACCAGGCTTCACAGACTCGGCCCACAACCTGTACGACATCGAGGAAGCCGCCGGCCTTCACGCCGAACTACGACGATTGGAGGCGGGCAGGATTGTCGTTCTGGTGGCGGGCGCCCCATACCGGTGCCCAGCCGCCCCCTACGAGGCGGCAATGCTCATCGAAGCATGGACGCGAGAGAATGGCACCCGGGACCAGATCGAGATCGACCTCTACACCCCTGAATCCATACCCATGGCAGTTGCGGGACCTGCGGTCGGTCAAGCCCTCTGCTCGATGTTGGACGAGCGGGGCATAGTGCATCACTTCGAGCAGCAAGTGACTGCCATCGACGGGACATCCCGCACCCTTCGATTCGAGAATGGGGAGGCGTCATACGACCTCCTCATCGGCATCCCGGCCCACCGCGCTCCGGCAGTGCTCCAGGAAGCGGGGGTCGTTGCTGCCGGTGGATACGTGCCGGTTCACCCGCAAACTCTCGAAATCCTTTTGGACGTAGACACGCTGGAGGTCCAGTACCCCGGGGTGTATGCGATCGGCGATGTCGCCGCGATCAGGCTGCTGAACTCGGCGCTGCTTCCGAAGGCAGGGGTGTTTGCGGAGGCCGAAGCGCAGGTGGTGGCCGCCGCCATCGCAGCAGAGATTGACAATGAGCCACGGCCCAGCGTCTACGACGGACATGGATTTTGCTATGTCGACGTGGGCGACGGACTGGCCGCCCACGGGTCCGGGAACTTCTACGCCTACCCCGGCCCGAGGATCAATCTCACCGAACCATCAGCGACAGGGCGAAGGGCCAAGCTGGAATACGAGCAGCTGCTCGACACCTGGTTCGACGCCTGAGCCCTCGACCACCGATTCACTACAGGACGGCAAACAGATCGACGAGGTTCCCGTCCGGGTCGACCACGGTGGCGTATCGCTGACCCCAGAAGGCGTCGAAGGGGGCGAGATGAGAGGCGTGCCCCGCTGCAACGATCTCCCCATGCATCGCATCCACGGCGGCGGATGATTCACACGCGAAAGCGAATCCAATCCGGCCACCAGATTCCGGCGGTTTGAACGACTTGTCGAAGCTCCGCACCAGATCCTCCGTGTCGAACATGAGTCGGAGACCTCCCGTCAGAACAACCTCGACGTGAGCTTCCGATTGAGCTCCGTCGGGAAACTCCAATCCCAGCATCCGATAGAAGTTCAAGGCCCGCGCCATGTCGGAGACGACGATCCCGATCGCATCGAAGCGCGGTTCGCTACTCCCCATCGGTTCTCCTCCGGCCTGACATCACGACGCCCTCTCCCAGACTCTCCAATGCCACGCCGAGGTCGTACCCGACGCCACCTCCGCCAATCCGGTGGCCGCCGCTCTAGATGCGATCGCGGTCGGATCGTGAAGGAATACTCGAAAGCTGTTCCTGCGGAACCGCAACCACGCGTTGAGCAGACGAAAAAAAAGGTGGATCGGCCAGCGATCCCGCGGATAGGCCATCGCCAGCAGACGACCGGTTTTAGAGCCGGCGGCGTCCACCATCTCCTCCATGTCGGGGTAGCAGCAGACCACCCGGTTGAGAAACACAACATCGCTAACGCCCACCTCATCGGCCATCGCAACGAAGTCACCGGTATGCCACTCGACTGGAGCAGCGATGTCCCTCGCCTCCAGCAGCGCTCTGGCCTCGGTCTCATAGGCGGGAGAGATATCGAAGGCAACAGCAGAGGCAGCCCCCGACTCGAGCATCGAGACAAGAGCAGTCCCCGAACCGGCACCGACCTCGAGCACCGAGGCTTGGTCGATCCCGCGCGATCGAATGGCCTCGACCATCGGCCCGGCGGTGGAGTCGAGGCCCTTGTTCACGAAGGAGCGCACGTTGCGCGCCGCCGTCTTCTTGTTGAAGACGCCGCGGTATCCACTCGAGTCGCAACAGCCGGCCACAACGGGACCGTAGCAATCACTGCAACCAGTGCAGCGGACGCGGGGTTCTGTTAGATGATGGGCATCACCATGACGACACCAGACATGTCGATCCTCGCTCGCGATCTCGCCGGAGATCTAGATGGGTCGTTCGCGGCCTACGTCCGTGCCACCGCCGACGGTATCTACAGCGGTTCGCTGCGGATGCTGGGAGATCGGACCGACGCCGAAGATGTCATGCAGGAGACGTACGCCCGGGCGTACAACGCGCTCAGTGGATACTCGCAGGAACGGATTAGCACGTTGCAGGTACGAGGTTGGACCTGGACCATTGCCGCCAACCTATGCCGGAATCGTCTGCGCTCCCGCTCCCGCAAACCAACCGCACCTCTCGGCGACTTCGATGTCGCAGCATCCGGACGCAGCACCGATGAGGAGGCGCTCTCGGAAGTCGGAGAGGCCCTGCGGGCCGCCCTGCTCGATCTTCCGTTCCCGCAGCGGGCCGCAGTTGTGATGCGGCACGTCCTCGACCTGACCTATGAGGAGATGGCCATTGCCCTCGATCGTCCTGTAGGGACGGTCAAAGCAGACGTACACCGCGGCCTGGCGCGCTTGCGCAGGGACTACCCCGAGGAGACCGCCCGATGACCGACCGACTCATTACAGACCTGGAGAAGCTCATGACCACAGCGTCCGAGACCGCGATACACGCCGCGATCACGGCGACGGGCATCGCCGACGGCTACGTGACCAGACCGAGCGCTCTTGGAACGCTCTTCGTCGCGTACAACTCGCGGGGAGTATCAGCGGTAGATCTTGCCGATTCGGCAGAGGATTTCGAGCAACGCTTCTCTCACATTCACGGCCGGTCGACGCTCCCGGTGGAACGGCTTCCGGTGCAGATCGACCGTCACCTCGACTCCGCCATCGAGACCGGGAAGCCTGGAAGGCTCCCGCTCGACTTCTCCGATCTGACAGAGTTCCAGGCTGCCGTGCTCCGCAAGACGGCCGAGATTCCGGGCGGCCAAGTTCGACCGTACGGTTGGGTGGCCCGCGAGATCGGAAAGCCCGGTGCTGTTCGCGCGGTGGGATCGGCGCTTGCCCGCAATCCGGTCCCGGTCGTCGTGCCCTGTCACCGCGTCGTTCGGTCGGACGGGCATCTGGGCAACTACTCGCTGGGCGATCCCGACAACAAGCGGATCCTGCTCGAAGCGGAAGGCCTCGATATGACCGAATACGAGTCTCTGTCAGAACGAGGAATCCGCTTTACCGGATCGGATACGACCGACATCTTCTGCCATCCGACCTGTCACCATGCTCGCCGGACCAGCGTCGAACACACGGTCGAGTTCAGGTCTGAGCAGCAGGCCAGGCGCGCCGGGTTCCGCCCGTGCAAGGTCTGTCGCCCGGCCGAGGTTGCCGCCTAGAAGGGCGCCTTCCATCTTCTGGTCCTGGTGCGATCGCCACAGCTCAACCGTTTAGCGCCACCCCCGACGTGCCGACACACCTAATGCAAATGGTGACACAACCACGACCATCCATCGAGGGTGATGCCGGGGCGTCGCGGGACTCGACTGCTGCGTCGGTGTGGCGCGAGTTGAACCACTTCGTACAGCGCGTAGGCGCAGTCGTTGGGTTCCTCGCGGGAATCGGATTCCTGGGGTTGGCCACCATCACCGGCGAGCCTGCCTTCTACCTGTCGTCACTCGTTGCGGCCATCGTGGGCGCCACGGGTTTGTATGGAATTCTGCGACCCACCCGCGACGCAGAATTGGTCGTCATCACGTCCGCGTTGGTCGTCGTCACATCCTCCGGCTTTGCCTCACCGCTGGTGCGAGGCGGATTGTGGGCCGCCATCGCTGTGCTGGCGATGATCGGCGGGTTCATACTCCCCAGGCACAAGCAGCCCCGCTTTCTTGCATCGATGGCCATCCTGCTTCTCGGACAGCTCATATGGCCCATCATCGGCCAAGCCAACCTCTCCGATGCCATTGCCAACCTGATCATCTCGAGTGTCTGTGTTGCCGCCGGGGTTTTGACGGTCACAGCCGCCAAACGGGCGCTGGATGAGAGCGAACGCACACGAATCGAGATCTTCCGCGGTGTGCCAGTGGGACTCTTCCGCTCCTCTCCGAGCGGAGAACTGATCGATGCCAACCCGGCCCTGGCCCAGATGCTCGGCTATGAGGCTGCCGAGGATCTGATCGGGCGCAACGTTGCCGACCTCCATGACAACCGAGACGATTGGGATACGCTCTCCAGGTCGCTCGAAGATGATCGGGAGCCGCAGCGCTTCGCCAACCGTTTGCGCCAGCGTCAAGGCGCCGTCATCTGGGCACGCGGCTTTGCTCGGGCGGTTCGGGACGACGACGGTGCCATCATGTTCTACGAGGGCTCCATCGAGGATGTAACGCAACGCCACGAAGCAGAGAGGATCTCCCAAGTTCACGCGGAGCGCTTCAAGAATGTCTTCGAACGGGCGCCGATCGCAATCTGGGAGGAGGACTTCTCCCAAGCCGGCAAGCGGATCGAGACGTTGCGCGCCTCGGGAGTGACAGACCTGCGGGCCCACCTCAAAGAGCACCCGGAGGAGACCCGCCGGCTGTTGGAACTGGTGACCTTCACAGATGTCAACCCCGCCGGCATTGCTCTGGTGGGGGCATCCTCCAAGGACGAGGCATTCGCCCTGGTCCAACACGACACCGCACCGGCCGAGGTCGTAGAGGGATTCATGGAGGAGTTTGTGGCGATCTCGGAGGACCGATCCGAGATGACCATCGAGATCGCCGGGGTCACAGCGGAGGGGACCCTCACCGAGCTGATGCTCTCGTGGGCGGTGGGCCGGTGTCCAGACGGCCTCCTCGACCTAGATCACGTTGTGGTCGCGATCCAAGATGTCGCCATCATCAGGAAAGCGGAGCGCGAGCTCGCGGCACTCGTCGACTCGAAGGATGAACTAATCGCCGCCGTCTCCCACGAGCTCCGAACCCCGATCACAACCATCCTCGGCATGGCGTCTGAGCTACGCGATCACGGTGCCTCCTTCTCCGTCGATGAGACCAGCGAGTTCGTCTCCCTGATCGCGGACCAGAGTCGCGAGCTCTCCAACATCGTCGAGGATCTCCTCGTGGCCGCCCGCACTGAGGCGGGAACCCAGGCGATCAGGCCTGAGATGTTCGAGATCGGGGCCGAGATCAGCCGAATCATGTCCATCGGGCCGAGCGCTGTGGAGGTGATCATCGACCAACCAGCCGCCGTGTGGGCTGATCCCCTCCGAGTGCGACAGATTCTGCGTAACCTCCTGTCGAACGCCAACCGCTACGGCGGCGACCGGGTATCCATTGAGGCTGAGACGACCGCGAACCTGGCGGTAGTCCGAGTGCGGGACGATGGAGCGGGCGTCCCAGAGTCCGACCGCGATTCGATCTTTGAGCCCTACGTCAGGTCGACGGGCGACGCTGCCCTTCCAGGATCCCTCGGTCTCGGACTCCCGGTGAGTCGAAACCTGGCCCGCCTGATGGGCGGCGACCTGACCTACTTCTACGACGGATCAAGCGTCTTCGAACTCACGCTGCCCATCGAGCCCGAAAGCGCCGCCGCCTAGGACTCGCCCTCTGGCAGGGAGTCGGAGTCGGAGTCGACAGAATCCTCCTCGGTCAGATCGGAATCGACCACCTCGTGGCGTTCCAGATAGCTTGAAACAAAGGCCTGGACCGTTGCGGCAGTCGGCAGAGCCATCAGCGCACCCGGCACACCCATCAGCGTTGCTCCGGCGATAGCGGACCCGAAGGAAACGGCGGGATGAAGCGCCATGGTCCGCTCCGTGATCTTCGGCGCTAAGAGATAGTTCTCGATCTGCTGATACACAACGACGTAGACAACGACGGCAATGGCGCGCGTTGGGCTCTCGAGCAACGCTATGAGCAACGGGAGAGCGCCCCCCAGGTATGTGCCGACCACCGGGACGAACTGAGACAGCAGCCCCATCCACAGTCCGAGAGCCAAAGCGAATGGGATGCCGATGATCGAAAACACCGCCCAGCCAATGGCGGCGGAGACCCCGGCCAGAAGAGCTCGTGAGTAGAAGTAGCCACCGGTCTTGTCGATCGCTATTTCCCAGGCGCGCAACACCTCACGCTGGCGATCCGGAGAGAGCACCGAGCACACCGTGCGTCGGAATCGGGGGCCCTCGGCGGTCATGTAGAAGGTGAACAGTCCGATCGTCAGCAGCTGAAACACCGTGTTCAGCAGGGCCTGACCGACACCGAACACGCTACCGGCAACATCTGCAGCGATGCTCTGCAGGTTGGTATCGAAGTTCGTAAGCGCCTCTGAGGCCCTCTCCGGTGACAGCTCAATACCGAATCGTTCAGCAAAGCCCGCCATATCCTCGATATAGCTCGGTACCTGATCCACGAATTTGACGGTCTGATCTATGACCAGCGGGACCATGAGTCCGACGAAGAGACTGGCCCCAACGAGCACGATCGCAAACATGAACCCGGTAGCCCAGCCGCGACGCCAGCCCTTCGAGTGGAGGAACTTCACCCCCGGTTCGAGCGCTATCGACAGGAACAGGCTGATGAGCAAGATGATGAGGAGGCTGCGAAGACGTTGCGTCACATTGAACACCGCCCACAGCCCGACGATCGTGCCGAAGACGACCGCTAGGAGGCGGTAGATCCACGGCGGCATCCCGTCGCCCGACAGTCTGGAGCCCGAAGTCACACAAAGATCGTACTCAGGCAGAGGTGCGACAGTCTGGAGCCCGAAGGATCTATCCCGCCAGCCCGTCTACGACTTCGACACCCTGCATCCGGCCGAACACCTCGGGATCGACTATGACCTTCATCGCGCGGGTACCTCCACCCACGATTGTTCGATCGAGGCTCATGACGGCAGCATCGATGTAGATAGGGGGCGGGTCCACGAGTCCGAAGGGTGTCACCCCGCCGATTTCCATGTCGGTTACGGCGACGGTCAACTCGGCCGGTGCGAATGACAGCTTCCTGACGCCGAGCAGGTCCCGCACCCTGTGGTTGACGTCGAGCCGAGTGGTGGCGAGGGCGAGGCACAGACAATGCAGGCCCTCGGGCCGTCTCGACGCGATCAGGATCGCGTTGGCTGATTCTCCGAGGGTGAACCCGTATCGCTCACAAAAGGCAGCCGTGTCGGCGAATGCCGGATCGATGGCGATCGACTCGTAGCTCGCCCCGACCGACTCCAGGTGATCGACAACTCGCTGCTCGAGAGTGTGAAGAGGCATTGGGACGACGATAGGCCGGCTCGAGCCTTGATCCCCGGCTCCCGACTCGTCGTAGGCTCTCGGTCCCATGCTCCCGCTCCCTCCTCGCCATGAGCTCAAACGTCGCGTTCCCCGACTGCTGGGGGGGCTGGTGCTGTACGGGTGGGGCTCAGCTCTGATGGTGGCATCCGATCTCGGCCTGGGCCCGTGGGAGGTGCTCCACCAGGGTGTGTCGTTTCACACACCGATACCCATCGGAACGGTCGGGATCATCACCGGACTCGCGGTGCTCCTCCTCTGGATCCCGTTGCGAGAGCGATTCGGGCTTGGGACTGCTCTCAATGTGGTGCTGATCGGGGTCGTGATAGATGTGACGCTCATCTGGCTTTCGACTCCGAGTGTCGAAACGCTCCGTTGGGTCTACGTGGTCGGAGGCGTCGTCATGATCGGCGTCGCGACCGGCTACTACATCGGGGCAGGCCTAGGACCCGGTCCCCGCGATGGTCTGATGACCGGGCTCGCCCGGCGCGGTTGGCCCCTCGGCCTGGTGCGAATGGGTATCGAGCTCACCGTGCTGCTCGGAGGGTGGCTCATGGGGGGCACCGTCGGGATCGGGACGGTTCTATTCGCCTTCGGCATCGGACCATTGGTGCAGGTGTTCCTGCCCCGACTGAGCGTGGCCTGATCCGGCAGCAGTGATCCTCCAAACCCGATGCCTGGGATCGGAGACCTTCCTACTCTTCACGCATGCCCATCTCATCGAATGACCCCCACCCTCGCCGGACAGCCGGCATCCTCGACACCACAATGGAGTATGTCGATACCGGCGGAGACGGCGACCCGATCGTCTTGCTTCACGGCAATCCGACCTCGTCGTACTTGTGGCGCAACGTCATCCCTCATCTCACTGACTCGGGCCGGTGCCTTGCCCCCGACATGGTGGGGATGGGCCGCTCCGGTCCCTCATCGACCGGCGGTTACCGCTTCGTAGATCACCGCCGGTACCTCGACGCTTGGTTCGATGCGGTCGCAGCAGACTCGAACGTGACCCTGGTCGTCCATGATTGGGGATCGGGCCTCGGGTTCGATTGGGCTCAGCGCCACACCGACCGCGTAAAGGCAATCGCCTACATGGAAGCGATTGTGATGCCGGTCACCTGGGACGACTGGCCGGTGGCGGCGCGCGGCGCCTTCGAAGGGTTCAGATCCGATGCCGGTGAGGCGATGGTGCTCGACAAGAACATGTTCGTGGAACGAGTTCTACCCGGGTCGGTGCTGCGCCAACTGACCGATGACGAAATGGACCGCTACCGAGAGCGGTATCTGGAACCGGGCGAGTCGCGCCGCCCCACGCTCGCCTGGCCGCGCGAGATCCCCATCGAGGGTGAGCCCGCAGATGTCCACGAGATCGTTGCGGCGTACTCCGAGTGGCTGCAAGGGACCGACATTCCGAAGCTGTTCATAAACGCCGAGCCGGGAGCGATCCTTACCGGTCGCCAACGCGATTTCTGTCGATCGTTCCCAAACCAGCAGGAAACCACAGTCAACGGAAACCACTTCGTCCAGGAGGATGCTCCGGATGAGATCGGCAAAGCCATCGCCTCTTGGCTGGCCGAGATCTGACCTGTAACGGGACCATCGGCAGGTACTCAAGGCCTGTATACGCCCTACCCTCAGGTTATGACTGATTACCGCGCGCCCACTACAGACATGCGTTTTACGATGGAACACGTCGTCGGTCTCGACGACCTCATTGGTCTCGAACGGTTCGCCCACGTCGATCGCGATCTGCTGGTCGGCGTTCTAGACGAGGCCGGTCGTTTTACCTCGGAGGTCATCGCCCCCTTGGCTCGCGTCGGTGACACCGTTGGCAGCGTCCGCAACCCCGACGGAACGGTGACGACGCCGCCTGGCTACCAAGAGGCGTACAAGCAATTCGTCGACGCGGGATGGCCGGCGGCAGGGTTTCCGGAGGAGATCGGCGGCGGCGGGCTCCCCTGGGGAGTCGCCGTTGCGGTCCAAGAGATGGTGAAATCCTCCGATCTCGGCTTCTCGCTGTGTCCCATGCTCACCTACGGGGCCGTCGACATGCTCGCCCAGCACGCTTCCGAGGAACAGCGGGCAACGTTCCTCGGCAAACTCGTGACCGGTGAGTGGAGCGGGACAATGGTCCTCACCGAATCTCAAGCGGGCTCGGATGTCGGCGCCTTGATAACGAAGGCGACTCCAGCCGACGACGGTACCTACCGGATCACCGGTACCAAGATCTTCATCACCTGGGGCGAACACGATCTGACCGAGAACGTAATCCATATCGTCCTGGCAAGGACCCCGGATGCTCCCACGGGGACCAAGGGGATCTCGTGTTTCATCGTGCCCAAGTTCCTTGTGGATTCGGATGGCTCGATCGGCGAACGCAACGATCTGACGTGCGTTTCGATCGAAGAGAAGATCGGCATTCACTCCAGCCCGACGTGCGTGCTCTCCTTCGGCGACGAGGGCGAAGGAGCCGTCGGCTACCTCATCGGGGAAGAGAACCAAGGGATGCGCTACATGTTCACGATGATGAACGAGGCTCGTCTCTCGGTCGGGATCGAGGGGTTGTCGCTCTCAGAACGCGCCTACCAGCAGGCGGCCGCGTATGCCCTGGAACGCATCCAGGGACGGGCCATCGAAGGCGAGAGCCGAGACCCGGCCGCAATCGTCAACCACCCCGACGTTCGCCGCATGCTCATGATGATGAGAGCGAATGTCGAGGCGATGAGGGGCCTGCTCTATCGCGGCGCGCTGGCAATGGATATGGCGCGATATCACGATGACGAGAAGGTCCGCGAGGAGAGCGAAACTCTTGCATCGATCATTACCCCGCTCGGCAAGGCGTGGGCCAGTGATCTCGGCGTTGAGATGACCTCCCTCGGTATCCAGATCCATGGCGGAGCTGGCTACATAGAGGAGACCGGAGCGGCCCAATGGTGGCGAGATTCACGGATTGCCCCCATCTACGAGGGGACCAACGGCATCCAGGCCATGGACCTGGCGATGCGGCGGCTTCCCATGGAGGGCGGTGCAGCAATCAGACGCATCCTCGAGGAGGTCGCTGACGAAGCCGCTTCTCTTGAGGGAGATCTCAAGCCGATGGGCGAGCGCCTGACCGCTGCCGTTGAGGCAACGGGCCAGGTGGCCATGACGCTAGGGGGATGGCTACTGTCGGGCGAGTACAACAACGTCCTTGCCGGGGCCACACCGTTTCTCAAGATGATGGGCGACACGCTCGGAGGATGGATGCTCGCCAGGGGCGCAAGAGCGGCAGCCGAGGGACCCGATGGGTACACCGAGGAGTTCCTGTCCGACCGGATCGCCACTGCCGTCTTCTACGCCGAGCACGTCCTCTCCACCGTTCCGGGACTCGTCGCATCGGCAACCGCTGGTGCCCAAGGTCTCTACGAGATCGCCGACGCCCGACTCGCCTAGATAGCTTGCGGCAGGTCGAATTAGGCGAAATCCATCGTCAACGCCGCGCTCTTTCTGCTGGGCAACCCACAGCACCAGTGGTCTCGGCCGTTCTTACGTGTCATGTGGCGGGTAAGACGATTTTGTCATTCACTTTCCCAGTGACATCAGTGTGATTCGTGCCGATATCAGGGTTCGGACCACGGAGAGAGACCAATGCAAGCCATCTAGGCCTCTGGGATGCGGAAAGTCATCAAGACAACTGCCAACGCCGTTTGGATCGACGACGGAATCATCCATATTCAGGCGAATGGATCGCCGAGCACGGGCGACACGGTGAACGAGACGCTGAAGGTGATCCGCGACCTCATTGAGTTCCCCGGCCGGTGATCTTCGATGTTCGCAACTGGTCGGGCGGCGGCCCCGACGTGTGGAACACATCCATTTCCAATGCGATCTCGGTATTCGTGGCCGTCGCGTTTGTCGTCGATCCCGAGTCACCACCCGAAATGGGCCGCTATCCGGAAGCCGTCGACCGGCTGCTGATCCCGTTCCGAGTGTTCTCCAACGAACCCGAGGCCCTGGCATTCCTACGCCGTAACGACGGAGAGCCAGTCGTTTGACCGCAAACTGACCTCAGGCTGCCAAGGCGCCAAACCGAGGCGATCCCACGGCGATCGACGAGCCGGCCTGCCGACCAGACCGGTTCCGAACGAGTACCCCCTAGAGTCCTCGGCCATGAAGCAGTTCGACTCCCCCCCTGAGCTCACGATCGACCTCAACACCGAGTACACCGCAACTCTCCATACGACTCTCGGTGACATCACCGTCGAGTTTCGCCAGGCAGAAGCTCCGCTGGCGGTAAACAACTTCCTCTTCCTGGCCGGCCAGGGGTTCTACGACGGCGTGATCTTTCACCGGATCATCCCCGGATTCATGCTCCAGGGAGGCGACCCCACCGGGAGCGGCCGGGGTGGCCCGGGCTATCGCTTTCGTGACGAACTCGAAGGACCCGGAGCCTATGAGCGGGGCACGATGGCCATGGCGAACTCCGGGCCGAACACCAACGGCAGCCAGTTCTTCATCATGCACCGTGACTACGGGCTCCCCCACAACTACACGATCTTCGGAATGGTCACCGACGGGATGGATATCGTGGATGCCATCGCAGGACTCGAGACCGACGCCAATGATCGGCCCCGCGAAGAGCCAACTATCCGATCGATCACGGTCACCGGCGTCTAGTTGCGGCTGATCGGAATTCAGCTGCCGGATCCTGGTGCCGATACCACTGGCAGATGAACCGGCCGCGCCCCCAGGGATCGACGCTGCTGGCGCTGGTACTGGCAGCGTGTGGCACTGCACCTTCTCCGACGATATCGACGGTGTTGGCGCCGACCGAATCTACGTCTGCGCCCACGGCCTCATCGTCGCCGAGCGCCGTGGCCTCCCAGAACAGCGCACCGCCGATCGGCGTTGAATCCGATGACGGTCAATGCGAAGGTGAACGGATAGCGTTCGAACATCCCCCGGTCGAGCTTGATCTGGTCGAAGTCGTTGTACCCCTCGGACTCATGTCCGACTCACATGTGACCCCCGTCGACCACCAGTACTTCCAGAACTTCAAGCAGCCTGATCTGGACATCGCAGTGTTCAGCCCCGCCGCCGGAGTCGTCACCTCCATCCAGCACATGAATCAAACGGTCTCCGACCAGCAGCAGCAAACCATCGACGACTACCGACTCGTCATCGAGCACACCTGCACGATCTCCTCGATCTTCATCCATGTCGGCAGCCTGTCTCCTCCCCTCGCAGAAGTAGCGCCACCACCGGGAGAGCACACCCGGGTCGACGTTCATCTGGTCGCCGGCGAGACGATCGGAACATTCCGAATGAACGTGGACTACTCCGTGGTGGACATGGATGTCGTGCTACCCGGGCTCTTGGTTCCCGAGCACTATGAGCAGGAGCCGTGGAAGATCCACACCCCCGATCCTTTCGGCTACTTCATCCCCGCTGTTCGTGAGGCGTTGGAAGCAAAGAGCCTTCGCACCGCCGAACCGATCGGAGGCGAACTCGCCTACGACGTCGATGGCCGTCTTGTCGGAAGTTGGTTCCTCGAGGGCACCAATGGCTACGCGGGGGCCGATGTCGATCGGTACTGGGCAGGTCACCTGACGATCGCATACGACCTATTCGACCCCGATCAGATCGTCGTATCGATAGGCACATTCGCAGGAGCTGCCGCCCAATTCGGTGTGCGCGGCAACGACCCTGATCCTGCTGATGTTTCGACTGCGACGGGCATCGTCGCATATGAGTTAGTCGACTATGACTACTTCAATGGCGACGAACGGTGGGATCGGATGAGTCTCACAAAGGGTATCGATGCACGCAGCGACGATGGCCCAATCCACGGCGTAGCCCTGTTCCAGCTGATGGAAGATCGCATTCTCAGGGCCGAGTTCCTTCCAGGCGTCACCGCCGCAGAAATGGAAGGCTTTACGCCGAACGCGCAGACCTTTGAACGCTGATCAAGCCTGCCCGTCGGACAGACGGCTGGCGAATGCCCCTAGAGGTATTGGCCGGGAACCTCGCCGGTGCCGTGGTGTTGCGCCTCGATCGCCCGCACCCGCATCTCCTGGAGCTGGTTGGCGGCCGCGTTCTGCTGGCTCCACAGCGATGCCTGGATACCCGCAAAGAGTCCTTCGAGCCATCCGACCAGCTGCGCCTGGACGAGTCGAAGTTCGGAATCCGTTGCCGTCTCCTTCTCGACGGGAGTAAACATGTCGATGAACTCCTGGCGGAGGTCCTCACTCAGGACATCCTGCATCTCGTCGAGGGAGTTCCTGTGAATCTCGATGAGCCGAAGCCTTCCGGCCTCATCGAGTGGGCTCTGGCGGATTTCGTCGAGCATCGCCCGCGTCATCGAGGCGATACGCATGAGCTTGGGAGCCTGAACGAACGTCGCCGACTCCTCATCACCGTCCTCCGCGACGAGTTCGGGATCGACCTGGTTCTCACTGCGCTCTTCCGTCATGCCCCAGAGACTAAAGGACTGGTCGGCGGACGCTAAGTCCGCCGACCTAGTGCTCTACCTGATCCTGATCGACAGGCACGTAAGACCGCCGTCGGCTCTCGCAAACTCGGAGACATCGACGGTCACCACGCCGAATCCCCGCGCGGCCACGAGCGAGGCTGTTTCTTGGTGGTGCTCGGCAACAAGGATTCGGCCATCAGCCAGCCGCAGCACGTTGGCCGCTTCCGGATCGACCCCCGGTACCTCGACTATGTCGAACCCGTCAAACACGCTGCGGTCACAAGCATTCGGGTGCCATAGGAGCGTTGAGTCATCGAGAGCACTCAAGCCCGATTTGAGATGCAGAACGCGACCAACCGGTACCGACGTCACCGAGAGGCCCTGGGGCTCTGCGATCGCCGCGACGGCGCTGACCCCCTCATCGTTGGTCCGGTCACTCCGACCGACGAACACGGACGAACCCATCTTGAGGAAATCGCCACCATCGATCATCGCCGGCGCCCGCACCCGATGCACCGGGTAACGACCCCCCAGCGCACCGGCGACTGGTGCCACCTCGTCCCGGCGAGACGGATGCCCCGGCCTAGTAGCGAGAACCCGAGCCCCAATCACGACCGCGGTGTCCTCGATGAACGATGAATCGGGGCGATCGTCGTCAGCGGGGACCGCCACCACGTCGTAGCCACCCTGTTCGAGGGCTGCAACGTATCGGGCGTGTTGCTCGGCCGCTACTTCCTGGCTCAGCGGTGGATCAGGCGGGGTCGCAGCAACGCACTCGGCGAACGACGCCGGCACGCCGCGTACCAAAGCGACGGCAGCCATATGCCGCTAGCCGCCCACACCGACCAAGTAGTCCTCGGCGTCGTCGGACCACTCCATCGTGATCACGCCGCGGGCCGCTGCCGCCCGCGAGAACTGGAGAAAGCCGCGGTACCCATATCCCTTCTCGCTGAAACCGGGCTCGACCTTGCGCATGGCATCCTTGATGCCCGACAGCGGCACCAAGTCCGCCTTGGCGCCGGACACCACCTCGAGTAGCAGCTCGAAACCAGCCTCCTCGTGACCACCGCGTTGCTTGAAACTCACCTCGGGATCGCCCCTCGCCGGACCCTCCGTCAGATCGACCGTCCCCTTCGAGGCCAGGTTGCGAAGCAGCTCACCAAATGCCCGAAATCCGTAGTCCGCCTCGCTAAAGGTCGGGTCCTTACGGATGATGGCCCGCTTGAGGCGGGAGGCCAGCACGACGCCATCTCCGGATCGTTGCAGCCCCGACAGAGTCTGCGTCACCAGTTGCTCGAGTGATGCGTCGTCGGTGCTGGGTATCACCTCCACCTCGGCATCCTTGACTTTCCGGCGACGCTTCTGCGGTACCTCGACGCCATCGAGCGACTCGTAGAAGAGAAACTCGTCACATGCAGCAGGGAGCAGCTTCGAAGTGCTATCCCGTAGACCGATGCCGACAACTCGTTTGTTGAGCTCACGCAGCTTGTGCACGAGGGGGGTGAAGTCGCTATCGCCGGTGGCGATCACGAACGTGGTGATGTAGTCGCGCTCGAAGGAGAGTTCGAGAGCATCGACGGCCATCTTGATATCGGCGGCGTTCTTTCGGGGTCCGTGAATCCGTTGCGGTATCTCGATCATCTCCACGTGGTGTTCGGTGAGCATCCCGCGAAACTCCCCAAACAGGTTCCAATCGCCGTAGGCCCGACGCACGACGACGCGACCGCGTTCGGCTAGTGCGTCGGCCACGGGGCGCAGATCGAATGTGAGACCCCCGAGGTCCTCGCGCGCTCCGATGGCAAGGTTCTCGAAATCGAGAAACAGGGCGATCCGGTCTTCAGGTGTCTCCATGTCAATCACCCTCCCGCGGAGTCATGTACCACTCAACGAACTCACTACATCTCCCGTCGCGAAAGATGAGCTGGAACAGGTTCCAGTACCTCTCACCGCTCTTGTACCGGGTCCAACCGGTGACGATCGCCCGATCTGCCTCCACCAACCATGGCGAGTACGCGGCCTCCCACGAATCTGGAGGGTCGGTACCTCCTTGCCAACTCGCCAGAATCTCCTCCCGGCCGACGACGGGTTCGTCGCCGGGGTGGTATCGATACGTCGCATCGTCGGTGAACAAGTCTCCGATGAGCGCGCCGTCGTAGGTACGCCACGCCTCCAGATAACGATCGAGCCAATCCTGAACGATTCCTGCGGTGAGGTTGGCCATGAGAGGAGCGTACTGCGGCGCTCCTCAACCCGATGGTCCCCGTACCGGTTCCCGGTCACAACACTCACTCAGGATGCCGGAGACTGGAAACAGGTTTCAGGCTCTCTTCGCTCGAGCCCACGCCAGGAAACGGTCCCTTTCCCAGGTGTTGGCGACACGATGACGATCGACCCACCCCCGGCGGGCCAGGCGCACGCCCCAGCGAACATAGGCCATTTCCGCGGCATCGTGGGAATCGGTGCTGATCACGAACACGACATCGCTCCCCCGTGCTCGACGCAGAATGTCGGCCGGAGCATCCAAGCGGTCGAGGTGACAGTTGATCTCGATGCCACATCCTGTGACCTCGGCAGCCTGCAACACAGCGTCCACATCGAGGTCGATCCCCGGACGCTTGCCTATGCGACGTCCGGTGAGATGTCCGATGACGTTGACTGCCGGATTGTGCATGGCGGTGACCACCCGCTCGGTCTGCTCGCTCGACGGCAATCCGAAATGGGAGTGCACACTTGCCACGCCCCAGTCGAATCCGGCCAGGAACTCAGGGTCGTAGTCCACCGAACCATCCCGACCGATATTGAGTTCGGCGCCATGCAACACCCTCATTTTACGGTTGCGCTTCCTGACCTCGCCGATCCGAGTCCGCTGTTCGAGCATCTCATTGCGAGAGGCGCCATTGATGGCGAGATCCTCGGCGTGATCCGTGATGGCCAGATAGGTGTAGCCGCGCTTCTTGGCGACATCGACCATCGCCTCGAGTTCACCGCGGCCGTCGCCGCTGAGTGACGTGTGGACATGGAGGTCCCCCAATAGATCCCCCTCCGAGACCAGATCGGGCAGCTCCCCTGCAAGCGCCGCCTCGATCTCACCGATGTCCTCGCGCATCTCTGGAGCAATCCAGGGCAATCCGAGTGCGGCGTACACATCCTCTTCGGTCTCGGAAGCGATCAGCCGCTCCGTCTCCGCCTCCATCAGGGCGTACTCGTTGAGAATCCACTGACGGTCGATGGCCATCTGGCGGAGCCTGATGTTGTGCGCCTTGGCGCCGGTGAAGTACAGCTGGGCGGAGCCGTACTGATCGGGCCGCACCACGCGTACATCTATCTGGAGGCCCGCGGCGGTGACGATCGCAGTCTTCCTGGCTCCGCGACCCAACACGTCGCGCACCAGTGGCAACTCCACAAGCCGCTTCATGACGGCTTCCGGGTCGCCGGTGGTCGCCACGATCACATCGACATCGCCGACCGTTTCCCTAAGACGGCGCAGGCTCCCCATCGGCTCTGCTCGCACCACCCCGGGCACGACTGCCAGGGCACCTGCGACATCGCGTCCCACCCTCATGGCGTCGATGATCGGAGTCCGGCGCTCCTTGCCGGCCACCCCGAGCCGCTCCAGCGAGGTGGCGATGTTCTCCTCGGTCTTCGCCCCCAGTCCGGGAAGTAACCGCAGTTCCTGACGTTCGAGGGCGCGGCGCAGCTCGTCGACGGAACCGACACCCAGTTCGTCGCGCAGCAACACCGCGGTCTTGGGTCCCACACCCGGAACCCTGGTCAGTTCGACGAAGTCCGGCGGGAACTGGGAGCGCAACTCCTCCAATCGCTCGACACGACCATGCTCGACGAGCTCACGGATCCTGCTCGCAGTGCTCTTTTCGACGCCGCGGAGCGTTGTGAGCTCCCCGACCGACAGGTCGGCAACGGACTCAGGATGCCCTTCGACGGCTCGGGCGGCCGTCTCATACGCCCGCACGCGGAAGGCATTACTGCTCCCCTCGGAGAGGGTCGTGAGCCTGGCGAGCTCGTAGAGGTGCGATGCAACTTCGCTGTTGGTAACCACATCGACAGGATACGAAGACGATGATCAGACCGTGAGACGATCCATCCTCTCGGGCATCGTCGTCGCGACCGGAGCGGCGATCACTCTTCACGTCACCCGTCCCACGTCGCCGGATCCGAGCTCAGACTGCGAAAAGATCTACGCAGGTCTGATCCGGCAGCCCGTCAATACGCTGAGCGCCCTCGGCATCGCGGGACTCGGGTTGTTCCTCATCACCCGTCGCGATCGACGACAGCGGATCCTCGGCGCCGGAGTCGCAATCGCCGGAACCGGCTCCGTGCTCGCGCACGCCACCCTGCATCCGGTTGCCGATCGACTCGATGGGATTGGCGTCGTCGTTCTTGCCATAGCGACCATCGGGGCGATCACCGGAGCCGGTTCGGATGCTCGTCGTCTACTCCTCGCGACCGGCGTCCTGTCAGTAGGAGTTGTCATCTGGGCGGGATCCCGCACCGGACGATCCTGGTGTGAACCAGAGGCCCTGGTGAGCGGTCACGCGGTCTGGCACGTGCTGGTGATCCTTGCAACGCTGCTTGCGGCGTCGGCGTTAAAGCACCGAGACGTCCAACCAAACCTCGGACTCGCCCTACTCTGATCGGCGGCCATGGCCCGTCGTGAGTACGTCAGCTTTCTCGGGGAGCGCCACCGAGACATCAGCTTCACCAAGCGCGGATCAGATCCGAGCCGGTGGGTCCTGCTCGTTGTGGCCATTGCCTCCGTCGCCATCTCGATCTGGTGGTTCGGTTTTCGCGACGCCGATCAGGTGGTCGCCTCGGAGCGGATCCTCAACGACACGACCGTTCCCACACTCCTGACGCCATCGGCCCTCGAGGGCACGGGCGCCGAGGACATAGTCGTGTCACTCGATTGTCCGACCGTCGTCGAGGAGTGGACGATGTTCCAAGGGGGCGTCGAGCGAGCCGGGTGCCTCAACACCCTGCCAATCACAGACCCCAAGATCCTCTGGCACACCGAGATCGGGCTCGCCGGCTGGCGCAACAGCCCCGTCATCGAGGACGGCGCAATCTTCGTCGGAAGTGCTGGTGGGGTGCAGTTCACCCGAGATCGACGCGACGCCATCTATTCGCTGGACCTAAGGACCGGTGTTCAACGATGGCGATACGGCACGGAGCTCGACGTCAATAGCGTTGCCGTCTCCAACGGTGTAGTGATCGGGGTCGGTGATGAAGGGCGAATCTGGGCTCTAAACGCCCGCGACGGAAAGGCCCTGTGGGAAGACGACTTGGGGGTTGGGGTGTTCGGCGATCCAATCTTCCTCGATGACAAGGTGATTGTTGCCGACGGCAACGGGGCGGTCACCGCCTACTACGTCAGTGGTCAGGAGGCCGGCAACAAGGCGTGGATCTCCCCGGTGATACTCGATGGAGCGATCCGCGGGGGAGCTTCGTCCGATGGCGAGCGCATCTACGTGGCCAGTGATCTCGGCGACGTGCTGGCCCTGAATCTGGAGGGCCAAGTGGTGTGGCAGACCACACTCGAATCTCGGGGGGGATCCGACGCCGAGGTTTCCGCCGCGCCCACGGTGACCGATACGATGATCATCCTCTCCGTCGTCCGCGGCGTGTTGCTCGATGACCCGGGGCTGCGAGCACTCGACAAGTTCACCGGTGACCAGATCTGGGCTTCGGAGGACACGGCGAGCATCAAGAGCAACTGGGCCAATGTACGTTCGTCACCCGCCATCGCCGGCGACTACCTCGTATTCGGTGAGGGATACTCGGATGAGTTGGTCGTCGCCGATCTGAACACCGGAGTGACACTGTGGTCGCTACAAACCGGCGCCTATTGCTTCCCGCAGTGGCCGTCGCCGGTCATCAACAACGGTGTCGCCTACCTCGCCCGCCACGACGGAGGCCTCTATGCCGTCGACCTCCAGACCCGCTCGGAGGTTTGGAGCATCTATCTCGGGGATGCCGCAGGAACGGGCACCTTCCCGGCCGATCACAAAGACAACGACTTCTGCCAATCAGGACCAACGACGGGGTATTCGATCCTCGGTTCGCCGGCAGTCGCCTCCAACGGTGTCATCGTCGTCGGAACGCTCGAGGGCCACATCATGGCGATTGGGGATGCCAACTGGGACAACTAGGCGGCGCACAGGCAACTACTCGCTGAGGATCTCCAAGGCCTTCGACACCGGGTCGCCGGTACGCAGGTCTGGAGCAACTCCCTCCGACAGATCTTCGCCGGTGGGGGTCGTCACCCGAAGATTGGCAAGGCCCACCGTCCAGCCGTTGGGGAGAAACCGCACCATCCCCGGCCCGGGCGATCCCGCCGTCCGCTCCCCGACGATGGTGACCCCGTCCACGTCTCTCAGTGCCTCCGCGAGAAGCTCGGCAACGCCCACCGTTCCCGGACCCACCAAGACGGCGACCTCTCCCTCAAAGGTCCCCGTGGGAAGCGGGCGGACCATTACATCACCGGCCGCAACAAGTCCGCCGGGGCCGTAGGCCGAAAGGACCGCCACGACGCGCTCGGCGGAGACGATCCTGCTGGCGACCAGCATCGCGTGATCGGTCGAGCCGCCATCGCTACCCCGTAGATCGAGGACAAGGGCGTCGGCCGAGGCAACGGCGGAGTCGATCGCATCGGCAGCGGCTCGTGCCGACCCATCGGAATCGTCGGCCAATCCCCCCAATCGGCGAAAGCCCAGATACGCGATCCCATCCCCCAGGACTCCGGCCAGGATTCCCCCTCTCCCCAGCTCCTCTGCCGCGGGAAACCGAATCGGATCAGACGGGGCGGCAACCCACGTCTCGAGCCCGGCGGCCAGTCGAACATCGGGCCGATCGAGCGGCTCCAACAACGATGTGACTGCTGCAAACAGTTCCTCATCAGAGTCCTCGACAGCGGGCCGCAGCGCCTCTACCCGACTCGCCCATCCTTCATCGACGCCCGGAAGATGATGCTCCTCGATCGTGGCCACCAGCACGTCGAACGTAGTCGCCGGATCATCGGCGACCGGCTCGATGCAGATCGTCGGCAGAAAATCGGTCCTCTCGAATCGAACGGTCCTGCCGGCGTCCGTCAGAATCAGAGCGTCCCCATCCAGGGACAAGACATCGGCAATACCGCGTGCCCCACCGCTCGCAATCGAGAAACAGTGGACTTCGCTGTACTCGAATACCTCGACCGAGCCACCGTTGACAGACAGGTAGGTACC
Source organism: Acidimicrobiia bacterium (assembly GCA_029263095.1). Classification (GTDB taxonomy): domain Bacteria; phylum Actinomycetota; class Acidimicrobiia; order Spongiisociales; family UBA11373; genus JACZWZ01. The sequence goes on along the minus strand of JAJCYA010000017.1, from coordinate 100,239 downwards.
CCACGCCTCGGACTGCCAATTCCCCTGGAACGGCGCCGCGTCGCGCGACCCCGGATCGCAAGCGACGAGAAGCACCACGAGCAGTGCCCCGGCAGCAAGCAGACGCCGGCTCACGAGGCCGCGGTGAATAACTCGTCCAACGCGGCCTCGATCCTGGCGACAAACACATCGAGATCGGGCACCGAGTCCCAATCCGCCGCAAAGCCCCAGTTGAGCATCCCGTCGTACGAGAAAAGGGCAACCCCAAGACCGTGATTGACCCAGAGCGGAACCATCGGATAGATCCGCTCCAACCGAGATTCGAGCATGTACAGCGGCACCTGCGGTCCGGGTACATTGGTCACGGTGAGGTTGAACGGTCGGGCAGTCGCGGCTGCCACCCGCGCCGCGACCGTGAGCACCGTCGAGGGAGTGAACGAAGCGCTCTGAGTGAGCATCGCCGCGCCGAGGGCCTGATCCGACTCCTTGAGATGCTCGGTCGCCGCCCCAACGATCCGATATCGCTCGACCGGATCCGACTCAGCGATCGGCAGCTCCAGCAGCCACATCGTGACCTGATTCCCGAGATCACCGGCGCCCGCCTCGTCCCTGATCGAAACCGGCACCATGGCCCGAAAATCGATCTCAGCGACGTCGAAGTCTCGCGCCTCGATGAGAAACGACCGGACCGCACCGGCAACTGCCGCGATCACCACGTCGTTCACAGTCCCTCCGAGGCTGTTCTTGATCGACTTCACACGATCCAGCTCGGTCGTGAGATGAGCTATTCGACGATTGGGACCAATCTTGCGATTGAGAGGGGTCTCTGACGCGTTTACAAACCAGCCCGAACGAGCCGACTCGGTCATCGCCCTGAGGCGCTGCCGCAGCAGGTCTCCCATCTCCTTGGTTCCGTCCCTGAGCTTGCGGGCGTTCTTGGCGGCCTCCGGGGGGAATTGAAGGAATCTGACGGCCTCGTCGATGAGCAGATCCGTCGAACTCGGAACGGGACGGGGCTCGTACTCGTCGGGCACCCCGACGTCGCTGGAAGGCATCGGAGCGAGCAACACCTTGAGCAGATCAACACCGCCGATCCCATCGATCATGCAGTGGTGAACCTTGGTGACGATGGCGAATCTCCCATCGTCGAGTCCCTCGATGACGAGCACCTCCCACATGGGGCGGGCACGATCGAGGCGCTGGCTCAAGAAGCGGCCACTCAACTCCCGCATCTGTTCGGCCGAGCCGGGACGAGGCAACGCGACGTGGCGCACGTGGTATGCCAGGTCGAAGTGGTCGTCGTCCACCCACACCGGGTGACGCTCGAGAGGAATCCACTGGAGGCGTTGCCGGTAGCGAGGCACGTATTGGAGCCGGGCCTCGACAAAGGAGCGCACCGTTTGGATGTTGACGCTGCCGTTGTCGCCGCGCAGTGAGTCGCCGGCTTCGAACACGAGGGTGGCGCCCACGTGCATCGGATTCGTCGGCCCCTCCATCACGAGAAACGTGTTGTCGAGAAACGAGAGGCGTTCGTAATTCGTGATCATGAGGCGCGAAGGTTACGCCGTAACCAGCCACCAGCAGTCAGAGCACCAATCCGTTCCCACTCGTCACTGGATACCCTCGCACCGATGCCCTCCCGCCGTATCACCCCCGTCGCTCCACTGGACCCGCGAGAGGTCGTTCCGACGCTCGGGATCGGAAAGCGCGATCTCAGCATCGCCACCGACGATGGGGCCTGGATCGCTCTCAACACCGAAGACGGGCCGGCGACACTGTCCTACACCAACAATGGAGCCAGCATCGAGATCGAGGTGTGGGGGTCGGGAGCGGAGCGAGCCCTCGATCTTGCGCCTGGAATCATCGGAGCAGGCGACGATCCAGCTTCATTTCGGCCCGATCACCCGGTTCTGCGCCGACTTCAGAAGGAGCACCCCGGCAGCCGCATCACCCACAGCCGCCAGATAACCGCGGCGCTCATTCGTGCGGTATTCGGCCAGAAGGTGACCGGCAAGGAGGCGAAGCGGTCCTACCGGAGAATGACCCAATCACTCGGCGAGCCTGCCCCCGGACCGCGCCCTGATCTGCTGCTTCCGCCCCACCCCGCTCGGATCGCCAACCTTGCCTACAGCGATTTCCACACTTGGGGTATCGAGCGCAAGCGCGCCGAGACAATCATCGAGGTAGCACGCCGTACCAAGCGTCTCGAAGAGGCCAACGACATGCGAATGGCGGATGCCTACGCCCGAATCACAGCATTGCGCGGCGTCGGTCCGTGGTCGGCGGCTGTTGTCGGCATGCAGGCGCTCGGTGACACGGACGCCGTCCCGGTCGGCGACTACAACATCCCCAACACCGTGGCTTGGGTGCTTGCCGGTGAGCCCCGCGGCGACGACGATCGCATGCTCGAGCTGCTCGAACCGTGTCGTCCCCACCGCGGGAGGGCGGTGCGGCTGATCAAGGCAGGCGGAGTCAAGGCCCCCAGATTCGGCCCACGAGCACCCCTGCGCTCAATCGAAAACATCTGAGCCTCGTGCCAATCGCGGATACGGCGATCAGCTATCAGCAATTGGCAATTGGCAATTGGCAATTGGCAAGACCACCCTCTCGCCGACCGCGGGAGACGGCGCCAGCCGACGACGTCCTGCCAACCGCGGGAGACGGTGCAGCCGACGACCCGCTGCCAATCGCAGGAGGCGGCGAAAGCCGCCGACCCTCTCTTTCCCTCAGACCGCCACTGTCACGAATGCCAGAAAGACGATCAGGAGCATCGCCCCCTCCCATCGTTCGATCGGGCTCCTGACGCCGAAGGCGCCTGCCATCACGCCGGCGCCGACCATGAGCAGGAGCGCATCGTGGAATGTGGGGTCGGCAACCCCCGGACCGGCCAGGCCGGCCAGACCAGCTACGGCCAGGGTGTTGAAGAGATTCGATCCGAGGACGTTCCCCAAGACCAGATCCGTCTGTCCCCGTCGGGCTGCGGCGAGAGCTGTAGCCAGCTCCGGAAGTGACGTCCCCACCGAGACGATCACGAGTCCGACGAATGCGCTGGAGATGCCAAGATCGTCGGCCAATCCACTGGCACCTCTGACGAGGAGATCGGCACCGACAAGGGTGAGGCCCAGGGTTCCGAGCCCAATCATGACCTCCCTCCGAACTGCCCCTCTCCATCGAACGGCGTCGGGCGGCTTCGACGGTGTCCGACCAGCCCGTGCGTCTGATCGAGCCCACACGATGAGCAGCGCAATCGCAACAACCATGCCCAGCAACAGTCCGCCGGCTTCCGGACGACTCAGCTCGAGATTCCACAGAAGAAGAGTGAACACCCCGAGCGAAAGGAACATCAACGCTCCTTCGCGACGGATCGTGTGAAGACGAGAGATGATGGGCGCGATGAGCGCAGTCGAACCGAGAACGAGGGTCATGTTGGCGGTGTTGGAACCGACGACGTTTCCGAGGGCGAGATCGATTTCTCCCCGGGCGGCGGCAAGCCCCGACACAAGCATCTCCGGGGCGGAAGTGCCCAGGCCGATCACGAGCGCCCCGATCAGGATGGGCGAGAATCCAAGAGCAGCCGAGATGCGCGAAGCCGCCACGACGAAACGATCGGCGCCGAGCGTGAGGAGGGCCAGTCCGACGACGAGGAGAAGCAGCGAGACGGTCACCGAAGCGACTGTACCGGCGCTCGGGACGGCCTCGGACGCCTTCTCGCCGGTCCTCGACCGGGTAGCGGCCGGGTTCCCACTCGGTCTTACTGTGTCATGCCATCCGCCGGATACCCTGGCACCCTCATGACCTGGTCCGAACACGGCAACGGCGTCTTCTCCAAGCGCTATCAATCACTCGATCTCAACATAGGGGCGATCGAGTGCGAAGACGGGTTGCTCATCATCGACACTCGGGCTCATCACGCTCAGGCACGGGAACTCATAGAAGATCTGAAGGCGATCAGTTCCCACCCGGTGCGCTGGGTAATCAACACCCACCACCACTGGGACCACACGTTCGGCAACGGTGAATTCGAGAACGTCGATATTTGGGGTCATGAACGCTGCATCCCGGCACTCGCCGACTACGGCCAAGCCACCTTGGCTCGTCTCAAGAAGATGGCTCCCGGCCAGAAGGCCTCATTCGATGAGGTCCTCATCCTTCCGCCCAACCACACTGTCGGTGACGAGGCGACCGTCACCTTCGGCGGAAGGCGTATCGAGATGAGACACCTGGGGCGTGGTCATACCAACAACGACCTGGTCGTGGTCGTACCGGAGACCGACGTCGTATTCGCGGGCGACCTGGTCGAAAACGATGCTCCTCCCTCCTTCGGGGACGCCTACCCACTGGAATGGCCCGACACGGTGGCCGCCCTGGCCGAACTCGTCACGGGGCAGGTGGTGCCGGGGCACGGAAGGGCGGCCGACCGAGAGTTCGTCGTATCGCAACAGGCCGATCTCTCCTCGGTTGCCGAGCTGGCCCGGGAGCGACACGCCGATGGAATGACGGTGGAGGCTGCCGCTGCCTCCGGGGGTCCGTTCCCCAAGGCGACCCTCGAAGAAGCGTTTGGTAGAGCCTGGAGCCACCTCGGGGAGGCAGCATGACCAAAGCCCCCCGCTGGTTTACGGATGCATTGGCCGACAAACCCCGGCAGTCGAGCGTCGAGGTCGAGGGTGCCCCCATCAACGTTCTCGAATGGGGCGAGGTGGGCAATCCTGGGTTGATCCTCGTCCACGGAGGTGCCGCCCACGCCCAGTGGTGGAACCACCTCGCACCGATGTTCACCCACCGGTATCACGTGGCTGCGCTTGATCTCAGCGGGCATGGCGACAGCGGACGGCGCGAGCGCTACTCCCACGAATTGTGGGCCCAAGAGATCGTGTCCGTTTGCGACTCGGTCGGGTTCGATCGGCCTCCGGTAATCGTCGGCCACTCCCTGGGCGGGCTGGTGGCGATCCAGACGGCGGCAACCTACGGCGACTCGCTGGCGGGTGCCGTCATCGTCGATTCGCCGGTCAACAAGCCCGCACCGGAGTCCGAGGAGGGCCGCACAGGCCGCGCCTTTCGTGCACCGGGAACCTACGACGATCTGGACACCGCCCTCACCCACTTCCACCTCATCCCGCCACAGCCTGACCCCGACCCATGGATCCTGGATCATGTGGCGCGACAGTCACTGCGCGACACCGATCAAGGCTGGACATGGAAGTTCGACGCCAATCTCTTCACTCACACACTGGTGGCGATGAATGAGCAGCTGGCCTCGGTCAAGTGCCGAGTCGCCGTCCTGCGTGGTGAGCACAGCGTGGTTGTGCCCCTGTACAGCGCCGAATACATGTACGACCTGATGGGACGAGTGTCGCCGGTGGTAACGATCCCCGAGGCCCACCATCACCTCATCCTGGACCAGCCACTGTCGTTCATCACCGCCCTAAGAACGCTGCTCGCCGATTGGGAACACAGCGTGCCGTTCGAGCGACGGGACTAGACCAGCGATACCACCCCTCTTGCCAATCGCGGGAGACGGCGACAGCCGACGAACCTTGCTGATCGCAGCCGACGACTCCTATCTCAACGGTGCAATGCACTCCGCGTAATTGTTCGCCACCTTGTTGACGAGTGTCGATACCGGGTGCTCCGCCATCGCCTCAGAGTCGAGCGATGTCATCATCAGCCGCAGCACCTCGACGTCACCGAAATCTGAGTCCAACCAGCGGGTCCAGGCATCTTCCGTGAGCACAACCGGCATTCTGTTGTGAATCGGGGCGACAAGATCGTTGGGGGTCGTGGTGATGACGGTGCATGACGTGATGCGTTCACCTTGCTCGTCGCTCCAGGACGCCCACAGTCCGGCGAGCGCCAGGGGTGATCCATCCCTACGGAACAGATAGTGCGGCAGCTTCCCACCCGTCTCCATCCGCTCCCATTCGTAGAAGCCGTCGGCCGGAATCAGGCAGCGTCGATTGACGAACGAGTCCTTGAATGACGGTTTGGAGTGGACGGATTCGGCTCGGGCATTGATGTGACGCGCCCCGATCTTCTTGTCCTTGGCGAACCAGGGGATGAGGCCCCAGCGAAAGGCGCCAAGGAGCCGATCACCTTCGTGTTCGGCCACCGCGTAGACCTGATCGGTCGGTGCGACGTTCCACGATGGCGTCAACGACTCAGAGAGCGCGAGGGCAGCACCGAAGTGTTCTGCATACTCGGCTGGATCCTGTGCCTGGACAAACCGACCGCACATCTGTCATCAATCTCCTGCGCTCGCCTGCGCGAACCCCCACAGCAGTTCACCGCCCGAATAGTCACCGGTCATCGGACCAACGACCCGAGGCGCCACCGAATAGCCCATCGGCCAAGAATGGCCGCCGCCGACGACGGTCACCAGCTCAATCACCGTGCCTCCATCACACCTTTCCCACCGCGTCACTTCGGACGTCATGCCATCGTCCGAGGAGTCGGGAAGCGACGACTCACTCGGCGAGGCACAGTGTTGCGCCGCCGTCCAGCCCTCCACCGTCTCCGTCACACTCGAGATGAGTGCCTCGCCACCGAGACATCCACCCAGCTCCCCTCCTTCATACGGCCAGCAAGGATCCTCGGACCCGTGAACCTGCAGCACCGACACCGGTTGTTCCGGCACGCAACCCGGCTGCTGGTTGGAGCCGCCGAATGCCACCACGACTCCGACCCGACCGGACAGGTCACATCCGGCACGATGCGCCATCGCGGCGCCATTCGATAGTCCGGTCACCGTGACCCGCGACTCGGTCGAGTAGTGAGCCTCGAGGAGGTCCAGCAGATCCGCGGTATATGCGATGTCATCGACGCCCTTGTCGCATGCTGCGCCCACGGCACAAGTCAACTCGCCTGTCCCCCCTGCATTCCAGGTGCGAAAGCGACCGGCAGCACCACGAGAGGTCCCCGCCGGATAGACCGTAAGGAAACCCTCCAAGATCCCAAGGGCGTGGAGGCAACCCGGATCATCGAGATCGCCACCGGGGCAGGTGGTGCGAGCGCCCGCCTCCCTGGTCCCACCGCCGCCGTGGTAGGCGACCACGACCGGCCACTCGAGGTTCGGGTCATACCCCTCCGGCACATGAACATCAAAATCTCTCCCGGGCCAGCCGGGTACCGAACATGTCGCTACAGACCCAGCGACGACGGTGGCGCCGTCGCATCCGAGACTCGGGTTGGTCGGGACGGAAACCGATGTCTCCTCCGGGGCGGCGTCGCGCCGAACCCGACCGCAGGCAGATACGAGAAGCAGCATCAATAGGGCCGGGACAAGCCAGCGCGTTGCCGCGCCACAGCCTGCAGGCCGCCTACTCACGCTGATGGCCTTCTCATGACACGCGACGTTCAGTCGGGTAGGCGAGATTGATATCGTCGCGCTGAGCGAACGCCTTCAGAAGCGCCTTCCACACGTCCTGTTCCACCTGCCGCAAGATGTGCGCTTCGGCGAGCAGTCGGCCCGTCAGCAGGACACCGCTGTCGCGCACAGTGACGTACACCTTGGGGTCGAGCGACATGTCACCTATGCGGTACTCGATCATCGTCTCTCGGAGCTCATCCATCGCCCTCATTTCGGTCTCGTCGGGCGACAGTTCCTCGATGGCCTCGGAGATGATCTGCTCCGCCGCCTCCCAGTCGGATTCGAATGTGATCAGCACCGGTATCTCGTGCCACACGTACTCGAAGCCCTCTGTGAAATTGGCAAGGGGCTCGGTGAATACCAGTCCGTTGGGGACGTGCATCAACCGCCCGGTGGGCTGCTCGGCTTCCACCCGCTCGCCAGCGATCTCGAACAGAGTGAACCGGAAGGCTCGGATGTCGATGACATCGCCTCGGTGTTCCCCAATCTGGATTCTCTCGCCAAGACGGAATGGCCGGCGAAGCACGATGAACAGCCATCCGGCCAGGTTCTTCAGCACATCGCTCAGGGCGATGGCCAAACCTGCAGTGAGCAGGCCGATGTATGTCGCGATACCGCTTCCGTCTATCCAGATCGAGGCGAGGACGACTATGCCGACAAAGGTGATCGTGTATGACAGCAGTTTCTGGGTGCGATACCAGATGGCTGGGTCCTCGATCCGGCGATGCACCACCACGAGCACGAACCATCTGATTAGCCCGAGCGAAACAAGCCAGACTCCTGTGAGAAGCAGCTGACTCTGCGTGGGGGTCAGGTTGAGAGCATCGGCGATCGGCTCGATCACGCTGCGAGGCTAGCCATCACCCCACCAGGGCTACGCTCCGAGTGTGGCCAAAACAACCCACTCCGCGGTACCCGATGAGCGCAACGCAGATGTCCTGATCTACATCAATGGCGAGTATTTCCGCCGCGACGAGGCTCGAATCTCGGTATTCGACAGCGGATATCTGGTGGGCGACGGGGTGTGGGAAGGCATCCGTCTCCACAATGGGACATTCACATTCCTCGACCGACATCTCGACCGCTTGTTCCATGGACTCGATACCGCTTCGATCGACATCGGCATGGATCGCCGAGGCGTTGCCTCGCTCCTTCGGGAAGTAGCCGACCGCAACGAAATGACCGACGGGGTGCACGTCCGACTCATGATCACGCGCGGTGACAAGAAGACGCCCTCACAGCATCCGGCCAACCTCGTCTCGGGGCCCAACATCGTCGTGATCGCCGAGTACAAGCAGGCAGATCGGACGGTACGGGACCGCGGGATCAGCCTGGTCACCGCGAGTGTCCGCCGTCCCCCGCCGGACACCCTCGACCAGCGGCTCAACGTCCACTCCAAGCTCCACGAGGTGATCGCCCTCATCGAGGCCACCGAGGCTGGTGCCGACGAGGCACTCATGCTCGACACGACGGGCGCGGTGGCCACCTGCAATGCCACCAACTTCTTCATCGTGAGCGGCGGGGAGCTCTGGACATCGACGGGCGAGTTCAACCTTCCCGGTATCACCAGGGGCGCGGTACTGGACGTGGCGCACGAAGCCGGTATCCCGACCGAAGAGAAGCGGTTCTTCCTCGACGACGTCTACACCGCAGACGAGGCGTTTGTGACCGGCACCTTCGGGGGTCTCACGCCGGTGATCGAAGTCGACGGCAGGGTGATCGGGAGCGGTGTTCCCGGTCAGAGCACAACGCGCCTCCGCGATCTGTACGAAGCACTCATCGAGCGCGAGACAATCGATGGATGACGTCAAGCGGATCAATCTGTGGTCCGGGCCACGCAACGTCTCCACGGCGGTCATGTACGCCTTTAGAGAGCGCCCGGACACGAGCGTCGTAGACGAGCCCCTGTACGCCCACTACTTGAGCCGCACCGGAGTCGAGCACCCGGCCGTGCAGGATGTGATCACATCGCAAAACACCGATGGCGAAGCGGTGGTGCGCGACCTGATGCTCGGTCAATCAGACACGCCGGTGCGATTCTTCAAGCACATGGCACACCACCTGGAAGGGCTCGATTCTGCGTTCCTGGGCCGAATGGAGAATCTGCTCCTGACGCGCGACCCGCGTCAGATGCTCCCGTCGCTCATCCAACAGGTCCCCGATCCCACGATCGAAGGGACCAGCCTCCCCACACAGGTACGCATCCTCGACAGCATCATCGCGGCCGGCGGTGAACCGATCGTGATCGAATCGAAGCGGCTCTTGCTCGATCCGGAGGCGGTCCTGCAGACCGTGTGCGAGCGCCTCGAACTCGAGTGGGATTCCGGGATGCTCAGCTGGACCGAGGGCCCCAAGCCTGAGGATGGCGTTTGGGCACCGCACTGGTATCACAACGTGCATCGTTCGACCGGCTTCGGACCGTACCGAGAGAAGGATGAGAACCTGCCGAAGCACCTCGAGGCACTACTCGCCCGGTGTATCCCGCTGTTCGAACGGCTCGAAAGGCACGCGATCTAGTCGGTCATCCCGCATCCTGACGACCGAAACAGCCTCTACTCGTACGCGATCGCGTCCAGAACGTTCGTCTTGGCAGCTGCTCGTGACGGCGGAATCGCTGCAATCACCCCACCCAGGGCTGCGGCGACCACGTACGTGATCAGCTGCCCGCTGGGGATGGCGACCTTGAGACCCTGACCAACGGCGGCGACGGTCGCCACCCCCAGGGTCGTGCCCACCACCAAGCCGAGCACCCCGCCAAAGACCGCGATGAGCACCGATTCCCATCGGATCATCTGCTTTACCTGCTTGCGGGTCGTTCCGACGGCACGCAGCAGTCCAATCTCGCGCTTTCGCTCCGAGACCGACAATACGAGCGTGTTCACAATGCCGAGCAGAGCAATGAGTATCGCAAAACCGAGCAGTACGACGAGCAAGTTCAAGAGGCTGTCGATCTGCTCCTCTATGTCCCCAATGAGCTCGTCCGTGTTGGTGACATTGGCGTTGGGGTAGGGCCCGGCCACTGCGTCCACGGCGGCGCGTGCCTCCGATTCGGTGACGTCGGGAGATTTCAGAGCGAAGATGAATCGATCCAGTCGGAAGGTGAGATGCTCCACATAGGTCGGCATCGTCACCACAAGCGGCGCGCCGAGAGCGTCACCTGCAAAGACGGCGGCGATGTCGAGGTCCAACATGGCCCCCGAAGGAACCTCGATCGTGATCGAGTCGCCGGCACCGACGCCGAGTAACTCGGCCTCGTCTTCAAAGAGGAGAGCGGCACCGTCTCTGAAGTCGGCGAACGACCCCTCCACGATTTCGAGCCTGACCACCTGATCGATCCCACCATCGACCCCTAGAAGGAACTTCTCCGCCGAATCGCCGGTAACCCGGTACTCACCGATCCGCATGCGGGCCACAACCGACAGTTCATCCAGCTGTCGCAGGTCATCCGTCAATGCAGGCGATAGCCCGGTGAAGCGGGGATCGCTGAACCCGTCGAGAGCGACCTGGAAATCGGTTGTGAAGTCGTCCTCGAATACCTCGGCTACTCCGGCCTTGGCCGAGGCGCTGAACACGGCGATCACGCTGACCAGGGCAACACCGATCATGAGCGAAGAAGCGGTGGCCGCGGTGCGGCGCGGCTTGCGCATTGCGTTCTCCTGAGCGAGGCGGCCGATGGTCCCCGCGAACCGCGGCAATGGCTTTCCCGCTGTGCGAGCGAAGGCCCTGGCAAACAACGGAGCCAGAATCGAAACGCCGACGAACGTGAGCAGCGCCCCAAACCCCACCATCGAAATGGCATTCTCGAGATCGAGCAGCAGCCCAACCGCCAACAGCACCACACCGAGAGATGTGACGATGAGCCCTGCGACGAGGCGTCGCGACAGATCCTTTGCGCTGGTCGCGACATCGCGCAGTGCCGCGATCGGCGGAATCTTCGAGGCCTTGCGGGCTGGGAGCAACGCCGAGATCAGCGTGACAATCACACCGACAGCCATCCCGACGATGATGGTCCGCGCTCTGATCGTCAACGGCCCGCCTGGAAACCCGAACCCAAACGCGGTGAAAGCGGCCTTGATGCCCATTGCGAGCAGAACTCCGACGCCGATCCCGACGGCAGAGGCGACCAACGCCACGATGAGGGCCTCGAGGCCGACCATAAAGGTCACCTGACGCCCGGTGGCGCCTACGGCCCGCAGCATCGCCAGTTCCTTGGTCCTTTGCGCGACGATGATCCGGAACGTGTTCTGGATGATGAAGGCACCGACAAACACCGCCACGCCGGCAATGACGAGCAGGATCGTGTTGATAAACCCGATTCCCTCGTCGACTTCGGAGAGCTCGTCGTCCGTCTGCTCCTCGGCGGTGACGATCTCGACCTGATCGGGCAGGAGATCGGCGATCGATGCCTGCAGCAGCGTCCTGTCAACGCCGCCGCCTACGGTCAATGAGACCGACGAGATCATCTCTTCCATGTCGAAGACGCGTTGAGCCTCTTCGAACTCGAACACGGCCAGGGTGGCTCCGAGCAAGTTGTCGGCTTCGCCAAAGGTCGCGATTCCCACTATCTCGAACGGTTCGACGCCGATCGGAGTGATGACGTCTATGACGTCGCCTACGGAGAGCTCGTTCGCCTCTGCGGCAAAGGCATCAATGACGACTTGCCCGGCCTCGGTCGGCCAACTATCGCCCTGACGGATATCGAGTGGAGAGAGCCCTTCACCCCCCGGCAGATATGAGAAGCCGAGTGTCGGTGGTCCCGCCCCTCCAATCGGCTCGCCCGCTTTGTCGACCAGCTGAGCGATGCCGTCTACTGAGGGAACGACTACGTCGAGTCCATCGATCGAACGGATGGAGTCGACGATCGATTCCTCCAACGTGGCCGCGCTCGACCCGAACTCGGACGTCCCCCGCACATAGAAGTCGACCTGAGAGTTGACATCCTCGAACAGATCGTCGAACGACGCCTTCATGCTGTCGGTGAACACGAACGTGCCGGACACGAACGCGACACCGAGAATGATGGCGACCGCGGTGAGCGTCAGCCGCAGCTTGTGGAGAAGAACGCTCCTGAGAGCAATCTTGAACATCGTCAGTCGCCCATCGACTTGAGGTGCTCGAAGACCTGGTCAGCGGTCGGATCGAGCAACTCGCCCACCAGCCTGCCGTCGGCGAGAAAGACAATCCGGTCGGCATAGGCGGCCCCATTGGGATCGTGGGTCACCATCACGATGGTCTGCCCGAATTCGTCTACGGCGTGCCGCATGAAACCCAAGAGCTCGGCACCGGACTTGGAGTCGAGATTCCCTGAAGGCTCGTCTGCAAAGACGATGGCGGGGCGACTTACGAGAGCACGAGCCGCCGCCACCCGCTGCTGCTGTCCGCCCGACAGCTCCGACGGCCGATGTGACAGGCGATCGGTGATGCCAATCGTGTCTACGACGGTGTCGAACCATGTCTGATCGGGATCACCGCCCGCGATGTCGATCGGCAGGGTGATGTTCTCCGCAGCGTCGAGCGTCGGGATGAGATTGAACGCCTGGAAGATGAACCCCACCTTCTCGCGCCGCAACAACGTCAGATCCTTCTCGTTGAGCTCGCCGAGATTCACCTCGCCGATGAGCGCAGACCCAGCCGTAAGGGTGTCGAGCCCGGCGATGCAGTGCAGCAAGGTTGACTTGCCGGAACCCGAAGGTCCCATGATCGCGGTGAACTTGCCCTGCTCGAATTCGACTGTCAGGTCGTCGAGAGCGGTGACGGATGCCTCACCCTCTCCGAATACTTTGGTGGCCCCGGCTACGCGGGCTGCAGCGGTAGACATCGTGGAATCCCCATTCCGAGCGGTAGCTGTGACGCTATCGCAAATGGGAGAAAAAGCCTAAGTAGCCGCGCCTGTCTTCTTGCGCCGCGTTCGTGCCCCGCCCTCCGTTTTGGGCTCCCACGAAAAGAACCTGAGGGAATAGGCGAGTCCGCCGACCCCCCACGCTGCCATGACCACAAGATCGCCGCCGCGGAAGGCTGCGTCGGTCACAAACGGACTGAACGCATCTTGAAGAGGTACGACAAAGTGCTTGAGCGGAAAGAAATCGCCGAGGAACTCCAGCCACGCCGCCGGATCCGAAATCGGGATAAACACATCCGAGATGAAGGCAATCGGCAAGAGCGTGGCGTTGGCCACCGCCGGAGCGGTATCACCGGTGGGTGAGATGGCCGCCAGTGCCAATCCAAGCGCGGCAAACGCCGTCACACCTACGGCCAGCGTGAGGATCGCCGCCGGGAGCCGATCGACGTAGATGTTCAAGCCGTAGGCGAACACGCCAACGGAGATCATGAGAACGGTCGCGATCAATGCAATCCAGATAGCCGACCCGACCACCCCAGCCATATAGATCCAGGGGGGAAGAGGAGTCGACCGAATTCGCTTCAGGATTTGCTCGTCGCGGGCTATCGCCTGTCCCACACCGATGTTGGTGTAGGTCGCAGAGGCGGCGGCGAAGGCGGCGAGGGCCGGGGCGTAGAACTGCGCAATCGTCAAAGGGTCCCTGCCCTGGATTTCGATCGGGTCATCGAACAGCAGGTTGAACAGAACGAGGAACATCAAGGGAAAGATCAGCGTGAAGAACGCCGCAACCGGAGTCCGCCAGAACAGGGTGTTCTGATACCGGATCTGTCGCCAGACGAGGGTCGGGGTCGAGGTGCGTCCTTCACTCATTGCGACCATCCCCGGTGAGTTCGAGATACACATCCTCGAGTGTCGGCTTCGACACCGTGAGTCCCTCGAGAGAGACCCCTTTCGTTGTTGCCCACGACGTCAAGGCATAGAGCACCCGAGTCGGGTCCTCTACCGATACTTCAAAGCTCGGCCCAGGCATAGCTGAGAAGGGAGCTGGGAGACCGGTGGGGGCTCCCGGCGCCAGCCGGAAGGAGACGATCGCTTCGTCATCGGACCGGCTCCCCAAGGTGTCCGGAGTCCCCTCGGCGACGATGAGGCCGTCGGACATCACGGCGACGCGATCGGCCAGATGCTGCGCCTCATCCATGTAGTGGGTCGTAAGCAGGATCGTCGTACCGAGTGATCTGAGCCGATCGATGAGGTCCCAAGACTTGCGACGGGCTGACGGGTCGAATCCTGTGGTCGGCTCGTCAAGGAACAAGAGCTCCGGCTTGCCGACTATGCCGAGAGCCAAATCGACTCGGCGGCGCTGACCGCCCGACAGTGTCTTGATACGAGCGTCGGCCTTCTCCTCCAACCCGACGATCTCGATGATCCGCTCGATAGGGTTTCGCCGCGGGAACATCGCCGCGTACAGCTCCACCGACTCACGAACGGTCAACTCCTTGTCCATTCCCGACGACTGGAGAACGACACCTATCCGTTCCCGGAATTCACGGCCTGCAGAGGCTGGGTCCTCGCCGAGCACGGAAACCTCGCCGGATGTTCGGCTGCGATGCCCTTCGAGGATCTCGACAGTCGTGGTCTTGCCCGCTCCGTTTGGTCCCAGGAGTGCAAATACCTCGCCCTCATCCACCGCGAGATCGATCCCGCGCACGGCCTGGACATCGCCGTATGACTTTGTCAGACCCGAGATCGTGATCGCTGGCACACCTGGAGCGTAGACAAGCGGCAGCGTGATCCGAGACTCATGACCCCGAACTCCAGACGTCGCGGCCCATAATGCTGATCAATAGACGCGGGAGCGCTCGATGACGGAAGATCAGGCCTCACCCCCATCACCACCCCCTCCCCCGGCGGGTCCCAGCTATGTGCTCTTTGGGCTCCTCGGAGTAATAGTCGGTTTGGCCATCGTTGTCGCCATCCTTCTTGTGACCGCAGGAGACGATGAGGCTGCCCCGGCGACTACGGCGAGCGGTCCGACGGTGGCCGCCTCGTCGTCAACATCTGATCCGCCCCCTGCGTCCACCACGACACTCGCTGCGTTTCCGGGCGACACCGGCAACGAGGTCGCCGCGGGAGACCCATTCGGGAGCTTCAACTTCCTCGACGACGTTCGATACCAGCAGCGGGAGCAAGGATTCACCCGCGTCGTGTTCGACTTCGAAGAGGGCGACATCCCCTGGTGGTCGGTCGGATACACCACCGGTCCCTTCACGGCGATCAGCGACGAACCGATTCCCGTCGCCGGCGCCGAGCTTCTCCGGGTGGTGCTCAGCGCGTCCGGACACGACCTCAGCGGAGCGGAAGTTCGAATCGTCTACGACGGACCCGAACGGATCGAAGCCAATACCAGAAGCGTCGCCGAGATCGTCCTCATCGACGACTTCGAAGGCGTTTCGACGTGGGTCATCGGAGTGACAGGCATGAAGCCGTTCCTGGTGGGCACCCTCACCGATCCACCTCGGGTGTATATCGACATCGAGAACTGATCTGGTGCTTCGCCGCGGGTGCCTCACCCCCCACCAATCGGCTCCGCCGATTGACTCCCCCCAAAGGGGAGAGTTGTCAGAAACACCAAGCTCACTCCTTCTGAACTACTCCCCCTTGGAGGGGGAGTCAGCGAACGGAGCGAGCTGGTGGGGGGGAAGCTCAAGCCGCAACCCCCACCAATCGGCTCCGCCGTTTGACTCGGCGCAAGGGTGGCGCAATTGGCAAACAGAGCGCCATGCAGTCAGGCTTGACCTCGATGCGAAACGACCGGACGATCCGCCCCAAGTCTTGGCTGACGTTCTTGATGGTCGCTGTAGTCGTGATCGCAGCCTGCGGCGGGCGACAGGCCGACCGAAGCCTGATCCTCGTCTCGGCGGCCGCGTCGCTCACCGACGCGTTCGCCGAGATCGAGGAGGAGTTTGAGGCGGCCAACCCGGGAGTCGACGTTCAGCTCAATATTGGGGGCAGCTCGCAGCTGCAACATCAGATTCTCGAAGGAGCGCCGGTCGACGTCTTTGCATCCGCCAACCCGACGGTCATGCAGACGGTCGTTGATGTGGGTCTTGCCCTCGACCCGATCCTCTTCGCCGGCAGTCGGCTCCAGATCGGAGTACCCAACGGCAATCCCGCTCGGATTGGCGGAATCGGGGACTTCGCCAACGGCGACCTACTCCTCGGACTCTGCGCTGAGACCGTTCCATGTGGCTCATTGGCTCGCGAGATTCTTGCGGCCGTTGGAGTCGAAGCCGCGATCGACACCAGTGAGCCCGACGTGAGATCTCTCCTCACCAAGCTCGAAGAAGGTGAGCTGGACGCCGGGATCGTCTACTCGACCGACATCATCGCCAGCCGAGACGTCACCGGGATCGCGATCCCCGAGGCCATCGACCTCATCGCCGAGTATCCGATTGCCGCGATCTCCGACGCCCCCAACCCCACCGGAGCGAGAGACTTCGTAGCCTTCGTCCTGTCGGAGAAGGGTCAACAGATCATCACAGCGCACGGGTTCACTGCACCATGAGCCGCCGACGCAACCCCCTGGGCGTCGTGATCCTCGCCGTGATCGGTCTGTTCTTCTTCACGATCCCACTCATCGGTCTCCTGGCCAGGGCCCCGTGGAGCGACCTGCCCGACCTGTTGAGCAGTGAAATCGTCCTCGATGCTCTTCGACTATCTCTCATCTCGTCGTTGGGAGCGACCGCTCTGTCGGCGCTCCTCGGAATCCCGCTGGGGCTGATGCTCGCCAGGGCGGAGTTCCCGGGACGCTCTGTTCTGCGCGGTCTGGTCCTGCTCCCCCTGGTCCTGCCGCCTGTCGTGGCCGGGACCGCCCTGCTGTTCGCCCTCGGCCGGCGCGGGGTCATCGGAGAACCGATCAACGAAGTAACCGGGCTTGTGCTGCCGTTCTCGATTTGGGGTGTGATCATCGCCGCGGCCTTGGTGGCGATGCCGTTTCTCGTCATCTCCGTCGAGAGCGCGGTGCGCAACCTCGATCCCAGATTCGAAGGGGCGGCAGCCACACTCGGGGCCGGCAAGTGGAGAACACTTCGTGCAGTAACACTCCCGATGATCGGACCGTCGCTGGCGGCGGGCCTCCTACTCACCTGGGCAAGGGCGTTCGGCGAGTTCGGGGCCACCATCACCTTTGCCGGCAATCTCCAAGGGCGTACCCAGACCCTCCCCCTGGCCGTGTTCGTTGCGCTCGAGCAGGACCGTGACACCGCTATCGCCATCAGCCTGGTGATGGTTGCGATCTCTCTGTCGGTGCTCATCCTCTTGCGAGACAGATGGTGGCGAGCACGATGACGGGACTCAAGGCTGATCTGGGACTGTCCCGCGGGGGATTCACGTTCGGTGTCGTTCTATCGATCGACCCGGGCCAGACGGCGGCTTTGCTCGGTCCCAATGGGGCCGGCAAGACCACCACCGTTGAGACTCTCACCGGATTGGCGGGACTCGAGAGTGGTCGAATCGAGCTGAACGGAAGGACACTCGACGACCCCAACCACAAGGTGTTTGTACCCCCTGAGCAGAGGCAGATCGGTGTCGTGTTCCAAGACCTCGTTCTCTTCCCCCACATCAGCGCACTCGACAATGTCGCCTTCGGGCTCCGGGGTCGGGGATTGGACAGACGAGTGGCCAGACAGCGTGCCGCAGAGTGGCTGGACCGTCTGGGAGTGGGCTCACTTGCAGGCCGCAGACCCGCAGACCTGTCTGGTGGAGAAGCCCAGCGGGTGGCGCTCGCCAGGGCCCTGGTGATCGATCCCGATCTGCTGTTGCTCGATGAGCCGCTTTCGGCCCTCGACGCCTCCACCCGGGTAGATCTGCGTCGCCTGCTGGCCGACCACCTCGCCGAATTCCCGGGGCCGAGCCTCGTGATAACTCACGATCCTGCCGAGGCCTTCCTGCTGGCCGATGTGATCCACGTGATCGAAGACGGAGCGATTACCCAAGTAGGAACCGCCGATGACATCCGCCTCTCACCGGGCACCAAGTACGCCGCAGACCTGGCCGGACTGAACCTCTTTGAGGGCTCTGCCTCAGACGGAACTGTGATGGTCGGAAGCCACCCACTCCAAACGGCGGATACGTCCGCCGACGGGGACGTTGTGGCAACCATCCATCCACGGGCCATCTCGGTCCACCGCTCCCATCCGGAGGGAAGCCCCCGCAACACGTGGGAGACGACGGTCCTGCGAGTCGAACACTACGGAGATCGGGTCCGCCTCCAACTGGGAGCCCCCCTCCCCCTAACCGCCGAGGTCACCCCCGGCGCCGTCGATGCACTCCGCATTGAGGAGGGCTCCGTCCTGTGGGTCTCGATCAAGGCAACCGAGATCGAAGTCCAACCGCAGTAGGGATTCGCCAATTGCGGGAGGCACCGCCACGTGCCGACCCTCCTGCCAATCGCCGAACTACTTCAGATTCGGCATCACCTCGGTCGCAAACAGGTCAACTGAGTCGCCCCATACAACATCACTGAAGTACCCGATCACGTGCACGCATCCAGCGTCCTGGTATGCAGCCAGCTTCTCGATCACCTGCTCGGGCGTGCCGGCGACCGTCTGTGAACTGTTGACGTACTTGTCGAAGTCGCGGCCCGACTGAGCGGCCACCCGTTCCATCACGGGACGGAAGGAAGCCTCATCCGGCACGACGGTGATCATCACGTGGAGCGTGCGCCCAATCTCGCTCGGATCACGCTCCACCACCTCGCAGTGCTCATCGAGGATCCTGCTCTTGGAGAGAAAAGCCTCGGCGGTCCCTGCGAAGTTCGAGTAATCGGCGTACTTGGCAACCGTCCGCAGCGTCTTCTTTTCCCCGCCGCCGGCGATCCACAGTGGCGGATGAGGCTTCTGGATCGGCTTCGGTTGGTTGATCGCACCCTTGACCGAGTAGTGCTCACCTTCGAAGTAGGACTCATCCTCGGTCCACATCTTCTTGATGATCTGTACTGCCTCGTCGAGTTGAGCTATCCGAATCCCAGCCCGTGGAAACTCGTACCCATATGCGAGGTACTCGTGTTCGTACCAACCGGCCCCAATCGCAAACTCGACTCGACCCGCCGAGATGACGTCCACGGTGGTCGCAACCTTTGCCATATACGAGGGCGGTCGATACGAGTTGCACGTGCACATCTGCCCCAGCCGGATCGTGTCGGTTGCCGCTGCGAGAGCAGCCATCAGGCTCCAGCACTCGTGGGTCGCCTCCTGCGTTGGGACGGGGACGGTGTGAAAGTGGTCGTATACCCACGCCGTGTCATATCCGAGGCGCTCGATCTTCTTTGCCGCATCGAGCATCGTCGACCACTGCTCGTCGACGGGAACACCGACGAGGTCCATCCGCCACCCCTGAGGTACGAAGGCACCAAACTTCATCGCTTTGTCTCCTGTTGTGCTGGTAGTGCCGAGAGTAGAGCCTCGGGAGTCCTGCTACGCCTCAGCAAGGTCTCTTGTCACAGCCTCTTGGTACGCTCCGAAGGACAGGGCGAGAAGGAGCAGACATGCCTGAGAGGACTGAGTACAAGCACGGAATCCCAAACTGGGTTGATATCGCAACGACCGATGTCGACGGAGCCAAGGCGTTCTACGGAGCGGTGTTCGGCTGGACGCACGAGGACGAACCCACCGACCAGGGGATCCCCTACACGATGTTCTCCAAGAATGGCAAGGCCGTCGCCGGCGGGGCTCCCTTGCCCCCGGAGGTGGCGGCGCAGGGTGCACCACCCATGTGGAACACGTACGTCAACGTCGACAGTGTGGACGAGACCATTGCACGCACCGAAGCGGCCGGCGGGTCGGTTGTGATGCCGGTCATGGATGTGGCGACTGCAGGCCGGATGGCGTTCGTAGCCGACCCGACCGGAGCCCCGATCGGGTTGTGGCAGGCAGGTGATCACAAGGGCGCAGAACTGGTCAACGAGGACGGGGCACTGACGTGGAACGAGTTGGTGACCGACGACACCGAGTCGGCCAAGAGGTTCTTCGCCTCCGCATTTGGGTGGACTACTGAAGACAGCAAAATGCCCTCCGGGACATACACGGCCTTCAAGGTCGGCGATGACTTGGCGGCCGGGATGATGCCGAAGAACGAAGGGATGGGGCCGATCCCGAACTACTGGGGCGTGTACTTCGCGGTCGACGAATGCGACGGGTGTGCAGCGAAGATCGGTGAACAAGGCGGCACGGTCATCATGCCCCCCTTCGATATCGAGGGCGTCGGACGGATTGCGGTCGCGCAGGACCCCCATGGGGCGGTCTTCTCGATCATGGAAATGGCCCAGCCGGGCGAGTAGCTGCGCTGCGCGTATCTCGGCCCCCGCCAGATCTCGTCGCTCGCTATATCCCCCACAAGGCGGTAGTGATCGATCGGTGAGCCGGCGTGTATTCGTCACTCATAGGGCGGCGCCGGTGGGCGCCGCCCTAGCCTTCCATCATGCTTGATGCGGTTGTCGTAGGTTCGGGACCCAACGGCCTGGCTGCCGCGATCACGCTCGCCGATGCAGGCAAGTCAGTAAGGGTGATTGAGGGTCGGTCAACCATCGGCGGTGGAGCCAGATCCGAGGAGCTCACCGAACCTGGAGTGCTGCACGACGTGTGTAGCTCCGTCTTCCCTCTCGGCATCGGATCGCCCTTCTTCTCCTCTCTCCCCCTCGATGAACACGGACTCGAGTGGGCCCACCCCCCGATTCCCTTCGGCCATGCCCTCGATGACGGCGACGCCGTTCTGGTACATCGCTCGCTGGACAAGACGGCCGAGGGGTTGGGAGAGGACGGAGAGGCGTGGAAGAGGCTCTTCGGACCGTTCGTCTCCGACTGGGATCGGACCGCCCGGCTCGCCACCGCTCCCCCGCTGCGCGCCGTCCGGTCCCCGCTCGCCGGACTCCGTCTGGCGCGCCAGGGCTTGAGATCCGGTACCCACCTGGCGGATCGCTTGACGACCGAACGTGCCCGAGCCGCCATTGCCGGCCTGGCGGCCCACACCGTCGCGCCCCTCGATACCACCGCCGCGGGTGGGGTTGCACTCCTGCTCGGTACCGCGGCACACGCGGTCGGGTGGCCGTTCGCAATGGGAGGTGCGGGATCGATCACCCGGGCACTCGCCGCATTCTTCGAATCGCTGGGCGGCGAAATCGAAACGGGCCGCTGGATCCGACGCCTAGGTGATCTTCCCGATACCCGCGTAGTGCTGTTCGACACTTCGCCGCCATCCGCCGTCTCGATAGCGGGGGAAAGGATGACCTCAGGCACGAGACGTCGCTACCGCAATGGAGCAAAGGCACCCGGCGTGTTCAAGTTGGACATCGCGACGGACGGACCCATCCCGTGGACGAACGATGCCCTCCAGGACGCGGGAACGGTTCATCTCGGCGGCAACTTCGATGAGATCGCCGCGGCAGAAGGACTCACGGTCGCCGGAGAGCACCCGGACCGGCCATTTGTGCTGCTCTCCCAGCCGCTCGTCGCCGACCGAGCACGGGCACCGGAGGACAGCGGCATCGTATGGGCGTATTGCCACGTCCCGGTGGGATCCGACGCCGACATGACCGAACGGATCATCGGACAGATCGAACGGTTCGCACCGGGATTCGAGTCGACGATCCGTTCGATGGCAATCAGGGGACCGGCAGATCTCGAAGCGGACAACCCCAACTACGTCGGGGGCGACATCACGGGCGGTCCGATCTCACTGTGGGGTGTGCTCGCCCGACCCAAGTTGCTGAAGCCGTACCGAGCCGGCGATGGCGTATACCTGTGCTCGGCATCGACGCCACCGGGCGCAGGGGTGCACGGTATGTGCGGTCACCACGCGGCGAATGCGGCGCTGAAAGACCTGCGTTAGAGCCCGCCGAACAATCTGTGCTAATCGATCCAACGGGGCGGTCGGTCGCGCAGCGATCCAAAGCCGTACTCATCGCAGAACTCCTGGAAGCGCTGACGAGGGACGCCCTTCCATTCGAGGTCGGCAAGCGTCTCGGTGAGAGGAACATCGCGCCGCAGGACCGCCAGGAATCGAAACAGCAGCGCTTCCGCCAAGTCTGTTCGGAGAGTCTCCACGAGACGCTCCGCTCCCCTCACTTGCAGCTCCCACAACTCGGACCGGAGCGGGATCTGCTCGATGTGCCCGTATTCGGCGAGCACCAGCGATGCCGATTTGGCACCCCATCCCCTGAGCCCAGGGAAACCGTCGGCGGTGTCCCCCACCAGACCGAGATAGTCGGGGATCGATTCGGGGGCGACACCAAACTTCTCCCACACCCCCGCCTCATCGATGAACGCCTGCTTGCGACGATCGAAGCCCACAACTCTCTGACCTGTGATGCACTGGGCCATGTCCTTGTCGGGACTCATGATCACGACCTGCTCGACATCA
The DNA here is from genome assembly GCA_029263095.1 of Acidimicrobiia bacterium. GTDB lineage: Bacteria > Actinomycetota > Acidimicrobiia > Spongiisociales > UBA11373 > JACZWZ01. Next base: position 77,644 of record JAJCYA010000017.1, on the reverse strand, counting down.
TCGGCGAATCGGGCGGCGGCGGTCGCCAGAGCATCATCGGCCTCGTACTCCTCCATTCGCCACACCGGGACCCCAATCGCCTCCATCCCCTGCTCAACGATCGGGAACTGGGCGAGCAGTTCGGCCGGGACCCCAACCTCGCTCTTGTAGCCGCTGTATAGATCGTTTCGAAAGGAACGGATCTCACTGTCGAATGCTGCTCCGAGGTGGGTAACGCCATCCTCCTGAAGCAGTTTGAGGGTGCTGGCCATCACTCCGTGAACGGCGCCGATCTCCCCACCGTTCGGAGCCTTGCGAGGCGGTGCACCGAAGTAGGAACGGAATAGCTCATAGGTGCCGTCCAGCAGGTGGAGCTTCACGCCTCCGACAATACTTGGAGCAAGCAAATGGGGAGACAGTGGCCGCCGGCCGCCGGGTCGCCGACCCGTAGACCCACTCATTCCGATTCCCCGTCGAATAACCGAGACCGTACGCTCGTTCAGTGACAATGACTGCTCCGCAGACACGCTCGTGGATGAAACCGCTCTACATGCTCCTCGGTCTCAGCGCGCTCGTCGTTGGAGTCGTAGGGATATTCCTCCCCCTCATCCCCACGACCGGTCCCCTCCTCATTGCCGCTTTTGCCTTCTCACGGTCTTCGAAGCGTTTCCATGCTTGGCTCATGAACCACCGGCTCTTCGGACGGTTCATTTCGGACTTCCAGGCCGGCCGCGGTATCCCTCTCAAGACCAAGGTCTTCGCGGTGGTGGCCATGTCCGCCGCATTCGGATTCTCGATCGGGTGGGTGGTTCCTCACCCGATGATCAAGGTTGTAGTCGCCGCCATCGGGGTGTGGGCCATCTGGTACGTCCTCCACCTCCCGACCGCCAGGACCGAGTAGCGGGTCGCCCACTAGCCTCGCGACGTGAGTACCGGACGCTGGATACCCCCCGCCGTCGTCGGCGACTGCCAATTCGTCAGCAGCCCTTTTTCGAACCGATGGAGGCTGACACGGGGCGACGCACAGCTTGCCGAACTACGGCGTGACCCGTGGCGGCATACGTCGCGCGGGAGCTTCGCCGATGGAACCCGGTTCGAGATCACACCCGACGGTTGGGGCTCCGTCGAGCTGAAAGCCGATGGTGCCCCCATCGGACGCATCGATCGACGCTCCTGGTTGGGACGCCGCTGGGAGATCAGCGGGGTCGGTTTTGCCTGCGATCTGACGTCGGATCCCATGCCGCGCCGATGGAGCTTTCGGATAGGGGGCGAGCCGATCGGACGCCTCGCCGGAACAATGTGGTCGTACAATCGCCTCGCCGTCCACACCGATGTGTCGATCCCTTCCCACGCGTTGATACTCACTTGGCACGTCCTGGCTCGCCCTTGGGAGGCTGCAGCCGCTCCCCGTCCGGCGAGGCCGGAGAAGGTGACCGCATGGTGACGGATCCAATCATCACCGTCGAAGAGCTGGCCGCCTGGGAAGGCCCGGTGGGGATTGCCGACGTGCGCTGGTACCTGGACGAGCCAAAACACGGCCATCATGCCTATCACGCCGGCCACCTTCCGGGAGCCGTCTATGTGAGCCTGGATCAGCATCTCAGTGACTCCCAAGGCCCTGGTAGACACCCCCTGCCGACTCGAGAGGAGTTTGCGGCAACGATGCAAGGAATCGGTTTCGGCGACGACCAGCTCATCGTCGCCTACGACGATCGTGGTGGGGGCATCGCGGCACGTCTGTGGTGGATGCTGCGCGATATCGGACACGATCGGGTCCGGGTCCTCGACGGTGGCATCACCGCCTGGCTGGCCGCCGGACGTCCCCTGGAGACGGAATTGCCGTCTCGTCACGAGACGACTTTGGCTATCCGACAGCCCGCCACTCGGCAACTCGATCGTGAGGAGCTGCGCCGGCGCCTTGGCGAGGTGGTCCTGCTCGATGCGCGGGATCCCGAGCGGTATCGAGGCGACGAAGAACCGGTAGACCCGGTCGCAGGGCACATCCCTACTGCGCTGAACGCCGCAATGACCGACAATCTCTCCGCCGACGAGACCTTTCGCAGCGCAGACACACTGTGGGATCGGTTTTCCGATCTCGGGGTCGAGGTCGGTCGAGACACAGTCGTGTATTGCGGTAGTGGCGTGACTGCATGCCACAACGCACTCGCCATGGTTCGGGCGGGTCTGCCCGAACCGATCCTCTATCCCGGCTCGTGGAGCGACTGGTCTACCAGTCGCGGTGATATCGCCGTGGGACCTGAGCCGGGGAGCCTCTGACTGGGTCGTCAGAGATCGATACTTGCCGTCCCGGCGCTCCAATCGGCGTACAGGCCTGAGTAGACACCACCCAATGCCACCAGTTGAGCGTGGGATCCGCGCTCGACGAGCCGACCTTGGTCGAAGACGAGCACGTCGTCGGCGGCCTCGGCCGTGGCAAGGCGGTGCGCGATGGTCACCGACGTTCGGCCGGCGATCAGCCGATCGATGGCGCCCCGCAGTTCGACGTCGAGTGCCGGATCGACCGCCGATGTCGCCTCGTCGAGCAGGAGAAGATCGGGGTTGGATATCCACGCTCGTACCAGCGCAACCAGTTGCCGCTCGCCGGCCGACATGCTCGAGCCGCGCTCACCGACCGGAGTATGAATCCCCTCTGCGAGTTGACCGAGCCAACGATCCAGACCCAACTCATGACACGCAGCCAGGACCTCCTCGTCATCGGCCTCGGGGCGTCCGTACCGGACGTTGTCGGCAACGGAACCGGTAAAGAGAAAGCCCTCCTGAGGTACGAAGGCGACCCTTGAACGGAGGCTGCGTCTCCCCACTTGACGCAGATCGGTGCCGCTGATCCTGATGACCCCTCGATCCGGGTCGAGCAACCGCACCAACAATTTGGCAAAGGTGGTCTTGCCGGATCCGGTCGCGCCGACGACGGCCACCCGCGACCCTGGGGCGACCCTGACCGACACATCAGATAGGACTTCAGGGCCATCTACGTACTTGAAGCCGACGTCTTCGAATTCGACGTCGAGCGACCCAGCGGGGAGATCGGTCGCGTTTTCGGCCTCTGGAATCTCGATAGGAGCATCGAGTGCCTGCACGACGCGACGAAGACCCGAAGCCGCACTCTGCGCGAAGTCGAGGATCTCCACAAGCACTTGCACCGGAGAGATGAGCAGGTTCACCAAGAACAGGAATGCGAGCAGTACCCCGGCGGTGACCCCCTGATCGGGCCCCATCAAGAGGCCCACCGCAACGACGACCGACGTGAGGGCGGCCGCAAACAATTCCGAAGTCGAGAACAGGACGTTGCCAAAGTGGGCGGCCTTGAACTCGGCCTGGAAGCGTTGCTCGAGGCTTTCCTCGACTCGATCCATCGTCACCCGTTCGGCACCGTGGGCTCGCACTGCGGGAAGAGCGTTGATGGCCTCCCCCATTACCGCCAAGCTGTCGGCGACACGCTCCCGGACCTTGTCGTAACGGCGTCGCAACACCCGCTGCGACCACAGGAGATTGGCCGCATAGAACGCCACGCCGACGAGCACGATCAGAGCCAGGCGCCACTCGTAGATCGCCATCACAACCAACGACACGACGACCTGAGTGCCGTTGACGAGGAACATCACGCCACCCCACTCGAGGAAATCCTGCAACGTCGTGAGATCCGACGTCACGCGCGACACCAGAGCACCCCTCCGCTCGGTTTCCACATGGAGCACGGATCGACGGAACAGGTGGGCAAACACGGAGACCCGTAGTTCGGAGAGGCCGGTCGATGCCTGCCGGACCAACCGAACCAGACCGGCCCGTGTCATCACGCCGCCGACGACCACCACGACGAGTCCGATGGCCACGGCCGAGGCGACACCACCGATGTCAACCCGGTCGGAACCGATCACATACCGATCGAGCGTCTGCTGCACGATGACGGGAATGAGCACCTGGACCGCAGTCCCCCCCAAGTTCAGCAGCAAGACGACCCAGAGGCGATGGGCAATGATCGGAGCTTCGATGATCGCACGCCGAATCGCGCTGTACGTCGAGATCTCGGGTGATGCCGTCGTCACGCGCCCCCTCCCGCTCTGGCCGCGGCCTCGTTCTCGTAAGCCTGAACGAGCCTGGCGTAGCCCGGTTGGGTTCCCAGCAGGTCGGTGTGGGTACCCTGAGCAACCACTCGGCCCTCATCCACGAAGACAACCTCATCGGCAAGCCGGATCGACGATGGGCGGTAGGCCACGACCACGATCGTCGACGGCAGCTCGGCCGAACGCAGGCGGCGCAGGATCTCGGCCTCCACCGACGGATCGACGGCCGACGTCGCATCGTCCATGATGAGAACTCTGGGATCTCTCACCAGCGCTCTGGCGAGCGCTATCCGCTGTCGCTGACCCCCCGAGAGAGACGCGCCGCGCTCCCCAAGCCGGGTGTCGTATCGATCTGGTAGTTCCTCGATGAACTCATGGGCACCGGCGAGGTCCGCTGCCTCATGCACCCGGGCAAGGGGGAGATCGAGTCCCATCGTGATGTTGCCGAGCGCAGTGTCGTCGAACAGGAAGGCAGTCTGTGCGACGTGGGCGACCTCCCGTGACAGCTCGTAACGAGCAAAGTCACGTACATCACGGCCATCGACAAGGATCCGACCTGTCCCCGGGTCCCACAAGCGGGCCATCAGGAGTGTGAGGGTCGTCTTGCCCGACCCGGTCGGACCGACGACGGCGACTGTCCGACCCGCCGGAATATCGACGACCACATCGGAGAGGATGATCTCGTCCATCTCGTACCCGAATCCGACTCGTTCGGAGTCCACCGGGGCGGCGCCTCCATCTGCGTCGGCGTGCACATTTCCGTACTCGACCCGTTCATCCGCCTCGAGCACACCCGCGACTCTCTCCCAGGCCGGGATCGCCACAGCCAGATCGAACAAGACGAACGCAATCAGTTGGATCGGGAACGAAAGCAGTGCAAGGAGGTACAGGGAGGTCACGATGTCACCGGCGGAGATCGCCCCGGCATCGACCCGCACCGCCCCGACCAGCAGGACCACCAGGCTCACAGCCGGGATGAGGGTGACGATAATCGTGCGATAGGTCTCCCACCTGACTCCGACATAGATATTGCGATCGCGCAGTTCCTCGGATTCGACGCGGAGCCTTTCGGTCTCGTAGTCCTCGCGTCCGAGAGCCTTGATCGTCAGTGCGCCATCAAAGCTCTCGTGGGCAACGCCCGTCATCACGCCCAGCTGGGTCTGAATGCCTTCCCAGAACGGGTACAGGCTCATTGCGGCCCGCGCCTCGATGTAGACGATCAGCGTCATGCTCACGAAGGCAACGAGCCCGAGCCAGGGGTCGAGAAGCGCCAGCAGGACCACGGTGCCGATCACCAGCAGGGAAACTCCCGTCGCAAACGGAAGTGGTGCAAGCACACTGGTACTGCGCTGCGTGTCGTTGTCGGCGACGGAGAGAAGATCGCCAATCGACTGGCGCCCGAACCAGCTCAGTTCCAGATCGAGTTGATGACCCACCAACTTCCCACGCAGATCCTGCTGGTTTCGCAATTGCAGCCAACCTGCCGACGTACGCCGCAGCACGATCGCGGCAGCCTTCCAGAGTGCCACGGCGGCGATAGCAAATATGACGGCCGGGATCCTGTCCGAAGCAGGCACGTCCTCGGTGAGCACAGGGAGTACCGCTGTATCGGTGATCCACCCGATGACCGCAGACGAGGCGATGATCGCAGCGGAGAACAGCGTTGCGCCGGTGACGGCGAACGCGAACGCCCAAGGGCGCGCCTTGATGAATCGAAAGACGATGCGGAGCCCACCACCGAGCACTTCTCGTGCGGTGACCGGCATGGTGTCGGACACGGGACTAAAGACTAGGAAGTCTCCAGCCGTCAGTCGTCAGCGGTATCGGGACCGGTATCTGTTCGCCCACCGTAAGCCACGAACACCGGCCGGGAGTCACGACAGTCCGAGTGCTTCCTCGGCCCTCTCCAGTCGCTGCCCACCCCAAAGCACGGGTGCAAACAGGTCCCCGTGCCGGGCCAGTCGATCCCACACGGTGGCGATGGTGAAGGCGGCAGGGTCGACCGTCTCCACCTCAGACCACAGCAGCGGCGTCGACACCGGTGCGCCCGGTCGCGGCCGCACCGAGTAGACCGAGGCGATGGTCTTGCCGCCGACGTTCTGGTTGTGATCTATGAAGACTCTCCCTGACCGCTCCGGGATGTCCCATTCCATCGTGGCCAGCTCTGGATCGGCGCCGACGATGAGCCTCCCGATCGCCTCAACGAAGCGTCTTACCCGTCTGTACTCATACTCAGGCTCGATCGGCACATAGATGTGGAGGCCCGTCGCTCCCGACGTCTTCGGGTAGCCCGCCAGCCCGAGCCGCTCCAATGCGACGTTCACGAGATTGGCGACCGCCACCACCTGCCCCCAGTCGGCCCCATCTGCCGGATCCAAGTCGAAGACGGCAAAGTCGGGCCGATCCGGCGCCATGACCCGACTGAGCCATGGGTGAATCTCGATGGCCCCGAGGTTGGCGATCCACATCAGCGACTCGGCGTCCGGAGCGGTGACGAAGTCGATCGCCTCACCTCGGTGCTCCGAATGGAGCGGGAAGGTGGGAAGCCACTCCGGAGTGTGAGCTGGGGCTTGCTTCTCGTAGAACCAGTCGCCATCGGCCCCATCCGGAAAACGTGCCAGAACGATCGCCCGATCTCTCAGGTGGGGCAAGAGGAGTGGAGCAATCGTCCCGTAGTAGGTGATGAGATCACCTTTGGTATGACCGCCGCGAAAGAAGGGCCTGTCGAGATTCGAGAGTCTGAGCGGACGGTCGCCGCCGACCAGCGAGAAGGAATCCCCTTCCGCCTCCACCCGGATGGTGGCCGGGAAGTCGATGCTGCCGGAGGCCGCCGACCGGCCCTCCGTCGCGGGGTCGGACTGTGCTCCGACAAGCACAGCTTCCATCTCCGCTCGAATCGCATCGTGACTCGAATGCTCATGCGCCTCGGAGATGAGCGTCATCCGAAGCCCGGCGTCGATCACCGCTTCGATCAGCGGTCCGACTCGCAACGTCCCTTCGCCGTACGGAACGTGCCTGATCTCGCCGGCAGCACCGAACTCGTTGTCGGTGAACTGAGCGTGGAGCGGATCGAGCGTCCATCCCGAGAAGTGCTCGCGGAGGAAGGAGATGACCTCGGTAAAGGCCTCCTTGGTCGTGAGCGCGCCTTTGGACACGGCGTGGAGGTGAGCCCAGTCGACAACGGGGTGGACGAATGAGAACTGTTCGGCAATGAGGGCGATATCTCCGAGCGTCCCAAACGCCCGGTCACTACCGCCCACCTCCAAGCCGAGGGCAACCCCGAGGTGTCGCACCTTGGGCTCAATGATCCCGAGCGATGCGATCACCCGCTCGTGGAGTTCCTCCGGAGACCGGCCCTTGACGTAGCCGGCGTGGGCGACGATGACCCGGGACCGCAACGCTCGGCCGAGCTTCATCGTGTGTTCGAGCGCGGCGAGCGTCTGCTTCGACTTCTCGGGATCGTCGCTGGTGAGGATGGCGAAGTAGGGGGCGTGGATCGAGACCGCAATACCGCGCTCATATGCGAGCTCTCCAAACTGCTCACAACGTCGCTCTTTCCACGGGAAGCCTTTGACAAAGGGCAACTCGACCGCCCCATCGCCGCGCTCGACAATCCGATCCAGGAAGGCGGCGTCGTCACCTTCCGGCGGAAGCGTTGAGGTCCCGAAGCGGATCATTGCCCCATGTTCGCGGTTCCCGAACGCCAGACCTCCTCGAATCTCTGTGCCTCTCCCGCACCCGAGCTCGCGATCGGGTCCCCCCTTGCGGAAGAGCACAACGAATCCGCTAGACGCTGGCGAATTCGATCACGGGCACCCCGTGGAGCGCCACCATGTCGTCGAGTCGAATCATCGAGAACATCGGGGAGCACCTCTCGGACGACAGGGCTGCCTCAGCCGCCGTCTCGGCTTCGGCGAGAGATTCCCACCACACGATTTCGACCCACTTGCCGCCGTCCGTCTCGGTCAGCTGCCGGGAGATGAATCCCGGCTGCTCCGCCACCCACTCCGACACGGGGTCGACGCTCTGAAGCAGTTCATCACGCGTCACGCCGTCGTTGAGCGCGAACACGACCAGCTCCAGAACCTTGTCCTTGATATCTGTAGTCATATCCGTTCCTTTCATTCGGGGATGTCGTTCATCCTCCAGTAATAAACCGGTCCACCGACCTTCTTTATTCTCAGTGTCTGTTCCTCGCTTGCCTCCTTGGGGTTCTGGGCTAAGCCGGACTTGTCGGGCGCTGCAGCCAGAGGTCGCCGCGCAGCAACGCGCTGGTTGTTTCGATCAGACTCTGGGTGCTCACTCGCCCCGGCTGCCAGGATTCGAGCACGGTCGCACCCAAAGACAACGCGGCAAGTACCGCGGCCAGCGCCTCGGCATCGGTATCCGAACCGAGATCCCCCTCGGCAACTGCCCGCTCTGTGAGGTCGGAGACCACATCCCACCACGGGTTCATCAGACTCAGCTGGGTGCCGAGGATGCGTTCATTGATGAGCGCCTCGGCCCACAACATGACGGCGAGACGGGCATCTGTGTTGTCGGGTGATCCATGATTGAACGCCATGCCCAGCTCGACCAGATCGGTCAGCGCCGCCTTGGCAGTGACCTTCGATCTGGCGTCGTCGTACGCTTCGGTGTCGGCGGCAAGTGCCCGATCGCGTATCCCGGCGATGATGTCGTCCTTCGACTTGAAGTAGTGATAGAGCGCACCGCTCGATACGCCCGCCTCGGCGCGAATATCGGAAAGCGTGGCGCCGGCGACGCCCTGGCGGGCGATGACCGCCTCGGCTGCGTCGAGAATCTCCGCTCGCCGGGCGACGAGGTACCCATCACTGACCTTTGGCACCGCATCTCCCTTCTAAAAAACCGGTTACCCGACCTGTATTCTCGCTCTCGTTCCTTCCTGCGTCAACTGCGGGAGATCGCCATCGGATTCCGAGCTCACAGAATCAACCCTGGTCTGCGGCGTCATCGTCACCACGCGCGACCACAACGAGCGGTAGCACCCTTACTCCGACCAGCCGCCGAACACTCCCGGAGCCCGGTATCCGCCGCCTCCCTTGCCTTCTGAGAAGACCTTCAACCCACCTCAGCCGCGTATCTCCTCGGACGATCTGTCCCGTGCAGGGTCAAAGGGAGGGGGGATGGTCGTCCCGTGCTTGCCGAGAAGGAACGCGTATCCGCTGTCTCGAAGCGCCCCGACAGCTCGCACCAGCAGGTTGAGCTCGATGGTTCCGGTCTCCAATTGCAGCACGTAGGCGACTCGACTGGTTGCACCCGAACGCCCATCCTCGGCAAACGAGTCCTGGAGCGTCCGAGTGGCCGCCCGAAAGGCGTCGGGCAGCGATCCGGTCACACCCAGGCTTGCGATTGTCACTCGATCATCGGACAACACGTAGTAATGCACCGCTGCCGGGACCAATCCGGCTGGTTCAAGCCAGTCGCTGACGAACGCAACCAGCTGCTCCTCATCGAATCCCGGATTGGGAGCGATGATCGTCAATGAACCAGCGTCAACAACATCGCCTGCGTCGATTGCCGCTGACTCGCACTGGACTTCGGCGAAGGTCGCCGCGAACCGCTGAGCACCGTCGAACAGAACACCTTCCGAACTTGCTGCTTGCTGACAGGCAGATACGTCACCGACCGAACCGCAACTCGCGATCACCAATGCCAGAAGCGCGACGACATAGCGCCTCTGGACATCACGTTTCCGAGGCCGACGCCGCCGGGAGGTCAACCCTGGGCTACTGGATTGCACGTGTTGTTGTCCGTGCTCGAGATGAAGCCATCGTGGTGGCCGACCCAACCGTAGGTCGCAACCGCGTCTATCCGAAGCTGCGTACCCGGTTCAGTGTTGTAGAGCCTCCGCCAAGCGCTCATCGATGGGCTGGTCGCGATCGGCATCGATGCAGTCGAAGGTCCTGACGATCTGCTCGAATGGATCCAAACGAACCAACCCGCTGGTGCGGTTCTCCCACGCGACCATCAAGCATGGGACAGCATCGGGCGGGCGCTCTCGGGTGCTCCAATGGTGGCTCTCACCGAAAGCGACAATGCAAGATCCTATGCACGGGGCCTGGCGGCAGGCGCCACCGGAGTCGCCCCATCCATCTGGGAGGTCGACCGCATGGTCCACGCTGCGCAAGACGCGCTCGGAGGCAATGTATTCCTGCCCCTCGATGTGGCCCTGGCCTTCGCCTCCAACACCATCGGACCTCCCACCGACCTCGCACTGAAGTCAACGGACGTAAAGGCACTGCAGCTTCTATGCGCCGGAGAAAAGACAGAGCAGATCGCAGCGGACCTGGGCTACTCCTTGCGCCAAACCCAACGCATCCTCAGAGATCTCTACCGCCGCATGGGGGTACGCAACCGCACCGAAGCCATCATCCAAGCCACCCAGTGGGCGCGCAACGACACATAGGCCCGAACACGGCGTGGTCAATTGTTGGGCGTCATGGTCGGATGAGTTGCTTGGGCCGTCAGCCTGGCGACAAGCGTCCGATCCCAGCGGGAGTGGTTTCGATCAGGCTCCTGGCCTGCTCGCTGGTGCCATCCTGTCGGTGGCAAACCTCGGTCTGCGGGCTCTCGCCGGGTCTTACCTGGTTCGCAAGATCCGCGCCAGCAAGGTCGGGGTCTGAGAATGCTTCAAATGGTGGGCCGGGTGGGAATCGAAACTGCCGCGCCCACCACCAGGCACGCGCGGTAGTCCACCCCAACCCAGCAGCCGATCTCGCTGTTGGCAGAGACTCCCCGCAACACGAGGCTCGGACCACCAACTCGACCGATTCGAGCCCGAACACGACTCGAACCACATCGCCATGGAGTTGCGCAGCAACTCCCAAGGAACCGAGCCCCGCTCGGTTCCCGTGGGCCAGGTGGGGCGGCTTTCAAACCTCGATCCGTCAACATCGTGGAGTTGCGCAGCAACTCCCAAGGAACCGGGCTCCGCTCGGTTCCCGTGGGCCGGGCGGGAATCGAACCTGCCGCGCCCACCACCAGGCACGCGCAGTAGTCCACCCCAACCGAGCAACCATGTCAGTTCACAGGCAAGACAATCCCCCATCGCGCCCCGCACAACATCGTCGACCGATTCGAGGCCGAACAGGACTCGAATGGGGAGATCCCTGGTGGGCCGGGTGGGAATCGAACCCACAACCTTCGGGTTAAAAGCCCGCTGCTCTGCCTGGTTGAGCTACCGGCCCTGGCGACAAGGTAGTCCGCCCGGTTCTGCTGGATGCTGCGCAACGCTCAAAGTCATGACAGCAGCCAGACACACAAGCATCCTTGAAATATCTCCCACATACGTCAATACTTCCAGTCAGTGGCAGAGACTCGTCTCGGCGAGTCGTGGTTGCCCCATTCTCGGTGACAACGTCGCCTCTGGATGGTCCTGGTTAGCAGCTTCTTCTGCCACACAGATGGAGCCCCCTCCCCCAGGGGGCTTCACTGTGTCCAGGGAAGGTCAACCTGCTGTGGGATCCCCAGTGACCCGACGCACCCACGGCCGATACCGGAGCCGCCACTTGACGACGTAGGCGAGGTAGGGGGGATGGGCGTAGACCTGAAGACGGCCCATCTTGGCGTTGCGGCCGCGGAACTCGGCAACTGTGTCCTCGAGATCAGATCCGAATTCGGCCTGCTGTTTCGGATACACCTCAGACACGGTGTGATCCCAAACCTTCTGATCCTCACGGTTGACGGCGGCGAGTTGCTCCAGCGACTCGGGGTCACCCAACAGATTGCGCTTGATGTCGTTCGACGGCGCCACCCACTTGGATCGGTAGCGAATATCCGGAATCGACAACCTGCGCTGCATGATCACGAGCGACTCGTCGAACCGATCGGACCTCCCCACAAAGGAGAACCGCGGCAACAGCGTGATTGCATCCTCCCCGGAAGCTTCCGGTCCGGCCAAGATGCGGGTTTGGCGATCGGGGACCGCATCGTGGGTGATCCACTCCTCGAATGGGATGTCGACCCCGCCCACCTGTACGTCGTACTGATAGTGGGAAGCGGTCCGCTCAATCGGGTCCCGCAGGAAGGTGACGTATTCGATGTCTGGTTCGACTTCTTCGAGGCCGGCGTAGATCCGAACCGGGTGACCGTTGATGCTGTCGAGCCGCGGGTAGAAGCGATCCATGATCCTGCGCAGCTCGCTGGAGGTGAGGTGCGGAGTGGACCGGTCGATCTCGAGAACGTCGAGATGGCGCGACCCATACGATCTCTTGAACACCCCGGCCAGGGTGGTCCCAGCCGTCTTGTGGATGTGAACTACGGCAATCATCGAGTTCACATCGGCATCACATCGAGATCAGTTGAGGAACCGAGGGCGAGCGGTACGCTGCGTGTGCCCCACCGAGGAGTCCTCCAGAATGCGTTCAACCACCCGAGCGGCCATCCTGATCAGCACCCTCGCTCTGGTTGTCGCCGCATGCGGCGACGACGACGCCGTGACCACCACAACGGCAACGACCCCCGACGACACAACCGCGTCCACCACCGCCCCGGTGACAACCATCGCCACTGCCACCTCCACCGCAACCACCATCGACGTCTCCGGGGATGGTCCAGACGTCGATGATCTGCTCGCTCTCTACGAGGCGACCCCGCTTCGCACAACGTACCTCTTCGGCGAGGGCGACAGCCAAACCGAGATAGTCCTCGCTCAGGATCCGACGGCCGAACCGCCCGTCGAGTCGATCACGATTGCTGAGGAGAATTCGAAGATCATCATCAGTGACGGCGTGACGATCTTCTGCGATGGGTCCAGCAACATGTGTTTCGAAGTACCGGGAGGGACCGGCGATAGCCTGGCTACCGGTCTCCTCGGTCCGTTCGGGGGCGGAGTGTTCCTCACCGCCGGCAGGTCAGGCGCGGTACCAGGAGCATCGGTGTCCGAGGAGCCGATCACCGTCGCCGGTCGCGACGGGGTGTGCTTCACCTACGAGGCTCCGGCCGAATTCGGGTCCGATACCAACCTCGTCCGACAGTGCATCGACGGGGAGCTCGGATTCACGCTGCTGCTCCAAGCAGGCGATACCGCCACCGATGCCGTCGAGACGGTCATGGAGCTCATCGACTTCTCGCAGCCGACCGCCGAGGACTTCGAACCGACCGGTCCGGTGACCCCAGCGCCGTAGCGGGCGAATCCAAGCCCGAGAGGGCCGGGCACCCGCGATTAGGATCACGGCCGATCCGACCCGGGGAGGGCCGCACAGACATGAAGAATCAGAACGCCATGATGATGATGGGTGGCGGGGCTGCCCTCGCCGTCGGTTCGTTCCTCACATGGGGATCGTTGGGTTCATTCAGCGCCAGCGGTATTGAAGGGGGTGACGGCTGGTTCACGCTCATCGGCGGTGCGGTGGTGGCCACCTACGGCCTCATGGCCTATCAGGGCAAGTCGGTGCTTCCGAGGTGGCTCGCCTGGGCCGGCCTCGTTGTCGGGCTGGGTGTCGCGGTCATCAATCTCTTCGACATCTTGGACATTGGCCTCAACATTGGCATCGGGATGTGGCTCATGATGACCGGTGGCATCGTCGCCTCGATCGGTGTTCTGAAGTCAAAGACCGGCTGATCGAAGCTGTAGACATCGGAAGCGGTTCGCCTTCGGGCGGACCGTTTCCGCGCCCATAGGCGTATCGTCTCAGTCGATGAACCGCACCCAAGTGGATGCTTCCCTGATGATCACCGGTTCCCTCGGCCTCATCGTCGGGCCGTTCATGGCCTGGGCGGTCCTGCTCGGTACCAGCGTGAGCGGTACGGATGGCGGCGACGGGTGGATGGCAGTTGCCGGTGCGGTCGTCGTCGTGGCCTTTGCGGTGCGTCTCCTCCTCGGTGACACCACTCTGCCGCTCTGGTTCGCCTGGGCAGGTCTCCTCGTCGCAATCGGAGTTGCCGGAATCAATCTGATCGACATCATGAGCACCGGAGGTGACGACGTGAGCATCGGAACCGGTATGCGGCTCATGGTGCTCGGCGGATTCGTGGCTCTGACCGGCTTGGCTCGCTACTCGTGGCCGCAGTTCCGGGAGAGTTCCAGCGCAAAGTGACCGGAGTCGGAGTGGTCGGCCACGACTTCGAGTCCGGCGGCTTCTAACTCCCCGATCTCTGTCGGCGACACCGCCCAAGGGGGTCCATTGGGGATCGTCCCATCGGGTCGAGCCAGCGCCACCACCAGGATGACACCGCCGGGAGCAATCAACGACGCCACGGCGTTGATCGCCTCGTTGCGCATGCTTGGCGGCAGCGACTGAATGGTGCGAACCTCGACCACGAGATCGAACCGACCGACAAGATTCGTCGGGAGGTCGAAAAGGTCGGCGACGCGGTACTCGACGCTCGTTTCAGGGAACCGCTCACGACACCACTCGATGGCGTGGGCAGACACATCGAATGCAGTGGTCGCGTAGCCGGACGCGGCCAACGCTTCGGCGTCGTCACCCAAACCGCACCCGACGACCACCGCGCTTCCCAAACTCGGATTCGATGCGAGGTACTCGACAACCCAAGCACAGGGTTCGAGATTGGCCCATGGCACCGCACCGGCTTCTCGACCGGCTTGGTCGTAGAGCGAATCAAACCAGGACCCGGTCGAGTGATGCGGAACGTTGGTGGTCATGTGAGGTCGTATATACTCGCGCCGCCCTTGGGCTGCCGCCCGGAGGGGAGCGAGTATCCTCGCCCGGCACTCGCCCCCATCGTCCAGCGGCCTAGGACGTCGGCCTTTCAAGCCGGTAACACGGGTTCGAATCCCGTTGGGGGCGCACATAGTCCGTGGGGGCGTGGTGAAGTCTGGAGTTCACGCCGGCCTGTCAAGCCGGAGATCGCGAGTTCAAATCTCGTCGTCCCCGCCACGAGGCTCCGACCAGAGTCTCACGGTCAGGTAGCTCAGTTGGTAGAGCGCTGGTCTGAAAAACCAGAGGTCGACGGATCGACGCCGTCCCTGACCACCGACATAACCCCAGGTCAAACGGGGTTTTCGACTCCCATCCCACTTCCTGGTCGTAGTCCGTGTGCCATACCGTGTGCCATCCCAAGGTGTAGAGCAGCTCAGCTCTTGAGACCGATGATGTCCGCAGCGATCTTGAGTAGATCGTCGGCCGTCATCGACAACTTGCCGTCGCTCCCTCGGACTGCCTGGATGTCTACGAGGACCATCCGGCCACCGACAATGAGTCGGGTGTGGATCGCACCCGGTTTTGAGTCGACAGCCGCCTGGCCGCCGGCGTACTCGCTCAGAACGGAGGGACCAATAGGGATGATGAGGTCCTCTGTGATCAGCTGGGTACCGATCCTCAGAAGCTCATTGTCGTTCAGCTTCAGCCAACTGAATTGCGTCTCAAGATCCGGACCCGACGTAGAGACACGGCCTTCGGCGGACAGGATCTTGAGATCGGCGATCGCGGGTACCTGCCGCATGGTCGCCACGAGCTCCGCTCCCCCCGCAAGTGCGTCCTCGGGGGTGGGTACGTCGTCAGAGAACCAAGGCCACTCCGGGGGTGTCAAGCGATCGGTCTTCACCGCGTCGAGGCTCGCGGACGGGGCCGCGATTCTGTCGCTGCGATCCACTACCTCCGGCTCGATATCCGGTGCCTCGAGCACGGCCGGGGCATCGGGAGTGAACGTCGAGAGGTCCGTGAAGATCGGTCGGGTCGCTCCCGCTGCAGTTGCGATTCCTATAGCGAGTGCCAGAGCCGCGACGATGAACAACGGTCTTCTTGTCCGAGTCATTCTTGGCCGCTCCTTTCCTACTACCACGGCGGCGTGCTCCCATCTATCTAGTTCTTCCAGTACTCCGGCCATAACAGCGCGCTAACTCGCCGGAAGGACCGCAGAAGTCCGCGGGGCCTTCCTTCCCTAAGGGGAGACCCTCTAGACCTGCATGATTGATTAACTGTTGACTACCTACAGATCGCATGTTAGTTTACTATCAATTCGGTAGATTCATAAGAAGTTTCAATCATGTTGTTCGACACGCCCCCCCTGGGGGATCAAGAGCGAGATGTCCTCGGCCAGATCGACAGCTTTCGGGAGCGGCTGCGGATCTACCTCCACGAACCCCGACGCTGGCATGGTTCGCTCCGGCGCCTGTCGTTTGCTCGCGCCATCCATGGCTCCAACACAATCGAGGGCTACACCGCACCGCTGGACGATGCGGCCGCCGTGGCAGCTGGCGAGGAACCGCTAGACGCCGACAAAGAGACGAGGCTCGCGTTGGAGGGCTACCAACGGGCCATGACCTTTGTCCTTCAGCAAGCTGATGAGCCGCACTTCACCCACAGCACTACCGGTCTCCAAGCTCTCCACTACATGATGACAAGCCATGACCTTCGAAAACGGCCTGGTAGATGGCGACTCGGAACAATCTACGTGAGAAACGACGAGACAGGTGAAATCGTCTACGAGGGGGCGGACATAGACGAGATTCCGAAGCTGATCGCTGCTCTCGTCGACGAACTCAACAACGTCGATGGCGCCCCACCCCTCATTCGCGCGGGCATGGCACACCTCAACCTGGTGATGATTCACCCGTTCCTCGATGGGAACGGAAGGATGGCGCGATGCCTGCAGAGTCTCGTGCTCGCACGCGAGCGGATAATCACGCCGACATTCATCAGCATCGAGGAGTACCTCGGACGAAACACGCAGGCGTACTACGACGTCCTCACCGAGGTAGGCAATGGGTCGTGGCAACGGCGAAAGCACGCCGTCCCTTGGATCAGGTTCATTCTGACCGCTCATCTGCGTCAGGCTCGCACGACCCTGCAACGCATCAAGGACAGCGAGCGGCTGTGGGGGGAGCTTGAGGCGACGGCAGCGCACTTCGGGTTGAACGATCGGACGATGGTCGCTCTGTTTGACGCTGCCCTCGGATTCCGCGTGAGGAACGGAACATACCGAGCCGTATTCGAAGATACCGAAGATCCGATCCTCGAACAGACGGCTACACGCGATCTTCGCGTCTTGACGGAAGCCGGTTTGCTCATCAAGCAGGGTAAGAAGCGCGGCACCTACTACGTCGCGGCTGACGGTCTCCGCGAACTATGGCTGAATATCAAATCTGAGCGTGAACCGCGAGACGACTCCGACCCTTTCAACGGTGGCTGACCAGTGTCGCGCAGGTGCCATGACATGTGCCCCGTCAGCTTGGACGTCGCGAACTTCTCTGTAGATAGCGGCTGGTCCACCGGATGGCGCGACTTGGGTGACAAGCAGTGAGTAATCCTCGAGTAACTATTTGCATCCCGACCTGGCAGTCGGAGAGGTTCATCGACGAGACCCTCCGTCATGCCAGGAACCAGACTCACACCAACCTTCGCATCCTGGTGTCCATCGACAAGAGTAGCGATGGGACCGAGGAGATCTGTCGGCGCCACGCCGCCGAGGATGACCGCGTCGAGGTGGTGGCTCACACGAGTCGGCTCGGTTGGGCGCACAACGTCAATCACTTGCTCGAGAGTGTTGAATCTGAGTTCTTCTTCCTGTACATGCACGATGACGTCATTGATGCCCGATATGTCGACACGCTCCTATCTCGCCTGATTGATCGTCCCGACGCCGCATCGGCCCAGTGCGACGTGCTCCACGTCGTTCGAACTGGGCGACAGTTCCTGGCTTCCGGACGCCTTCAGGATGGCGCCGTCGTGGACCGCGTAGTCGCCGGTCTGCTCGATCCTGGTGCTCCGCTGCGAGCCTTGGTCCGAACCGAGCGGGCCGGAGAAGGCGCTCGCTTCGCCGCGGTGTCGCGGCGCGGCTGGCAGGCCCATGTTCCGTTCGAGGTTGCGCTCTTTGCCGCCGGCCCGGCACTTCACGTGCCCGAGATTCTCTATTGGCGTCCCTCGGATCGAGAGGGCGGCTTGGTGTCGAGTTGGATGGGGGTTCCGATCGACGATCTGATCGACGACCAGCGAGGCAATGCCCAACAGTGTCTGGCTCTGATCGACGGTCTCGAAGTCACTCCAATCGAAACATCCATGATGCGTTTTGCCGTCTACCTGGCCCTGATGCTGCCCGTCAGGCTTCACGAGACCATCGAGCATCTCCAACCTCCTGTTGAACCTGGGGCGATATCGCCGGCACTCGAGTTCTCGAGCGTGCCGCCGGGTTTGGGAGAACTCTCACCGCCAACCCGAAGGATCATCGCCGCCGCACATGTCAACCTGATCCGGGTCGAGATGATCTACCACATCAGGCGTAAAGCGGTGAAGGATGCCATGAGAGCACTGGCGAGACTCCGGGCTGTTGAAGTGGCCGTGGGTGTACCCGCCCTGAGCCGTCGCTTGGCAGCGCGCACAGTCCGTCGGCTCAGACCTCTAGATCTGCCACACGCCCTTCACGCCTGGCAGTCAGACACCTGATCAGACCTCTCCCGCCGGCTCGAGAGAGTTCTGACTCCCGATTCTACGGGGTGATCGAAGTCAGCGAGTCACGGATCCTGATCGAAAACGGTTCGAAACCGACGTAACCCAATCAGGGTGGCGGTGGCGACTAGGGGTTGATGTGAGGATTGCGACTTCCAGACGCACCGCATCAGTGACTCGCCACCGATCGGTATGCTTGTCGTGGGAGTCAAATGATGGATGGATTTGGGGATGCTTTCGAACCCGGGCCGCCTCCGGAGCCCGAGCCCTCGAGCGACGGCATGGGTGTCGCACTCCTCGCTCTGGGTTCGCTGCTGGTCGCCCTACTCGTAGTCCTGATCTTCGTCCTGCTCACAGAGGACGACGGAACCGGCACCGCGGCGGAGACATCCACCACCCAGGCGTCGACCACGTCGGAACAGCCAACGACCACAGTGCCCGCCGCCACCACTGCCCCACCGACCACCGCCGCTCCCACCACGACATCGGCTCCGTCGCCAGACGTGGTTCTTCCCGAGGCCGCAACGATCTACAACCAACCCGTCGACGACGCTGTGACCCTCCTCACCGCGGCGGGTCTCGCCGTCGACACCGCCGGTATCGGGTGCAGTAACTCAACCGATCCCGGGATGGTTCGTCGGGTCACCGTCGGATCAGAGCAGAACGTCCAAATCATCTATGGCAAGCCCACGGACACGATTGATGATGCCGCCGCGAGCAGTCTCCTCCCTGGAGATGAAGTGACCGTTTGGACACCCTCCTCGAACCCGTGTCCCTGAGCTAAGAGAGGGACCCGCGCCGATCGTCAGCCGGTTTGCGCCGTGGCGAGACCGTCCCAGGTCGCCTGACCGACGATCCCGTCTGGATCCAGACCGGAAGAAGACTGGAAGGCGGCGACGGCACTGCGGGTCATGGGACCAAAGATCCCGTCCACAGGACCGGGGGCATGCCCCAACGCAGCAAGCATCTGTTGAAGCTCGAGAACCTTCGCTCCCCGAGTCGCATAACCAACCACGATTGTTGTTGTACCGCCGGTCGACCCTCCGGCCGCCACGACGAGCGCGTCCCAGGTCGCTTGATCCACCGTGCCGGTGCCGGGAAGACCGGCGGCCGTCTGAAAGCGTGTGACTGCGACGAGAGTGAGAGGACCGAAAGCACCGTCCACCGGTCCCGGGGCATGGCCCAGCTTGGCCAGCATTCCCTGCAATTCGACAACGGAGGAGTCGAATATCCCGTACGCCACCACAGCAGCGGGACCCGAGGTCACCGGCGCTGAGGCGGTTGGGCTCGAACCGAGAGCACTCTTGGTCGCCGGACCGACCTTGCCGTCCACTGTCAGCCCCTTGGCAGATTGGAAAGCTACGACGGCAGTCAACGTCATCCTGCCAAAGATCCCGTCCGCCGGACCGGGGTCGAAGCCAAGTGTTCGCAGAGTCGATTGAAGGTCGGCCACGACGTCACCCCGCGACCCGAGGATCAGCGTGTCGTTGGGTCCCGCGGCTGTTGTCGTTGGAGTCTGACTGGCGCGGCTGGTCGAGGTGCAGGAACTGCCGCAGGCGTTCAGCAGGGAGTTGTACGGATTGACGATTACGCCACCGGCGTCGAAGAGTTCAAAGTGGAGGTGGGGAGACGTGTTCTCGGCATTGCCGGAATCCCCCACCCATCCAATCTGCTGACCGGCCTCGACGCGGGTTCCAGGAACGATCCCCTCAACGATTCCCCAGGCCTGACCATCATCGGTACCGGGCGTGTCATTGTTCAGATGGATGTACCAGGACTCCCAACCGTCATCGTGCCGGATGGTGATCGTGCAGCAGCGATGAGCATTGAGTTCGTCGGGGTTTCGAGACCAATTCACGTAGTGAACCGTGCCCGAGGCCGCCGCAAGGACCGGAGTCATCTTGGGGGCCATCAGATCCTGGGCGTGATGATCACCATTGCTGCGGGCCGCGTAGAAGGTGTCGCTCAGACTCACCGGACCGCCAACCGGAAAGACCAGCTGATAGTCGACCATTGCCCCGTACTCGCGGGCGCTCCCAGCAAGAGCCAGCGATGCCGACAGCACAACATACGCGACCGCAATGACCGCAACAGATCCGATCCGCCGAGTGACCAGCGCTTTGGTTCCCATCATGACTAATCACGCATCGGCACGTCGGGGTACCCGACTTGAACGAGACCGATCAAAAGCCACAACCCAAACGCGGATGTGGCGCTACCTACGTCCTTGCTAGATCGGGTAGGTCAATCCGACCGCCAGCCCGACAAGGACACCCTGAATCACAGCCAGACCGCCCAACGAGAGGGCGGTGGCAGCCCGGACCTCCAACGACGCGTACACGTGGCCCCACACGACCAGCTGACAGAGACCGACCAGGGCGCCGACCGCGGCGGCCTCGGCAAGTCCCAGTGGAGCCGCGAGCGCAACCAGAGTCGCCAGCACGATCCCGAGCACGACGTCAACCAGCACATGCCAGCCGATGGCGCTCGGACCAGCCGTAGGAGACTCCCGTTCTGACTGCTCACGGTGCCACAGCTGATCCAGAATCCCGTGCCCCCCACGGGAGAGCCCATGTAGGAGACCATCGAATCCGACCGCCACTACCGCGCCAACCGCACCGGCGAGAGCCCACCGATCAAGAATGATGTCTCCCACTACGCCTCCCCATTTGCCTCTTCCGTGCCGAGCGTCACGCACTCGGCCGGTCGACTCATACTCGCAGCTCGGTCCGATCGATATCGGGTGCAGCAGACCAGGCGCCGGGACTCCCGCATTCTGTGAGACAAATGTGTCTCCTCATCCCCACGGCCTCCCACACATTGCCAGCCAGTTGACACGGTGATGCCGCGCCCTGTAATTTCCCCGCAAGCGGTTCCGACAACTTTGCGTGGGTGGAGTCAAGTGTCAAGCCTTCAAGACGTCGCTGCATTCGTCGGAGTTTCCGCGGCCACTGTCTCTCGGGCACTCAACGACAAGCCCGGTGTCAGCACCGAAACCCGGCAACGCATCTTGGAGGCAGCACGGGAGCTGCGGTACTGGCCGAACTCCACCGCACGTTCGCTGACCACGTCGCGCACCCGCACCGTGCTCTTCGTCACCCACCGCCACAAGTTCCCGCCGAGCGAAGACCCCTTCTATCCGCAGATCATGCGGGGACTGGAAGAGACCTTGGCTCGGGACGACTACAACGTGATGCTGGTCACTCTCACCGACGAACAACTGACTGCGGGGCCCGAGGCGTTGCCCGTACTCCAGGACGGTCGTGCTGACGGCCTGGTCTTAGCGGGGCCCGACATCCCTCCCGGCTTCGTTCTAAGGGCAGCAGCCTCGGGCCTCTCGGTCATGTTGGTCGACAACGCGTTGCGTGAGACGCAGATCCCGGCCGTCGTGGCCGACAACGAGGGCGGGTGTCGAGCTGCAACAGATCATCTGATCGAAGCTCACGGTCATCGAGTGATCGGACTCCTGCGCGGAGCGGAAGGCTGGGCTACCAGCGAGGAGCGCACTACCGGATATTGCTCGGCGATCAGGGCGGCGGGTCTGACGCCGCGGGTCGTATCGGTCTCGGAAACCACAATCGAATCGGGCTTCGAGGCGGCCAACCAAGCCCTCGACGCCTACCCGGAGATGACGGCGGCGGTGGCCGTAAACGATGCCATGGCGATCGGTGCCATGCGCGCTGCGGGATCCAGAAACCTTCGGGTTCCGGCCGACCTGGCCGTGGTCGGATTCGACAACATCTCTTGGGCGAAGTTTGCCGAGCCACCGCTGACCACCGTCAACGTTCCGACGCTCGAAATGGGCCGCCTGGCGGCCCGGCTGATCGTGGACCGTATCGAAGGCGAGTTCACGGTGGCTTCCAGAACAATCCTGACCAGTGACCTCGTTGTGAGGGCCTCTTGCGGTTGCGAAAAGGCCGCAGGCGCTCCCGACTAGGGGATCCGGGGCGGAGAAACCGAAAGGAAACACGAGAAGAGCGAGGATGAGAAAAGGAGCCACCACACCAGGTGAAAGTCAAGGTGGATGGCTCCGTGGCCCACACCGGCTGACGCCGATGGACCGGTCCGCAGGCTAGCCAATCTGGCGACCAATCAGCCCGCGAGACCGGGGCACGGCCCGGCCATCAACAACAAGGCGACGAGAGGAAAGACGGAATGATTATCAAATCACGCTTCCTGTTCCTCGCCGTGGCCGTCCTGCTAGTGGCGGCTGCGTGCGGAGATGATGACGAAGCGGGTTCTACAACCACCCAAGGGACCACGGCAACGACCCAAGGAACGACGGAGACGACCCAAGGAACGACGGAGACAACCGCTGCTGCGGGCCCTGACTGCTTCATGCCGGTCGAAGAGGGTGCCCTCATCGTGTTCTCGGGCTGGGGTGACGAGACCGAGCAGCAGATCTATCGCGACTCG
Source organism: Acidimicrobiia bacterium (assembly GCA_029263095.1). Taxonomy (GTDB): domain Bacteria; phylum Actinomycetota; class Acidimicrobiia; order Spongiisociales; family UBA11373; genus JACZWZ01. The sequence continues at coordinate 54,798 of JAJCYA010000017.1, read as the reverse complement.
ATAGTGCGCTTCAACGAAGTGTGCCCAGACGTCACGGTGGACTACCAACCGATCCCCGCCGACTTCCAGACCAAATTGAAGGCGTCCATGGCGGGCGGAACCGCACCCGACGTGTTCTACGTCGACGATCAGCTGATGACGGCCTTCGGCCCCACCGGCCAGATCCTGGCGCTGGACGACCTGATGGCTGCGGGAGGTGTCAGCCGAGATGACTTCATCTCTGCGTTGCTGACCATCTTCACGCTGGATGGGAGCACCTACGCCCTCCCCAAGGACTGGGGAACACTGGGCTTGGTCTACCTTCCGGACGCGTTCACGGCGGCAGGGATTCCTGAGCCAACAGCCGACTGGGGCTGGGACGATCTGAAGACCGCGGCAGAGACCATCAGTGCCAACACCGACTACGCCGGCTTCTGCCAGGGAGCCGACTGGGCGCGGTTCGCACCGTGGGTCTTTGGCAATGGTGGTTCGTACACCAGCGCCGACTTCGCAACGGCCACACTCGACTCGGCAGCGGTCAACGAGGCGGCTGAGTTCATCATGGAGATGAAGGACAGTGGCGCGTTGGTGGAAGCTGCCGACATCGGTGCCAGTTGGTGCGGCGATGCCGTCGGCAAGGAACTGATCGGTCTTACGTACGAAGGTGGCTGGATGGTCAACTTCATGCGGAATGACTTCCCGGACGTGGACTGGAAGGCAGTACCGCTGCCGACAGGACCGGTGGGAGCGGCCGACGTGATCTTTACGAATGGAATCGGCGTCAATGCCAACAGTGACTACCCGCAGGCCGCAGCCGCGTTCACGATCTTCGTGACGGGCAGGGCCAACCAGGCGGAGATTGTCGCCACCGGCTTTGCATACAGCACCCATCCAGATCAGGTAGACCTAGTCGTGGATTCCAACGACGCCGCAATCGCGGTTGGTGGGACCTTCCCGCTCACACAGGTGGGCTACTGGGGTCCCAACACGGGTCGTGTAAACGGTGCAGTCAACGACGCTTTGGCCCGTCTCTACCTTGGTGACCAAACCATCGAAGAGGCGTTCGCTCAAGCACAAGGGGAGGCCCAAACCGCTCTCGACGAGGGATAGCCCTCAACGAGTCCCGACCCTCCCCCCTGGCCCCTCACTGCGAGGTGAGGGGCCAGGGGTCCGAGGGTTCCCAAGGAATCTTCCGGGTGTCCTTCAACCCATTCGCCAGAAAGGTGACGGGTGGCAGCAACAACTGAGCCCCAACAGAACGCCGGACGGCGGCTTCGCCTGCCGCGGCTCCGAAGAGACGGCGGTCGCGCCTCCCTGGGGCCCGCAGCCAAGAAGGAAGCCCTGACCGCCTACTTCTTCATCGCGCCCTACTTGTTGATCACGCTCGTCTTCACCGTCGGCGTTATCGCGTTCGCCATCTATGTGAGCTTTACCGATTTCAATCTGTTCACCGCACCCGAATGGACGGGATTCGACAACTACACCAAGGCTCTAGGTGATCAGAAGTTCATCAGGTCCCTGGTAAACGTCTTCTGGTACGTCATCATCGTCGTGCCGATCCAGACCGCCCTCGCTCTCCTCCTGGCGAGCCTTCTCAACGTCAAGGTGCGGGGATCTCGGTTCTTCCGAACCATCTTCTACGCCCCGAGCGTCACCTCGTCTGTCGTCATCACGATGATCTTCTTCTGGCTATACCTGAAGACAGGATTCATCAACCTCGCCTTCACCAAGCTGTGGGCTGCCTTCGGAGCGGAGTGGGAAGCAATCAACTGGCTCAACAATCCCACCGGCCTGTTCCAAGGCATCGCCCAGGCCTTTGGAGGGGACATCTCGTCGGATCTCTGGTACCTGCGTGGTCCGAGCGTGACCTGGATGGCGATCATGTTCCAGAACATCTTCACCACCGCGCCCACCTTCATGATCATGTTCCTGGCCGCCCTCCAAGATGTGCCCCCCGGCCTCTATGAAGCGGCATCGATCGATGGCGCCACCAAATGGCAGCAGTTCCGACATGTCACCGTGCCGATGTTGCGCCCGGTGATCCTGCTTGTGGTCGTGTTGGGGACGATCGGCACATGGCAGATATTCGACCAGGTCAAGATCCTCACGGCCGGAGGCCCCCTCGACACGACCCTGACCCCCGTGTACCTGATATTTACCGAGGGTCTCGGCACGCTCGGGCCACCGCGAATGGGATTCGCCAGCGCAATGGCCTTCCTGCTGGCCGCCATCATCTTCGTTTTCACCCTGATCCAGAGGCGCTACATCGAGCGCGGCACCGAGATGTATTGATCGTGAAAGCAATATGACCGTCGCGACCGCAAACCCAACCGGCTCCGTAGGAACCCCGCGAGGCTCGGGTATCCGCGTGACTGCAAGACGACGGATCGGTCGCGCGTTGTTCTACGTCCTGCTGATCGCCATCGGCATCATCCTCTTCACACCGTTCATCCTGGCGCTACTAGGGACGTTCAAGGGAGACGCAGAGATCACTGCCTGGCCTCCCTCCCTCCTTCCGTCGGAGTGGCTGTTTGGGAACTGGCTGAAGCTATTCACCACCGACTTCGGGGGGCTGCCTCGCCCAGAAGGGGCTACCTCTCTCGGCCTAATGACCGGAATGCTCTTCTTCTTCGCTGCCTTCCTCCTCATGGGGATGTCGAGCGAGTCGAAGGGCGAAGGGATGTCACGCCGGACCGGCCTGACCCTCAGCTTCGGGCTGGCAGTCCTGGGTGGAATCGGGAGCGGGCTGTATGTCGGCCTCGACGGCGGCACCGCAATGCAGATCACGGTCGGGATCTCCATCACCACGGTCGCGCTGATCGGTGTCGGGATACTCACCATGTCGGAACCCGAATGGCGTCGAGTCGTGCTGGCTATGGCGGTCGCTCTGCTGCTGGGGGCATTCGCCACCTTCCTCTTCGAGCGATTGGCCGTCCTGGCCGGCGGCGGACGCTTCGTCCGTTGGATGTACAACACAGCCCTGCTCTCGGTGATCAGGGCCTTCATCATGCTGATCTTTTCGTCGATGGCCGCGTACGCCTTTGCCCGGCTTCGCTTCCCCGGCCGGAAGTTCATCTTTGGGTTCATGCTGGCGTCGATGATGCTCCCGGGTGCGGTGACCCTGATTCCGGCATTCATCGTGATAGCCAAGGCGCAGTGGATAAACACTGCCTACAGCCTCATCATCCCCGTCCTGGTAAATGCCTTCGGCATCTTTCTGCTCACGCAGTTTCTCAAGGCCATTCCGCGTGATCTCGAGGAGTCGGCGTTTATCGATGGCGCCTCCTACTTCCAGATCTACTGGTACGTCATCTTGCCTCTGGCGAAGCCGGCGCTCCTGACTCTGTTCATCCTGCAGTTCCAAGGGATGTGGAACGACTTCCTCACCCCTCTGCTGTACCTCAACACACCGGACATGTGGGTGCTGAATGTCGCTTTGAGCGTCTTCCAGCAGAACTACACCGCAGCGTGGAACATCACCCTGGTGGGGGCAATGGTCAACGCGGCGGTACCCCTCACGATGTTCTTCTTCTTCAGCAAGTACTACATGGAGGGAGTGAGCTACGCGGGGCTGAAGGGATGAGCCGCCGGCACCCCGACGTTGCCGGAAGAGAAGTGAGCCAGTGCCTCACAAGCATGCCTGCGTTGGTCGGGTTCAGTCTGCTGCTCGCCGCCTGCACCTCGCTTCAGAATGACGATCCCGACTCGACCAACACCACCGCCGCTTCAGGGCGCTTCGCCAGCTTCAGCCACCCGCTTACGCCTCGCAGTGCCACGGTCGCCGCCGGAATCGCAGAAGGCGACAGAGCGGATGCCCTCCTGTGGACCGGGGACTACAGCATTGTCTGGCGGGACGGTGTCGTGTTGGTAGACCGGCCGGGGGCTGCGGCCGGGTTGCAACTGCAGCCCCTGGGCTCTGAGGTCGGCCTCTTGTCGTTCGTCGACACGGTGGATGTGGAGTCCACCGATGACCAGGTCACAGCGACGTTCTCCGGGTCTGGGCTCGGGTTCGATTTCGAGTTCGTTCTACAGGTGTTCCCCCGCAATCCCGGACTGATCCGATACCAGTTGGAGATCACGCCCCGGGAGCAGCCCACCAGCGGATCCATCCTCCCAGAGTGGGGATTCGTGGATCCGATGACCGGGATCGAGACCGCTGCGGAATACGAGGTGTTCGCCGACAGAGCTCCTGGTGCAGCTCCCAGCTTCTACGGATATTCGGCGACGCTCGACAGCACCTTGCTGTACTGGCTCGACATCACTCGAATCACGCCCTTCATAGAAGAGACCGGCTTCTCCCCAGTCGGAACGCCCGTGCGACGTGGCCGACGGTTTGGCCACAACATCTCCAGTGTCGATCTTCAGCGTCTCCCTTTCGACGAGACCTTCACCCTGCTCGACAGCTATCTCTATTTGACTCCAGGATCGCCTCGATCCGAGACAGAGATGTTCCGGCGGTACCTGTTCCAGGTCAGCGACATCTACGACATGCTGGCCCGACCAATCGACCCGATGCCCGACTGGCAGGAGCTGGCTACCGAAACACTGAACTCACTGCACGATCCAGACACGTGGATTGAACTCGACGGTCGGCGCTATTGGCGTGCCTATGTCTCCGACACTCGCCACACCGTCGAAGCCATCACTCAGCTCGACGTGGGACTCGCAGCCGCCCGCTACGTGGCGAGATACGGCGACGACCCGCTTGCGAGCTCCATCGTCTCTTCAAGCCTTGCCGGACTGCCCGAATTCTTCAATCCAGACTTCGGACTCATTCAGAATTCAGGACCCCTGCACGTCACCGGAAGCCAGGAGCGTGGCGACACGTGGTACGAGGTAGGCCATGCTCTCAAGGCCGCCGAGTTCGGAACACTCGGCTACGAGCCGGCCGCCAACGTCGCCGAGCTCAGCAGGGAAGCCTGGATCGACTTCGCCGAGACGGTCGAGTACCGGTTCCCGCAGTTCTACAGCTTCTCCACCTGGGACGGCTCCGGCCGGGAGCCGGACGCCGCGGGTGGCTATGCCCTCTACATGCTGCGTATGGCCGACCTCGGTTGCGGAGACCCTTGTGTCGATCAGGCAAAGGCCGCAGTACGCGCCTTCGAGGGCTACGGCTTCGGTTTCGCCTATGAAACCCACATGACCGCGGCGGCGGCGCTGGCGGCTGTGGAATTGTCGGCGCGTACCGGCAACGACGCGTGGCTGGAACATGCCCTCGGACCGATTGCCAACCTCATCCGTCTCAGCTGGCTATACGAAGTGGACTACGGACCAGCGGGAACTGCTCGGACATTCTTCGGTTTGGCGCCAACGCAGAACGCGGACGCCATCACTCCCAAGGAGCAATACGAGTCCTGGATCTATTTGACCGAAATGCTGCGCCTGGCGGGCGGCTCCCTCGACCCGGACGTCGAGAAGTTGCTCGCTGAGTTCTCGTACCACACGCTGATCACGCTGGCCGACAGCCTGCCGACTCGCCTGCCCGACGGAGTCGCCACCGCCAACCCGTCGGCGTATGAGACGGTGGGGACCAATCGGCTCGACCTCGCCATCCCGCTCGAGGACATGCGTGAGGGGAGGACGATCTGGGGCGCCATCGGCCAGGAGGTCTATGGCGCCGGGATGGCTCCCACCTTCGCGGCCCTCGCCTACCAGGAGATCGCACCTGGCGTCGTCATCTATGGCGGCTACCCACTGGCCACCGTCGAAGGTGACGGCAGCCATTTCGCCGTCACGTGGGCCGGGGCCGACGGCTACTCGGTCCCGGTGAGGGCATGGGGCCTGACGGGAGTCACCCTCCACGGCGACGATGTCGCCACAACCATTTGTGGTGACGCGATGTGCTTCGATGTGAAAGCACATCGGGAGTATGCGTTGGAGGTGAGCGGGGATGGCTAGAAGGGCACGAGCCTCCGCCGTCGTTGGTCAGGCGTTCCGCGTGTGGTGGGGCGACTTCATGCTCCTATTGCTGTTCAACATCGCGTGGTTGGCCCTTCAGTTCCCTGTCTTCACTGGTCCGGTTGCCACCGCGGCGATGTATGTCATCGCTCGTCGAATTGTCGACGGGGAACTCACCGAACCTCGTCATGGACGAGAGGCGTTGCGCAACATGCTGTGGCCCGGTCTGCAGTGGGGAGCGCTCAATCTGGCAGTTGTGCTCGTCGTAGTCGGCAACTTTTGGGCATACCGGGAGGCGGTCGGACCGATGTGGGTGCTTTTTCGCCTGACGTGGGCGACCGCCGGGCTTGGATGGCTCGTCGTCAATCTCTTCTACTGGCCCTTCTGGCTTGTCGCGCAAGATCGCACGGTACGAAACACGTTGCGCAACAGCGCCATCTTCGTAATGAGACGGCCGGGCTTTGCGTTGGGTGTGGCACTGATCAGCGCGGTGCTCATAGTCGTCAGCATCCTCGTGGTCCTCCCGATGGCCGCGGCGGCGATGGCCTGGATCGCACTGATCGGTGTCCTCGCAGTCGACGAAGAGGTCTCCGGTCCGAGAGAACCAGTTCACCAAGCGCCACGGGTGTCAATGCAATGAAACGTTCAACCAGCGGAGACGTGGCAGCGGAGGACTCGGCGGACGAACCAGCCGAGCTGGCCTGGTGGAAGACGGGCGTGATCTACCAGATCTACCCGCGTAGCTTTCAGGACAGCACGGGCAATGGGATCGGCGATCTCGCCGGGATCATCGACCGCCTCGACTATCTCAACGGCGATGGCAATCAGCCGCTCGGAGTCGATGCCATCTGGATCAGTCCGTTCTATCCGTCACCTATGGCCGACTTCGGGTACGACGTCGCCGACTACTGCGACATCGACTCCCTCTTTGGTGACCTAGACACACTCGACCGGCTGATCGCCGAAGCACATGCCCGTGAGATTCGCGTCGTCGTCGACTACGTCCCCAACCACAGTTCCAATCTGCATCCATGGTTCGTGGAGTCGCGCTCATCTCTCAGCAACCCGAAACGCAACTGGTACATCTGGCACGACGGCCGAGCTGATGGGTCCCTGCCCAACAACTGGGGTAGCCCCTTCGGCGGCCCCGCCTGGACGCTCGACCCAGTCACCGACCAGTACTACCTGCATCAGTTCCTGCCGGAGCAGCCCGAGCTCAACTGGCGCGAGCCGGCCCTGGCTGCGGCAATGCTGGACGTACTCCGGTTCTGGCTGGATCGGGGCGTGGACGGCTTCCGGATGGACGTCGTGGGGATGATCATCAAGGATTCCGAGTTCCGCGACAATCCGACCAATCCGAAGGCAGACCCCACGCTGCCTCCCGACGACATCTTCGGGCGTCAGATTCACAGCTTCAACGAGGATCAGGACGACGTCCACGTGACCATCCGCGAGTTCCGTCGCGTCCTCGACGAGTACCCAGACCGTGTCGCCATCGGTGAACTCGGATACAGCATGTCGCGGTGGATCAAGTACTACGGGGACGACGATGACGGTCTTCACCTGCCCTTCAACTTCCGTTTGATGCAGATGCCATGGGAGGCCGGAGCGATCACGCGGTCAGTGGAGAAGCTGGAGGCGGCCCTGCCTGAGTGGGCCTGGCCGAGCTATGTCCTCGGCAGCCACGACGCTCCCCGCCTGGCCTCCCGGATCGGCACCGCCCAGGCTCGGATCGCGGCCATGCTCCTCCTCACCCTGCGAGGAACACCGACTCTCTATCAGGGCGACGAACTCGGACTCGAGAACGGCGTCGTCTCGCTCGATCAGCTCCAGGATCCGCAAGGAATACGTCTGGGGGTCGACAGAAGCCGCGACCCGGCTCGGACGCCGATGCAGTGGGATGCAGGCCCCCACGCGGGGTTCTCGACGGCAGCGCCCTGGCTTCCTATCTCCGCCGACTATCGAGAGGGAAACGTCGCGACACAGCAGGAGGATCCGCGGTCGATCTTGAACCTCTACAAACAGTTGCTGCGATACCGACGCGCAATGCCGGCACTCACGGCTGGCAGATACGAAACAGTGACGAACGGCCTCGACGACTGCCTCACCTACCGGCGTCGACATCTCGATGAGGAACTGCTCATCTCTCTCAACTTCACAGGAGAAGAACGCAGTCTGTCCATCCGTGACGACCGTCGGGCCTCTATCGGACTGTCCACGCACCTCGATCGGATCGGCGGAGTCGATCTCACCGAGTTCAGGTTGCGTCCGCACGAGGGCCTGGTTGTCGAGGTGAGTCCATGACGGTTGCGCCGCTCGAGGAAGCCGTACTCCTTCGACCGAAGGACTTGGCCCCGATCGGGCCGGACCATCAGGTAGTGGGTGTCTTCAACCCAGCCGCGGTCCGGTACGGCAACGAGATACTCCTATTGGTACGGGTCGTCGAGCAACCGGTCAGATCCTCTCCGCATCAAGTCGTCTCTCCTCGCGTCGCCTGGCGAGGAGATGAACGTATTTGGACGCTCGACACATTCGATGCCGCCGGAGTGGACACGAGCGATCCCAGGGTCCTTCAGTTCCCCGACGGACGTGTCCGGCTGCCACACATTTCGCATCTCCGACTCGTTCGTCTGGATGCCTCGGCCAACCTCGTCAAGGAAGTCGTAGCTCTCCCCCAACTCCAGCCGCAGCATCCCTGGGAGGAATCGGGCATCGAGGATCCGCGCATCACACAGATCGGGGACATCTACTACATAACGTATGTCGCCATAAGCCGTCACTTGGGGGTGACAACTGCACTGATGACCACCCGCGACTTCGTGACATTCGAGCGACACGGGATCATCTTCCCTACCGAGAACAAGGATGTCGTACTCCTGCCGGAGAGACGAAACGGAGACTTCATCGCCTTCCACCGCCCTATACCGCACACCTGGGTGAGTCCGCCATCGATCACTGCGAGCGATTCGCCGAACGCCACGCACTGGGGCAATCACCAGATGGTGCTTGCTCCCCGCGAGGGACGATGGGATTCGGTCAAGGTCGGTGCCGGAGCTCCCCCGATTCGGCTCCCGCAAGGATGGCTGCTCATCTACCACGGGGTTGACACCCCCACGGTTGAGAATCCCGTCGGTAGATACTGCGCCGGCGCGATTCTCCTGGACGGCGACGACCCGTGCCGAGTCCTGGCCCGATCTGACGAGCCGATGCTCGTTCCACAGCGCGCACACGAAGTAGAGGGCTTCGTCCCCAATGTCATCTTCCCAACGGGCACTCTCCTCGACGAGGAAACACAGGTGCTGACTGTGCTTCTGGGTGCAGCCGACGAAGTGGTCACCATGCAACGTTTGGCGGTGCAAGACGTCCTCAACCACCTTGGAGTCGAATAGTGATGAGACTGCAACGGCACCCTGCAAACCCCATCCTGCTGCCTGACCCGGAATCGAGTTGGGAGGCATCAAATGTCTTCAACCCTTCCGTCATCCACGAGGACGGACTGTTTCACATGTTCTATCGAGCCCAGGGTTTCGACGGGGTGAGCCGCATCGGGTACGCAGTGAGCGAGGATGGCGTCTCATGGAACCGTCTCAGGCGTCCGATTCTCGAACCCAGCGACGAAATCGACGCCATGGGCGTCGAAGACCCACGAGTCACACCACTCAACGGCCACTACTACATGGCCTACACCGCCTACAGCGGAACAGACCCCATATCTCAGGCCGTCACTCCGATGTTTGCCGGAAGCACCAACCTGATCAGCTGGGATCCGATCGGACCCCTGACGACGGGCGAAGACAACAAAGACCACTTCCTGCTTCCCCGAATGTTCAAGAACCGGTATGTCGCCTTCCACCGGCGCCCGCCGAGCATTTGGCTGGCCGAGTCCGACGACCTCTTCACCTGGCCGGAGGAGCAGATGCGCACAGTCATGACTCCTCGACCCGACAACTCATGGGACTGCAAACGCATCGGAGGGAACGGACCGCCGATCGAGACCGAACATGGTTGGCTGATGCTCTATCACGGCTATGACCACGAGCACATCTACCGGCTCGGCGTCTGCCTGCTCGACCGGGATGACCCGGCGCACGTGCTCAATCGCCCGGCGGAGCACATCTTCGAGCCCGTAGAGCCATGGGAGCTGGAAGGCGACGTACCCAACGTCGTCTTCTCCTCCGCCAATCCCGTTGTCGACGACGTTGTGCATGTCTACTACGGCGCAGCCGACCATGTCATCGGCCTGGCGACCTGCGAATTCGACGAGCTGCTGGATTACGCGCGATTCGGGTGAGGGCGAGCGAAGAGGAGTAGGTGGCTCGGCCCCGCGTCCGACCGGATCACTTCTCCAGCGCGTAGATCGTCCAGGCCGCGATCTCAATCTCACTGATCCAATCGAACGGTTCATCGTCTCTGCCCAATGGTTGAGCCACATCGACCACTCGCAGCCCGGCGTCGGCGAACACGGTGCGGTAGTCCTCATCCGTGCACACCACATCTTCGACCGCTCGGCCGTCTTCGACATCCCTCATGACGATCCGCACCAAGTCCCCGCTCTTGGCGTCTCTGTTCTCTGGAAAAGCACTCGTCGTGAATGACGACCACTCGTTGGTGTAGATGTCGGGCGACGACACGAGGATCACGATCCGACCTTTGGCCTCCAGCCGCTCGGCTAGTTGTTCGAGAATCGACACCTTTCGATCGAGCCCTGGAATGTTGTCGAAGGTGAACACTGCAACGACGACATCGAATCTCTCCGAGCCGAGTCGGGTCAGATCGCCATCGAGAGCCAACCGGTAGTCCCCGCCGGGATCAATCTGGCGAGCCTGCTCCAACATCTCTGTAGCGATATCGACGCCGACCACGTCGAATCCCAATCCGGCAATAAACCGAGTCGAACGACCGGTCCCGCACCCGAAGTCGAGAGCAAGCCTCCCGGCGCCATCGCCGAGGATCTCGGGGAGGTCTCGGTATGCCAGGTAGTAAGTCCCGGGGAACTCGAGACGAGCGTACGACGCCGCCCTGTCGGGATCCTCGTAGACGTTGGAGAAGGACATCAAGCCACCTGGGATCGGCCGCACATCCTGTCACATAAGAGGGAATGTGCCACGCTCTCAGTCTCCGATGCCATCGCCGGCAAAGGCCGGCCCTATCACCTCGTCGAGACGCGCCAGCATCAGGTCATTGTCGCCCATGAATCTGATGATCAGCCGATCCCACCGCCAGAACCGAGGCGTTGCAGAGACCTCATATGGGGTGTGCGCGATCGTGTAGCCGTCGCTCGACACCGTAGCCGCAGCGCGGTCCGCTGCCCCGATCCCTCCGAAATCGAACACCGTGATGACGTTCCCGGCAGCGGTGAATCTGTACGTAGCATTGACGATTCCAAGCGTGGCTGTGAACGGCGACAGGTCGGGAACATCCTCCGGATCCTCGACCGTCAGCAGATCCGACGCGAGGGCCGCGAGGAGCTCATCGAGGGAGCGCGTGACGCCGATGCCGGTACGGTTTGAGGTGTCCACCGGAATCGCGTCGTAGATGGTCCAGGCGATCTCCTCCAGCTTGTCGGTCGGCAATGTGGTGAGCGAATAGCTCGCCACCGTCACCACCCTCATACCGTCGAACAGATGAATGATCCGGGTCCGAGCCTCTTCGTCGACCAGTTGATCAACTGTCGATACCTGCACGATCCCTGCCTGGCGGATTTCACCCCCCAGGGGAAGCGGTCCAAGGTCTCCGTCACCCGGCCACTCCTGCCAGGCGATCAAGAGCAGACCGATGCCATTGGTCCATGCCATCAGCTCATGGGTGAGATCGTCAACCTGCTCGGCAGAGCAACCCGCGTAGAGCAGGCCGCCCAGGAGAGCCGGGGGTACCTTCTCGAGGGCCAGACCCAGCTGGGAGGGTACGTCCGCTGGAATCTCCCCCTCTTCTGCGGCCCTGAACAGCACTGAATGCGCCTGGAAGTCACCTCCCATGCAACCGGTGGCGACCGTTGAGTCCGGAGCGACTGGCGCGGTGGAGGTGATCGGCTTGACCGCACCACCGCACGCCGCAAGAACGATCGTCAGGACGAAGAGACCGGCAGAGCGTCGCATCATGTCTGAGAGTAGATCGCAGCACCATGGGTCTCGTGGAGCGACGGTGTGCAGGCACTAGAGGACTGAAGACGAGCCGGATCTCGCAGCCGATTCTTCAAGCAAGGAACCACAACGACGCCGTTCGATCACAGTCTGATGGGCGACACCAGATCATCAAGGGAGAGGTGTTCGTTCGCCGCCAGGATCATCTCGTTGATCTCACCAACACGGACTTCAGCTGCCCCCCGATCGGCAGCTGCTCGCAGCCGGGGTAGCTCAGCCCTAATCACCCGGCGGAGTTCGTCGGCTCGATCTCGCGCCCTCTCACGCCTGACATACCGCTTGGCCCACCAGGCCGGGTCGTACGTCGCGTCGAGGTCGGTAATCGGCTTGCCGCTGCCGGGCAGGTCGTCGAACTCGCCACGCTCGGCTGCTTCGCGGATCTGGCGATCAACCGCCGACTCGAATCCGTTCTCAGTTCGCATATGCCAACGCGTGCGCTGGCGCCCAACGGGACGCCGCGACGGCGTAGTGCTCACCGGCGGCATCAAAATCGCCGCGAGCCAGAGCATCCAGCGACGCCCCAATGTCGGCGGCCGATTCGTCCAAAACCAGATCGGTCTCGTCAAAGAGGTCCGCCACACCGCCGTAGTCCAGTTCGACAAGAGCGTCACGGGGAAAATCCTCGAGCCAACGAACGACGTCACCCACCTGTTCGATGATGGCTTCGTCGAATCCGACGTCTTCGAGCACCTGGACCGCCCGCCGGGCCCGCTGGAGACCCGTCGTCAGCTCAGTCAGATACCGAACCGCCATGCGACCATGCTCCTCGGTCACCAAACGGTCGCTCTGCTCGAAGACCGCAAACCAACGAAGCGGGATGGCGAACGGCGATGTGAGGATATGGCTCTTGGCCCCGGGGAAACGGTCATGAATCCGATCAAGTTCCTCCGCCGCTCGATCAGCGACCGACTCGGGCACAAGGGCCGCGATGGACGAATCTCCAAAGGCACCACGAAACGCCAGAAGTCCCTCAAGCATCCTCAGGCGAGGATGGCGAGGGCAAACGAAGCGACGCCCGCCCTCGTCTATGACAAATGCATCGTCGCGTGCGGACTCAGCCGACAACCCGAACTCACCCTGACGAAGAACGCTCGCTCGACCGCTGCGATCGGCGACATGTTCAAGCACGGGACCGTCAGACCCGGACACCGGCACATATACGCGGAGGTAGGCGGCTATCGGCATGCTCCGATGGTACCGAGGCTCAGTGACTTGGGAGCGAGTGCGCGGCTCCGCTACCCGGCGGTGCCCAGAACCGGGCATAGCACCCATCGCTACACTCCAGAGCAATCTTCACCGGTTCCCTGAAAGGAGCAATGCGTTGGGAGTATTCGACGCACTTGGTGATCGCGGTCACGAAGAGGTGGTGTTCGGGTCCGATCCCGAATCAGGTCTCAAGACCATCATTGCCATTCACTCCACGGCTTTGGGTCCCGCTCTCGGCGGGACCCGTTTCTATCCCTATGGGTCCGAGGCCGAAGCCCTCGAGGATGTCCTGCGCTTGTCGCACGGCATGTCTCTCAAAGCAGCGGCGGCCGGACTCGATCTCGGCGGAGGCAAGGCGATCATCATCGGGGACCACCGCAAGCTCAAGTCTGAGCGGCTGTGGCGTGCCTACGGCCGGGTGGTCGACTCACTTCAAGGTCGGTACATCACCGCCGAGGATGTCGGTACCGATGCACAGGACATGGAGCTGATCCGACGGGAAACGCGTTGGGTGGTAGGCGTACCGGTAGAAGAGGGTGGCTCTGGTGATCCTTCGCCGGCAACAGCCCGCGGTCTCATCGCAGCGACTCGTGCCACGGCCCGATTCCTGTGGGGCGACGAAGACCTCAGCGGTAAAAGGGTCGCCATCCTCGGCGTCGGCAAGGTCGGCACCGATCTGGTTCGTAGATTCCATGAGAACGGCTGCAAGATCACAGTGGCCGACATCTATCAGCCCTCCATCGAACGGGTGCGCAATGAGTACGGAGTAGACGTCGTCGCGCCCGACGAGGTCTATGACGTCGAGTGCGACGTATTCGCACCCTGTTCACTAGGTGGCATTCTCAACGAGGAGACCATCCCCCGTCTGAAGACACAGGCGATCGTGGGCGCGGCCAACAACCAGCTGGCCACACACGACGATGGTGATCGTCTCGAAGCCCGCGACATTCTGTACACACCCGACTTCGTGGTGAACGCCGGCGGTCTGACGAATGTCAATGAGGAGCTGCGCGGATACACCACCGAGAAGGCCGCTGCCCACATCGATCGGATTTATGACAACACGCTTCGGGTGCTCAAGGCCTCGCGGGAGCGCGGCACGACACCCAATCGTGCCGCAACAACGCTCGCCGAGGAGCGGATTCACGACATCGGTAACCTCAGGTTGTTCCGCCGCTCCGGCGACGACCGGAACTGAAGGAGGTCCGTCACCGTGGCGATCGGCATCGACCCTGCCGCCAATCATCTCGATATCGGACTGACCGACGACGCGCTGCTCGACATGTACCGCACGATGGTCATGGCGCGTCGCATCGACGATCGCATGTGGGCGCTCAATCGGCAGGGTCGAGCACCCTTCGTTGTGTCGTCTTCGGGCCATGAGGCCGCCCAGATAGGTACCGCTGCGGCCCTGAGCAGTGGAGTCGACTGGGCGCTGCCCTACTACCGCGATCAGGCGGTGGCCTTGGCGTTGGGAATGACACCTGAGGAGATATTCCTCGGCGTCTTCTCGAAAGCGGGCGATCCGAACTCCGGTGGTCGGCAGATGCCCAACCACTGGTCACACCCGGAGCTACACATCTTCAGCCACTCGTCCGTCATCGGAACCCAATATCCCCATGCCGCCGGAATCGCGTACGAGATGAAACGGCGCGGCGATGGTGCTGTGGCAATGGTGTGGGGTGGCGAAGGCTCCTCCTCCGAAGGCGACTTCCACGAGGCTCTCAACTTTGCAGGGGTTCGCAAACTCCCGGTCGTATTCGTCATCGAGAACAACCTGTACGCCATCTCTGTGCCGGCGATCGAGGAGGTCGCCGGCAATCTGACCGAACGCGCCGCCGGGTACGGCATGCACGCAGAGAGAGTCGACGGCAACAACATCCTCGAGGTCTACGGGGCGGCGAGCCGTGCCGTCAAGATGGCACGGGAGGGTGAGGGTCCGGCGTTCATTGAGGCGATGACCTACCGCCACTATGCCCACACCTCCGAGGACGACGATCGATATCGGCCCCCCGAGGAAATCGAGCGGTGGAAGAAGCGCGATCCGATCGGCATCCTCAAGCAATACCTGATCGAGAGCCGCCTCCTCGACCAGGACACCGAAACCCAGATCGAAGAAGAGGTCGTTGCCGAGATCGCGGCCGCCGTCAAGGCAGCCGACGCGGCGCCACATCCCGAGGATCCAATGGCGTTCGTCTACGCCCGCCCGATCCAGAATGTCGAGCCTGCCGTCACACCCGAGACGGATCCGGTCGGCGAAGAGATGAACATGGTGACGGCGGTCAACCAGACCCTTCACGAGATCATGGAGTCCCACCCGGAGGCTTCGCTATTCGGCGAGGATGTCGCCGATCCAAAAGGCGGAGTGTTCAAAGCTTCGGTCGGTGTCACCGACGCCTTTGGTGGTGATCGCTCCTTCAACACCCCGCTCGCCGAGAGCGCCATCGTCGGAGTTGCAGTCGGAATCGGGGGCGCCGGGGGCAAACCGATCGCCGAAATACAGTTTGCCGATTACATCCACCCGGCCTTCGATCAAATCGTTTCCGAGGCGGCTCGCCTCCATTACCGATCAGCCGGTGGCTGGAACTGTCCGATCGTGATCCGGACGCCCTACGGCGGCGGCATCCACGGCTCCCTCTATCACAGCCAATCGATTGAGGCCTTCTACGCCCACGTACCAGGACTCAAAGTTGTCATCCCATCGACCCCGGCCGATGCCAAGGGCCTGTTGTGGTCGGCGATCGAGGACCCCGACCCTGTGATGGTCCTAGAGCCCAAGAAGCTGTATCGACTCGCCAAAGGTGCAGTGCCTGCCGGCCCCCACCGGACCCCGATCGGGACCGCAGCAGTTCGCCGCGTTGGCACCGACGTTTCCATCCTTGCCTACGGAGCCATGGCTCACTTTGCGGTTGAAGCCGCCGATCTTCTCGCCCAGCGCGGGGTGAGCGCCGACGTGATCGACTTGCGGTCGATACGGCCGCTGGACTGGGCAACGGTTGAAGCGTCGGTACACCGAACATCCAAGATCCTGATCGTCCACGAGGACAACGGTTTCGGCGGATTTGGCGCCGAGGTATCGGCCCAGATCGCAGAGAAGACCTTCGAGTGGTTGGACGCTCCGGTTCAGCGCTACACCGCTCCCGAGATCCCTGCATTCCCATACTCGAGCGAGTTGGAGGATCAGGTGTATCCGAACGTCGCGGGAATAGTGGAACACGCCCTCGACCTGGCTGCGTACTGAGAAACCACCGGCCGCCGCTCTCAACCACAGCCCGGTCACACAACGCCTCGGACCGGCGTACGCTCCCGCACAACCACAAGATGGCTCGTGTGCTGCACCACAGCAAGTACCCGGAACCAATCACTGATGACTGACTACACAATCCGCCCCGCCACCGCAGCCGACCACACCTACATCTCGGCGTGGACCTCTGGAACCTTCTCGTGGGGGGACTACGTCGGCGATGCATTCGGTGACTGGCTGAGCGACGAAGACAGCGCTGTGATCGTCGCCGACGTAGGCGGTCAGGCGGTCTCCCTGGGTCGGATCAGGATGGTCTCAGAGTCGGAGGCCTGGTCGAACGCCATGCGGGTCCATCCCGAATACCGCCGCGTCGGCATCGGCACTGCGGTCGGTGACGCCATGTGGGAGTGGGCCCGAAATGCGGGCGCCCGAGTCATTCGGCTGGCGATAGAGGACTGGAACGAGCCTGCTCGCAATCAGGTGACAGGGGAGGGATTCCGGCCGCTGGGAGATTGGCACTGGGCGCAGCGTGGCGTCGGCGACTCGTCCCCAGTGCCGGAAGGCAACGGCGGAATGAGAGTAAAGGGCTACGAGGCGCTGAAGCCAGCGAACTCTGCCGAGGTCGAACCAGCCTTGCTGTCATGGAGTGGCGGCGAGTTGGCCCGCGCCGCTCACGGATTGTTTGGTGTCGGGTGGACATGGCAACGCCTGACCAGAGCTCATCTCGTCGGTGCGGCCAAGCGCCGAATGCTCTGGGAGGGTCGTCCGGGTTGGGCCTATGCCGAAGCCGAGAGGGATCTATTCAACGTCCACTGGATCGAGACGACACCCGAGGACGCCAAGGCCATGGTTCGGGCACTCGTCGAACGCGCCGCCGACTCCGGCGCCGACAGAATGCGAAGTGTTATCCCGGACGTCGATTGGCTGGTGCGAGCGTTTCGCAGAGCAGGGTTCGAAACAGGTGGTGTCACGGTTTTCGGACTCGCTCTCTAGGAAGCCAAACGCATTCGGAGTATCTTCGAACACGCACAGACAAGGAGACAGCCATGCGCCGATTCGCATTCCTGCTCACTGTTCTTCTCCTGATCGGCACCGCCTGTAGCGGTGACGACACCGGGGTCATCGGGACCGCGGCCGATCCACCGATGACCACGGTGACTCCGACGACCGCAACAGCCACCACGCCCACGACCGCACCCGTGTCGACGACTACCACTGACGCTGCTGTGACGACCACGACGCTTGCTCCCAGGGCCGCAGCAACGGATGAGACCATCTTCTTCGTCGGCGGCGACCAGACCGGCAAGGTCTTCAACATCTTCTCCATCAGGGCCGATGGCAGCGAGCGCACCCAGTTGACTGACATGACACAGGCGTTCATCCCGAACGTGTCGCCCGATAGAACCCAGGTCGTGTTCTTCAACACCGACACAGGCGAGGAGTTTGTCTGGGTGATGGACGTTGATGGGGCCAATCTCACCCAGATCACCGATTACTCGAGCGCCACGGCCGATTGGCACCCCAGCGGCTTGTCGCTGATCATGAACAGCGACAGCCGAGGGGAGCCGATCGATACACCCGACGTGTATCACGTGGCTCTCGATGGAACTGTGATCGAACAGCTCATCGACAGTGATGGGACCTCCGAGTACGACGCTCACTTCACCCCCGATGGGAGCGCGATCGTGTTCGTCAGCACGATCAGAGGCGACGCCGACATCTACGTGATGGAACTGGCCAGTGGGGACACCCGGGTTCTCTTCGACTGGCCTGAGGACCAGGGGATACCACGCATCTCGCCGGACGGTCTATTGATCACCTATTCGCACGGTGGCGACATCTACCTGTTCGACGTGCTCCTCGACGAGACTCTCCAGCTCACCAGCGGTCCGGTGGTCGACGATATGGCCGATTGGTCGCCCGACGGGACGCGGATCGTCTTCGCCTCCAACCAGAACGGCAACTTCGACCTGTTCACAATGGATCGATTCGGCGGAGACATTCTGCAGGTGACTGATACGCCTGAGAGTGAGTTGTTTCCGAGCTGGTCGTAGGCCAAAGGGACTCCATGGAGTCGGCCACGGCCGAGCGCGCTCACCTATAGCGCCTATCCGCATATTGTCTGCTCATGAGACCATCATCGGCCCTCGATTGCTGACCGACAGGCCCCACCGGAGGCATATACGGCTCGGTGCCGTTGGGTTCGCGGTGATCGGCGTACTGCTCTCGCTCGGATGTGGACAAGGGGAGTCGAATTCCGGCGAGGTACCCCCCGACGCCTTCCCGCCAGGGGCGTCGGATCCTGGCGAAGTGCCCCCCAACGTCTTCCCGCTGAAGTTTCATGTCGAGGGAAACCGAATCGTCGACGAGAACGGCAACGACGCGGTGTTGCGTGGATTGACACCGGTTGACCCTGTGACATTGAACACTGAGACCGAGGCTGGCAGCAGCCGCTTCCT
This sequence comes from Acidimicrobiia bacterium, assembly GCA_029263095.1. Lineage (GTDB taxonomy): Bacteria > Actinomycetota > Acidimicrobiia > Spongiisociales > UBA11373 > JACZWZ01. The sequence continues at coordinate 35,872 of JAJCYA010000017.1, read as the reverse complement.
CTTGTGGGATGAGGAGATCTTCAGCACGATGAGCGCGTGGGGAGCGGATATCGTCCGGCTCCCGATTGGCCCATACAACTGGAGAAACAAGGGAGAAGACAAGGTCTTTGAAGTGATCGACCAGGCAATCGAGTGGGCGTCGAACTACGAGCTGTACGTCTACATCGACTTCCACGGAATCGGGTTTCCGCCGACGGAGGAGTATCAGGGCCGGCAATGGTCCCAGACCTCCCGAGAGGAGGTACTGGGCTTCTGGGACCGGACCTCGCAGCATTACAAGGACAACGAAATCGTCGCGTTCTACGAGTTGTTCAACGAACCCACATTCTCCGGCAGCTGGCCTCCGACCAGTGAGTCCCTGGCAGACGACTGGCCCGACTGGAAGGAGTTCGTCGAGCAGGTTGTAGACGTCATCAGGATCAATGACCCAGACTCCGTGATCATGGTGGGTGGGCTCGTTTGGGCTCATGACATCTCATTCGCTCGCGAGGACCCGATAGACCGAGACAACATCATCTATGCCACTCACCCATACCCGGGAACGATGTGGTACCCGATCTCGTGGGAGGAAGCCTTCGGCGAGACCGCTTCTGAGTATCCAGTATTCGTCACAGAATTTGGAGCAGGCGTAAAGACTCTGCTGAAGGTGCACGAGGTACAGCAATACATTCGCCAGCACATCGATGTAGATAGGTACGAGGACGCTCTCGAGGCGTGCGAATGCACCGGGTGCGAATGCGATCGGGAACAGCGGCAGCAGCTCTACCAGGAGTTTCTCGACGAAGTCTGGGCCAATCCAGAGACCAGCACGTACCTCAGCGAGATGCTCACGAAATACAAGACAGACATCAGATCCATGCTGGACGAGAAGAAGCTTGGATGGAGCGCCTGGATCTTCGACTTCGAGTGGGGAAACGACCTGGTGTCGGACCGCAGGTTCACACCCACAGAAGTGGGACTGTTCTTCAGGGATTGGTTATCGGACACCGGATAGGCAGAAGCGAGATACTGGACCACCGGGCATGGAGTCGCGCACCGCGGCACGACTCCTATCGCGATCTCTACAGTCGACACCCGATCCCCGCCGGAGGCAGCAATGGACTACGAAACATACCGGGCAGCGCACTTCGCCGATCCGGCGCCTGAGTCCCCTTTCGAATTCAGCGGCGCTGGAGGCGCCACTCTCCTCTTTGCCGAGTACGAAAAGGCGGTCGCCTACTACACCCGGGTGCTCGGCAAGCCTGCCTATGTCGAGGGAGACGGCACCCGTGGGTGGCGAATAGGTGCTACCTGGCTCACTCTTCTCCGGGGAGGAGATGGAGCTCCAAGAAACATCGAGGTCGGATTGGCGATGGCATCAGCGTTGGAGGCCGAGCGGCTGCAAGCTGCCTTCATCCAAGCCGGCGGAAACGGCACCGAGCCATCCGATCAGCTCATGTACGAGCCGATCCGCTCATGTCCGGTAACTGACCCCTTCGGCACCGAGATCATGGTCTTCGCCCCGTTGCAGACCCCCTGAGCAAGTCTCTAGCCCTCTCGCGCAAGCACCAGCAGACCGACAACCATCAACCCGATCCCGCCAATCGTCGTCAGTTGAGCGGGTTCGCTGAGGACCGCCAACCCGAGCACGGCCGCGGTGAGCGGCTCGGCGAGCGTCATCGTCGCCGCGACGGCGACTCGCGTCCCCTCCAGGCCTTGTGAGAAGAACACGTATGAAAGAGCCGTCGTCGGTATCAGCCACAGGACAACTGCCAATCCCCTGCCCGTCGCGATCCACGAAGCGTCCGCGAACACAGCCGCAGGCGCGAGAACGATCGCAGCGCCGGCGAATATGACGGCTGCGGCGAACACCGGATCACTCTTTTCGAACACCGCTTTGGCCCACACGAGGTAGACCGCCCACGCCATCCCGGCGCCGAGGGCGAACAGCACTCCGACTCCGTCGACCCCCGCCGCCGCGCCACCACTCACCAAAAGTACTGCTCCGGCGATCGACAGCACGGTCGCCGCGAACCAGGGTCCGGAGACCGGTTCCCTCCTCACGATCCACGCCAGAAGACCGGCAATCAATGGTCCGCTCCCGATCGTGACGATCGTCCCGATTGCGACCCCGGTTCGCTCTACACCACTGAAGAAAAGCGGCTGCGAGGACGCCATCGCAGCAACGGCGAGAATGAGCGGCACACGAGGCAGCGACCGAACCGGGACCGCCGTGCCTCGCCGCGTGGCGTATGCGAGAAGCAGTGAGCCTCCGAGCATACGAACCAGTGCGACGGTCTCGGGAGTGATTCCATCGGGGCCAAGAGCCTGGGCGGTACCGCTTGTACCCCAAAGAGTGGCGGCACCAAACACGAGCAGGGGGCCGCGCTTGAGCATCGGAGGATCGTACCGAGCGCGCCAAGCACAAGAACCAGGGCGCAATACGCTGATGAAATGAATCGACTTGCCCTGACCCTTGCACTCGTGCTCGTAGTCGCCGCCTGCGGTGACGACGACACCGGTGACGCCACGGCCACGACCGTGATCGCCACCACCCAGACCTCCGCTGCCGCAGAGACCACAACGACTACTGCCGCGGCGACCACGACCTCGACGACGGCAACCATCACGACAACCACCGCGGCCTCCGCCGGAGGCGCCGCTTTCGAGATAGCCTCCGTCTCCTTCGGAGCCCCGATGGTGGTGATCACAAACACCGGTGATGAAACCGGAAACCTCGGCGGTCACTGGCTGTGCCAGCGACCTGCGTATCAGGTGCTCCCAGACTTCGAGTTAGCTCCCGGTGAATCCGTCGCGATAAGCCTTGGAGGCAATGTATTCCTGCCGCCGCCCGGTGTGCTCACCATCGACGACCAGTTAAACCTCGGCGGGCTGAGCCCCTCCAGCGGTGAGCTCGGCCTGTACTCGAGCAATGCGTTCGGGTCTCCCGATGCGATCGTCTCGTACGTGGAATGGGGAGGCACCGGCCACGGTAGGAGCGATACCGCTATCGAGGCCGGGATCTGGAACGACGGTGGCTTCGTCGCCACCACGGGCGAGACCGCGGTGATCCAGCTCACCACGCTCGACTCCGCAGGATCATCTGCTTGGTCAGGTTTCTAGCCGAACGACGATGGGCACACTGAGGGGCGGCACCGCCACTCCGGCCTTCCCCTGTGGGAAATCGCTATCTTCGGAACATGCGCAAGATCGTCAAGACAGCTCTCAAGTTCCTTGTCATCTCGGCCATGTTCAAGATGGCCGGAATGGCTGCTTCACGCGCCTTCGAGGGCGAACGCACCGCCTCTGATGACGACTTCAAGCTGATGGCGCTCATGGATGGAAGAGAGCTGACCAGCGAGTCCACCTCGCTTCGTACCGGTACCGCCGTCGCCGCTATGGGCGGGATCGACATCGACTTGCGCGGTGCGACGCTCGATCCTGGTGGCGCCCACATCGCCCTCAAGGCATATATGGGTGGGATACGCCTGGTGGTTCCCGAACAGTGGAAGGTTTATGTAGACGAGGACTCTCGTGCCGGCGGAATCGAAGTCAGCACACCACAGGCGGATACCACGCCGGACGATGCTCCACGGCTCACCGTCGAAGCGATCGCTCGCTTCGGGGGGATTCTCATCGAGACTGAGGAGTGACTCCCAGAGCCTCTGCATAGAGTTCCAGAGGGTGCGCTACACGCACCCGACTGTCGATGTGGCTCCGCAATTGCATTTCACACCCTGGGTTGGCCGAAGCCACGATTCCACACCGGGTTGCCTCCACCTCTGACGCCTTGGCTCTCCCGAGCATCGCCGAAGTCTCAGGCCTGACGATCGAATAGGAGCCGGCCGCCCCACAACACATACCGGTGGGATCGACATCTATCGGTTGGTAGCCGGCGGCGCGGACGATCGCTCTGGATTCCTCGGTCATCCCGAGGGCGTGTTGATGGTGGCACGGGTCCTGGACCGCCACCCGCTCACCGGTCGTCTCGAGTGTCGGAAGCCTGCCGTCGGAAATCGCCGCGACTACAAGGTGCAAGGCGTCGCTCACCCGGTCCTGGAGTCCTGGAGCGCCCCAGCGGGAGTACTCGGATAGGTGCGCACTGCACCCGGCGGCGTTGGCGACGACACGATCGACCGCGGAGAACGCCGCGGTATTCACGCCAGCCATCCGAGCCGCATCGTCGGCCAACCCCTCGTGAGCGGCGAGCGCTCCACAGCAAGTCTGTGATTTCGGGACCAGAACTCGATATCCGGCCTGCTCCAGCAGGGCGATCGTGGCCTCGCTTGCTCCCCCAAACCAGGGATCCATTACGCACCCGGCCAGCAGGCCCACCGTCTCGTCGCCCAAAGGTGATTCGTACCCAAGAACGCTCGAGCGACGAATCGGTAGACGACGCAGGCCGCCCACACCGGCTCGGAGTCGCCGAGGAACCACCCATCGACCGACCCGCTGCGCCAACACCGCCGCCAGCGTCGCGGCACGCACCATCCACCGCTTGCCGATCCAGCGACCGAGAGCCCGGCTCCGCAGGCGACGACCACGGGGACGCTCCGTCGCTACCTCGACACGAGCTCCCTCCATTGCTCTCCCAAAGGAGACCAGTGAGGGACAAGCACTCTCACAGGCCCGACATTGGAGACACGACGAAATGACCTCGTCGAACGCCGCATCCAATTCGACAACACCAGCCGCCACCGCCGACATCGCGTTGAGGCGCCCCCGCGGCGACGCCGCCTCGTCTCCGGTGAGCCGGAAGGTCGGACAGTGCGGGAGGCAGAGCCCGCACCTGACACAGGCGTTCAGTTCCGTGTCGGTTGGTGCCCACTCGGTGGTCCAGACCATCAGACTCCCCCAGGGAGGCGACCCGGGACCAGTACCCGGAGCGGATCAAAAGCTGTCTTGATTCTGCGTTGCAGGTCGGCCGTACCCGGAGCCGTTCCCCAGGGATCGACTGATTCGTATACGGCCCCAGGAGCGCGCTCGATAACGACCGAGCCGCCTCTTGCCTCGACCCACTCCCTGTGACCCGCTATCTCGCCTGAGTCGATTGCGGCAATGACCTCCCCGACCCCATGAGCGCCGACGAAGTGGCCCGTAGTCAAACGGGTCAGAACGGACGCCACATCCACCGGCGCCACCCGGAAGCGAACCGCGCATTCGCCCACCGGCTCGTCCGGCCAGGAGTGGCCTGTGGATACGTCCCCGCCGAGGACGGCTGCTTGCGCCTCGACTTCCGGCGCTGGTCCCCCGAGGAACACCGAGACGCCGTCCCGGGTTTCGAGCACTGCTTGAGGTCGGTAGCTGACTGCAAGCGCTCGTTCGGGATCGTCCGTAGTCACGGTGGCTGTGACGTCGGGGAGTGGCCACAGCTTGAGACAGACCGCAGTGACGATTCCGAGCGACCCAAATGACCCAGCGATGAGGCGTGGAACATCGTATCCGGTCACGTTCTTGACCACGCGGGCGCCACCGGTCACCAAGCGGCCGTCGCCGGTGACGAGCTCCACCTGAAGCAGCCGATCCCTGGTCGGTCCATAGCGAAGTCTCCGCCATCCAGACATCCCGGCTGCCACAACCCCACCAACCGTCGCATCGAGCATGGCCTCGGGAAGGATGGCCGACTGTCGTCGGGGGGCGATCTCGTCGTCCAAGGCGCCGAGCGTTGTACCGCTCCCTGCAACGACTGTCAGGTCATCCGGGTTCCACTCGATCACCCCGGCGAGGCGGCTCGTCGAGATGATCACGTCGGGATCAACTCGACCTCCGAATCCCTGATGCAGTCCACTCCCCCAAGGGAGGACGGTGAGCGCGTGCTCGGAGGCGAAGTCGAGCAGCCGGGCGATCTGCTCAGGGGAATCTGGCGCCACACTCATCTCTGCGGGCGGTGCACCCTCGATCTCTACGGAGGAACCGCCCACCAGCCTTCCCAAGGCCGCGCGGAGAGCGGTCACACCCAGGCTCCTTCGGGTATAGGTCGACCGAAATCGAAGCAGCGAGACCCCTCTGGGAGGACCTTCAGAGGATTCATCACGCCGTCGGGGTCAAAGGCTTCTCGCAACCGGGCCTGCGCATCGAGGTCCACTGGGGAGAACACGAGATGCATCAAGTCGCGCTTCTCCAGGCCAATGCCGTGCTCGCCGGACAGCATCCCGCCGGCCGCGATCGAGACCTCAACAATCTCAGTTGCGGCCGCCTTGACCTGAGCCACGACTTCGGGATCGCTGGCATCGAAAGCGAACTTGGGGTGGAGGTTTCCGTCTCCAGCGTGAATGGTGTTGAGCACCAGGAGGTTGCGCCGGCTCGCGATCTCGTAGATCTGATCCAATACCTCCACAAGCTTTGTGCGGGGAATCACGGTGTCGTGGAGGTAGTAGTCGGGGGCTATCTGAGCAATTGCTCCGAAGGCCGACTTCCGAGCCTTCCACAGCAGTTCCCGCTCGTCGGAGTCGGCTGCTCGCCTCACTTGAAACGCGCCATTGTCGACCGCGAGCCGTCCGATTAGATCGGCCTCTGCATCGACACCTGCCTCGTGACCAGCGACTTCGGCCAGCAGGACCGCTGCCGCATCGACCGGCAGATCGGCATGGACGAAGTTCTCCACCGCACGAATGAGCGGTCGATCCATCATCTCCAGCGCAGCCGGCACGACGCCCGAGGCAATGACATCCGAGACGGTGCCTGCCGCTCCACCGACCTCAGGAAATGCCATGAGGAGGGTACGAATCGCAGGCGGGTTGGGAAGCAGCTTCACCAAGATTCGGGTGATGACGCCAAGGGTGCCCTCGGAACCAACCATCACGCCGCGCACGTCGAGCCCCGGCGGATCCGGAGCACCCGATCCCGCCACGACGATCTCGCCTTGAGCAGTGACGAACTCAACAGCAAGGATGTGGTTGACGGTCGAGCCTTCGGCCAAGCAGTGCGGCCCCCCGCTGTTGTTGGCGACATTGCCACCGATCGTGCAAGCGGCCTGTGAGGATGGGTCGGGAGCGAAATGAAGTCCGAGCGAGGCCACGTGGTTCGTCAGATCGAGATTGATGACACCCGGCCCCACCCATGCGGTCTGGTTTCTCGCATCGATATCGATCTGATTCATCCGGGTCGTCACCAGGAGAATCGCTGGACCTTCCGGCACCGTTCCCCCTGCCAACCCGGTGCCGGCGCCGCGAGGGACGATGGCAACTCCATGAGCGATCGCCGACCGCACGATCGCAGCCACCTGACGAACCGTCTTGGGGAGCACCACTACGGAGACGTCGCCGTGTGCAACGCCGGCATCCCCGCCGTATAGATACCGATCGAGGTCGCCAGCCTTCACCGCGTCCGCGCCGACGATCGAAGCCAACTCGGAGACGAGCGAATCAGCCGGAGCCACCATGAGTCGAGCCTACCGGGGAAGGTTATCGGGCTCCGCGCTGACTGATTCGCCTTCCCAACCGTCGCAACGGCATCCATGTTGCCGCAATGACGCCCATCGCTACCGCTCCCGCAAAGTAGGCACGTCGATCCCCGATCGAATCAGCCACTGCGGTACCACCGGCGGGACCCGCAAACTGCCCGACTCGATTCGCAGACACCCAGGTCCCAACGAGCATTCCCCGATAGTGAGCCGGCCCAACGCTCGCCGAGTAATCCTGGAGCAGCGGGAATATCGATCCGGTGGCCAATCCGAGCACGACGAGGCCGAGGGGCAACACCCACAGCGATGGCGCCAGTCCAATCACGGTGAATCCCACCACCATGAAGATGAAGGCCGTAGTGAGCACCTGACGCGGTTTTACCCTCGATCCGACCCGTCCGCTGAAAGCCGATGCGAAGCTGCTCGACCCCGACAGGACCGCAGCAATCAATCCCCGCTGCGAGACACCAAGCCCAAACTCGCTCTCGAGAAACAGTGGCAGCACGGTCAGGCCAAGACCAAGGAAGATCCCTAGCGTCAGAAGTGACATTGGGAGCACCCCAAGGAAGTCGCTCCGCTTGCCCTCCCGCTTGAGGAGTTGCATCGCTTCTCTCAGGTGCCGGAAGGGCGGCGAAGGCGGCGATCCGGCCTCTGGGTCTGGTAGTCGCCGAGCCATGAGGAACACGGGAAACGCCACCACGTAGACAAGGAAGGGCCGAAAGGCGCCACCCTCGGCAATGAACCCGCCCGCGATCGGAGCAAGCGTCGTCGTCATCGTGAGCGCAGCCATGTTGATTCCCATCGCTCTGCGACGCTCGATTCCGGTGAACAGATCTCCGATGAGCACGACCCCAAGGCTCAACAATCCACTCGTCCCAAGACCCTGCAACATGCGCGCCCCCACCAACAGCCAGTAGGAGCGGGCAAAGAAGCTCGCCAATCCGAAGATCCCGAATACGAGCAGGGAGGCACGTATCACTCGACGTCGGCCGAACCTGTCGGCGAGGTATCCGATGTACGCAGCGAGGAAAATGCCCGGAATGGCCACCGCGCCCTGCACCAGTCCGATCGACCCCCGCGACACGCCGAGCTCATCGGCGAGATCTGGGAGGGCGGGGGCGATGATCGCGAACGCGAGAACCCCCATCCCAGTCACTGTGACGATGAGAGGAAGCAGGCGCCGCGGGTTTGCTTCGGCCTGAGACATCGAAAACTCACCCTAACGTCAGCCAGGAACGCTCCGACTACCGTTCCACGTCAAATGGAACGACTTGAGATTCGCCTCCTTGGGGGCCTACAGCTCGGACGAGACGGGCGGGTTCTGGAGCAACTGCCGCTCCGTGCTGCTCGATCGCTGTTCGCCTTCCTGGTCCTCAATCGCGAGCGCGCTCACACCCGCGACCTGCTCGCCGGAACTTTCTGGCCCGATTTTGACGAGAGCCGGGCACGCAGACGGCTGAGCCAAGCGCTGTGGCAGACACAGACGACTTTGGGTGAGGACGATGGGCAACGCTATTTGATCGGCACCCCGGACACGATTCGTTTCAATCCCGAGACCGATTTCTGGCTCGATGTCGACGAGTTCAATTCCGCTCTCGATGAAGCAGCCGAATCTGATCGCACCGGTGAGGCCGAGGCGCTCACCCGAGCAGTCGATCTATATCGGGGTGATCTACTGGCAGGGTTCTACGACGACTGGTTGTTTCCCGATCAGGACCGACTCCGAACCAGGTTCCTCGTCGCTCTCGAAAGACTCACCGATCTCGCCATGGCGCGCGGCGACTACGAGACTGCCCTGACGCTGGCACGGCGACTCGCCCAGGAGAACGAGTTCGACGAAGAGGCCCACCGGAGGGTGATGCGAATCGCCGTTCTTCTGGGTCGACACAACGAAGCACTCCGACAGTTCGAGGAATGCCGACGGATCCTGGCGGAGGAGATGGGCACCGACCCATCAGCGGAGACAGTCGATCTCTATGAGGCGACACTCACCGATCGCGATGCTGGAAGTCGAGCACTGCCCTCGCACGAGGAATCCCCGCTGTTCGGAGATGCCGAGGCCGCGCCGTTCGTAGGGAGAGAGACAGAACGGGCTCGGTTCGCGGCGCGTCTCGATGAGGTCCTCGAGGGACACGGCGGAATCGTCTTGGTCGAAGGCGAATCCGGCGTCGGAAAGACTCGGCTACTACGCGAAGTGGCCGACGATGCGCAGTGGCGCGGAATGGACGTCGTTTGGGGACGTTCCGCCCCTAGTGGAGGGCGGCCGTTCGGTCCGATCGGCGACGCGCTGAGGACCGGTCTGAGCGACCTCCGGGTCCGGCAGCTCCAGAGTCGACTCGACGACACGCGACTCGCAACACTCGCCCCACTCATCCCACGTCTGGCGCCGGGGGCGCAGCCAGAAGTGACGATGGGACTGGCCGACGAGCAGGCCAGGATGCACGAGGCGATCGGCGCCGCGTTCCAGGGTCTTGCCGCCACGAATCCAACCCTGGTAGTCCTCGAAGACATTCACTGGTCGGACGAGGACACGATCCAAGCGTTGTCCCAACTGGCGCACCGAATCCACAACCAGCGGATCCTGTTCGCAGTCACCTACCGGCACGGTGAGGCGAGAGAGCGGTCCGAGGTCTGGGATCTCCTCCGAACGTTGGATCGCCTCGAGCACTGCGAGCGAGTCTCTTTGGCGGCGCTCACCCCGGCCCAGGCCGAGGAACTGATCCGAAAGAGCTTGGGACTCGCGGAAGTAGGCGGAGGCTTCTCTGAACGGCTGCACCGGGAAACCGGCGGCATTCCCCTGTTCGTCGTCGAAACGCTTAGAGCCCTCTATGAGCGCGATTCTCTCGAAGAGGCTCAGGCACCCAGCGAGGATCTTCCCGCCAGTCGCGACCGCCTGCCCGTTACTCCAACTGTTCACTCGCTCATCCGGCACCGTCTTGAGGCTCTCCAGCCTGGATCTCGTCGATCACTCGAGTTGGTGGCGGCACACGATGGTCGTCTCCACGTCACGGAGGTTGTGGACGCATCAGAACTCACAAACACCGCAGCCCTGGAAGCAATAGATGATCTACGACGGCGCCGATTCATTGAAGACAGCGAATCTGGAGTCGCTCTCGAGCACGAACTCGTGCGGCGCGTCGTCTACGACGACCTGACAGCATCGAGACGCCTCGATCTACATAGGCGCATTGCTCAAGCAGTGGAGACACATAGGCCAGATGAGGTAGAGCTTCTCGCCCACCATTTCACAATTGCTCGGATGCCTGATCGCGCAGCGAGGTTCCTGGAGCGCTCAGCAGAGAAGGCCATGTCTGTCCACGCCTATGACACGGCCGCGCAGCACCTCGAACAAGCATCCCGCGCACTGGACGAGATCGGAGCGTCAGATAGTCGCCGCTACGAGGTAGCGGCTCTCCATGAGGAAGTGCTCGACGTCCTCGGTCGGAGAAGTGACCAAGATCACGTTTTGAATCGGTTGAGCAGGTTCGTCACCGACCAAGACCGCGGCGAGGTCATTCGGCGACGGGCATGGTGGTTGGCTCACCAGGATCAATTCGCGGAAGCCGAGAGCGAAGCGAGGAGTGCGCTCGACGCTGCTCGAGATTCCGGCGATCCCGGCAGGATCGTTTCTGCACTGACAACCTTGGGCATGATCGCCTGTTACGGAGGCCGCGCCGAAGAAGGTGTCGCTCATCTCGAGGAAGCCGCCGAGTACAGAGATACCGATCCACGGCAGGAGGCGGATGCACGAAACGCTCTCGGGCAGAACCTGATCGATCTCCAGCGCTTCGGCGAAGCCGAGTCGCAACTCATCGCCGCCCTGCGTCTATACACAGAGATCGGAAGCGCTCGGGGTCAGGCTGAGACGCTTGGCACACTCGGCACGCTCCGAATGGAGCGCGGCGAGCCAGGGAGTGCCGAGAGAGACCTCGAGAGTGCCATTGATATCTCGCATCGCGTTGGATATCGACACGGTGAAGCTGTCTATCGGATGAACCTGGGGATCCTCCAGATCATCACCAATCGCCTCGATTCCGCTCTCGAATCGTTCGAAATAGCACAAGAGGCTTACGCAGCACTGGGCAACAACCGAGGCCGAGCCCTCGTGCTTTCGAACGCTGCCTGGCTATGGCACGGGTTGATCGGCAACGACAACAAAGCCAAGGCGCAGATCGAAGAAGCTCTCTCGATCTATGAGCGGATAGGAGATTCTCGCGGGATCGCTCAATGCTTGGGGCTGCTAGGAAGCCTCGCAGGTCGAGCAGGGGACCTGAAGACCGGGCAGGAGAGATTTGCGGAGGCTCTCATACTCACACAGGAATCGGAGGACTCGTGGCTCACGGCACAGGTTCTGCGTGAGTTGGCGGCCATCGAACTCGAAAACGATGCGATTGACGAGGGAATCACTCACATTCTCCGAGCAGAAGCAATCTGTCGCGAGTTCGGAATGAATGATCTCCTCGTCGGCGTCCGGGCCCTTGCCGGCCGACTCACGCTGAGAGCTGACATGCCTGATGAGGCTCTCGATTGGGCGACCCGAGCGATGAGAGAGATCCGACCAGGCGTTGAACTCGCCCACCTTGTTCCACTCGCTCAAAGCGAGGTTCACGGTGCACTTGGCAACGATGAGGAGGCCGCCCACTACATCACCCTCGCACATGACCAGCTAACTCTGATTCTCAGCGCCCTCGACGATGATCTCAGAGAGCAGTCATGGCGCAGCATCCCGAATCATCGAGCGATTCGAGCTCGCTGGTCGGCCCTCCAACCCCGACGAGAGATGTTCAAGCTCCCTTCGTCCAGTGCGCCATTGGGACGCGCACCACGGGAGGATGAGTACATCAACGTCTCCTGGGCAGTTCATCAACCTGCCGATGAGCAGATCGCCGATCAAGTCGAGCGCCGAAGGAGTCAACTTCTCCGCCTGCTGGATGAGGCCACCGCAGCAGGCGCTAGCCCCACTGTCCCCAACCTCGCCGAGGCTCTGCGCTCCAGCGAGGCAACGATTCGCCGCGATCTGGCCGCTCTCCGCTCTGAGGGGCACACAATCACCACTCGAGGTAGTCGCCCAAACCACTGACCGCGCGTGAGCGCGCAGTTTCCGTTTCCGCTTTAGATATCGACGAGACAAGCCGATCTCATTCTCCTGACATCACGACTACGTGAGGGAGAGACACATGAGGAAGCGGCTCACCATTCTGGCGTTTACCACCGCCACGTTCCTAGCCCTGTGGGCACAGCCGGCACTTGCTATCTGGCGCCCCGGCCACAACTAGACAGATTTCCGCCCTCCGGGATGGCCCGGAGCGACGGCTAGCTCCGGTGGCGGAGGTTCGCCTCAGTCGCCGCGACACAACATAGACCGGTTGACGTACGCCTTGGGGCCCACCGGTCACCCCAACAGAGTGATCCCCGGTTCGCCGGGGATCATTCATTTCTCGGGTCCCCAACCGCCACCGCCAGGGGTCAACACGCGCAACCGGTCGCCGGCTGCCACCTCGAACGTTGCCTTCCCCGGTATCGGGTCCTCAGTTCCACCAACGCGACACAGCCAATCCTCGCCACACGCACCGGGATCACCGCCTGCCAGACCCCACGGCTGAAGCCGACGCCTCTCACCCATGAGCGACACCGTCGCCGGTTCTAAGAACTCGATCTGGCGCACTATCCCCTCACCGCCCGAAAACGCGCCTCGTCCGCCGCTGTCGGACCGGAGACCGGTCTCGATCACCCGAAACGGATAGTGGGTTTCGAGCGACTCGATAGGCGTGTTCCTCGTGTTGGTCATCCCGGTGTGAATCCCCGACTGGCCGGCACGGTGAGGAGTTGCTCCCTCTCCCCCGGCAATCGTTTCGTAATACACGGATCGGTCGGAGCCGATGAGGACATTGTTCATCGTTCCCTGAGAGGCAGCCGGAACTCGATCGGGCGCGGCCTGTGCGAGGGCTCCGAGCAGAACATCAGCGATCCGTTGGCTGGTCTCGACATTCCCGGCGGCGACCGCCACGCCATCTCGAGCAGCAACGATCGAGCCAGGCTCGGTGATGAGATCCAACGGGCGATAGCACCCGCCATTCGTGGGAATCGTCGGGTCTGTCGCCACGCGAACCGCGTAGTAGAGACAGGATCGGGTCACGGCCTCGACCGCATTGAAATTCGCCTCGATCTGTGGCGAGCTTCCGCCGAAATCGGCGACAAGGCGATCACCATCGATGCAGACCGAGGCTGTGATCGCAATGTCACGATCGCCGTGCTCCATCGCATCGGCGAATCGGTATTCGCCGTCCGGTAGAGCATGCAAGGCGGACCGCATCCTCGCCTCGCCGTAATCGAGCAAGGCACCGGCGATCCCGGCGAAACGCCGTAGGCCATGCCCTCGAGCCACCTCACCGAGACGCACCGCTCCGGCCTCGTTCGCTCCGAGTTGCGCCGAAAGGTCACCCACCCGCTCGTCCGGAGTTCGAGTCGCATCTACGAAGGCTTCGAAGAAGTCGAGAACCCACTCGCCGCCAACCACGGCGATTGTCGGTGCTACGACATGGCCCTCCTGCTCGAGCCGAGTCGCATGAGCCGGCATCGATCCGGGCGCCTCCCCACCGACGTCGGCGTGATGAGCCCGATTTGCCACCCATCCGATGAGTTTGCGATCGAAGTGGACCGGACGAACGAGTGTCAGATCATTCAGATGGGTCCCGCCGGCGTACGGATCGTTGACGGCAAACTGAATCCCTGGCTCCACATCGGAGCCAAAGACGTCAAGGACCGCCGCCACCGAAGCGGGCATTGACCCCAAATGAACTGGGATGTGCTCAGCCTGGGCAAGCATCTCACCATCGGCCACGAACACCGCTGCAGAGCAATCGGCCCGCTCTTTGATATTCGGCGAGTAGGCGGTCCGGCGCAACACCCCACCCATCTCATCGGCCACCGACGCCAGCCGGTTCCGGGCCACCTCGAGCGTGACGGGATCCACTGTGTTCACCATGTCACCTCCAGTGCACCGGACTCGTGAACGGTCGCCCGCTCGCCCGAACCGAGGTATGTGGTGGCATTGGGTTCGTCAATGACCGCCGGTCCGACGACCTCATCCCCCACCGACAGACCGGGACGCCACCACACGGTTGCATCGCCGGGTCCCTCTGGCAGCAGCACCAATCGATTGCCCCGCTGCGCCTCCCCACCACCGCGGTGCAGAGGAAGCTCGTCGACCGTGAACAGAGGACGCGCGGTGGCGGCAGCTCTCACCGCAACAACCTCGATCGGATCGCCGGGACGCGAAAAGCCGTTGCGCTCGGCGTGGGCCACGTGGAATCTCTCCGCCAGCACCGCCCACCCTTCACCCAGCTCATGCCCGACCGAGGTCTCATGAGATTGGCCGCGGTACCTCACATCGACCGCACACTCCACAGCGTCCAACGAATACCCCGCGCCGTGCAGATCCGCGACGGCAGTTGTGCGCACGCGACCCAGCGCACCGTCGAGATCATCGCCCGGTTCGAGCAGCGCACCCATGACGGAGTCGGCGCGCGGAGATGCCAGCAACAGACCAAGGGCCGAAAACACCCCAGCGTGTGGCGGCACAATCACGCCCGCCATGTCCAAGTGTCTGGCAAGGGCAGTGGCATGCATCGCCCCGGCACCCCCAAAAGCCACCAGCGCCGATTCCCGCGGATCGGCGCCCTCCTCCACTGAGACCACCCGGATGGCCCGCTCCATATGGGACTCGACCACTTCGAGAATCCCGGCGGCGGTGTCTTCCGGCGATAGCCCAAGTGCGTCGCCGACGCCGGCAATGGCGTGCCGCGCCAGATCGAGATCGAGAGTGAGGGAATCCCCAAGAGAAGTACCTGCGCCGAGGCGACCCACAATGAGATCGGCGTCGGTCACGGTCGGCTCTGTCCCACCCCGACCATAGGAAGCAGGACCGGGTATCGCCCCCGCACTGCGAGGACCAACCCGAAGAGCACCGCCCCGATCCACCCAAGCCAGGCTCCCACCACCAGCGCCGACGGTGTGAATGGCGACCGAAGGCATCCGATTTGGGCGTCCACCGACGGCTCTCTCGAACATGACTTGGGGTCGCCCATCGGTGATTCGACACACATCCGTGCTGGTCCCGCCCATATCGAATGAGATCAGGGAGGAGTGGCCGAGAGCAGTCCCCACAGCGGCCGCGGCGACAACCCCTCCGGCGGGGCCCGACAGGACAACAGAGGCGGGGAGACGCGCCGCTACCGCCAGCCCGATCAGACCGCCAGAACTTCGCATCACCGACGGGGCGCCAATGACGCCGGCCTCAGCGACGGCGGTCCCCAGCATCTCTAGATAGTGGGACACAATCGGCTGGAGATAGGCATTGATGAGCGTGGTGGAGGTCCGCTCAAACTCGCGGAACTCTGGAGCTACGGACGACGACAGAGACAGCGCGACCTTAGGTAGGGCGCCCGATATGGCTCGGGCGAGCAACTGTTCCCGGGAGGGATCCAGGAACGAGAACAGGGTGCTGATGGCAACAGCCTCCGGCTCCATCTCCCGCAGAGCAGCCAGTACGTCGCTGATGTCGATGTCCACGGCCGTCGACGCAGTGCCACCAAAGGATCGGTGCGGCACCCCGATTCGATGGCTCGGTTCGACAAGTGGATCGACCCTGGTGGCATCAACGTCGTACAGGGAAGGTCGATCCTGACGCCCGATCTCAACGAGGTCCTCGAACCCGGCGTCGGTTACCAACGCAGTCCGGGCACCCGTCCTCTCCAACAACGCGTTGGTCGCGACCGTGGTGCCATGAACCAACTCGACGTCAGCCGCCTCCCCTGCCCGTAGGGCTGCAACCACCCCCTCGCTCTGATCACCCGGTGTCGTCGGCACCTTTGCAGTACGGAGGGCCGCGCCATCCCACAGCGCCAGGTCTGTAAACGTTCCTCCGACGTCGATCCCGGCTCGCACCTCAGCGTCTCGCTACGATGCCGCCGCGACCCGGAGGAGGATCATGCCGGTCTCGGTTACGCCGACCCCCAACCCGAATGCGCTCAAGTTCACCGTAGGTGCCGACTTCGATGCCCCCAAGAGTTTTGCGGCCAGCGTCGCCACCGACGATCCGGTGGCATCGCCGCTCCTGGCGCTGGACGGCGTCACCAGCGTCTTCATGTCGGCGAACTTCGTGACCATCTCAAAAAGTCCGGAAGCGTTCTGGGACGAGATAACCTCGGACGCGATCCGTATCCTCGAGGAACACTTCGACGGCTGAGTCATCGGACGTGTCCTATCACTGCGAACCAGGGCTCGCGGTCGACGGCCCATCCCACCGGAACGGCTCCGGCCATTGACGAGGCCACACTCTCGAACAACGTACGTGCCCGCTCCTGTGATACCCATGCCGCGCCCCGCCAGCCGTGCCGGCGGATACCCGACCAGAGCTTGCCCACGTCCTCGTAGGTTCCCCGCTCGTCGTCATAGGTAATGGTGACGATGTCGCGCATACCGGCTCGCACGGCTTCACTGCCCAGCAGACCGGGTGACGCCGTCGAGGTCGTCAGCCGCCTTGCCGCGTCCGGTTCAGCCAGATAGAGAAGTCGCTCCGGGTACCTCGGGCTCGGTCCCGCGAGTAGCTGGTTCACGTCGATATCGGTGGCCACCACCTCTCCACCGGGGCGAACTGCCCTCGCCGCCGCAGCGAGGGCACCCGCAACGTCTGTCGGCGACCGCCAGGCGCGGCGCAGGACGACTAGATCGACGGCACCCTCCGGAAGGTCGCGCACCCGCCCCGCAGTTGGTGGATCGAGAGCATCGGATAGAAGCGCGAATTGGTCGGCTTCGACGGCAAGCGGTGGGGCGCCCTGACGCACCAAGGCCTCGGCATACTCGGCGGCCGACTCACCGGCGACGGCTATCGCACTACCGCCTTCGAGATACGTCGAGACAAGACTGGCGAGTCCGGTTCTCAGTGGCACGCTGCCGAGGGTAGCCCTGCCTCGTGATTCCTAGGGCTGCAGGAACGGGTCGTTGAGTTGGGCTTCGAGGTCGGCCTGTCGCTGTTCGACCTGATCGGCGACGTCCTGTGCCCTCTCGACCGCACCAATCGGACTCGGTATAACCAGATCGGTCTCGTCGGCCTCAGGCGGCGTGGTCGAACAGGCAGCGAAGGTCCCAACCAGAGCCACCGTGGCAACAGTCGTACGGATTCTCATTCCTCCTCATCGGCGGATCGGGGCCGCGACCTGAACAGTCAGAGGCCTACAACCATCGACAACGGCCACCGGTTACCCACATCATCGGCGACAGTGATCACCACACGCCAGCCCTCGGCAACCGATGCCGCCGACACGATTCTTGGCTCGGACCCCCATACCGAGGCGCGGGCAGCTGCCAGGTCGACCACGCTCTGAGGAGGGTCGCCGCTCGGCTCGGGCCAGGGGCCGGGTTCGGGTCCGACCGGAAGCGCGGTGGGTCGAGGAAGGTCGAGCACCGACGCCCCATCCATGCCAACGTCCACAAGGACCTCGACCGCGCGCACCGGCAGGCGGATGAAGGCGCCGTCCGGAGGTGCCGCCAAAGCCCGGAATGCGATACCTACCAGGTAGGCGCCATCACCCGCTTCGTCGACTCGGAATGCGCGGGCCCACTCGACATATGAGATCCCACCTCGCCCATCTTGAGGGAGATCAGGTACAGCGGCTGCCCCGGGAAGCGCGGCTCGAATATCGGCAGACCCGGTGGGCTCGTAGTCGGCGGTGAAGTAATCGGTCACAAACCACTCGGCTCGCACGATCGCCGACCGCTCACCAGGGTCCGGTGGATCCGCCATGAGATCGGCCTCGCTGTACAGAGTGAGAGTCGAGGTCGTTGCCTCCGGAGCTGCAGCCGGCTCCTCTCCCGAAGGGGGTGAGTCGATCGCAATTGGATTCCCAGGCGCGATCACTGTCGGCGCCGAAGGTGACCACCACGCCCGGGCGACAACCGCACCAAGGACGACCGCCCCTAACAGACCGGCCACGAGGTAGGCGATACGTCGGAGATCCTGGCCCGGTTCGGTCTCGTCGAGCAGTTCACTCCACGGAACCGACTCGACGGTCTCGTTCTCATCCATCAGCGCTCCCATCTTTCGGCGATGTGCCCCGGCGGAACCACGAAGGTGGCCGGAGGTCCGGACTGCCACTGCGCCCGGTCAAACAGGAGCGCCAACCTGATCGGAGGTGGGTACAAGGTGGCAGACGCCGGGACGGCCGCGGCGATCACGACAACGAGAGCACCGAGCAGACACCCGATCGTCGCGAAGCCGAAACGCCGCAGACGATCTCCGGCAGAGGACACGATTCGAACGTACGGGCATCGCCAAGCGATTACTAGAGGGATGAGCCACCATCAACCGGCAAGCGCCGGGCGCTCCCTGGAAGGAATCCGACCTTGACTGGACCTTCTAGAGCACCCGAACAACAAGACCGGAACGCAGCTTGGGAGCGAACCAGGTCGATTTCGGCGGCATGATCTCGCCACGGTCGGCAACGGCCAGCAGATCATCGATGTCCATGGGATGGACTGCGAAGGCCACCGCAAACTGCGTCGCACACAGGTGCTCCAACTCACCGAGACCCAAAGTCCCGGGTACGAACTCGATACGAGGGTCGGTGCGGGCGTCGGCAACTCCGAGCAGTGGGGCCAACAAGTGGTCATGCAACACCGAGACGTCCAGACCGGCGATGCCTTCGGCAGATCGGATGTGCTCTGGAGCCGTTATGCGATACCACTGCCCGGCCAGATACATGGCGAACTCCCCGGCTCCATTGGGCGACGGATCCTCGCCATCGGGGACCTCAGTCACCGAGAACAGCTCCGAGACGCCGCGCACCAGCTCGATCGCCGTTAGGCCACCCAGATCGGCGACACACCGGTTATAGGGGTGGACAACCAGTTGGTCGGCCGAAAAGAGCACCGACGTCAGGTGTTCGAAGGCTTCTGGTCCCGAGCTTGACCCTGAGCGGCGCGCCGCGGCATACCTGGATGCCGCCGCCGCTCGATGGTGGCCGTCGGCAACATAGAGCGCATCGAGTTCCGCCAAAGACTCCTCGATAGCGACCACCTCGTCCCGATCGTCCACGACCCAGACGGTGACACGCAATCGAGAATCGGCCTGCATGTCGATGGTCGGCGGCCGGGTCAACACCTGAGCAATCATCTCGTCGATCCGCATCGTCTTGCGATGGATCAGGAAGACCGGCAAGAAGCTGGCTCGGACGATGTCCATGTACTCGACAAGGCGATCCTCCTGTCCGCGTCGCGTCGATTCGTGCACCTTGACCAGGCCGCGGTCGTATGCCTCCAGCGCCACATCGGCGACGAGCCCCGCTTGAGCGTGTCCATCCAGCTCGAGACGGCAAACAAAGAACACCGGAGGCTCGTAGTAGTCGAAGATGTCCCCTGCCAGCAGCCGGCGCAGCCGCCCAGCGGTTTCGACGAGCAGGCTCTTCCGTTCCTCCGGACTGTGCTCCGGGTGATCAATCTCGGAGCGCACAACGTTCAGGAAGCTGAGCGGATTGTCGGCGACTATTCGGTGGGTCTCCTCGATCGTGAGGTTGTCGTACACAGGCGCCACGACTTGATCCGCCAAGTCCGGGCGGGGCAAGTAGGCGCCCAGGGGACGGATCAACGAGGCCACCCAGGACCCCCCATCAGGTGTGATCGGCCTGAAACTGGGCCATAAGCCCCGCGAGCGACTCCACACCATCGACCTTCATGGCGTTGTAGAGGGAGGCGCGGCAGCCACCCACGCTGCGGTGCCCTTTCAATCCCACCAATCCAGCAGCGCTACTTGCGGCGATGAACTCTGCCTCGAGTTCCTCGGTGGGCAGTCGGAACACGACGTTCATCAGCGACCGGCTCCCCGGATCAACTGGACTCCTGTAGAACCCCCCGCTGGCACTCATGGCCTCGTACAGGATTCCCGACTTGTGACGAGCCGCCGCCTCCATTGCGGCCAGTCCTCCCCGTTCGGCGACCCAGCGCAGCACCTTGCCGACCATCCAGATGGAAAATACCGGGGGCGTGTTGTAAAGAGAATCGCCCCCAGCGTGGATGTCGTACCGCAGGTAGGCCCCCAGGTCCCGATTGGTCGTCTCAAGCACCGACTTGCGAACAAACACGATGGTCACGCCGGACGGTCCTAGGTTCTTCTGCGCGCCGCCGTAGATGAGATCGAATCGATCCCACGGTATCGGTCGTGACATGTAGTCCGAGGACATGTCCGCCACCAGCGGGACTCCAAGGTCGGGCCACTCGAACATCTGGATCCCGCCGATGGTCTCGTTGGACGTGACGTGCAGATAGCGGGTGTCGGGCTGAATCTCGATCTCCTCGGCGCGCGGCATGCGCACGAAGCCGTCGGCAGCACCGTCCCAAGCGGTGTACGCGTCGCCGTAGAGCCGCGCATCGGCAATCGCCTTCTTGGCCCAGGAGCCGGACACGACGTACCCGCCGCGAACACCGACATCGAGAAGGTTCATAGGCACCATCGAGAACTGAAGCGTTGCGCCGCCCTGGAGAAAGATCACTTCGAATTCGTCGGGTGCGGCGAAGATGTCACGCGCCAGAGCCGTCGCTTCGGCATGCACCGCCGAGTAGTGGGGCCCGCGGTGACTCATCTCGATCAGCGACATCCCCGTGCCTTGGTAATCCACCAACTCGTCGCGTGCCTCCTCCAGCACGCTCACCGGAAGGGTCGAGGGCCCCGCTGAGAAGTTGATGGCGCGGGTGTTCATGTTGCCTCCTCGTGGCGTTGCTCAACCTGACCGCTGTCCGCCCCAAGCAGGTCCGCGTTGACAGAGTTGCGAATATCACCGGACTCGAAGGCGGAGATCATCTCCACGACCTCGTCCGCTACCGCCTGTTGCGCCTGTTCGGTGGAGGCACCAATGTGATGCGTGCCGTAGACGTTGGAGTGCTGGGCGAGCGCTGAAACGAACTCACCGCTACCGGAGCCCGGTTCCCCGTGGTACACGTCGAGACCGGCCCGAACCCCGCGGTCGAGCGCCGCCAGCAGCGCCTCCTCGTCCACGAGGTCACCTCGCGAAGTGTTGAGAACGATGGCTCCGGGCTGAAGGTGGCTGAGCAATTCGGCGTCGATGATGCCCCTCGTCGCCGGATCGGCCGGCACGTGGAAGGACAAGACGTCGACAGCGGTCGCCACGCTGAGAAGATCCGGGTGGTACTCGGCGCCTACGGCTGTCAGACGGCGCATGGTTTCGTCGGAGCGCCGGTCGCTGCCGAGAACGTGGACCTCCATGCCGAAGGCATGCGCTCGCTCCGCAAACGCCAGTCCGACGGCCCCGATCCCCACAACCCCTACTGCTCGTCCCAGGAGGCCTCGAGCCTTCTGATAGCGAGACTTGTTCCACCTACCGGCCCGCAAGTCCATGACGTTGTCCGGGATATTGCGGTCAATGGCCAAGAGCAGACCAAACGCCAATTCGGCGACTGCAACTGCGTTCTTCCCCGGCACATTGCAGACGCTCACACCGTGTCCCGCAGCGGCGGCCAGGTCGATCGTGTTGTAACCCGTGCCCGCCCTGATCACCAGCTTCAGAGTGTCGGCGGAATCGAGCGTGTCCGCTCTCACCTCGGTACTGCGCACAACAAGAACGTCGTAGCCCGAGATGGCACCGGGGAGCTCGGAAGCGGTCAGATCCGGTCGTAGCTCCCACTCGTGGCCGCGCGCGCCAATCTCGGTCAGCTGCTCAGCCGGAAACTTGTCGGCGAAAAGGATCCTCATGACCTCTCCCGGGAAGATGGCGAGGATATCAGTCGGCGAAAGGGCGGCAGACACCCCGCCAAGGGCAGCTCAGCCCTTGATCAGCTCCATGAACTCGGATCTGGTGCTGTGGTTCGACTTGAAGCCGCCTCTCATCGCCGACGTCACCGTCGACGACCCCTGCTTCTGGACGCCGCGCATCATCATGCAGAAATGGCTTCCCTCCATGACAACGCCGACACCGTGCGGATCGAGCACGTCTTCGATTGCATCGGCCACCTGGTTGGTTAGCCGCTCCTGAACCTGGAGGCGCCTGGCAAAGACGTCGACGATCCGAGCCACCTTGCTGAGGCCGATGATCCTCTTGTTGGGGAGGTAGGCCACATGGGCCCTGCCAAAGAACGGGAGCATGTGGTGCTCGCACAACGAGTAGAACTCGATGTCTTTGACGAGCACCATTTCGTCGGCGTCGGTCTCGAAGATTGCGTTGTTTACGGCCTCATCGAGTGAGGTGGTGTAGCCACTGGTGAGGAAGTCCATGGCCTTGGCGACCCGCAGCGGCGTCCGCGCCAAACCCTCGCGCTCCGGATCCTCCCCAACGGCAAGGAGCATCTCCTTGACGTTGGATTCCATCTCCGAGTCATAGACCTCGCCGTTGTCGGCCTCCATGCTCGTTTCGAGTGCATAGCGCCGCGTGTGGTCCATAGGTGCCAGTTCACTGCTCATGAGTTCGAGTCCCTCTCGATCCATCGACTCCGCAAGGGCTCTCAAGGTCGAACCCCCGGTCCGATATTCCCACTCGGGAGCGAGATCGGCCGCAGGCACCGCGAGGTAGGAGTACGTCTCGAGTCCCGGATCGGGGATGGCGGTGCCGTCCACCTCCCCTTCGAAACCCTCGTAGAGCACGACATCGAGATCGATCTGACGAGGAGCGAACTTGTCTTCGGTACGAATCCGGCCCATCCGCTCTTCGATCGCCCGCAACCGGGTCTTCAACTCCGACGGCTCGAGATCGGTCACAACGAGCGCAGCAGCATTGTGAAAGTCGGGACCATCCGTACCCACAGCCCGCCCTGCATAGGACGGGCTCACCGCCCGCACGCTCCATCCATCGCACCGATCGAGCAGCCTCACCGCCAACCGAATGTTCTGTTCGGGGTCTACGTTGCTCCCCAATGAGATGACGGCCCTGGTCATGAGGACCGCGATCGCCTGATGGTGACGCCAACCGACCGGGCGTACCGAAGAGCGCCCGGCTTTTCGACGGTGGCCTCCACATCCGAGATCCGCTCGTCCGCCGAGAGGCACAAGTCGGCTATCTCCTGTACGAGTCGTTCCACCAGCATCGGCTCACCGCCTTCAACGTGGGAGATGATCGCCTTTGTGATGGTGCGGTAATTGACGGCGTCGGCGATGTCGTCGCTGCGCGCCGCTGCGGCGGTGTCGGCCCACATGATCACATTGATCAGGATGTCCTGGCGATTGGTTCGCTCATCCGGGTTGATACCGACGATGCCGCGCAGCAACAGGTCTTTGATGACGATTCGATCCACATGGGCAAATCTACCGATCCGGCCCGCCTACCGAAGGTGAGCTCCACCGTCGAGGCGAATGATTTCTCCTGTAATGAAGTGATTGCGGAGCAGGAAGAGAACGGCCTGTGAAACGGGTTCGGTGCCTCCGACGCGCTGCAGCGGAATCTCCTGTGCCAATTCCCTGAGGTAGGCAGAGTCCTTGCCGGCCGGAGGGAGGATCGCACCAAGCGCAACGCCATTCACTCGGATCTTGGGTGCAAGGGCTACAGCCGCCGCCGCGGTGAACGTATCAACTCCTCCCTTGGCAACCGTGTATGAGAAGTGATCGGGATAAGGGCGAGCAGTCCGCCAGTCGGTGATGTTGACCACCGAACCGGCGACGTCGTCCGGGAGCGCCCGAGCCAGCGCTTGCGTCAGGAACACGGGGGCCCGAAGGTTGACTGCCATCGTCCGATCCCAGCCTGCGGATTCGACATAGCCAAGAGTGTCATTTGAAAACACCGCAGCGCTATTGACCAAGATCCTGACCGGTGCGAGGTCCCCAGCCCCGGCGATGATCTCATCGGATCGAGACGGATCACTGAGATCGGCCCCAATCAGCCGCACCTCGCCACCAACGGCCTTGACCTCAGTCGCGGTCTCTTCGGCGGCCTCCGAGGAGCGGTTGTAGTGCAGCAACAGATTGCACCCGACCTCCGCCAACGCCATCACGACGGCCCTTCCTACCCGATGCGCACCACCGGTCACCAGCGCCGTCACACCTTGTAGCTCCATGTTGTCCGAGGGTAGCCCCGTGGATGGGACAGAAAGCGGCGTTTGGCGACTACCGTTTTGCCCGTGCTGAGTCACGACCCCAAGCACGGGCGATGGATACTCCCGCTCATCATCGTGGCGATGGTGGTTCTCACCTATACCTTCGTCAACGGCATAGAGCCCGCCCCAGGCCCGACAGGAGTGCCTGATGGTGGAGAGGATCCTGCATTCCCGACAACGCCGACATCCTCTACGACAACATTCCCACCAGAGGTTGCCGCCTTCATGGTGACGCTCGACATCTTCGACAATCAGCTCGAGCAGTTTGCCGCCGAGACAGAGCGGATCAATGCGTCCTGGGAGTCACACGAGGTGGCTTTCGGCGACACTCGTCAGGCATTCGAGGATCTACGGCTGCAGCTAAGGGACTGGGAAAACGATATCGCCGCGGTGAGCGGGATCCCCGAAGGGTTTGGAGAGGGACACGTTGCACTCGTCGTCGAGGTGAGCGATCTGCATCTCAAGGTTGAGGACATCATCGCGGGACTCGAGGCACCCGACGACGGGACGCTGCGAAGGGCGGCGTCGGCCGAGTACTCGGTCGAGGTGCAACAGGTTGCCGACGCCATATCCGATCTGCGCGACCTGGCTTCCGGTGACGACACGGGTACCGAAGGCACCACCGACGACACAGAAACAGGTGACACGACGGTGGGCGACACCGAGGCCTGAACGGCACTACGGTTCCGAGTCGAATGGCCCTAGTTGACCGGTCGCCTAGTAGGCATAGTCGCCCGCATGCCCCTGTCGGCCGCTAAGAACAAGAACCGCCGCACGGCGAGCTATGGACTCTTGCTGGCACTTGCCCTTGTCGTCCCCACGCTCGTTGGTTTTGCCGTTGCTTCGGCCGGTGAAACCCGGCCACCGAGCCCGGGCGAGACCGCCGCATCGCAGAGCTCCTTCGCAGACCCTGACGTCAACCCGACCGAACAACAAGCTGCCGCCGCGATCCCGGTTGGCGACGCTCCCTCAACTGCCGAGGAGGCCCTAACCCGCCAAGAAGAGGATGTGGCCGGTCTCCCTCGGCTTCGCTACATCACACCCGCCACCGGTGAGGTGCGGCTCGACAACGGCGACGCCATACCACTCGGCGACGATGTCTTCTTGACGATCGAGATGACGCCCTTTCCGCCCACCGCCTTCGATGTCGAGGTCGAACTCTCCCTCACCCGGAATGGAGAGCCAATCACGGACGCCGCGATCGACACGATGTGGGACATGATCGTCATGGGTCACGGACCCTTTGAGACCCAAATCCCGCACATTTCCAACGGCACGTATTCCACCTCGTACGACTTCTTCATGTTCGGTCCTTGGCAACTCGATACCGAACTCCAGATCCCAGGGGCCGACCCCATCGAATTCGCAATATCCATCTACGTGTGGCCCCTCTGAGGAGAATGAGATGACAACACTGAAGCAGCCCGAAGCACCGATCATCCAGCCGGAGTTTGACGGCGGCGTACCTCCAAAGAAGGATTCACTGCTCCGCCGCACCGGGCTCATAGCCATCGTTCTCCTGGTAGTCGCCGGCGTCGCCCTCGGCATCCTGCTGACCGGCACGACTCCTGAAACCGATCGCCCCGATGCGACGGTGCTGAGCCAACAGGACATCACAGACAGGCTCCTCCGAACCGTTGGGGGAGACATCGAATTCGAGGTGCTGTACACGCCATCCTGGTACTTCGAGTGGAGTGCACGCGACATCCCCGACACCGGCGACACTGCAGCGATCGGGTTCTTCATGTTCGAAACCGTCCACGTCGGCGAACTCCCAGAGGACCTGCCCAACTTTGAAGTGACCGCGGGGGATGAATCCCTCGAAATCTTCCGTATGGCGCAGATCGATGACGGCGAACACCACAGGGTGACCCAGATTCTCTTCGTCGCCGACGAGGGTCCACGACTCCTCGTCCAAGACGGCGACCGGATCGAGATGACCCTCAGCGGGACCGCCAACGCCGAATTCGGCTGGGACCTCGACGACTCGCTCGGGGCCGGTGTTCTGAGCGCAAGTGCCGCTGAGATCGGAATCACCAGCGGTTCGTTAACGGTTCCGGCACTCTTCGCAATCTTCGGCGGAATGTTGACCGCGCTTTCGCCGTGTCTACTCCTGCTTGCCACCTACTACACAGCAGTACTCGCCGGCCAGGCATCACAAGAAGGCGGGAGCACTGCCAAGGCGACCCGCAAGATGATGACAACTGCGCTCTACTTCATTGCAGGGTTCACGATTATCTACACCATCGGGGGGATATTTGCCGGATACGTGGGGAGTTCAGTCGGCAAGTTGGAAAACGTCACCGCATGGGCGCGTCCCGTCTCCATTGTCGCTGGCCTTGCTGTGATCATCCTGGGGATTCGAGTTGCCGCCCAAGCGAATGTCCCCATGGTCTGCAAGATCCCAGGCTTCAACAAACCCGATGAGTCCGGGGCCATCGGCTCAGCGATGATGGGTTCGACGTTCGCCGTCGGGTGCCTCTCCTGCTTCTCGGCGACAGTTCTGTCGGCGCTTCTGCTCTACGCGGGCGCCACCGGCTCACCCGTCACCGGCGGCCTCATCATGCTGACGTTCTCGGCGACTGTCGGCTTCATATTCCTGATTGCGGCGTTCCTCGTCACCAAAGCCGTTCCACTGGTGAGTTGGGTCGAGAAGGCTCGGCCCTATATCGGCGGCCTCAGCGCCGTGATCATGATCTCGCTCGGGCTCCTGATGGTCACCTACAACTTCCACAAGGTGACCGGGTGGATCTTTGAGCTCTGGAGTTAGGGCGATGACCACAACACAAAACCACGGTCTCGATACACGCGACCGCCTGATCGAAGGGGCAGTCGGCCTGCTCCACTCCCAGGGCTATCGATCGGTCGGAGTAAAGGCGCTCTGTGAGGTCGCAGGGGTTCAGAAGGGCAGCTTCTATCACTTCTTCTCCTCGAAGGAGGACCTGACGCTGGCGGCCCTCGACCGATCATGGGACCTGTTTCGCACCGACGTGATCGAACCGATGCTTGCCGAACCGGGCGATCCTGCGAGCCGCCTTCGAACGATCCGTGAAGCATGCCTCGGACCGGTCAGCGAACACCACGCCGACCCGCACCGACCCCACGGCTGCCTGTTCGGACGTCTCGCCGCCAGCATTACCGCTGGTGAGCCGCTGCTGAGGGCGAGACTGGCGGAGATCTTCACCGAGTGGGCAGCACTTCTCGGCGAGGGGAGCGAAGGGTGGACCGCACTTGCCGACATCCTCGGCAGGCTCGTGCTGGCCTTCACCGTCGATGCCTCGGAGGTCGTGGGAGCGTGAACGACTCGTCCCGCCGAGCTCGCGGCAGCGCGCCAAGCATGCGTTCCGCAATCAAGGTGGGGCTGCTCACAATCGTGCTGCTCGTCCTGATGGCGGATCCGGTTCTCGCCGACCCGGCGGTTCCCACCAACTACCGATCGGTGGTGAACGTCGTGGACCCCCTTCCTGAGGGCGTCACCATCGAGGTGGTGGGCGGCGACGCTTTTCTCAGCGTTGCAGTAGCGGAAGGAAGCACCATCGAAGTGCCCGGGTACTTCGGCGAGCCGTATCTTCTCATCGATGCCGCTGGTGCGGTCTGGCTCAACACCCGGTCACCGGCGCGCTATATCAACCAGGATCGATACGGGGTCACCCAGATACCGGAGACGGCCGATACTCAGGCCGCCGCCGAGTGGGAGCAGGTCGGCTCCGGTGGAAGATTTGCCTGGCACGACCATCGAACCCACTGGATGAGCCCCGACCTCCCGCCGACCATCGCCGGAGACCGCGCCGAAGTCGTCTTCCCATGGAGCTTGACCCTCACAGTCAACGACGTCGAGACCGAGGTCCGCGGCGAGCTGCTCTACTTCCCATCGACCAATCCCGTGGGACCGCTGCTCGTTGGAATCCTTGGAGTGCTGCCGCTGCTCTCCTATCGCCGCGGCAGGGTGAAATCGACCGCGATCACCGCATTGCTCTTCGGAGCCATGACCCTCTTCGTGGCGATGGTCCAGTTTGCGGCCACCCCCGGATTCGATCGAGGTCTGCCGACGGGAGCCGCCGTCCCGGCGATCGGAATCGCGGCTGCAGTGGCGGCGCTGTGGTTGGGCGTTTCGAGCATCCGCAGCTGGGCCGCGGTGGGGCTGGCGGGTACCGCCATGCTGTGGTGGACCATCAACACCGGAACGGCTCTCACCGCACCCGTGCTCCCTTCGGCCCTTCCAGTAGGCATGGAGAGAGCTTCCGTCTCGCTCGCCATGTGGGTTGGCATCGGAGTAGTCGCGATCGCCGGGTTCGAACTCGTCAGGTTGACCAGGAACACAAAGTTTGAAGAAACCGTGGCACCGCCACGCTGAAACGGAGCAACGGCAATGCATGACAACGAGACGAACGAAGCATCTGAGCCGGCGAAGGACAACCGCCGAGGGAATCTCCTGCTGCTGGGAGCCGTCGGGCTCGTCTTGATCCCAGTCGTCATTGGCTTGGTGATGGCAAACCGGGATTCGGGTGCGGACGCCAACGCGGGTCAGTCGGGAATGGGCGGGGCTTCTTCGGATGCCACCAGCGATGCCACCGGATTCCCGGTCCGGCCGATCGATGAGATCCTGGACGGCGAGTTCTTCGTAGAGGTCGACGACTCGGGTACCTCGGCCGTACTCCGCCTCGACACGACGATCGACGTGGTGTGTTCGGTGGTCTTCGGACCAACGACACAGTTCGGAGGGCTGGCCACCGACACCGACATGGCCGGCGGAGGACACAGAAACCATCATCCCCTGATGACCGACTTGGAGCCGGGGACGACGGTGCTGTACCGAGTCCAGGGCACTGCCTCCGACGGAACCATCTACGTCGGTGAGGTCGAGCAGTTCACCACCCCGGCCGCCGATGGGACGGCCGCCCGCACCAACCTCTCGTTGGAGGCGACTGTGGTCGAGACCAGCAGCGACTTCAGCGACAGCTTCGCCGGAGTCAACGCGATCGACGGCTCACTCTCAACCGAGTGGTCGAGCCGAGGTGATGGCGACGATGCCTTTATCGTCATCGACCTCGGCGCTCCGATGGAGGTCGCTGGAATCGGGTTCCGTACCCGCGAGATGTCGGACGGGACATCGATCACCAACAGCTACACCGTGACGGTGGACGGTGACGAGACACTGGGGCCCTTTGCGGCGGGCATCGGACTGGTGGTCTCGGACCTCACAACCACAGGCCAGATCATCCGGATTGACATGGAAGCGACCACCGGCGGAAACACCGGCGCCGTCGAGATCGAGATATACGGGCAATAGCTGTGCGCACCTCACAAGACTCCGCCAACGCATCCGAGGGAGGGCCGAGCCACGTTCGCAGATCCCCACGCCGCATTCGCGCGGCCGTGCTGGTGCTCGCCGTGATCGGCGCCGGATACGTGGGGCGCAGTCTCGCGGCCGATGGGACCGACAGCGCGCTCGTCCGCTGGCTGCCGTGGCTGGGTAGGACGTCGGTGACACTGTTCTACGGAGACGGTGAGTACCTGGTCCCGGTGTCACGTACCGTGCCTCGCGATGCCGCCACACCCGAGGCCCTCGTCGACACCTTTCTCGCCGGTCCGGCAGACGGAACCGGGCTCATCAACCTGATCCCCGAGGGGACGATCGCCCGCAGCGTGTTGCTCGACGGCTCAGTCCTCACGGTCGACTTGTCCGGAACCTACGGGGCAGAGGCATCTGCGATGACCACCGAGGCGGTGTACCAAACGATGAGATCGTGGCCGGGCATCGACGAGGTCAGCGTGACCGTCGACGGCGTCCTGTTGGAAACGAACACGAGCGGTCACCTCCTCTACTTCTACGACGAGCAACTCGACATGCTGGTCGCCCAACCGACCAACCGGATCAGGCCAGCGGATCTTCTCGACGCCTATCTCGAGGGTCCTGCCGACACCCGCCTTACCGGCCTTCCATCTGATCTGGAGCCATTGAGAGTCGATCTGGGCGGGAACGAACTGCTCTCCCTGAGTCTCACATTTCGCGAATCTCTACGTTCGTTCGCCGTCGACCACCCCGAGTCGGTACGTCGGGTCCTCGAGGGGCTGATCGCAACCTTCAACACCGGTTTTCCCGAGGTGGGGGCAGTGTTGTTGGACTTCGAGGGCCACAACACCCTCGGGCTGGGACAGTGCGCCAATCTCCTCAACACCGTGCAACCCATGCCGGAGGTGCTCAACGACGAGCGACTCCTGAGCCGATACGCCGAGACCTGATGACTACCCCCGTCTACTTCGACAACGCTGCCACATCGTGGCCCAAACCGCCGGAGGTCCGTGCGGCCCTCGAGGCGTACTTCGGATTGGCGGGTGGCAATCCGGGCCGATCGGGACATCGAATGTCCATCGCCGCCGCCCGAGTCGTCGAGGACGCCCGTGACGGGATTGCCAATCTGCTCAATGCGAGCGATCCCACGCAGATCGTCCTCACCAAGAACGCGACCGAGGGCCTCAACCTCGCGATTCTCGGCCTGCTCCGGCCGGGCGATCACGCGATCACGACCAGCATCGAGCACAACTCAGTCATGCGACCGCTACGCCACCTCGAATCGATCGGGGTCGAGCTGACGGTGATCGCCTGCGATCGCTACGGCCTGCTGGATCCGGACGACGTGAGAGCGGCGCTGCAACCCAACACCCGGTTGATCGCCACGGTCCACGGCAGCAACGTGATGGGCTCGCTGGTACCGATAGCGGATGTGGCGAAGGTCGCCCGCGAATCCGGTGTTCCCTACCTGATCGATGCATCGCAGACGGCAGGTGCCATCCCGATCGATGTCGAAACGATGGGTCTCGACATGGTTGCCATCACAGGACACAAAGGACTACTCGGCCCGACCGGGACGGGAGGCCTCTACATACGCGAGGGACTCACGCCCCAGCCCCTCCTGAGGGGGGGCACCGGCAGCCTGTCCGATCTGGAGGTTCAACCAGACTTCATGCCGGACATGTATGAGAGCGGAACCCTCAATGTCGCCGGGTTGGCCGGATTGGCAACCGGTATCGGGCACGTCCTCGAAGCGGGCGTAGCGCAGATTGAGTCTCACGAACGGGCACTGGTCGCTCGGTTCCTCGCCGGAGCCATGAAGATTCCGGGAGTAGTCGTTCACGGGCCTGAGAAGTTGACAGATCGCTGTGGCGTGATCTCCTTCAACGTCACGGGCCTCACTCCATCAGAGGTCGGCACACTGCTCGATCAGCAGTACGACATCATGAGTCGAGTCGGACTCCACTGCGCCCCCGGAGCTCACAAGACGATGGGAACCTTCCCGACGGGAAGCGTGCGCTTCGGGTTCTCTCTCTTCAACACAGAGTCAGAAGTCGACCGAGCACTGACCGCAATCGACGAGATCGCGGCGTGGGCTCGGAGTCGAACGGAAGGGGGCAACGATGCCGGCGGTGCTTGACGGACTCGTCACATTCTTTGCCTCCCACCACGCCATCCGGGCGGAAAAGGTCCTCGGCGCGGCCGGACTGGACGTGTTGCTCGTCCCCGGACCCAAGGAGCTCAGCCCAAACTGTGGCGTGGCTCTCCGCATCCCGTACGCCGAGCGGGAGATTGCTAGGACCCGCCTCGACGACAAGAAGGTCCAGGTGGACGAGATCATCCAATACATACCGCGGACGGATGGCTGGAAAGACGATCGGCCGAGGTCGGAACGGCGGCAGTGGTTCAGTCGGAGACAAGGCCGGTGACCGAATCCGAGTCTGAGCCGGGCGCCGTGAAGCAGCGCCGCACCACGCGGGTGACCGGTCTCCAAGCCGGTGTGATCTTGGCGCTGGTTGCCGTCGCGGCCGGTGCATTCTTTGAGGTGCGCCCCCCGGAGGCGTATGGGATCTGCATGGCCTGCCACGGTCGAGATCTGATCAATTGGTCCGCCAATCGTCTCGCAGAATCCCGCCTCACCGTTGCCCCCGCCTCTCTGGTGTTTCCGCTGCTCACCGTCGTGGGCGTATTGATCGGAGCATGGATCGCCGCGGTGGCCAGCGGTGAATTCCGCTGGAGACGCCCCCGCAAGCCCCTCAAGAACTTCGTCTACGGCATGTTGGTGATGAATGCCGCCCTCCTCGCAGCCGGTTGTTCCATCCGACTGTTGCTGCGCACATCGGCGGGCGACATGCTGGGGGCCGCCGGGTTTACGGCAATGGCAATCGGGGTCGTTCTCGCAACCTTCTGGCTGCGACGAAGGGCGTTGCAATGACGGTCGCCGCTATCGCCAGCCTGGTCGGGGGAATCGTCATCGGCTTCGTCGGTCAGCGCTCCCGAATGTGCTTCGTGGGAGGCATCCGCGACTGGATCCTGGTTCGCGACACGTTTCTCCTCAAAGGGCTGGTCGCTTTTGGCCTGGTCGCCTGGATCGCCTTCCCACTGAGCAGCCTCGTGGGTGGTGCGCCGGTCGGGGAATTCGGGCGTCCGGACATGACGGCCCTCTTCCTTACTGCGGCGGGTGGCCTGGGAGTGGGCTACGTATCGGTGCTTGCCAACGGCTGCCCCTTCCGTCAGCACGTCCTCGCCGCTCAAGGAGCCGGGAGTTCATTCGTCTACCTCGCCGGGTTCTTCTCGGGAGCGATCGTCTTTCACACGATCGCCTCCCCGGCGATCCTCACGATCCTGCCGTAGCGACCAGCGACCAGCGACCACCGACCAGCGACCACCGACCGGCGACCGGCGACCGGCGACCGGCGACCGGCGACCAGGTTCTAGCGCAGATCGTTAACCAGGACTCTGCTCGAGGTTCAGCTAGCTCTCAACGTTGGATTCAACTGTCTCTCGTTGTCCGTTTCCTTGCTCGAGTCCCATACCGGCGGCGATCATTCCAATCACCCCTGGGTTGATCGAATCGCCCATTCCTGAAGGGATGACCATCAGCGAGTCGCACTCCTTGATCGACTCGTACGTGACGTTCATGGCTCGGAGCCTCAGGGCGATCGGGTCGTCCTCATACCGGCGTGCAGCCTCGTGCATCTCGTCGGCGATTCGTTGCTCACCGGCAGCAAGAATGATCCGGGATTCACGCTCCCGCTCTGCCTGAGCCTTGCGGCTCATGGCATCTTCGAGTGTTCGCGGAATCATCACGTCGCGGATCTCCACGGATTGAACCGTTACGCCCCAATCGTGCGTCTTGGCGTCGATGGTGTCCCGCAACTCCTGGTCGAGCGTCGCCCGATCCGTGATCATTCGAACCAGTTCGGTTCGCCCGATCACGTCACGCAGCGTGGTCTGCGCCGCCCAACTGACGGTGGACAGGAAGTGCTCGACCTCGAGAACCGCCTTCTCGGCATCGATGACCACCCAGAACAGCACCGCATCGACATTCACCGGCACGGTGTCCTTGGTCAGAGTGGCTTCCGCCTTGAAATGTGTCGAGCGGATTCGCATGTCGACCTTGCGGGTGACCGAATCGAATCCGGGCACGATCCACGAGATCCCGGGCTGAAGCGTTCGCCTAAACCGTCCAATACGGAGCAGAATGCCGCGCTCCCACTCGAGAACCTGCCGTGGGGAGAACGTCAATATCAAGCCGCCGATTAGCGGAGCCCACCAATAGGCAAGGTCGGCCACCGCAAAGGCGCCGGTCACAACTCCTGTCGCCACGAGCAGCAGCAATGCAATGACGTTGTTGGTACCTCTAAACATCTTGGGACTCCTTGCTCGACTCCTTCTTCCACCTGGTCTCGATGAACTGGGACAGCTCCTTGGCAGTCATGCCGGCTTCCTTGGCCGATCGCACTAAATCGAGCACCTCGCGCTCGAGCATCATGAAATCCTGCTCGGGCATCGGTTCGCTTGCATCATCCGCTACGAATGTCCCCCTCCCCCGTTCTGCCCGCAATAGGTCATTGGTCGCAAGTTCGTGGTAGACCCTCGAAACGGTATTGGCGTTGATCCCAAGATCCACTGCGAGGCTGCGGACCGTAGGCATCGGATCTCCGGTCTTGAGGATCCCCTCACGGATGAGAAGCCGTATTCGTTCGGTCAGCTGCACATAGACCGGTATCCCGTTCTGCTTGTCGATCTGAATCGGTAATGCCATACCCGGCCTCCGAGTCGTCGGTGGTCATCCAACCGAGGTGACCTATATCACTAGCTCACTAGTGAACTATAACACTAGTACAATCGGGTGGGAACCCCTGTCCTCACTCTTGCGGGTAGGTCTGGGGAGCTGAGGGGTTGTCGACCTTCTACACCTACGGCGCCGGGGGCGTCGCCCGCTCACGGTGCGTAGTCGCCAAGGTGTTGCTGACGTCGGGAGGAGGTGAACCATCGCGGCGAAACGCGAGCGGGTACACGACGCCTTCGAGATTGCTGCCGAGCCATTCCATCCGATCGCCGTCCATGACGACCTCGATGCCGTCCGAGGTGTTCCACAACATGGCCAACAGAACCTCCTCGGCCCGGTCCGGCTCACACCCCACCGCCTGCACCTCGGCCTCGTCGAGGAGGAGGAACCCCGCCGAGAACTCATAGCCTGTCTCTCGGATGCCGTTGCACCCAGGCGAACCCACGAACGTTCCTGCCATCCCAGTACCGTCGCCGCTGGTGAACGAGTCCCGAGCGCCCTCGAATGTCCCCGTGAACTCGATCCATGGTTCGCTCACGGTGTTCACACCGACCATGATCTGTTCCCCACTCTCCTCCCACGACTCCAGGACCCAGCGCCCCTCGATCGAACCCGCAACGTCACCAACATCCGGTTGATTGCCGGGGTCTCCGGATGAGGCATCGTCACCACCGCCGAGTCGACCGGCCAGAAAGACCGAACCCACACCCGCAACGATGACCACCATTGCGGCAACCGCCGCCACCCACCACTGACCCAGCCCGCCAGAGCGCGATGCGGATCCGAGAGTGTTAGGCGTCTTCATCTACGTCATGAGCTTCCCACATCCTGCTTCTAGTGCTCACCAGTCGCGCGGATGCGTGTCGGCGACGCTGTCAGTGTGATCGGTATGGACCTGGCAGCGAACTCCTGACAGATGACATGTGGGGGACCCCCTCCGGCTCAAGCACACTGGTGTGCTGAATAGGCCCTTTGGGGCGGAGCTTTCGAAGGAGGTCCCTGATGTCGATCGTAGGCGGTTTGGATGTGCATCGGGCTCAGATCACGTATGACCATCTCGACACCGTGACCGGCGAGGTGGAGGTGGGTCGGATTGTGCCGGCGACCCGGGTCGAGCTGCGCCAGTGGTTGAGGCGTTTTGAGGGCCAGGACGCGGTGTTCGCTACTGAGGGGTGCACCGGGTGGCGGTTCGTGGTCGAGGAACTGCAACACGCCGGGGTTGAGGCGCACCTGGCGGAGCCGGCGGACACGGCGACGTTGCGGGGTCGTAAGAAGCGGGCCAAGACCGATCGTGCCGACGCTCGGCATCTCCGTC